>JBLNEP010000189.1:0-100551 GCA_050262755.1 Actinomycetota bacterium | reverse complement strand
GTAATTTATTACATTTTAAGCAATAATGTTTAATTTCTAGATTTTAAATAATAACACTTATCACAAAAACCATCAAGATATTTCATTGATAAATATCAGAATATTTAACTATAATTTCGATAAAAATCAAATTTTATATTATTGAGTGCATTCAATTTAAAAAGAAATCAATTAAATTAAAAAATAAAATTTTAAGCAACTTTTAGTAATCGTTTTTTCTGAGTTATTCTCTTGTTTTTTTGCCTTCTAGATTTAACTAACTTTTTACAATGGCAGTCCCATCCGTTTCTTAGCCAGCGTCACTCCCTCCTGCTCTCCTGACTCCCTATCCATAAAAGTTAAAGCAAATAGAGCTCATCCTTTTACCAGTCTCAATCATAGTAGACTTTGATGGCAAAAGGACGATCGTTGTCAGCAATAGTTCCCGTATTTAGCTCAAAAATAGTTAGAGTCCAAGGACATTTTTAGAAACTTAACAAACGACTTAACCTAATTAAAGACTTTGTAAAGTTCCGTTTAACAGCTCGCCTCGGTAAGATTTATGGATTAAAATCCTAGTAGAAACCCTCGTACAAGTCTAAGCACGAGGTCAGTAAATTTAATGAACTTGCTGCATAGATGGGACCATAAGAACCTTTGCTTAGAGCTGGCTTGATCCCTGTTCAAGGCAGACTGATAAAACTCTAGTGGCTGGATTTAAAGAAATATCAGGTATTTTTTCTAATGTTTTCTAACCCTGAATTGACAATTTCCGTAATTATCCCAGTACACAATGGTGGCCCCTCCTTTCATACCTGTCTGTCCAAACTAACCGAAGCTGTCCCTAAACCGAGTGAAATCATCGTAGTGGCCGACGGAGATAGTGACGGTTCTTGGCGTCTGGCAACAAAGTTCGGCGCAAAAGTGATTAGGATTCCCGAATCAGGGGGACCGGCACGAGCGAGAAACCTGGGAGCGCGTGCAGCTCAGGGCAATATCCTCTTCTTTGTGGATGCGGATGTTGCAGTTTGCCCGGAAGCGATCGCCTATGTGGCCAATATTTTCCAGCGAGCTCCACACCTGGCCGCTTTGATCGGTTCCTACGATGACACCCCAGGAGCACCGAACTTTCTCTCCCAATACCGGAATTTGCTCCACCACTATGTTCACCAAACCGGTCGCGAAGAAGCATCGACATTCTGGGGTGCTTGTGGAGCGATCCGGCGGGAAATTTTCCTAGCGATCGGTGGTTTTGACGAGAATTATCGCTATCCTTCCATCGAAGATATTGAGCTGGGCTATCGCCTCAAGGAAGCGGGTTACAAGATTCGGCTGTGTAAGAACTTGCAGGTGAAACACCTGAAACGGTGGGAAGCCATCTCGATGCTAAAAGCAGACTTTTTCTACCGGGCCCTGCCTTGGACTGAGTTAATTTTGCGCGATCGCCGCCGTCGCTTAACCAATGACCTAAACCTTGATATCAAAAGCCGCATCAGCGCTATCTTAGCTTACGGAGTGCTATTCGCCTTGCTAGCAGCTTGGTGGTGGCTGGGTTGGCTAATTCTGGGTAGTTTAATGGCTCTGTTACTAATCGGACTCAATGCGCCCCTCTACCGCTTCTTTCAACAGAAAAAAGGTATTGTTTTTGCGCTCAGAGTCATTCCTTGGCACTGGCTGTACTACCTCTACAGCGCGTTAGCATTTGCAATTGGCACTGCTCGTCATCTGTCCGATCGCCGTTTTTTTGCCAAAATCAACTCTCCAGCGTCAGCCCTATAAGCAAGCATCATCCATAACACAGCGACATTCAACGATGTTAAAATCTGAGATTGGAAGTCGCATCTCTCTCAATTAAGTTCAATTTTATTTTCCTGGCGCTCTAGGGCAGTAGCCTGATACGAAAGCTTTACGCTGGAGGAACATTCTTTGCAACACTATCCCGTCATTATTATTGGTGCGGGCCCGGCAGGTTTGACCGCAGCCTACCAACTGGTCAAACAAGGCGTGAAACCGCTCGTCTTAGAACAAGATGACAAAGTCGGTGGAATCGCCCGTACTGAAACCTATAAAGGTTATCGTTTCGATATTGGGGGTCACCGCTTCTATACCAAAGTTGAAGCTGTAACTCAGCTTTGGCAAGAGGTACTGGGAGCTGAATTTATCAAAGTGCCTCGCCTCTCGCGAATTTACTATAGAGGACGATTCTTCAACTATCCCTTAGATGTTTTTAACACGCTGTTAAACTTAGGGATTGTTGAGAGTGGATTAATTTTATTAAGCTACCTCAAAGCAAAACTGTTCCCGATCGCCGAAGAACAAACCTTCGAGCAGTGGGTGAGTAACCGCTTTGGTGAGCGACTCTACAAAACTTTCTTTAAGACTTATACAGAAAAAGTTTGGGGCATTCCCTGCAACCAAATTCAAGCAGATTGGGCGGCGCAACGGATCAAGGGATTATCCTTGACAACCGCAGTGCTGAATGCTTTGTTTGGTAGCAACAATACGAAAACCTTGATCAAGGAATTTGACTATCCAGTTTTGGGACCGGGGATGATGTGGCAACGGTTTGCTGAGCTGGTGGAAAGTCAAGGCGGGGAAGTACATCTCAATACGGGAGTTGTCAGCATTCAGCGTCAAGGCAACCGCATCAAGAGCATCACGGCCAAGCACGAGGGTAATCTGGTGGAATTTACAGGCGATCGCTTTATTTCCACGATGCCTGTGTCTGCGTTAATCAACCAGATGGAGCCTTTGCCACCGGCGGAAGTGCTAGAGGCGGCGCGATCGCTCAAATATCGAGATTTCCTGATCGTCACCTTAATCGTTAACTCCCCCAACTTGTTTCCTGACAACTGGATCTATATCCATACCCCAGAAGTTAAAGTCGGCCGCATTCAAAACTTTAAGAATTGGAGCGCGGCACTGGTTCCCGATCCCAGTAAAACTTGCTTGGGAATGGAATATTTCTGTAATGAAGGCGATCCGCTCTGGGAAATGACAGATGCTCAGCTCATTGAGTTAGCCAGTCGCGAACTCGATACTCTCGGTTTGGCAAAGGCGAGTGATGTCGAAGACGGCTCGATCATTCGCCAACACAAAGCCTACCCAGTTTATGACAGTGAGTACCGCCGACACCTACAGACGCTCCAAGGGTTTCTAGAGACGGTGGAAAATTTGCAAACGGTCGGTCGCAACGGTATGCACCGCTATAATAACCAAGACCATTCCATGCTGACAGCGATGCTAGCGGTGAGAAACCTATTTGGGGAAAAGCATGATTTGTGGGAAGTGAATACAGAGCGGTCTTACTACGAGGACTTCAGCGCTGAACAGAAGAAAAAGACAGAGTCCTCGCTCTCCTCAACCTCTAACTGACCCTGAAATTATCTGTCATCTTACAAATGGGCGCGGAGCGATCGCAACCGCGTCATTTTTTGCTCTCAGAGTTGACACTTTCCGGAGGGAAGGCAAGAAGGGAAAAGGACGAAGGAGACACTCAATTACGGGCCTCAGTACAGCTCTGAGCTTTCCTTTCCTTGACAATTGCGGTGCTACCGGATTTGATATTACTGTTGCTTTCGAGTCGATATCCTGCCTACCAATAGCAAGGGGAATAGAAACTGGTAGAAACTGTAAGCTTAACTATATTTAATAAAAAAGGAACCGTGGAATTAAGAGATTAGTTTAACAGATTTGGCAATAATTGACAAGACCTACCTAGAAAATTAATCTTAAGTTTACGATAATATGTCACCATTAGGCGAATTAACCCCCAGGTTGTAGCATAAGTCGTCTTTCTAGACAAGATGCCAATCCTCAAGCAACAAAGGAAAAAAACCATGAACTTTGCAGAAAAGTCAGGCAACCAACCAGCGATCGCTGCCTCAAAGACGCCTCAGAATTTCCGGGGTCATTCCCACTCCGCGATCGGTCCGCGCAACCAGGGATGGCAAAAATTAATCTGGGCAGTTGGGGTCGCATCACTCTGTGCCAGTTGCCAAAGCCCACAAAGCCCTTCCGCCTCAAGTCCCAGTGCTAGCCCTGCCTCCAGTTCTGCCACCAGCCCCGTTGCGATCAGCAGCCCCAGCGATCCCAACACAGTCAAGATTATTTCCATGTTGCCCATGACTGGTAGTGCCCTCGGTCAGAGTCAAACAATGGTCAACAGCATCAAGCAAGTCCTTGATGAAAACAAATCAACCGCCTGCGACGGCAAAATTAAGATCCAATACGAAGTCTACGACGATGCCACCGCCGCCGCCGGTCAGTGGGACCCTGCACAAGTCACCTCCAACGCCAATAAAGCTGTTGCAGATGGATCGGTGGTTGCAGTCATTGGTCACTATAACTCCGGTGCAGCCAAACTCTCAATTCCCATCCTCAACCAAGCAAACATTGTCATGGTGAGCCCTGCCAACACCTATCCCGGTTTGAGCAAACCAGGGAAGGGGGAAGCAAAGGAACCCAACGTGTACTATCCCAATGGCAAGCGCAACTTCACCCGCGTTGTACCCGCTGACGATATTCAAGGATCGGTAGCCGCCAAATGGGCAAAAGACCTAGGAGTTCAGAAAGTTTATATCCTGGATGACCAAGAACTTTATGGCAAAGGCATTGCCGATATTTTCGAGGCAACTGCCAAAAAAATGGGGATGGAAGTCCTAGGACATGAGGGAATTGACAAAAAAGCGGCTGACTACAAAGCTTTAATGACCAAGATTAAAGCTTTAAACCCAGATATGATTTATTTCGGTGGCACCACCCAAAGCAACGCCGGTCAGTTAATCAAAGACATGAGAAATGTCGGCATGGCTCCTGACCAAGTTAAGTTTATGGGACCAGACGGCATTAGAGAACAAGCTTTAATTGATGCGGGTGGTAAAGATGCAGAAGGAGTCTATGCAACCTTCGGCGGCTTACCTCCGAAAGAACTCAAGGGTGCAGGCGCACAATGGTACAACAGCTACAAAACCAAATTTAACGCGGAACCGGAAGCCTACGCAGCTTACGCCTACGAATCGGCTAAAGTCGTTTACAACGCGATTAATAAAGTTTGCAAAAATGACCGCGCTGCCATCCGCGATGCGGTCTTGGCAACCAAAGACTTTAACGGCATTCTTGGCAATTGGAGTTTTGATGTCAACGGCGATACTAGCTTAACTACTATGTCAGGAAATGTTGTGAAAAATGGCAAGTGGGAGTTTGAAACAGAACTCAAGACTGAATAATAGGGAATGAGGAGAATTAGTCGCTAGTAGTTAGGGTTCTCATCCCGCGCAACGATAGGAATCAACGGATTCTTTTTCAGGAAAATCATGTGTATCTCCTGATTCTTCTCAATCCGCTCGTCCTTGATTTGCTGCGACTAACTACTAGCGATTAACCATTCATCAATCACCCATTACCCATTACAAATTACCAAACACCATGAAAAAGTGGCAAACGATCCTTTTATATGTGGGGGTTGCCTACATCATTCTGCTGTTAGGGCCCATTGCCGGCTTTGACTTACCCCGGATTATTGGCGAGATGGCTCGCAGTCCTGAAGTTCTGATTCAACAATTACTGGTTGGTCTGGTCAACGGTGCTTTAATTGCCATTATTGCTTTGGGTTATACAATGGTCTACGGCATTATTGAGTTAATCAATTTTGCTCATGGAGATTTGTATATGTTAGGAGGATTTGCTGCTCTCACTGTTATTGGTGCGTTTGGAATTCAAGACGGTGCATCGTTGGCTGTTGCAGCTCCAGTTATGTTAGTTGCTTTAATCATTTGTACAGGGTTTTGTGCAGGTTTAAACATCGTGACTGAACGATATGCCTATCGGCCTTTACGGAATGCACCTCGCTTAGCGCCCCTCATTTCTGCAATTGGGGTCTCATTTATTTTTCAGAATTTAGGACTATTTTGGGGAGGGTTAAAATCTTTTATTCCAGTGATGGGTTCTAATTCTGCGGCTCCTAAAAGTTTCCCCGATCTCTTGCCCCGCATTGATATTCTCAAATTTTTAGGAATTCATACCTCCATCGTCTTTACCACGAAAGATTTAATTGTGTTGTTAGTGGCGGTGGGATTAATGGTATCGCTACATCTATTTGTACAGTACACTCGCTTAGGAAAGGCAATGCGAGCAACGGCACAAAGCCGTGATGCTGCTAAGATTATGGGGATTAATGTCGATCAGATTATTGCTCTGACGTTTTTAATTGGGGGCGCATTAGCAGGAGCGGCGGGCTTGTTAGTAGGTCTGTACAATAATACCATTGTGTTCACGATGGGATTTACCGCAGGCTTGCGGGCTTTTACGGCGGCGGTTTTGGGCGGAATTGGCAATATTGTTGGTGCAATGTTGGGAGGAGTTTTGATTGGGCTGCTGTCAGCTTTAAGCGATCAGTACCTGTCAAGTCGCTGGACAAATGCTTGGGTTTTCGCAGTTTTAGTGGTGATTTTAGCATTTCGACCCGGTGGTTTGTTGGGAGAGAATGTGCAGGAGAAGGTTTAATGTGGGTGATGCGTTAGCGACTAATTACTAACTAATAACGACTAACCATGCAGTTAATCAAAGTCATAAAATCAAGTGGCATTTTAGGCGCGATCGCTGCCTTAACCGTGCTACTGTTTGGCGGTTGGAGTGGGGCAGTTATGGGTTGGCTACTGGGGACGGTGGCAGGCTTCATGGCGTGCCGAGGCTTGAAAATTTATAGCCCCCAGATGGCTGCAAGGCTGGGGGTTCAAGCTGGAGGCGGATTAGGCATTTGGCTGTTAGTTGCCAGCATCTTGGAAGGCACTCTGCTGAGGCCACTGTATGGGCAACCTGCAATTGGATTTCCACAAACGCTGCTGTACGGCATTGGTAGTTTCGCGATCGCCACTCTGGCAGGTGGCTTAATGGCTGCGTTGCAGGGTTTACCAGGGGAACGCCAACGACAAGCAACTTTGGTGGCTTTAGCGTTCACCTTGATTCTGTTTCCCTTTGTCGATCAAGTCGCTCAAACAAGCTGGATCGCCACTGTTGTCCAAATTCAAATCTTTATCATGTTAGCCCTCGGTCTGAATATCCCCGTCGGCTTTGCGGGATTACTAGACTTAGGCTATGCTGCATTTTTTGCGATCGGCGCTTATACCACCGGCTTACTCTCTTCTCCGCAATTAAATATTGCTTGGGACTTCTGGCTGGTCCTTCCCATTGCAGCTTTTGTCGCTGCGATCGCAGGCGTGATCCTCGGTGCTCCAACCTTGCGACTCAGGGGTGACTATCTCGCAATTGTGACTCTGGGTTTTGGGGAAATTATCCCCGTTGTCTTTAGAAATTTAACCAGCATTAAAATCGAAGAACCCATCTCTAAAACCCTGGCATTACTGTCTGGACATCCAGAGATGGCGATTTGTTTATTAGGATGCGACCGCCCCTTCAACCTAACCAATGGCGAACAAGGCATTAACCCCATTGGTCGCCCAGAACTCCCCATCGTCGGTGTCTTTAGTAGTGGCAACTATTACCCTTGGTACTACTTAATTTTGTTCCTCGTCGTTTTCGCTTACTTTATGATTTCCCGGTTGCGAAATTCTCGGTTAGGCCGCGCTTGGGAAGCAATGCGCGAAGATGAACTCGCAGCCAGTGCTATGGGAATCAACCTCGTTCAAACCAAATTGTTAGCCTTTGCAATGGGTGCTACTTTTTCTGGGTTTGCCGGCGCTTTTTACGCCGCCTATATTAGCGCCATCTTCCCTAGCGTCTTTGATTTCTCCGTTTCCGTCATCATTTTGTGTATGGTCATTTTAGGTGGCTTGGGTAATATGACCGGAGTGATCGTCGGCAGCATTATTATCATGGCAGCCGACCGCCTCTACCTGCCCCAACTAGCACAGATTCTCAAGGGATTGCTCAACACTTCTATACTGCCCAGCATTGCCAGTCCCCAGTTGCGAGACTTTTTAGCCACCAGTTTAGACCCGATCCAGATGCGCCTGTTTCTGTTCGGCTTAACCCTCGTAGTGATGATGATTGTGCGCCCAGAAGGCTTGGTTCCTGATAAAATTCATCAAGCTGAAATGCACTCAGATGCTCAGGCGAGTAACGAGTCTTTAGCAGACGCAAGGAGTCAATAATGCCACTACTGGAAGCCCGCAAACTGACCATGCGGTTCGGGGGTCTGACTGCGGTTAATCAAGTTGATTTCACCCTCGAAAAAGGCATGATTGCCAGTTTGATCGGCCCCAACGGAGCCGGGAAAACGACATTTTTTAATATGCTAACTGGCATTTATATCCCGACGACTGGCCAATTGCGACTGGAAAGCCAAGAAATTACTGGAGCGAAACCAGACAAACTCACCAGTTTAGGAATTGCTCGCACCTTTCAAAATATTCGCCTGTTCAATAACATGAGCGTACTGGACAACGTGCTAGTAGGCAGGCACTGCCGTCTTCAAGCTGGTTTGTTAGGGGCAATTTTTCGACCCCCTGCGATCGAGCGAGAAGAACGACAAGCTCAACAAAAAGCCTTAAGCCTCCTAGAATTTGTGGGGTTAGGCGCTGCCAAAGCCAAGGAACTAGCAAAAAACCTCTCCTATGGAGATCAGCGTCGGTTGGAAATTGCCAGAGCTTTAGCCTCTGAACCAAAAATCCTGCTGTTAGACGAACCCACAGCGGGGATGAACCCCAACGAAACAGCCGATTTAACTCGCTTTATTTACCAAATCCGCGATGAATTAGAGTTAACCATCCTGCTGATTGAACATGATATGAAAGTTGTGATGGGCATTAGCGATCGCGTCAGCGTTATGGAGTACGGCGTTAAAATTGCAGAGGGAACCCCAGCGGAAGTTCGTGCCGATCCCCGCGTCATTGAAGCTTATCTCGGTAAGGAAGATGACAGCCAAGAGTAAAGACTGAGAAATAATCCTCAGCCTTTCGCCTCAAAACAGGTGCGAGCTGGTTGGCTAGCGGTTTCCCAAAATTCAGGCGAACCATCCTCCTGATTCTTAGCAATCTCTCAAACAAAGGAGAATTACTCATGAAAAAACTCGCCCAATTGATCCTAGTTTGTGTATTAGCAATTACTTTAATTGCTAGTCCTAAACAACCAGCTTATAGCCAAACAAATTCGCCGGCCTTACAAGCTCGTGCCACCCTGAAAAGCACTGCTGGTTCTCGCATCTCTGGTGAAGTCACCTTTCAACAAATCAATAGTGGCTTTCTCCCCGGAGTCAAAGTCAAAGCTCGTGTATCAGGTTTGGAACCGAATAGTCGTCACGGGATTCACATTCACGAAGTGGGGACTTGCCAACCTGACTTTACAGCGGCTGGGGGACACTTCGATCCAGGTCCCTTTGGTCAATCTAATCCTGATTCTAATCATCCCTTTCACATGGGTGATTTGCCAAATTTAGTTGCGAATGCCCAGGGAGTTGCGACTCTCGAACATATCACCAGTCGCATCTCGCTTTCACCCGGTCCTTTGACTCTGTTTGATGACAATGGCAGTGCGATTATCATTCACGGAAATGAGGATCGAGGTACCACGGGAGTACAAGGAGGCTCTGGCGGACCCAGAAGTGCTTGTGGTCCGATCCAAAAGGTGTAAAAATAACTTTTTTATAGCAGCGTTCAAACCTTTTATGAACTATAAAAGGTTTGAACCCAAACAACTGAAAGTCATCCATCCAGATTGGCTAAAAAAAACTAAACTCCATTTCTCAAGGGGGCTCAATTTTTAGGTTACACTGCCTTCAAAGCAACCAACCTCATCAATCAATTTTTACAAGAACTCATGACAATGCTCCAAGTTCAAGAAATTCACACTTACTACGGCAATATTCAAGCACTTAAAGGAGTTTCCTTAAAGGTTGAGGAAGGACAAGTTGTAACCTTAATTGGGAGTAATGGTGCGGGAAAAACAACCACCCTCCGCACGATTCAAGGGTTGTTGCGTCCCCGCCAAGGCACGATTTTATTTGAAGGAAAGCCATTAAACTCCCTCTCAACCGAAGCGATCGTCCGCTTGGGAGTTTCTCAAAGTCCAGAGGGACGACTGATTTTTCCCCGGATGACTGTGCAAGAAAATTTAGAGATGGGTGCTTATCTCCGTACCGATAAATTGGGGATTAAGTCCGATCTAGAACGAGTCCTCCACTTATTTCCCCGCTTGCGAGAACGAATTAGTCAAAAAGGCGGTACTCTTAGTGGCGGTGAGCAGCAAATGCTAGCGATCGCGCGGGCATTAATGTCTCGTCCCCGCTTACTCTTATTAGATGAACCCAGTATGGGTTTAGCTCCCATGCTTGTCAGTCAAATTTTTACGATCGTCCGCGACATTAATGCCCAAGGAACAACGATCTTATTAGTCGAACAAAATGCTCGCATGGCTTTAAGCGTCGCCCATCGTGGCTATGTCATTCAAACCGGTCAGGTGGTGGTTGAAGGTACAGCCAGTGAATTACAGTCTAATGAAACAGTGCGTAAGGCTTATTTAGGAGAAACTTAATCATCCCCTCAAAAAAGGGGCGAGTTTTTGGCTGAAGTTTAGGCTTTACTTTTGAGCTAACCCTTATCCACCAAACCAAGCCCCTATTCTGTGGTTTGAATGATGAAGAATTAGTCTCTAACTCCTACCAGGCTATAAGTAGCCTCTTCTGAAAATTCATCGAAACTTACTAATTTTAAATGGTAGGGATCGGCAAGCAGCTCTTTCGCCAATAAATACCCGGTAATTGTCCAGGTTTGATATCGTCGCGCTTCTTTACCAATTAAGCGACCACTTTTTCCGTCGTAATATTCAGCCCACTCATCCTTCCTCAGGCGTTTTTCTGCAATTTTAATTGCTCTTTGTCCGAGCTCGGCCCGCCCTGTTTTCTGAGCGGCTGCGGCTAACATCCACAGTAAAACTGGCCAACTGCCCCCATTATGATAAGACCAAGCTCGGTTTTTTGGGTCGCATCCCGTTAAGGTTTTCCACTCTATATCTTCCAAGGCTGGAAAACACAATTTCATGGGCATTTCTGCGACGAGATGATGCCAGCGAACTTCAATCAATCTCAAAATCGCTTGAGACTGTTGTTCAGTGGTCAAGGAAGAAATAACAGCCATTAAGTTGCCTAAGGAAAAGAAGCGACAGTCGATCTGCGAGGGGCCTAAATTCCCGGCTAAATAGCCTCCATCTTCTGGCAACCATTCAGTTAAGCGATGAAAGGGAATCGAATCAGAATAAATATTGAATTGATTCAGCGCTTCCTCACCATACTCCTCCACTTGATAGCGGTAAATTTCATTCAACCGCTGAGGGTCTAACCAATAGTGTTCTCGAATATGCTTTCTCAGCAGGTTGATGCGACGATTTAGAACTTTAAGTAACTCTTGATTGTCCGAAGTTGGTAAGAGTAATTCACTGCCAGCCCGTAGAGCCGCATAAAATAAAGATTGGATGTCTAACGGATGCCCATACAGACCCATGCGGCGGTCGATCATGCTCGCTCCATCAGGAACTAAAAGCGTGGGATACATATCAAACCGAGCCACTAAACACAATTCCATAATCAGCCGAATTCCCTCTTGGAAATCGTCTCGATAGGCGAGTTCAGGATCTTGGGCTGCTTTCACATAAGCCTTTAATAAAATCATCCACCAGAGGCAGGAATCAACGGGGGCAACTCTGGCGATCGCGCGGTCGCCAAAATCAGCTTTCAACCGTTCATGACCGTTTACTGATTCAATTTTAAAGCTAGCCGGCATTAAACCTCGACCGGGTTTTGAACAGTCTAGCTGCCTGTGTTTTGGCTGTAACTTTAAGGTTGCTTCCAAAAAATTACAAACAATTTCTGTTCGGCCTTTAATCAAAAAGACCAAGGCTGATGATACAAAATCACGAATAAAACACTGGTCATAATTGAGAGATTCAACGGCTGGGTCGCGGGCTGCAACTGTTCCCACTGGCCGCCCGTGGTAGTAGATAATTGAATTTTCAAGGGCAGCATAAGCATCTTCTACAATAGATTCTTCTGTTTCCATTGGACTCCTCCCCAATTGTGCAATTAACTATCTGGTGAAATCTGGCCCTTAGGTTTAGGCGGACCTTCCCGATCGCTCCCCCAAAGCTAAGCTTGAGAGGAGCAACGTAATATCTTGCAGCCAGAGCAAAAATAGCCAGAATCCCTATTCCAGTCATCCATGATTTTCTGGTAAGGCAGACTGAAAAGCTTGCTCATTGAAAAGCCGATCAAAAATTATGCAAGATATGAATCTATTCCGAGTCAACTAGACTCTAACCGCCAACCTCGCCTTAAAATAAGAGATCGGCCGCCGCTTCGATCCGAGTGCACGGTGTGGCTGAGCGCGGTAAAACAGGCAAGCGAATGGTAGTTTGCTCCAATTTGAAACCGACACTGAGTTCTTCTCCGAGCTGATAGCGGTTATGCACTAGGTAACGCTGTTGCACTCCTATGATTTGTAAAGATTCTGCTAACCGCACGTGCTCGGCAATAATAGCTGCTTGAGCCTGAACCACACCAATAAATTCGGTATGGTTGGGGTCTTTTAACTTCTTTTGCGCTTGTACGACTTGCTGTCGCAGCGTTCGCAGTCGCCCCATTAAATCGACTCTGCCTAAAACATTTTTATATTTCATCCAGAGTTTGAAGATCCAAGCGAGCCAGTCTCCTAAAGCGGAGGGCATTTCTAGAAAGCGGAGCAAGTGACCGGTCGGAGCAGTATCTAAAATAATCAAGTCTTGCTGGCGGTGTTCTAATAGATCGATAACCGCGATCAAGGATAGCATTTCATCAATCCCTGGTAATGCTTGAGAAACAAGTTGCTGCCAAGCTTGCGGACTATAGGCAATGTGTACGGCTCTCTCTTCATTGTCTTCGCCGCTCATCATTTCGGCTAATTCCCACAAATAGTCCCGACGAAATTGATCGAGGATGATTTGAGCATCGACTTCTTGGGCGCTGAGATTTTCAGTTAATTGCTGAGGTTCGTGACTGAGTGGTCGGTCAAAGGCGTCTCCGAGAGAATGAGCTGGATCGATGGAGATGATGCGGATGTTTTTGTTGGGGTGGCGCTTGGCTAAGCCCCAGCCGAGCGCAGCCGCTACGGTGGTTTTGCCAACTCCGCCTTTGCCACCAATCAGAAGTAGTTGTCGCCCTTCACTGATAAAGTCGCTGAAGCTGGGCGGAATTTTGGCTGGCCAGTGTAGAGAGGGGGGGGATGCGATCGCCACCGTTGTCAGGAGTTTGGCTTGGGCGATCAATTCATCTAAGGCTTGACCGCCAAGGGGTTCTGAGGTTTGCTGAGGAACGGTAAATACGGGTCGGGAGTCGGCCAAGTCGAGGAATTTTTGTAGTAATTGTTGCTGTTCGCTGTAGCGGTCTGGGTCAAGTTCTGGGTGAGTGAGGATGCGGTTAATGAAGAGTCCGCCACAGTGAATGTTGAGGGATTGCAGGCTATTGAGCAATCTTTGGGTTTCTAGGAAGCTCATGGGTTCTGTAACCGCGACGGCAAAGAAAGCGGTAAAACTTTGATCTTCCAGTAAGTGCCGACCTCCTGCTAAGTCGGATTTCATCTCAGTGAGAAAGCGATCGGCTTCATCTGTAACGTAGTGGCTACTGAAGCTTTGGCTAATGACTCGATGTTGCTCTTGGAACAGTTCTAAGGAATTTAAGAGGACTTCTAAAAAATCCTTGAGTTTAAATAGGTTTAAGGTGTGACCGGTGGGAGCCATGTCTACTACCACGCGATCGGCGACTTTCTCTCTAAGTAAGCGTTGAATCTCTAGCAGTCCCATGAGTTCGTCTAAACCCGGCCAGCTCAAGTCCCACACTGGTGTCAAGTCTTCTCCTTCAACAAAACTCCCCCGCTCGACTAACAGTTCTAAGGCTTTGCCGTATTTCGCTTTAAATTCTTGTAGCAACTTCTGAGCGTCGAGGGCGCAAATACTTAGGTTTGGTAAGTCTGGACTTGCTTTGGGTACAGCTTCAACCTTGAGTTGTAATACATCTGCCAAGGAATGGGCTGGATCGGTGGAGAGTAATAAGATCTGTTCGCTCGGAAATGTGAGGGCCCAGTGACGGGCAAACCCGCACGAAAGGGTCGTCTTGCCAACCCCGCCTTTGCCACTGAACATTGCTAAGTGTAGCGAGTCGTACTGGTTCATGTGGATTGGTTTAGGAAGGTGGACGCTAGACATTCATTTTAGAGCTTTTAGTCGCTGGCAGGAGTCAACCCCGTAGAAATACGATTCTTCGGTTGTAACTAAGCTACTGCGATCGCTGGATTCATAATTAACCAGCAACTTACATAATATTTACATAAGTATAAATTATTTTAAGTGGTCTCACCTAGGCGAGCAGTACCACCAAGCAGGGGTGACACCATCACTTAGAGGATTTTTGAAATTTTTGGTTGCTCCCGCTCCAAAAACCCCCCAAAAAATGTATCTTAAGCTACTTGACAAATTTCTCTTTATGTTAACTTTATGTTTAATTCTCAAGCTTCATCAAATCTTTACAGAAAAGTCGTATTTGCTTAAGCACTTAAAGTTTTATCCGCGTATATACTTAAGTGTATTAGAGCCCAATCAAAATTATCTGTATCATCACGAAAGCCAAATATATCTATATATCTTCTGGAGGATCAAATGGCTAGCGTTAATTTACTCAACATCTCCATCGACAACCTATCCAAAGCAGAGTTACTCAAAAAACTGGAACGAGAAGGAGGCGTAGTCTTTACACCCAATGTCGATCACTTGATTAAGTTACAAAAAGACCGAGACTTTAATGAGGCTTATAAACAATCCACCTATAAAGTCTGCGATAGCCAAATCTTAATGTATGCGTCAAAATTTTTAGGAAATCCCATTCGAGAAAAGATTTGTGGCTCTGATTTATTGCCAGCTTTCTATAATTACCACAGTCACAAAGAAACCACAAAAATCTTTTTGTTAGGGGCGGCTGAGGGAGTAGCCAAGAGAGCCAGTGAAAATATCAACAACAAAGTTGGTAGGCAAATCGTAGTTGGTTCTTACTCACCACCTTTTGGGTTTGAAACAGATGAAGAGGAATGCCAAAGAATCATCAAGATCATCAATGCCTCAGGAGCAAACGTATTAGCAATTGGCTTAGGCGCACCCAAACAGGAAAAATGGATTGCCAAATATAAAAACCAGTTGAAAAACATTCATACTTTCCTGGCGATTGGTGCAGCGATTGACTTTGAGGCCGGTCATAAACCCAGAGCGCCCAAGTGGATGAGCGATGTCGGTTTAGAGTGGATGTACAGACTCCTAAGCGAACCTCAGCGGTTGTGGAAAAGATATTTGATCGAAGGACTTCCCTTTTTCGTGCTGATCGTGCAACAAAAAATTGGTGTTTATAAAAGACCGTTTGTAGAGAGACAAACAATGAAAGTCATCAAGTTTTTCAGCCAGGAAATAGCTCTCAATCGTCCGAAAAGCTCCCTGCAGTGACTGAAGGAGCCAGCCTGTAAAAAATTAGTCAATCAATTGATGCTAAAAAAGGGCTAATTTAGCCCTTTTTTAGCATCATTAGGTTAGTCCAATTTCCACTCCTTCTCCTTATCGAACCAAGCGTAACTGATAGGATTTGTCGGCTTTGCTTTGAGCTTTCGAGTCAGACCTCCGCAAGCCGGAAAAGAAACTTTTTTTCTTTAAATTATTCGCAACGATTCCCAAACAAGAAATGCCGTAAGCATTTAATTCTTCTAGGACTTGCTTAACAACACTATGCTTGGTTTTCCGAAGGGCGATGACCATCAGAACACCATCCGTATGAGCTGCTAAAAAATTAGCATCTTTGAGGTCTTTGAGGTGAGGCGTGTCATAGATAACCAAGTCAAATTTTGCCTTAAATTCCTCGATCAGGTACTGCATCTGAGCAGAACCCAACCGCCTGCTACAACCAGGGAGCGGTTGGCCAGAAGGCAAGATAAACAAATTATCAATCAAAGGCGATCGCACAATTGCCTCATTAGCAGTCAGCTTGTTGTACAGCAAATCGCACAACCCCTTAGTGTTGGGCAAATCCAAGAAAGCATGAAGACTGGGTGAATGCAGGTTCGCATCGACCAAAAGGACTCGCTGACCTACGAGAGCAGCCGCTTGAGCCAAATGGAGAGCGATCATAGACTTGCCATCTCCTGAAGTGGGTGAACAAACGGCTAAGGAGTGAACTGGCCCTGTGGGAGAGAGAAAACGGATACTGGTGTAGAGAGAGTCAAACGCTTCTAGAAATAGAGAAGCACTCTGATTGCCTTCCGCTTCTTCCACAGACAAGTAGAGGTTGGGAGGGGAATTCCGCGAGGAGCGACGGTCTTTATAAGCAGGAATGAGCCCCAACAGAGGCAATTCGATCGCATCTTTTATATCGTCTGGGACATAGAAGATATTGCGGAGTTTCTCTAGGATAATCGCTAACACTAAACCCAGGACTAATCCCCCGCCAACACCCGTCATGACTTTCTTGCCAGTCCCCCGTGGTTCTGGCATTGGTTTAGTGCTATTTGGTTCAGTGGTTAACTGTGGCTTAGAGATCAATTCCCACGGTACTTGATTCTGAGCCGCCTGGACTCGCAACGTTTCTCGCTGAGTTAACAGTTGGTCAAGGGTACGACTGGCAATTTCCAATTGTTGCTCAAGATCTGTGTACTTTCGGGCAATTGCTGGAAATTGTTTGACTTGTAGTGCCACAGAATTTCTCGCTTCTCGAATCGGTTGCAGGCGACTCTCTAAAGCTTTAATTTGGTTGTTTGCCGTCACCAGTTTCCCAATCAAATCAATCCGTACCTGATTTTGAAAGGTCATTACCTGGGGATTGCGAGCTGTACCGACTAAATTCTGCCCTAAAATCCGCTGCATTTCATGATTCAGCAGAGCTTGCAAATTCTCCTGCTTCCGCAACAAGCTTTGCAGGTACGGGTTCGCGGACTGGAACCGAGCGGCTTCGACTGCAATTTGACCTTCAATTTCTTTGAGTTTTGCTAGCAACTGTTGATATTGGGGGTCTTGGCTCAAGGCTGACGCTGCGATCGCTTCATTGGGTGTCAGCTCTAATTGTTTCTGTAAGCTACTGTAGAGTGTTTTCTGCTCCTGTAGCTGCATTTCCGCTTCTAATTGTTCACTTTCTATTTTCTGAAGCTGTGTCAGCAACTCCCCACCCTGTGCCTTGGGATCGTTGAGTTTGTACTGCTGTTGAAGCTGTTGTCGCTGCAACTGAAGGCTTTCGACTCGTTGGCGGAGAGCAGGAAGCTGGCTATCAATAAACTTTACCCCTTCACCAATCCGAGTTTTCCGTTCATCCAAGCTATATTTTAAATATTTATCTGCTATCGTTTTCAAAACAAATGAAGTGACTTCGGGCGATGAACCTTTGTAGCTCACTTCAATAATTTTTGTTTGTTCATAGGCATTTTCTCCAATCCGTTTCAGTAATAACCCTTTTCTAAATTCTAAGGGAGTTACTTGAGGATATTGAGAGCGGACTCGCTGAAGAATTGCTTCCAACATTTTGGGACTTTGTAAAATCTCAAACTGAGTTGGATAGTCTAAACTAAAAACATCTCGATTCGGGACTCCGCCTGCTAAATTCGTCAGAGCTGCGGGTTCAGTCAGCCTCGCTTCGGTGGTGACAGGTTCAACAAGCAGTCGGAAATTACCTGCATACACTCGCCCTTCTTTCATACCCAGATAAGCGGAGATCCCAGCTCCTACGAGAGTGAGGCCTCCAATGAGTAGTAAATTGCGCTGAATGATTCTCAAGAGGGGTCGCAGGTTTAAGCCTTTTTGTGGCGAGCTATTGAGCTCATCCTGTTCGCCAACAGCCCCTGATTGTAATTGTTGGCTTTGTTTTGAATTGATTGATACAACTTGAGGATCTTGTTCTGTTTCCATATTTCCTGTTGAACCCTTGGTTAACCCAATTGGAGCGGCCGGAACCTGAGACCATTTTCCAGTCAATTTTGACTGGAGCTAGAGGGCTACTGACGCCGCTCCTACAATTGAGGGACTAGCAAGCAAGGCTTTGCTGTTCATGAGCATGGGAACTGGTTGATTGGTCAATTTTTGCTGAACTTCGGCTGTTGAGAGGGGGAGCTTCAGGATGTTGGACTCGCTACTACCACCGAGACAACGGGGCGATCGCTCAAAAGCCCACTTCCAACTTCTCCGGGGCAATCGGAGCTTTGGCAAGCAATTTCCCTCGTTGCACCTCTCTCAATCATAAACTCCAGCCATTGCTGTGTATGAATTATAGTTTAACCTCTTGATTAAAATTTTCCCGTAATATCCCTGAGAAGCCTTAGAGTTGATGGCTGTTTCGGGAAACTGCCAGTGATTATTGCTAGAGATTTCCTGGAAGCAAGTACGATAATTTTTGTCAATATATCGTCCTGTGTAGTTTTTTGGTAAGATCCACGAGGGTAAAAAAATATTTTTATACCTAAAGATGTGGTGACATAAGCAGAATCATCCATTAAATTTGCGGTGATAGCAAAAATCTAGCTGGCAGTTGCTATCGGGCAATTCCGCTTGTTGTTGCCTGCTGTCACCAGGAAGTTTTGTTCGACCCTGCTGTTTTTCCGAAGTTGGCGATGACAATTGCGTATCTAGTCAACCAATACCCCAAGGTGAGCCACAGTTTCATCCGACGAGAAATTGTGGGTCTGGAAGCAAGTGGTGTCAAGGTGGCTCGCTTCTCACTCCGTTCCCTGGGTTCTGAACTCGTGGATGCAGCAGACCAGCAAGAGCAAGAGTTAACTCGTGCTGTTTTAGGAATGGGGAAATTAACCTTGTTCCATCACCTGCTCAAGGTAGCGGTGGCAAAACCAGCTCGTTTCTGGCGCGCTTTGCAACTAACCTGCCAAGTTGGGTGGCATTCCGAACGAGGACTGGTGCGACACTTTGCTTATCTCGCAGAAGCTTGCGTCCTCCTGCAATGGCTGACAGAAATTGGTGCAACCCATCTCCACGCTCACTTCGGGACGAATTCCACTACAGTCGCAATGCTGTGCCATGTTCTGGGCGGACCTCCCTACAGTTTCACGGTTCACGGCCCGGAAGAATTTGATCGAGCCACCCTCCTCGCTTTAGGAGAGAAAGTTAAGCAAGCCGCCTTTGCGGTTACAGTCAGTTCCTTTGGCAAAAGCCAACTCTATCGGTGGTGCGACCGCTCAGACTGGTCAAAAATTCAAGTAGTCCACTGTGGGGTAGACGCAACTTTCCTCGCTGAACCTCTGACCCCCATTCCCGATCGAGCTCGTTTTGTTTGTATTGGTCGGCTCAGTGAACAAAAAGGGCACCTACTCTTGCTAGAAGCGGCCCGCCTCCTAGTCGCTCAAGGCTACCAATTTCAAATCATCCTGGTCGGCGATGGACCTCTGCGGCCTGAAATTGAAAGCGCGATCGCTCAATATGGTTTATCTGAGTGCATCGAAATTACCGGCTGGGCAAGCAGCGAGGAAGTAAAGCAGCAGGTCTTAGCCTCGCGAGCTCTGTTGTTACCTAGCTTTGCGGAAGGGTTGCCAGTGGTGCTCATGGAAGCCCTCGCCCTCGGTCGCCCTGCGATCGCCACCTATGTCGCAGGTATTCCAGAACTCGTAGAACCTGGAGTTTGTGGCTGGCTAGTGCCACCAGGTTCTGCTGAAGCTTTAGCCACAGCCATGCGCTCCGCTTTAGACCTTCCGATCCACCAACTCGAACAGATGGGTCGAGCCGGAGCCGCACGGGTTGCCGAGCAGCATGACGCAGCGATCGAAGCTCGTAAATTATTGGCTCTGTTCCAGACTAGCGTCGAAGCATCTCAGGATCCGGTGAGCGCCGATCCGTCGAGCGCCCCCTCCAGTTCACTGGCAGCGCCACATTTTCAAGTTCCCACTCGCTAAAGCCACCATGTCATCAGTCAAGCAACTAGCTATTCGGGGTGCAGTCTGGACAATTGGGAGTTACGGGATCAGTCAGGTATTGCGACTTGGCAGCAACCTGATCCTGACCCACTTACTATTTCCAGAAGTCTTCGGTCTCCTGAATTTAGTGTATGTCTTCATCACCGGCCTACACCTGTTTTCTGACATGGGGATCGGCCAGAGCATTATTCAAAACAAGCGGGGGAGCGAGCCAACCTTTCTGAACACCGCCTGGACGATGCAGGTGCTTCGTGGTGTCTTCCTGTGGGGTTGTTGCTTACTGCTTGCCTGGCCAGTTGCCAAGCTATACGGTGAACCCAGGCTCGCTTGGTTACTTCCCATCGTGGGTCTAAATACGATTATCTCCGGCTTTAACTCCACGGTGCTGTACACCCTGAACCGCGACATGGCGCTCGGTCAATTGGCACTCTTTGAGTTGGGTGGACAAGTCATCTCAATGACAGTCATGATTGCCTGGGCTTGGTTTCATCCCAGCATCTGGGCCTTGATTGTCGGTGGGTTGGTAGCAACCGTGATTCAATTGGCGTGGAGCCACTGGCTAGCATGCAGTACCCCTAACCGCTTTGCTTGGGAGCCATTGGCTGTCAAAGAGCTGATTTCCTTTGGAAAATGGATCTTCCTCTCAACGGCTGTAACCTTTTTGGCCGGACAAACTGACCGATTAATTCTTGGCTGGTTTTCCTTCCAAATTTTAGGGGTCTATGGCATTGCTTACACCCTTTCTGATATGCCGCGCCAAATTATTTTAGCGCTCGCCAGTAAAGTGATTTTTCCAGCCTTTGCCAAATTTTCTGAACTACCTCGTGAAACGTTTCGCGCCAAAATTGAAAAAAATCGCTTACCTATTTTGCTCGCCCTTGCCTTTAGCTTAATGCTATTGGTGTGTTTTGGAGATATGGTTGTGAGGATTTTATATGACAAAAGGTATCTAGATGGTACGTGGATGTTACCGATCCTGGCTTTAGGAGTTTGGCCGATGATTCTGACCCAAACTATCGATCCAGCTCTGTTTGCTCTGGGTAAACCTCAATATATAACTTGGGGTTGTTTTTTCAGCTTTTTGTTCCTAGCCTTCGGTATTCCCCTAGGGTTTTCCGTGGCTGGCTCTGTCGGAGCAGTGATTGCAATTCCGTTGAGTAATCTTCCCCCTTATGCGGTGATTACTTATGGTCTATGGCGTGAAAAGCTAGCTTGCATTAAACAGGATCTGGCTGCAACCGTCATATTTTTAGCTTTGATTGTAATGGCGGGATTCGCTCGCGCCGCAGCCGGGTTTGGATTCCCCCTGGAAAATTTATTGAGATGATTGAGTTTGAAAATGTTGTTGTTTCTGAAGGAGAGCTGTAATGTCTTTGGCGAGTGTCATTATCACAATGTACAATGCCGAAGCTTTTATCTCGGCGACTCTAGAGTCACTTCTGCAAGAGCACGAGGTTCCCTTAGAAGTAGTGTTGATTGATAATGGTTGTACGGATGCTTCTGTGGAGCGAGCGCGGGCAGTTGCAGACGAGCGAGTCCGTCTGCTCGATGGTCCGGGTCAAGGAGTGGCTCGCGCTCTTAACCAAGCGATTGAAGCGGCTCAAGGTGAGATCATTATGCGCTGCGATGCCGATGATTTATTTTCGGCAGAACGGATCGGGCGACAGGTTCGTTGGCTCACTGAACACCCAGAATTTGGTGCAGTTTGTGGGAATTATGCCACCATCGATCCCAAGGGCCGTTTAATCAATAATTTTCAGTGTGGCAAAGAATCGGAAGAAGTCACTGAGGAATTGCGAAACGGGACAACTCGCACCCACTTAGGCACTTTTGCCATTCGCACGGAGGTATTGCGATCGCTAGGAGGCTTCCGCGAGTATTTCCGGCTATCAGAAGATATCGATATGCAGCTCCGCATCGGGGATGCTTGTCGCGTCTGGTTTCTCCCAGAAATCGATTACTACTACCGACTGCATGACCAGTCAATTACCCATAGCCGTAGGAGGAAGGATATTGACTTTTATGACTCGATGGCCCACGAATTTCAACGACAGCGACACCAGCAAGGTAAAGATAGTGTAGACCTCGGCTGTCCGCCTGAACCGCCTCCCTGTACCGACGAATCAGTGGTCACTACGACAGAACACTCCCAGGGATTATTACTAGGGAGTGCTTGGGTAGAACACCAAGCGGGTCGCAAGCGGCAGGCTTTGGCGATGGGGTGGCGCTCTGTGATGATTCAGCCGCGGAATGCAGAGGTGTGGCGGAGTCTGCTGGCTCTGGCGGTGAAACCGGCTGGCAAAGGCTGATACCCATTGCAATGAGGGGATTGAGTTTGGGAATATCGACCAATAGAAGGCTGGAATAAGGGTAGGAGTTGATGAAGATTACGTTTGTCTTAAGTAGTGGTTTCGACCTGAGCGGTGGCGATCGCGTCATTGCGAGCTACGCAGAGCGCTTACATCAGCGCGGTCACGATGTTTTCGTCATCTCTCCGCCCAAATGGAAACCAACTCTGGGTGCACAGGTGAAGTCTTTACTCAAAGGTCGAGGGTTGATTCACGTTAACAAGCGGAGCCACTTCGATGATATGGCGGTTCCACGACATACTATTGACCGTTATCGCCCTGTCACTGATTCAGATGTACCGGATGCAGATGTAGTAGTAGCAACTTGGTGGGAAACGGCGGAGTGGGTGGCAAACCTATCTAAAGCCAAAGGGGCAAAGGCCCACTTGATTCAGCACCATGAGGTTTTTGACTACTTGCCCAAAGAGAGAGCAAAAGCGTGTTATTTGCTGCCCCTGCACAAAATCACTATCGCCCAGTGGCTGGCGGATCTGATGCGGACTCAATACAACGATAGCAATGTTTCTCTAGTCCCTAATAGCGTCGATACTCACAAGTTTTACGCGCCACTCCGAGGAAAACAGCTTACCCCGACTGTGGGTTTACTATACTCTTCAATTTTTTGGAAAGGATGCGATATCACCCTCGCTGCTTTCTCACTGGCTCAACAGCAGATTCCTAATTTACGCTTAGTCGCCTTCGGCGATCATCAGCCGCCGGACTCGCTCCTCCCTGCGGGGACTGAGTATTTTTATAACCCTGCTCAGAATGCCATCAAAGACGTTTATGCTCAATGCGATGCTTGGCTGTTTGGCAGTCGCTCTGAAGGCTTTGGCTTGCCAATCTTGGAAGCAATGGCTTGTCGGACACCGGTGATCGGTACACCGGTTGGTGCGGCTCCGGAGCTGCTGGCAGATGGTGCGGGAATACTGGTGAAACCGGAAGACCCGGAGGATATGGCAAAGGCGATCGTGCGACTGTGTTACTTTTCTGAAGCTCAATGGCGGGCGATGTCTGAGGCGGCTTATGCTAAGGCGATCGGTTACACCTGGGACGACGCGACGGACCGCTTGGAAGCGGCTTTTTATCGAGCAATAGAACAGGATCGCAGCAGTAAGCCAGTAAGTACCGACGCCATCAAGACTGTTGAATGCTAAGTCCTTGGTGTTTTCCCTACAATTTCTCGAGCAATCGGATTCGGAGAAATACTGCTTTTTTTTAACTTCAGATGTTGAACTTTCTATGAATAATTCAAGTCAGGGAAGCAGCATTCATTGGATCGAGCTAGATGCCTTACGAGGTTTAGCTGCGCTTCTGATGATTGTTAATCATCTTGGGGTTAAAACCCTTGCGCCCAATGCCATGAATAGTCCTTTGGGCAGCACGATTTTATTGATTAGTAGTTTTGCTCCGGTTGTTTTCTTTTTTGTCACTGGGGTGGGATATGGCCTCCAATCCCAGCATCGAAAAAAAGGCAGCCATTGGTATGCAACTCTGAATAAAGTTGCTGTATTAGTGCTAGCAGATTTATTGATGCCTTGGAGCGAAGGCCGATGGCTGGGGCTTGATTTTTTGGGATTTATTGCGCTTTCCAGTTTAGTCTTAGAAGTTGTGAGGCATTCCAAGTCACCGATCGCTTATTGCGTGACAGGTTTTATTGCCATTTCCCTGTTACGCTATTTGTTCGGCCCTTTCCTTCACGATCTGGGAGCGGATCGGCAAGTATGGGGACTCAGTTGGGTGCTGGGAACTTCAGATACTCCCGGCGTTTCTTATCCTATGTCGCCATGGTTAGCTTATCCCTTCGCTGGCTATCTTCTGGGAAGTGCGGCCATGCGTTACCAAGGCTTTGTTGAAAGTCGTCGCTGGCGAGTAGTATCTAGTTTATTCATCTTGGCACTGTTTCCGCTGAGTATGAGCTTGGTCATGGCGAGTCGTGGCGCTTCTTTCTTCCGGTGGGGAACCGTGGCTTTTGGGTTTTATCTCGCCAGTTTTGCGGTCCTCTCTGTTTGCCTCGCAGTCATTCTGAGTCTGTGTGGAACCCCCCGATTAAAAGCAGTTCAGGATGCTGTATCGCTGAGAGGAATTGCCTCGCTCGCAGTGGTTCCTGTGCATTATTTTCTGATTTACTGGCTCGCTACCTGCGGGATTCAAGGGTTGGATTTATTCCCTTATTTCCTCCTAGCGATTCCTGTTTTAGTTGCCAGCTTTTTACTCGCTCGTGCTGTAGAGAACCTCAGCCGCAAACTGCGTCAAGTGAAGAATCTTAGGGCTTTATGGCTTAGTTTGGTCGCTATGTTTTTACTAGCAGCAGGTCTCACCTTAGTTTTTAGTCACGGAGACGCCTCTGTCGTGATGTTCACCAAAACTTGGGGGCAATTAGTGCTGTGTTTGCTATTTGTGGTGCGTTGGTTTTAGCGGGTAAGAGGTAGAAGTTGAGGTCAAAACTGGACTCAAGCCCTAGAGTTTTCCTGGGTTTTAGGAAAAGAATGTAAAGTTCTGAATTGTAAACCTCAAAACCTTGAGAGCCTGAAAAATTTAGCTAACATTCTCTAGACAAGTATGATAAAATAGGGAATATTTCTGTCACTTATTTTTCCCAGAATTCCATTTCATCGTTTTAGGAGGAAATTATGACTTCAACTTTAACTTATCTGGATGCCAAATATTTAAGCGATTTGGCAACTAAATATCGAGATGATTACTCGAAAGCTCAACCTTTTCCCCATATCGTCATTGATAATTTTTTACCAGAATATGTATTAGAGAACGTGCTGAAAGAGTTTCCGAAAGTCGGTTCCATTGATTGGCAAAAATTTGATAATAGTGCCGAGAAAAAACTGGCTTCTAAAGTAGAATTGCAGATGGGAGAGGCAACACGCTTCCTGCTGTATCAACTAAACTCATCAGTCTTTATCAATTTTTTGGAAACTCTGACAGGAATCAGTGGCCTGATCCCAGACCCCCACTTCGAGGGCGGCGGTCTTCACCAAATCGAAAGAGGTGGCTACTTAAAAATGCACGTTGATTTTAATCGTCATAAGCAATTGCGCCTCGATCGTCGTTTAAACCTGCTGATCTATCTCAATAAAAATTGGGAAGAAGAGTATGGCGGTCATCTGCAACTTTGGGATGAAAATATGACTCGGTGTGAGAAAAAAATTCTTCCCATTTTTAATCGCTGTGTTGTTTTCAGTACCACGGAATCGTCCTATCACGGCCATCCCGATCCTTTGACCTGCCCAGAAGGGGAGACGCGGAAGTCTTTAGCCCTTTACTATTACAGCAGTGGTCGGCCAGAAGAAGAAAACTCTCAAGGTCATTCCACTATCTTTAAAGAACGCCCCGGAGAGATTATTCCAGAACAACCTCCCTCACTGACAGCCAAAGACGTTCTGAAAAAATTCTTACCTCCAATTTTGATCGATCTCAAGCAATATCTGACGAAAAAATAGTTAATTAAAAAACATGACACCTTTAGTTCCGATTGTCATGTATGGCTGGATTCCGTTAGTTCTTTATCTTTTTATACGGTATCCAGCCCAACGAGCAATTGTGGCAAGTTTTATCATTGCATGGTTGTTCCTACCGCTAGCAACCTATAAATTGCCCGGTATCCCCCCTTATACCAAAATGTCAGCAACCTGCTATGGCATCTTGCTGTCTACTGTCATGTACGATGTGACTCGTTTCACGTCGTTTAAACTTGGCTGGCTAGATTTGCCGATGCTGATTTGGTGTTGCTGTCCATTTGTCTCATCTCTCACCAATGATCTGGGTGCTTACGATGGATTTTCATCAACGTTTAGCCAAGTAGTAACCTGGGGAGTTCCTTATTTTTTGGGTCGTGTTTATCTCAATAACTTAACTGGAATGCGTCTGTTAGCAGTTGGGACTTTTGTGGGGGGATTGGTTTACGTGCCTTTCTGCTTATATGAAACCCGAATGTCTATCAATTTGCACAAAGTTCTCTATGGTTTCAATAGCCCAGCTTCTGATTTTTTAATCTCCCTTCGCTACGGAGGCTATAGACCGTCAGTTTTTATGGATAGTGGTCTAATGTTGGGAGTATGGATGATGGCAGCAACCCTGATGGGAATTTGGCTATGGTATACAGGAGTCCTGAAACAAATGTGGGGCATTTCTGTTAGTTGGCTACTGGGGGTCTTAATCGTAACATTTATTTTGGTGAAAGCAACAGGTGCTTATGTGTTGCTGTTACTATCGCTGTTAATTTTATTCACTGCTAAGAAGTTTCGGACTGCGTTCCCTCTCTATCTGCTGATTGCAGGCATTTCCTACTATATATTTTTGGGGGCGATCGGAGAATTCCCTGGCAAGGAAATTGTTAATACTATGTCTCAAGTATTTAGTAAAGAACGGGTAGAATCAGTACAGTTTAGATTTGAGAATGAAGTCATTCTCGGTGACAAGGCACGGGAAAGAATCTTGTTTGGATGGGGAGGATTTGGAAGAAACCGAGTTTTTGATGAGACGGGAAAGGACATTTCAGTAACCGATAGCTTGTGGATTATTGCTTTTGGTACCAACGGAATTGTTGGTTTGTCGAGTTTATTTGGCTCACTGTTACTACCAGTTTTTAGCTTTTGTACGCTGCGCTACCCACCTCGTTTGTGGACACACCCTAAAGTAGCACCGGCTGCTGCCTTAGCAGTCGCATTAACAATGTATGCACTAGATTGTATTTTAAATGCGATGACTAACCCGATTTTTGCCCTGATTAGTGGCGGGTTATCAGGCATTGTTCTCCAAGAAGCAAAGGAGAAGAAGACAGTGCCACGTTCCTTGCCTCAAACTAAGCTGCGACGGTATCATTGAGGTGATTTTTCTCAACCTTAAACTCAGGTGAAATCAATGTCTCCATTCAATTTAGTAAAAAGCAAAATAATCGTTACTTTTTGGATGGGGATATTAATTTTTGGGTTCCTGATTCCTGGATGTATTTCTTTAACCACTAACTCCCCTCTCAAAGCAAATTCTATCGCGACTCAAGAAGCTGTCGTCACAACAGCGAACCCTCGATCAAATTCTAATTCCCCTTTAGGGGTGGGTCTGAATGGAATTGCTGATTGGTCAACCGAGTTACCTTTTTTAGATGCTTTCAAATTATCGAGAAAATGGATTACACAATGTGTTAAGGCAGATCCAGATTGTCAGGGTGAATTTGATACCCATGAATCTGCTCTCATTAATCTTGATGAAAAGGGTTGGGTCAAGTCTCTCCCGCGCCCTTCGGACCCGCCTAAATATACTCGTGTTAGCACTTTTATACTGGTGGGAATGCCCAATCGCTTTCCCTCCGGAAAATATCTTGTTCTTTATGAGGGAGAAGGAACACTGGAATATGGATTAGATGCTAAAAAGGACAACCAATCTTCAACCTTAGGTCGGGATGTAATCGAGGTAGATGCTTCAAAAGGAAATGGGGTGATGCTGACCATTACCTCAACCGATCCTCAGAACACAGGTAACTATCTTCGTAATATCAGAGTCATTAAGCCGGAATTTGAAAACACTTTTGTCAAAGAAGTATTTAATCCGGTTTTTTTAGATAAAATTAAACGGTTTCGAGCCTTACGTTTTATGGACTGGATGTCTACCAATTATTCTGAGCAAAAAGAATGGGCAGACAGACCTAAGCCAGAAATCGCTTCCTATGCGCTGAAAGGTGCTCCCCTAGAAATAATGGTAGCTTTGGCTAATAAAGTTAAGGCCGATCCCTGGTTTAATATTCCTCATCAAGCGACCGATGACTATATCACGAAGTTTGCTCAGTTAGTGAAAGAGCAATTAAATCCCGGTTTGAAAGTTTATATTGAGTTCTCTAATGAAGTTTGGAATGGAGCTTTTTCACAGTCTCAATATGCTGGGGAACAAGGTAAAGCGAGGTGGGGACAGGATAAAGCAGATGCTTATGTACAGTGGTATGGAATGCGGACGGCTCAGATGTGTGATATCTGGAAACGTGTATTTGGGAATGAGCAGAATCGGGTGGTGTGTGTTATCAGTACCCAAACAGCCTGGAAAGGATTAGAAAATCAAGTTTTAGATTGTCCCTATTGGGTTGCTGAAGGGAATAAACCTTGCTATCAACATGGAATCGATGTTTATGCGGTTACGGGATATTTCAGCGGCGGCTTGGGAAGTCCTGAAAATTATCGCACTGTAGAATCTTGGTTACAGGAACCAGATGGAGGTTTTAGTAAGGCAATTCAGCAGTTGAGAGAGGGAGGCTTGCTGGCAAATACTCATGATAGTTTACCGGATACTTATAATGGGTTGAAATATCACTTAGAGGTTGCTAAAAGAAAACAACTTAATTTAGTAACTTATGAAGGAGGGCAACATATCGTTGGTGTTGGAGAAGTTGCCAATCATGAAAAGTTGACGCAGTTTTTTATCGAATTGAATCGGCGCCCAGAAATGCACGATCTCTATCTACAATTGCTCAATGATTGGAAAAGAGCGGGTGGCACTCTCTTTATGCACTTTGTTGATATTGGTGTAGCGAGTAAGTGGGGGAGCTGGGGAGCATTGGAATATGCTGCTCAAAACGGCTCTCCTAAATATAACGCCTTGATCGAATTTATTGATAAAAATCCTTGTTGGTGGGAAAGATGTGCGAGGAAGTGAACTCACCAATAATCACCCTGACCTAGCTCTTATACCTACTGACAGATCAATTTAATCAAGGCTCATTCCTTTAGGTAGACGCACAGAACTTGCTAGCACCGATAAATTTTAGAAGATCGCTTCCTCACGCTTGGAGCTCAGGCGAAAAATTTGCGACCGCCCGGTAGCGATGTCAGTTGATAGTACCTACCAGATAATAACTCATCAAGAAGGAGCGTCAACTATGAATTTATTGTCTGTAGATGACTTAAAAGAACTGGTAGAACAGCCACAGGGATTATGTGTTTCAATTTATATGCCGACCTATCGAGTCGGTACTGAAATCCAGCAAAATTCGATTCGCTTCAAAAATCTAATCCGGCAAGCTGAAGAAAAATTAGCCGAGCATGGCTTGGATCGCAACGAAATTGTAGAATTTTTACAACCTGTCCAAGAAAAACTAGACCGCGAAGATTTCTGGCAACATCAAAGTGAACTTCTCGGAATCTTTATTGCCAAAGGGTTCTTACATTTTTATCAGTTACCGTTCAGTTTTGAAGAATTAGTGGTTGTCAGCGATCAATTTCACCTTAAACCTCTGATGCCTCTCCTCACGGGGGATGGAGTCTTTTATATCTTAGCACTGAGTCAAAAAGAAGTTCGAGTCTTTGAATGCACGCGCTACAGTGCTACGGAGGTAGAAGTAGCAAACTTACCCAAGAGTCTGGATGAAGCTCTCCAATATGACGAAACAGCTAAGGATGGACAGTTCCGAATTAGTACATCCAGAGGAGGCACTAATAATTCAGCTCAGCACGCGGGTAGTTTTCATGGACAAGGTAGCCCAGACCGCGATAAAATGCAGGAGGATATCTTGCAATATTTCTACCTAATTGATCGTGCCATTTCTGAACATCTACGAGGGAAGAAAGCTCCGTTAGTGCTAGTAGGAGTTGAGTATTTATTTCCAATTTATCGAGAGGCGAATACCTACCCATATCTCGTAGCGCAAGGTATCACTGGTAGCCCAAAAACTCTCAAGCTAGAAGCGTTGCATGAGGAAGCTTTACCCATTGTGGAACCATTATTTTTGCAAGAGTTGCAAGATGCAATTGATCGCTATCAGCAACTGGCAGGAAGTAATAAAACTTGTAGTGACCTCCAAGAAGCAGTATCGGCCGCTTATTTTGGGCGGATTGATGAATTATTTGTTGCGGTTGGTGTTCAAAAGTGGGGAACTTTTAATCCTGAGACCAGTACCATACAACTCCATCCAGAGGCAGAAGTTGGGGATGAAGATTTATTAAATTCAGTGGCAATTCAGACAATTTTGAATGGGGGAACTGTTTACGCACTGGAACCAGAAAAAGTGCCAGAACGTGCGCCACTTGCAGCTATTTTTCGCTATTAATTCAACCACCGGTAAAAATCAATGGAAACACCGTCTTTAAGTAATTCAGAGCAACAGAATGCGGGTAATGTCAATGATGCTCAACGCTGGGCATCGTTAATTGGGGGTGGGGCACTGGTTCTTTATGGTTTGTCGCAGCGCTCTCTGAGAGGCGTACTCTTAGCAGTTGCAGGGGGCGGGTTAGCTTATACCACTGTCGCTCGTACCAATAATCCACAGGAAGCAGAGATGGGCACTATTAAAGTGGAAAAGACCGTGACCATAAATCAGTCCCCGGAAGCACTCTATCGCTTCTGGCGCAACTTTGAAAATTTACCGCGTTTTATGAAGCACCTTAAGTTTGTGAAGGTGTTGGATAATAAGCGGTCACACTGGATTGCTAATGCCCCAGTGGGTAATAGTATCGAATGGGATGCTGAAATTGTTAATGAAGAAGAGAACCGTTTAATTGCCTGGACTTCAGTTGAGGGTTCAGATATTGATAATTCGGGTTTTGTCCGCTTTCAAAAAGCTCCCGCAGGTCGGGGGACTGAGGTGAAAGTTGTGATTGAATTTAACCCACCAGGGGGCATGATTGGCAATGCGATCGCGAAGCTTTTTGGTGAAGCGCCCGCCCAACAAGTTGGAGATGATTTGCGCCGTTTTAAGCAAATCATGGAAACGGGGGAAATTGCGACTACAGAAGGGCAACCTTCTGGTCGTCGCTAGCTTCACAATTTGCTGAAAAAATTGTAGAGAGTATCAGATGTAAAATGATTATTGCACCCGACTCATTAAGCTGTGAGGTTGTCTGATGCTAGCACTTTATCACGCACCGATTTCTCCTAACTCACGTCGCGTCTGGATTACACTGCTGGAAAAAGAATTGGAGTTTGAATTGGTAGAGGTAGAACTGGGTGGGGATCAGTTTAAACCTGAGTTTCTAGCGATTAATCCTTTTCATCATATTCCAGCTTTGGTCGATGACGGCTTTAATGTAGTAGAGTCTTTAGCGATTCTTGACTATTTAGAGGCAAAGTACCCGACACCTGCTTTACTACCAAAAGCTGCTAAGGATCTAGCGGTCGTGCGGATGGTGCAATTGGTAACAGTAAATGAGCTGTTACCTGGAACAAATCCCCTATTGCCAATGATGTTAGGGTTACCGGGAAGAGACCCAGAGAAAATTCAGCAGGCGCAGCAAAAAGTGGCAACCGTGCTGAAATTTTTTGAAAATTTATTGGACGATCGCCCTTACTTTGGCAGTCAAAATTTAACTCTAGCCGAGGTGGTAGCAGGAACTGTGATCCCCTGGTTGCCAAGAGGGGGGGTATCCTTGAGCGACTATCCAAAACTGAATGCTTGGTGCGATCGCTTGATCGCACGACCGAGTTGGCAAGCAACCGAGGCGACCCCAGCAGCCCTAGAAGCGTTTAAATCTCAGATGGCAGCTCGCATGGGGTATTAGGATTCTTGGTAGGGTTTAACTGAATTCTCACTCAAATAATGGTAGAGGGGTAAGCTTTTACACCTCTACCATTCTGACAAGATTGAATTAGCAATTTTTCACGACCCAATCCTCACCTAAACTCTAGCATTAACAAACTTCTGATAATCCTCCAAAAACCACCGAGGTAAGTTCACCTGAGCATCCTGTACCTGTAACTGACCAGGGCGGCAGTAAAGCATAGCTGCTAGTAAATGATTAATGGCTTTAGGAACTTTGATTCCTTTACCTAACTCAGTCGCTAATAACTGCAAGAAGGCTTGTTCCGTTTCTATCATCGCTTCATTGGCAATACCGCTACTCAGCATCAGTTTATAACCCTTACTGGCATCACTCTGATAAATAGTTTCCAGTTGTTCTGGAGGAACACTCAGCCAGAAATCAGCGATTTGTTTCCTGATTTGACGGAGTTCCATAACCAATGCCTGATCTGAGGGATCGATGCGATAAAGATTCACACTGCCTAAAAGTTGATTTAAAAATGGCGGAGAACTAACATACTGAACCTGTAATTGCCAAGTAGGAACTTGAAGTTCTGAATCAGAATTAACTGCAATTGCTCCACTTTCAAATACCTGCTCATAATCGCTAATTAGCCATTTAGGTAAGCGGGTCCGAGCGTCTGGGACTCGCATTGTACCTGGAGCAAAATACAACATCGCAGCGAGTAGGGAATTCATTGCTTTAGGATGTACTAACCCTTTACTAAGCTGGCTTAGTTGCTGCAAAAATTCTTGTTCAGTTTCCGTTAGGGGTTGATTTTGGATGCCACTACTTAACAGCATTCGATAGCCTTTACCGACTTCGCTGAGATAGAACTCTTCTAGTTTTTCTGGGGCGACCTCGAGCCAGAAATCTGCAAATTGTTTACGCATTTGTTGTAAATCTGCAAGCACTGATTGAGCCGATGGATCGATGTGATAAAGATTGACACAACCTACTAGCTGATTTAAAAACTGCTGTCCGAGGTAGGGAAGAGCTTCCCTTCTATTTTCTAGGGGAGTCGAAACCAGAACGGGAGATGAGGGTTGATGTTCATTTTGCCACTGTTGAAAGAGTTTTTGGAACAGAGCTCCGATCGTATTTGAGTAGGTGCGACTATCTAAAAAGGGAGGGTTTTGTTGCATCTTCGCCTGAATTTCTTGACGTTTTTGCTGCCTGAATTCAGGATGAGTTGCCAAGGAAACTGCTATTTGTACGTAAGCGGATTCATCGTTAGCAATTAAATCAGGAACCGCGAGCGATCGCAGCATCGCCGAACCTTGTCTAAATCGTAACGCATTCCCCTCCATCACAACTGTTGGTAATCCTACCTGCAACGGATCAATTAATGAAGTCGCACCCGCATAAGGATAAGAATCTAAATAAATATCTGCCAACTGCAAAAATGCTTTGACATCCCCTCTACTCGGTAACTGCCTCACTAATTTTAAACGATTACTATCCACCCCATACTTAGCCAGCACCGCTTTCATTTTATTGAGAAAAGGAGTCGCTGGATAATTACGAGTCCAAGCAGGACCAAAGGGATATAAAATCAAAACAGAATTAGGAACTTTAGCTAAAAGTTTTGCCCAAGTTTCCCGTAACTCTGGCAAAATCTTAAAGAAGTTAGCCCCAGAAATAAACACAATTTCTGACTCGGAAATTCCCAGGCTGCCACGAGTAGGTTGGACCGTTGCCACTTCTGACTCTGTTACGTAGTTAAAACAAAAGCCACATCCTTCTAAAGTGACGAGCTGTTCTCGATATTGTTCTTGATAACTCGCATCAGGCGTCGTTAATGTGCCGGCAATATAGTAATCTAAATGACGCATCCCTGTGGTAGTAGGTGAACATAAACTTGTGGCTTGTATCCGTGCTAAACGGTGTATTGCTAGGGATGCTGTTAGTTTATTCACCGCAGTAATATTGGTGCCGATAAACAGAATATCTAAATCATCAGCACGAATAGTTTGCACCTGTGTTGCCAAGTCTTGTGGTAAAGCCACTAACTTGTCTGCACGGCTTTCACAATACTTTTCAAGCGGATGTCCATTAACATTGAGAGCATATAAGATAATCTCAAACTGATTTCGGTCCCAATGTTCAAAAACTGGCAGAGTCGCAAAAGTTTCCGTTTGAGGATTAAAATGATCGTTGAGAATCCCCACTCTAATTTTGGCACGGTTGCTCGGTCTAGGTGGTAAAGAATAATCCACCTGAAAACCATGATTCTTTAGGGAAAGTTCGAGAATTTCAGCACGTTTAATGTATAACTCTCGAACATTATTCTGGGTAAAATAAATCGGAATGGTATTGAGGATTTGAGCAATGAGTGAGGCAACTCCTTGCCAGATTTGATTTTCAGAATTACTGAGAATATTATGATACAAATAACCCAGCCATCCTTCTAAGTAGCGATAGTAATTGTCTGCTTCTCCAATTTCTTGGAATAAACTAGGAGAAGCAAACATGAATTTTAGATAGTCATTGACCAACCAAGTAGGAATGGCCGCGCGTTCATATTTAATGGGTAGTTGATCGGCGCGCCCATACAACATCGCAGCTAATAGGTAATGGCTAGACTTGGGATGTTCAAACCCTTGAGAAAGCTGAGTTGAGATTTGATTCAAAAATTCTTGTTCTAGGTCTGTTAGGGGTTCATATTTCAACTCACTATTTAGAATCGCTTGATAGGTTTTGCCTACCTCTCCTAAATAAGCACTAGCCAGGGCTTCAAGAGTCGGTAAGGAGATCAAATTTTCAGCAAGTTGTTTTCGGGTTTTCCGAAATTCATCTAGGGGTGATTGATCAACTGATTCTGTCTTAGCTTGTTGGATCTCACTAGAAAAACCTGCTGATGGTTGAGTGGATTCACCCGGCAATAAAAGAGAAACTAAAGCATCTTTAACAGGAGAGGATTGGCTACACTTGAGACCTTCTCGTATTTGAGCAATTGCTCCTTCATGCTCTCCTTTGATGAGTAGCTGTTTAGCTGTGTTCAGAGCATAGAAAGCATAGTTTTCTCTTGCTTTATTGGATAATTTTTCAGCAATTTCACTCGGTAAGTAAGTTTGAGAAATTTCAATCGAGCGTCGTACATCCGCAATTAATCCACCAGATTTCATCAAGCGAGTATTATCTGAAGAATCATGCTGACGGTAATAAGCTAAAGCTTGAGGTTCATACCAAATGGGATAATGTACAGCGACTCGCTTCCACATTTCCCAATCCGATGCTGCGCCTGCTGTGGGACAAAAGCCACCTAATTGTTCATAAACGCTACGTTTAACCACAATCGGAGATGCTTGTAACCGACAAGTGACAATAATTTGCTCGAGCCAGTTTGTGAGAATTCCTGGTGTTTCACGCTCTAACCATGATGTCCAACGGGGGTTCCCAACTTCATCAGTATAAATGTGGCGACAAAATGCAGCACCCACACTCGCTTCAGTCTCAATACCCTGGCGCAGACGCTCATAAAATCCTGGTAAAACAATATCATCATCATGGAGAATGTGAACCCAATAACCTTGAGCCCGCTGAATACAAAGATTGAAAATTGCAGTTTGACCAATATTTTTTATAGGATGTTGGTAAAAGTTGACCCGCATTCCACCCGCCGCTTTCACGACCGCTTCAATTTCATTTTGAATTGCCGGATCGGAACAGTCATTCACAACTTCAATTTGCATTTCTGTATCACTGGGAGCTTGTTGCAAAACGCTCTTCAATGCTTGTTCCAGATACTTCACGCGGTTATAGGTAGGAATCATCACCGACCAGAAGGGTCTGCGAATCTGGGGCGCGAGTGGCTCGATCTTAGGTGCATCAATTGTTAAAGGTTGAGGAAGAGAAGTTGTTTTGACTCTAGACACAGGTGAGCTTTCTCCAGCTAATTGTTTCATCCATTCTTTGACGTGAGCATCTTGGGTCATCTGTGCTTGAATATCAGGATGCAACAGATTAAAGTAAGAACTCTTAAGGATTTTACTGTGTAAGTTACTGACATCACGGGAAATCTGTCCCTTCAGCAAATTTTCCCGAGTCTGTTGCTTGAGATGAATTCTCCAATAAGATAAAACTTGATTAACAAATCCAATTTTTGAGTGGCTCATAATTCTGAACCACATTTCAACATCAACTAACTGACGTAACTCTGTGTCAAACACACCCACCCGATCGAAGACAGATTTTTTAATCAGGACGGTACTTGGTTCTCCAACTTTATTAATAGGGTTTTTGAGAAAATTAGGGTCACTCAAAAGCTCTTTGCCATCCTGAATAGGGTGTAAGGATAACCAACTTTTATAAAGTTCGATAGCTCCTTGACCAATCGCTTGACTTGCTAAATCAACCTTACTTTCTTCTGTAAAAGCAACTCCCCGGCGAGAAAAAACTAAGCCAATCGCTTCATCTTTTTCTGCTAAATCTACTAGCGCTTCAATACAATTTGGTTCGAGCCAATCATCTTGGCAAAGCAACTTAATATATTTTCCTTTGGCTTGGGAAATGCAGAAGTTCCAATTCTCAACTAATCCATATTGTGCATGGGTGAAAATTTTAAAGCTACTAGGATGTTTGGCTTGAAAATTTTGAGCAATTTCTACGGTCCGATCGGTTGAAGCATCATCTGATAGGATGATTTCTAAATTTTTATAAGTTTGTGCCACAACACTTGCCAAAGCATCGGCTATATATTGCTCACCATTGTAAGTGGGAATACAAATGCTCACTAAAGGTTGTTGACCATTTACTTCCCAGGGACTGGGTTGTTGCACTTGCCAAAAACCATTTAACTTACTCACTAATTTTTCACTAAAGCATGGATCGTGCTTAAGCACATCCTGCCAGCGTGTTTGCATTAATTGACTAGCATCTTGTTCTAATTGCTTATACTCTTGGTTGGTTAAGTCAAAATGCCAGCCTCTCAATTCTTCATGGTATAGTTGAACATGGTTAACATAAATATTTCGATAGCCTTTAGCTAGCATTTTTAAGCATAAATCCACATCATTATAGACTAGAGGTAAACCTTCATCAAAGCCACCCACTTCTTCAAAGACAGTGCGACGGCACATCAAACAAGCTCCTGAGACAGCAGAAACGTTGTTAACACAAGCAATATGGGCTAAATCCTCATATTCTGCGAGACTTCGCACGCCTTGATATCCCAAACTAGCAATCCCACCAACACCTAACACAATGCCAGCATGTTGAATCGTTTTATTGGGGTACAATAATAAAGCACCTACGGCTCCAATTGATGAGCGTTGTGCTTGTTCAACCATTGCGTGCAGCCAGTTTTCGGCCGTAATTTTCGTATCATTATTTAAGAAGAGTAAATAATCACCGGCTGCTTTCTGAACTCCATAATTATTGAGTCGAGAGTAGTTGAAGGGGATATCCAAAAGATATACTTTAAAGCGTGATGGTTCCTGACTTTGCCACTTTTGAAAAATCTTTGACGTTTCTGCTTCCTGGCTGCCATTGTCTATGACAATCACTTCATAATGAGGATAGGAAGTCTGTTTAAAAATAGATTCTAAGCACTGATTTAAGTGATTACCAAAATCGCGCGTGGGAATGATGATACTAACTAATTTGGGTTGATTAATTTCATAGCGGATGGTATAGTGACCTGGTTGGTTTTGGTTGGCAAAGACCTGACCACGCTCTCCTCTTCTCTGGAGCGCGTCTGTCAATGCTTTAACAGCAGCTTCATAAGCATAGGGTTTAGCGTCTCTTGATGCAGAAGCAGAACCAGAATGAATACGCCAGTGATAGAGAATTTTAGGAAGATGATAGATTTTGTTGGTTTTTTCTGTTAGTCTTAAAACTAAGTCATAGTCTTGACTCCCCTCATAGCCGACCCGAAAACCGCCAATTTGATTAACGAGCGAGCGCCGATAAGTACCCAAATGGCAAGTGTACATTCGTGATAAAAACGAATCAGGACACCAATCTTGCTTATGGGCAGGTAAACAGTAATTATTTTGTTCATTGATTTTATCTTCATCCGAGTAAATCATATCAGCCTCAGGATGTAGATTCAGGAGTTTTACTACTTCAGAGAGAGCATCTCTTGTCAATAAATCATCATGGTCTAAAAGGGATATAAATTCTCCTGTAGCTATCTCTAAAGCTGAATTAGAGGCGCGGGAGATATGACCGTTTTCTCTTCTAAAGACTAGCTTAATTCGAGCTTCGGTTGAAGCATATTCTTCTAAAACTTGTCGAACATGAGGTTGGGTTGAAGCATCATCTGCAATACATAACTCCCAGTTGGGATAAATTTGATCTAAAACCGATTGAATTGCTTCTCGTAAAAATTTTTCAGGGGTGTTAAACGTCGGAAAAATTACGCTGATCTTAGGTTGGTATTGAAACTCACTGTTTAGAGACATAGTTGAAACCCTCAGGTAAATAATCAAAAACAAAGTTGATGGGTGAATCCTTCTGGCTCTACTTATTAAAGAAATTGGCTCGATAGACTCCACTAAGTAGAAGCATTCCTAAAAAAATCAGGGAATTTTGTAAGCCACCCAAAAACCATTCCCTACTTTACTATCTGGATCTTCGACTCCTATTAGTTCCCAAGAAATAACGGGTAGCCGCTCTTGTGGAGATTTTAATTGATTAATAAATTTCCTCAAGGTTGTTGAAGTAAATTTCCAGAAATGATCGGAGTAGGTACTTCCTTTTGGGGCTGTTTCTACGGTCCAATTTTCGTGGTAGGCTCTAATCAGGGTTTCATAGGTTGACAAAGGACGGTTGTCTCCCTCCAAAGCATCGGGTTGCGGGACAATCATCACCACATAGCCGCCTGGTTTCAAAACTCTTTGCCACTCTAATAAAGCAGAGATAGGATTGGGGATATGTTCAAAGACATGACTCGACAAAATAAAATCTTGGCTTTTGTCTGCGACCGGAATATGAGAGGCGTCACCATAAAGGTCAATTTTGGTAGGTTCTTCACCCATATTTAATTGACTATCTCGGTAGGTTTTTTCGTCAAACTTGGGAGCAACATTGATCGCATTAACGCCAAAGGGATTGTGAGATGCTGCTCCTAGTTCTATCCCCGACAATCCTGTCAATAGCTGAAGGGTTGGTTTGTGAAAAGGAAATTTCATCGTGGTCCTCGGTAAGTCGGAACAGTTGTCAGAGTTAGCGCCGGATTAAAAAGCCATCGCTCGCAAAAGTAAAGCCAAATTTTTGCTCGCGTAGCTTGTCTTTCTGATAATCTTGAGGATAATGGGAAAAATACTCTTCCATTGCTTCGTAAGGCCCTTCTCCCCATCCGGGTAATACGGGGTGACCATTAATATTGCTATCTTCAACCACTAAGTAATCCCCTGTTTGTAACAGAGGTCGGAGGAGCTGCATTTCTGCCAATACGTGTTGCTTTTCGTGATTGCTGTCTAAAATCGCAAATACCCGTCCTGGGAATTCTCTGCGGAGAGCCACAATGGTCTGTGCAACTGCTGGATCCGTGGATGATGAACGCATTAAATGAATCCGGGGGTGATTCTTTACTTTTTCATGTAGAGAGGTATGGTCAATATCGACAGACAACACTTTGGATGGATAGTTTAATTGGTCTAATAAAGAAGCAAAAAATAAAGTTCCTCCGCCATAAAAACTGCCAAATTCGATGATTAAGCTTGGTTTTAATTCCCAGATAATTTCTTGGTAATTCCACATATCACTGGGAGCTTTCAAGGCTTTAACTCCCGCCCAAGTGGTGGTATTCCAAATCTCATGGTTGTAATACCATAAGTGATAGTCAAGACCGGGAGTGGTTGGGGAATTTCGCTTTTTAACAAGTTGATAGCTGATTCTGCCCAACAAAAATAAAGCTTCCGGCTGTTCTGGGAGATAATCGAGAATGCGGCAACAAATTAACTCTGCTTGAGAGTAGTCACCGGCCTGATATAATTGAGTGGCAGTTGTGATGGCGTCTCTATAGTTTTGCATCTCACTCCAAAAGCTAATCATGTAACCTGTGTTGTTTTATCTTTTCATCCTGGCTAAAAGTTGCGACCGCTTTTGTAACTTGAGCGGAATTCATCAGCAAGCCTACCTAGCATCTAGCCCACGCCATTGGCCCTCGTTCAACGATTAACCCAAAGATTCACCTTATTTATACAGCTTCGCTTGAAAAAACCAGGAGGATCAGACAGTTAGCAACTGCAAACCTAACACCAGAATTTTTTCAAGATTCAGCATGATTGACATTTTTTCCCCAACATTGTTGCTAAATTCAATCTCATAGTTTACTACACTTCTCTCTCCACCTAGCAGTCTGAATCCCAATTCAGAGCGAAAGTACAAGGGCCCTTCCACTTAACTGATATGAGCGGACGCGACCACTCATTTTCCTCTCCCCCATCAGGACTGAAACAGGCTCAATGAAGTTTCCCATCCCTAAATTTTTCTAAATTTGCGACAGCAGAGCCGGAAAGGCTCAGGAACTCCTTCTCATTTTGTTGCGGTGTGTCAGTCTGGTTGAGGCTCAGGGGATTGAGAACTTGTATCATCCTTGACAAAAAAGTTATCATAGACTAAGGGTCTAAGCCAATGGAGGAGTATCTTGAGCTCGCTCCAGACCCCCACCCACCATCCTGGGTAAGTACGTTAAGATAAATTAAGATAATTAAAAACCCCAAAGTCCCTGCGACTTAAAACATAGGAGGATTGACCTCGGTGAACAAACGGTGGAGAAACGCAGGCTTATACGCCCTGCTAGCGATCGTTGTCATAGCTTTAGCAACCGCATTTTTTGACAAACCGCCCCAGAGTCGCGAAACATGGAAGTACAGTCAATTCATTCAGGCAGTTGAGAGCAAGAGAGTAGACAAAGTTAGCATCAGTGCTGACCGCACTAAGGCTCTCGTCACAGCCGCAGATGGCAGTAAGGTACTCGTTAACTTGCCCAACGACCCTGACCTCATCAATATTCTGACCCAATACAACGTAGACATTTCCGTTCTCCCCCAAAGCGATGAAGGCTTCTGGGTCAAAGCGGTCAGCAGTCTGTTCTTCCCCGTCTTGCTCTTGGTCGGATTGTTTTTCTTACTGCGACGAGCTCAAAATGGACCGGGTAGCCAAGCTATGAACTTTGGTAAATCTAAAGCCAGAGTCCAAATGGAGCCACAAACGCAGGTGACTTTCGGGGATGTCGCTGGCATCGAGCAAGCCAAGCTAGAGCTGGCAGAAGTCGTGGACTTCCTCAAAAATGCAGACCGCTTCACCGCAGTTGGAGCCAAAATTCCTAAAGGCGTGCTGCTCGTTGGCCCTCCTGGTACCGGCAAAACTCTGCTCGCCAAAGCTGTCGCTGGAGAAGCAGGCGTTCCCTTCTTCAGTATCTCCGGCTCAGAATTTGTAGAAATGTTCGTCGGCGTTGGTGCGTCTCGCGTCCGCGACTTATTTGAACAAGCCAAGTCCAACGCGCCTTGCATCGTGTTCATTGATGAAATCGATGCTGTCGGTCGCCAACGAGGTGCGGGTTTAGGGGGTGGGAATGATGAGCGGGAGCAAACCCTCAACCAATTACTGACGGAAATGGACGGCTTTGAGGGTAACACCGGCATTATTATTATTGCTGCTACCAACCGCCCTGACGTTCTCGACGCTGCCCTGCTGCGCCCAGGTCGTTTTGACCGCCAAGTGGTGGTCGATCGCCCGGACTATGCCGGTCGCTTGGAAATTCTCAACGTCCATGCTCGTGGCAAAACCCTTGCTAAGGATGTGGACCTCGAAAAAATTGCCCGCCGCACCCCTGGTTTCACAGGAGCCGATCTGTCTAACCTGCTGAATGAAGCTGCTATTCTCGCGGCTCGTCGCAATTTGACGGAAATCTCGATGGATGAAGTCAACGATGCGATCGACCGCGTCCTCGCTGGTCCTGAGAAGAAAGACCGGGTGATGAGCGAGAAGCGCAAGCAATTGGTCGCCTATCACGAAGCGGGTCACGCACTGGTAGGAGCACTGATGCCAGACTACGACCCTGTGCAGAAAATTAGCATTATTCCTCGGGGCCGCGCTGGTGGTTTGACTTGGTTCACGCCGAGTGAAGACCGGATGGATTCAGGCCTCTATTCCCGCTCTTATCTGCAAAATCAGATGGCCGTGGCTCTAGGAGGTCGGATTGCTGAGGAAATTATCTTCGGTGAGGAAGAAGTGACAACTGGCGCCTCCAATGACTTGCAGCAGGTGGCTCGTGTGGCCCGGCAAATGGTCACTCGGTTTGGTATGAGCGATCGCCTGGGTCCTGTGGCTCTCGGTCGCCAAAATGGCAATATGTTCCTCGGTCGCGACATCATGGCAGAGCGGGATTTTTCGGAAGAAACGGCTGCTGCGATCGATGAAGAAGTCCGTACTTTGGTGGAGCAAGCTTACGTCCGCGCTAAAGAAGTGCTAGTTTACAACCGCTCAGTTCTTGACAAATTAGCCCAAATGCTGATTGAGAAAGAAACGGTGGATGCTGAAGAGTTACAAGAATTGCTAGCCACGAATGATGTAAAAATGGCTGCGATCGTTTAAGCACAATTGATGACCAACATCAGGGCAATTCTGGGATTTCCAGGGTTGCCCTGATTTTTTTCGCTTGCAAGTCACAGCAGAGGAATGAGTGGCGGTCGCAACAACCCTAGAAAAGCTTAACTTTCGATCGCTCACTCCACAGAAAACAGCCCTTTCCAATTGTGCAAATACTTCAAAGGCTGGAATTCAGCTTAACGGCTCAGTATCCGACCGCACATCGGAATAGCGATTCAGCCACTTCTGATAGGTTTCCTGGTGCTGACTATCTTCCAACACCAACTCCAAGCGGACTTTAACGCAACCGTGGTGGGGCTGAGTTGCGACCGCTTTTAACAGTTGACTGGCTCTTTGCACTGAGTTAAATTCCGCGCTGACCGTTGCCTGGGTGTCAGGGTTTGCCCTCTGCTGCAATTCCAGGCCTGTGATTTCAGGACTGCTCAAATCTACTTCCGCTAAGCGCCTGGGTTCCGGACCCACTTGTTCGATAATCAATTTCTCGCGCCGGACTGGGACTTGTACCATCCGAGTTTCAATTTCTTTACGGACGATTACTTCGCCAATCTTGCGTCGATGGCGATCGACCACCAACCGTTCTCCGAGGAGGCGAATCAGATTGGGGTCGCCTTCCTCAATCGCCTGCGGTTCTAGGAGAGCAGATGGTTCTCTCACCTCGATCTGAGTGTTTGGTACAGCCGGAATTGCTACCGACTCGCTTCCAGTGGTCGGTTGCACCCTTCTTAATTCCTGAATTTGCTCTGTACTCAGGTTAATCCACAGGCAATGGGCGGCATTATCAACTCTTTGGACAAATTGGCTATTAATAAAAAAGAAAGGTGAGCCTTGGGAAGGCTCGCTTCCCGCTACTACCAAATCAATCTCACCGTTCGGTTTTCGGTGTAAATCCTTGACTTCGCCCACCAATTGACTTTCTTGATCGAGGACTTTTAAATTGGTGAGTTGAGTCCTCAAATTGTCCGGAATGGGATCAACCTCAGCATCTGATCGGCGAGAGTCCCGGTTTTTTGCAGGCACTGTGTTGCTCATTTTTTTTGAGATTGCTTTTAACCACTGCTATGAATCAGCTAGCTCAACAAATTTCACTGTTGAGCTAGCAGCTTGTTCGCGAAGAGTTAAGAAATTATGGGTTTTGTCTGATGACTGGATTCCCTTCGCTATTAATGTCTAATTCTTCACGTCGCAGTGTTTCTTCCGCGTTCACTGTGTCACGATTAACTTCTTTTCTGACGTTAACCACTTCGCGGACATAAGCTTCTTTGTGGATGTCGGGCGTTTCTTCATAGACTTCCACTCGTGCAACTTCGCCTTCTTGGAAGTTGGCTTCACCAGGGGAAACGACGCGATCGCCGACGGCGGGTGAAGTCCGCTCAATCACCACTCGCTCTTTTTCGATAGGAACTGACACCTGAGCCGTTTCATTGACGACTCGCTTGCCGACTGCCACTTCACCGGTTTTTTGGCGATTTTTGTTGGCAATCAGCCGTTCTTCGTACAGTTTCAGAGTTTGGTGATCCCGTTCATTGGTGTCGTACAGGAATGGCTCTCGATCGTAGCTGTAGGTATTGCGATCATAAGCATTGGTACTATCTGTTACCCCTGAACGAGAAGCAGCGGCCGGTCGATAAACTCCCCTGACTTGCTCTTCTTGGTCGTAATCAAGAGGTTGGAGAGAGTCGTAGGAGGGCAATTGTTCGGCTTGTTGTTTGTTTTGCAGGCCGAGGGCGTACACGCGCCGCGTTCCATAATCAATCCGGGAAGAACCGATGGGCAACAATACTTTTTTGCCGAAAATCCAAATCCCCGTGTCAATGACTAAATAGCGGAAGCGTCCGGTTGTTTCATCAACAAGAACATCATCAACACTGCCAACTTTATCATTGGTTTCATCAGCGTAGACATCAAAGCCTTTGATGTCATCTCCATCAAACACTTCTTCCTTATAGTTTGGATAATAATCTGCAAGCTTGACTAGCGCCATGTCTTGTCACCTCTGTTATCTACACACCCAAATCCTAAACAGTTTAGACCCACTTATCCCTCTCCCTAAAGGGTGAAATAGGAACTGTTTTCTCGTATTAAAAATCACCCTATCCTGAAGAGTTTTTTGATCTCTCTCAAGATTGAAGCTTGGGAAGAAGTCCTGGAAATCTTAGCAATTTAAAAGAAATTTTACCTGTTGCTTTAGATGGAAAAAATTCCGAGAGAGACTCTGTTTTTAGTATTATAATCTCGGCGGTTGTATCTCAGGCAGCTAGAGTTTCCGAGAAGAACTCATCTATTAAGGAACGGATGCTAACAGCCTAGAAACGCTGCAACTCGTCACCCCATCTTGAAGGCGAAATTAGTATGAATCATCACTCTTGGTTAACATTACTGAAGCAGCACCGTGCGATCGCTGTGATTCGTTCCCCTCAACTCTCCCTCGGTCTGTTGATGGCAACAGCCATTGCTAACGGTGGGATGCCGCTCATTGAAATTACTTGGAATAGCGATCGCGCATCAGTCCTCATTTCTCAATTGCGCTCTGCATTACCAACCTGTACAATTGGCGCTGGTACGCTCTTAACCTTAGCAGATCTCCAACAAGCGATTGACTGCGGGGCTCAATTCCTGTTCACACCCCATACAAATTTAGCGATGATTCAAGCAGCAGTCGATCGGGGAGTCCCTATCGTTCCAGGTGCTTTCTCTCCAACGGAAATTGTGACAGCTTGGCAAGCAGGTGCTAATACGGTCAAAGTCTTCCCGGTCTCAGCAGCAGGGGGTGTCAATTACATCAAAAGCTTGCAAGGACCACTGGGTCAGATTCCACTGATTCCGACTGGCGGCGTGACGCTGAACAATGCCAAACTATTTATAGAAGCAGGTGCGGTCGCAGTGGGTCTGGCAGGAGAGTTATTTCCACAACGCTTACTCGCCGCTGGAGATTGGGACGCGATCGCTCAACAGGCTCGGACTCTTGTCCAGAGCTTAACTGAATAGCAGTCATCGCTATCTGTAGACAGCATCACGATCTGAGCCACCGTCTTTTCGCCTCTATCGTGGGAGCAACCAAAGAGCAATTCTCTAATTTCTAAAATAGAAGAGGTGTGAACGATGAAAAATACAAGCAGTTCAACTTGCTTACTCCGCTTGGGAACATTTTGTGCTGGCATTGCCTTGACTTTAACCCTTTTTTATGGGGGGTCAACTGTTGCTCAAGCAAGTAATCTCCATAACAGAATTGCTTATAAAATCATGGAATTACAAAAGTCGAATCAGCGCTGGATTGAAATCGATTTATCACGACAGCGCTTGATCGCTTGGGAAGGCAATAAAGCGGTTTATGCGGTTACTGTTTCTACTGGCAAACCTTCAACACCCACTCGCACGGGTACCTTTGCGATTCAAACAAAATATCGCACTGCTAGGATGACTGGGCCTGGCTATGATTTTGCGGATGTTCCTTATACAATGTATTACGATGGTGGCAATGCCATTCATGGTGCTGGCTGGCACAATTTATTTGGCAATGCTGTTACTCACGGCTGCACGAATGTGGCGGTTAATCATGCCAAATGGCTGTTTGAATGGGCCGATGTAGGAACGCCAGTAGTTGTGCATCAATCGGGAATTTGATCCAGCAGTTTTCAATTGATTGTGAACAGTGGATTTCTGGTTGTTGGTAATAAGTAATGGGTGATTTCTGAAATTTTACTAAGTTTCGCGATCGCTCGAGATTGGTGTCAACTTCCCGTTCAAGTTTCAGTCTGGCAGGGGTTAAAACCCCTGCATCCCAGCGAAATTCCTCGCTGAGAGGACTATAAATTAAGACTTTTAAAGTCTCTTAAGAGGACTATCTCAAGTGCGTGAAGTACATTGAGCCCACCCGCGCTGTCGCGCACCCTCTCTTTACCAAGGGGAGGGGTGTACTCCATTTAGATGCAAAATGCTGTAAGTCCCTGACGGTTTTCGGCTTAAGTTGACCCAAATCGATTTTTAACATACTGTTTCATCACTAAATTAAGACTAAAAAATGCTGTTTTACCCTGCTCTTCTACATCCAGAAACAACCGCATTCTCAATGATTGCATGGCATTTAATAAGTCTGAGGTTGATAACGGTACTGTCTTGATAATTTGTGGTAAAGCAACGGGTTCATTTTCCTTAGCAATCTGAATCATTATTGCCTGTTCTTGCTGAGTTATACGCTGGAATTGTTGGTCTAATTGTGCTTGCAGAGATTCGCTTAAAATCACAGCGTCGCATTGCAAAAACTCGGAAACACTACTACTAAATAAATCTTGAATCATTGGGGTAGTTAACTCTAACCAAAGGGGATTGCCTTGATAGAGATTAATCAAAGTTTCCCAATCATCCTCATCTGATAAGTTCTGCTGTTCAAGAATTTCTTTAGCAGCGATTCCTAAGCTATCTAAAACTAAAGCATTGACATAATTATTGATTCTTTCTAATTTAGCAATTTCTCTCGGTTTTTCCCAGCTAATTAAAATTAAGCAACTGTGGTGACAAACTTTGGCGATTAGTTTAAAAAATAGCTGATAATCTTCATATCCAGTTTTATATTGTCCCGCTAATTGTCCGCTACTAAAAAGCATCTGTACATCATCGAGGATAATCAGACAGCGATACTTGCGGAGGTAGTCGAGGAGTTGGGATATTTGGGTTTCAATGTTTTGGGGGATGTCTGTTTTGTCGGAGAAGATTTGTAGGAGATTGGTGAGAGTTGCATTGAGGGTGGGGGAAAAGCGAAGACTGCGATAAATGACGTAATTAAAGTTAGTTTTAATTTGTTCTATGAGTCGGAGTGCGAGGGTGGTTTTGCCGATGCCGCTGATTCCCAGAAGTGCGATGAGGCGAGATTGATCTTGTAATATCCAGGTTTCGAGGGTGGAGAGTTGGGGAGTGCGATCGTAAAAATTGAAGATTTCCGGTGCGTCGCCTAAGTCGATATGGGGTTGAGTTGGGGTTTGTTGGGTGTTTTCGGGAGAGGTGGGCGATCGCGCCCTTTCTGGACAGATATTGACATTATTAACTGTTACATCTCCTTTAACGGTAGCCGATGCAAAATTGTTAAACTCTACCTTTTCTATTATTGCTCGAAAATTTCTTTTAGTAATCTCTTCTCCGAATCCCTCAGAGAGTATTTTCCATAATTCAGAACCGATATCCCTGGTATGACCTTCACTGGAATGAGTCGCTTCAGCAATTTTCCCGTATGTACGACCTTGTAAAGTTCCTTCGAGGATAGCTTTTTGCAGATAGTCTAGATGTTCTCCCGTCTTGGCGAAGATTAGTTCGTCCGCGAGTTTTAAGACTTCTGCGATGTCCATAGGTCAGGGATGGGTGGGGTTTGTCGTATTATATCCGATCTTTCCTACATTTCCGACATGATTCCGATCTTTCCGATCTGGTTGTCTGGAAAAAGTGCAGATATTACCTGAGTCATCGTTGTACTAAACTGAGTTTTAGGTAAACAAGATAAAAATCAAATATCAAACAAGCCAATGGAAATGAAACCTAATGATTTATACTGCTCACACCCTGATGCACTTAATCGGGCTAAAATTGAAGAAATGGCAGATGAAATTCGATATAATGGAGATTATTTAAGGGATAAATGGCAATCGATAAAAATCTTTTATTTTGATAGAAAATACTTAATTTTAGATGGTAATCATAGAGCCATAGCTGCTAGTAAAACAGGGATTAAAACAGTTCCATGTATAGAATGCCCTAATGGGAATGAATTATGGACTACTGAAGAATTGAAAGAAGTTTCTAAAACATCACGTCAAATATTATGGATAAATTAATTAATAAAACTAGCAATAAGATATTTCTGACATTTGCGATCGGGGTGTGTAGGAGCAGTCCAGACCTTTCCGATATTGTTAACCTCATTACCAACCATACTCAATATTACATAACGCAACGAAATGGAAACTACACCTGTAAAAATCTCAGATATTCGAGTCCCAAATAGAAGCGAACTCAATGAGGGAAAAATAAGGTCAATAGAAAATTCTCCTGACTCTATCTCAAGTCTGCTTCACGACGAAACAGATCCTATAACTCTGCATAAAGGTACACCACCTTACGAAGTTTATAGCGGAAGACACAGAGTTTATGTGGCCGATCAAAAGGGGATTAAGATAATTCCGGCGGTTTTCAATTAATTCAGATATCACAGGAGTAGTTATGGCTAAAAAACACATGGGTGAAGTTAAAACGCCAACAGGTTCCTCTTACGATTATTATTGGGACGAGGATACTGGCGAAGTATATGTTAGCAATGAATCTGCTGGTAAAGCCTCATCCTCTGATCAAGCTTGGCGTAAAGCGAACTACTACGCAACTACGCTTCAGAAATGGAAGGATTGATTGAGAAAAGTTGCGATCGCTCTCTCGAATCTATTATGAAGTCGTGGAAAGGATGGAAGAGGGTTTAGGAGGAAAGGCTTCATCTTAGTATCATTAATAATTTAAACTTGGAGTATAAACATGAGCGATCTTAAGAAAAGATCCGTTCCGATTAGTCACATAGTCGCAGCGTTTTTTTTCCCCCCACTTGGCATATTTTTAACAGTTGGGCTTGGCGTTCATTTTTGGATCAACCTGGTACTCACATTATTTTTTACCTGGATTCCGGGAGTTATACACGCCTTTTGGCTGATTTTTAGTCACAATGCTTTAGTTAATAAAAATGAAGCTGAAACTTCTAGTCTTCCTAATCCTAATGAAATAAGATACCCGACTATTGATGAAAGTCAACTGAATGACGATCTAAGTTCAGCAGTAGGAATAGATTATCGAAACCTACGTAATTTTCTAGCAGTTAAAGATTTTGAATCCGCCAATAAGGAAACTGAATCTATTTTCCAAAAGATTTCCTATATAGACCTTCGCTCAACCGATCCCGATCCTGAAAAAACTAAGATACCAAGAATTCCTTGTACAGATATATGTACTATAGACACGCTCTGGGTCAAATACAGCGAAGGACGTTTTGGTTTTAGTGTTCAATATCTAATTTGGAATGATATTTATCTTCGTCTTTACTATGAGAAACAAGAATTTAACAGGCGAGAAAAAATTGAAACTAGCGACCACGAAATTGAATTCTTTGCTCAGTTTGATGCCTTGCGTAAATTCTATGACATAGTAGGATGGGAATCAGAGAATAATTATCGTCTAATTTATCAAGAGTCAGCACCAAAGGGTCATTTACCCGCCATATTCCGGCAGAGTAGCACAAATCATTACTTTACTATGGTAGGCTTGTTTTTTAGACTTATGAGCTGTCTTGAGTAGAAAAAAAGATACCTAGGCTCCGCGAACAAATCGCCCAACCTAATTCAATGGATTTAACACGCTTAACCCATTAACACGCCTAAAATCATCCACATTGCGAGTTACCAAGACACATCCCTCAACTAAAGCACAGGCGGCAATTACACCATCACCTAGTTTTAAGCGGTAATCTCGGCTAATTTTGGCGGCACTATCTAACACTGATTCTATCAATGATACGCAGTTAAGAAGCCTCAAAAATTCTCGTATCTCATTCGCTTGTTCATCTGTCAAATCCGGGTAACAAAGTAACTCGACCCAACTAATCGGACAATAGAATGCCTCTGCATCTCCATCTTCAATTTCATCAAATATAGACTGAACTTCCGGCACATGATTGAAGTAGTAAATCAGAATATTGGTATCGAGAAGATATTTATTACTCATCCCATTCTTCTCTAAGTTGCAACTGGAATTCCAAAGCATCCACACGCTTAGGCAAAAAACCGCGCCATTTCTTTAAACTTTTCCTGGGCAATTTTTCACTGCTACCCTGAGTCTGGGTCGTTACCCGATCGCGAACCAATGCTGACAATACTTCTAAAAGTTGCTGTTGCTCTTCAAGATTGAGATTTTGAGCCTGACTCAGTACATCGCTATAAGTAGACATAGGCTTTATGTTGATATTTTTGACTCTTGTTGCTATTATATGGCAATTTATGGTTATAATTTCTGAAATTTTGCTCCCGCGATCGCTTCTCTTGTTAAAGCGCGATCGCCTTTATCTTCCCCAAAATGCGATCGCCTTTTCCTTTACAACACCCAATTAATTAACTCTCTATGTAAGCGGTTTTCTAAACCGATGTCCATCAGGTTCTACAACCACAAATGCCCCTTTTAGTTCTACTTCAGAATAATTTTCTATAACTCTTGCTAGTTGATTGTGAACTTCATTCACCGTTTTAGGTAAAACTCGAAGGTAAATCACACCTGTTCCAATCGCCCTAACAAAAACAAGATTTCCGTAATCTCGGTCTCGCGTAACAAGGATGCGATTTTCTGCTTGCGCTACTCTCAGTATTTCTTCATCACTTGCTTGGGCTAAACCCATTTGAGCGACAATAATTACATCATGCCCTGCATCAATCAAAAACTTTATGGTAACAGCATACACATCTTGATCTATCAGAAATTTCATAAATTAAACTAATGTAAAATGCACATCTTCAGCCGCCACCAGTGCGATTGCATACTGTAGACACGCTCTAATATCCTCTACTTGCAAATCGGGATAGTAGTCTCGGATAATTTCTGCAAATGAAAGTCCGTCATTTAGTAATTCGAGAACACTCTGAATAGTGATGCGGGTACCTGCTATGCAAGGCTTACCGAAGTGAATTTGAGGGTTGACCGATATCCTGTCCATGTTGACTACAGAGTTATATGTCTTTTTTATTTTAACTCATTAGCTTGGCGATCGCAACTTGTCTTTTTTCGCGCTTCTGGGCGATCGCCCTTATCTTCAAGACACTTTACGGAAAAATAAAAGCGCTCGGGTTAAGTTACTTACCAAGTAAAATTGACTAGATATTGGGTAACAATTGGATCGCCACTAACTAACACATCCTGTTCCACATTCGCTTGTGCAATCAACAAACGATCGAAAGGATCTTTATGAATAAGTGACAAACTATCCAATGCAAAAACATGATCCAGGTTCACAGATAGCACTTCTATTTGATTAATTTTTTGCTGACTTTCAATAATTTCTAGTAAAGCTCCATTTAGTGTAACTTTACCTACCTGTAACTTAATTTGTATCTCCCAAATACTAACCACACTCAAGAGCAAAATATTTGACCTATATTGCAACAGTGTTAAGGCTATTTGTGATAGTTTATTTGGCTGACTATCCCACCCAATAAAAGTATGAGTATCAAATAATAATTTTATGCACATACTGTCCAAAATTCTTCTGGTAATGGTTCATCAAAATCATTACTTGTCCATATTTCTCCTTGGTGTAATCCGGCTATTCGAGGTACACTTTGTTGGGAAATAGGAACTAGACGAGCCAAAGGATGATTACCGTCTGTCAGTAAAATCTCTGTCCCTTCATCAACAAGGTGTAATAATTCTTGCACGCTTATTTGTGCGACACTGATATCTACTATTTTTTGCACTACGGTCATAATAATTTTCCTGATCTGCAAGTGTTGTAGTTGGGATTAGAACTACCTGTTTAAGTAGACCCGACAATCTGAAATTTTGCAAAACGCCCTCGCTTCTGCTACCAAAGTATCCAGTTTTTCCTTGATAATGTCTTTCTTTAATTGAAGCTCCCATCGTTGATAATCCCAATCAAAAAAACACTCTAAAAACTCTCTCATCTCCTCTGTTGGAAATTGCAGAATAGCGTTTTTTATCTGTTCAAGAGTCAACATTTACTTTTCCTAGTTCTTGAGGTTTCATAGCTCTTGAAAATTATTAGAGCTACTTGTTTAAGTATAGGAGACAGATAATCTGAATTTCTGCAAAGCTAGATCGCCCTTATATTTCCCAAGAGCGATCGCACTTTGTCCGCAGCCAGATGACTGTTGCTTATTAACGCAGCGCTAACTTAATTGCACGACGGGTCGATCATCTAACAGAGTTTCAGTGGTTAGTAAGTCTTCTACGGTTAGCCTCAAAAACCGCTGCTCATCAACTCGAAACATGGCTTTGATGCGATCGCTCCCTGGATACCCAGGTGGTGTCAGTTTCGCAATGGTGCGACCCCCTTCTTTATCATTGAGTGACTGTACCGACCCTTGACTCGTTAGTTGACGAGTCACTAAGCGATCGCCATCAAAATAAACTTCTGTTAAATTAGTTTCCGCCCCTAATTCACCGATAATTAATTCAATGCTAGGCTGATTTTCTACAGAAGCACCTAAAACCAGCTCCACTGCTTCGCTCATGGGATAAGGCTGACCTGATTTAATTAACGGATGCCAACTGTGGCAATTTTCGCGGCGGTTCCAGTAGCGGATGCCGTAGCTGTGATACAGGAAATCTTTAACCTGAATGCCTCGATCCAGTTGCAGAGCTCCTTGAGCGATCGCTTCAAAGGGTTTTTCACAGCGAATGCGAGTTGAGTCGAAATACTGCTGCACCCAACGCTGCACCGCCGGAATTTGTACCGTCCCCCCAACCAGCAACACCGCGTCAATATCAGCAACCTCGAGTCCTTGCCGTCGTGCTTGTTGCAGGACACTGACCATTGCTGTGTCCAGTTTCTCAAAAAATTGGTGTTCTGTAAGGATGGCCTCAAAGCGATCGCGGTCTAATTCCAGTTCGTAGCTTTCCAGGGTTTCATCATTAAAATAAACCTCCGTTGCTTGAGATTGTAAAGACAACTGAATCTTTAAGCGTTCTGCCAAGCGAGTCGTTAGTGGAGATTTAGGCAATCCTTGCGACTGAGCAAAATGATCCACCAACCAATTATCAAGATCGGCTCCCCCCAAATTTTGCCCAGCTTTCGCCAAAACGCGAGCGGTTTTTGCCTTTTGACCAGAAGATTCAGCAAGCAAGTTTTCGCCCCACTTAAGGATAAAACCTAGGGTTTTTTTGGTAACTGAATTGTCGAGTCGTACCAAGGACAAATCTAAAGTGCCACCCCCAAAGTCAATCACCAATAAAATTTCCTGGTTTGCCAACCCATACCCTAAAGCTGCGGCAGTAGGTTCGTCTAACATCCGCACTTGTTCGACTTGCAAAGATTGGCACACTTGACCTAACCAGTGGCGGTATGCTTCAAAGCTATCAACTGGGACCGTCAACACCAAAGAATCTATCGGCAGAGGCAATTCGCGAATGGCACCAACCAGTTGAGTCAAGAACCATTGGCCTACCTGTTCAAACTTCACCATTTGACCATCGATCTCTGGCAAGAAACCTTGGATGGAGGTGCCAATTCCCCGCTTAAAGTTACGGAAAAATCGGGGATCGGTGTTGAGATCGAGGCCTCGATCGCGCACTTGTTGACCCACTACGACGTTTCCTTGAGTCGCATCCTCAACATACAGCAAGCTGGGAATCAAGGCTGGGTTCTGGGCCGTGATAGCGGATAAGCCTGGTAATTTCAAGGTTTCTGGCTGCTGGGTGGCTGGATTCCAGCGAGCGATTACAGTGTTGCTAGTTCCAAAGTCGATTGCGATCGCCATTTGTCTCAGAGGAGGTGGAGAATCTGTTATCCCACAGCATGACTAGCTTATTATTTGGCGCGGACAACTGCAATGATTTTCTCGATAGGTTCGCGCTGGCAAAGACCCCTGCCCCTGGAGAGTGCGATCGCCTCCAGCCACTGGTCTGAACACTGTAGCCAAATTAACTCTCATGATTAAACTTAACTCCCTCTCAAGATAGCTGCGTTCATCCCTCTTTTGACCAATGCCAGAAAGTTACTCACTTCTTAACATAACGACATAAAGGGAGTGTGAGGAGAACCACCAGTTTCTGGGTCAGACTCACCCAAACATCCTCAAGCCCTTGAAAACCAACGCTTTACTCCTCCTGAACCCACAAGGGCTTACCCCCTATGAATCACCCACAAAACTCTGAAACCTCCTCATTTCTAGCAGCGTTCCAAAAAGGAATTTGGCTGTTTGGCCTTTCCTCTTGGATATTGGGTCTGACCGAACGAGGCATTGCTCTCTTGCGAGATGGATATTTATCAGCAGTAGAAATTACTCAGTTATTAACCGCTGCCTTTTTATTCGTTAGTTGGCTATTTCTGAAGCCAATTTCTCGACGTTAACTGGCACTGAAGCAGCAAGCAATCATTTTTTCCCTTGCAGGAAGGCAGACCACAGTTGAAGCGATCGCAGTGGTGGCCCAACAATGGCAAAAGCCGATCGCGCGGCTGCCGAGGCATTATCCAACAACCTTTCTAACTCAGCAACAGCAGCCGGTGGGGTCTGCTGCCGCGCTGTCCAGTCGGCAAAGTCAAGCGACAACCGCCACTCCGCCACCACTGAGAACGACAGTTCCACCCTTGCAAACGCTGCTTGCCACTCCGACAACTTCCAGTCACAACTATGGGAGGGGTCGCGCAGGACCTCCACCTGGTTGATAAATGCTGCTAGCGCTGCATCTTCCGGTGAAATAATATCCACCAGTAGAAACTGACCCCCTGGTTTAAGGACTCGCACTACCTCCGCAAACACCGGTGGCAAGCTGGGGAAATGATGAGCCGCGTAACGACAAGTAACCAAATCAAAATGTTCATCTGCAAATGGCAAGGCTGTCGCGCTTGCTTCCTGAAACTGCACATTTTCCAGACTTCTCGCCACCGCCTGCTGCACTGCTTCTGCCAACATTCCCTGACTTAAATCTACGCCTACCACTTCTCGAACCTGGGACGCAAAGGCAAAAGCTGTATGGCCTGCTGCACACCCAACATCCAGGACCTTCATTTCCGGCGTTGGTGATGCAGCTTCTACCATTAAAGTCAGATCGTGGCCTTTGGCAAAGATGGGTGAAGTGCCATAAGCAGCGGCCGCTCGGTCAAATTGCGATCGGATCTGGGTTTCTCGTTCCACTGACCATTACCTTTGAGAAACAGAAGTTTTTGGTTTTTCGACAGATTTTAAAATCTGGTCTTGAACCATGCGAGCAATCACTAACTCGCTGACAATTTTAGCACCATGAGTTGTAAAATGAATGGCATCGCTGACTTTTACAGAAGCTCTCCGACCGGAGCGATCGGCAACGACAGGAGTAAATCGTCCTGCGAGCGAAAACTTTTCCCAAGTTGAAACAAATTTAATTTTAGGATAAGATTGACTGACTTCATTGTAAATAGTATTGAAAGCTGAAAACGCTTGGTTATAACGAGTTCTGCTAGAGATTGGTTGACCGATCCAATAAACTTTCCTGACGGAAGATGCAGAAACTAACTTGGCGTATCTTTCCACTCTTTCTCGATAAGCTTTTTTCCATTCATTGCTCAATCTCACTCGATAATGACCTTCAAAGTCAGTGATATCTTGATTGTCATTCCCTCCAAACATCACGACTAGAACATCGGGTTTATAAGAATTGAGCAAGTTTTCAGTTCTCGCATACCAGTCATAATAATCGATTCGATTCAAGCCGCTGGATACTTTATAATCTAACTTGGTATCAGCTATTTTATAATTATTTCGCAACTGATATTGGAGTTGTGAACCAACATCCAACATGATCGAGTCTCCTACAAAGAGAAAGCGAGTATAGGGCCGCTCAAGTTTGATTTTTGCTGGGGATGGGTGATGAGATGGTTTGGGTGTTAATTTGTGTTTGGGCGGTTGAGGTTTACTCGGAAGTTGCTGAGCTTTACGATTCGGATAATTTTGAAGATTAATTGTTGCTATTTTTGCAGATAAAGAGTCAGAATCAACCTCTTTTAAACGGCTCCAAAATTCTTGTTCTTTTTTCCTCGCTCCTTCTAATTTTAATTGCTGCGCTGCTTGTTTAATGAGAGGATTCAGGAATGAACCCGATGCTAAACTTTTCACAAACAAAGAAAAATTGGTAACAATTAAAGTAAGCGTCACCAAGGTAACAATCAGTAAAAATTCTCGGTCTTTCATCATCTGTTTTAAAAGTTAAAGTAGATAAAAGGCGGAACTGTACTGGGACCGAGTCTGAGTATAGCATATACGCAAGCAGATACTAAGACCACCCGAAAAAATATATTTCTTAAGGAAAAGATTCTTAAACAGATTATTTGGATTTGTTGACCATAAAAATTCATCCAATAAACCATAAAAATCACTAAATAGAGTTGCCAAAAATTAAATTGAAAATTTAAATTGTATGATTGGAAAAACCCCCGTAAAAACAATTCAGCATTTTCCCAAGTCTTAATTTTAAAAATAACCCACGTTAAGGTGATAAAGGTAAAAGTTAAGAACCAATTGAAAATTTTAATCGCAATTGATTTGAGAGAACCTTCCTTAACCGCAAAAAAATTTAATTTTAGATCTTTAACCGCATGATTAACCACTAATCCTAACCCATGAAGACTTCCCCAAATAATGAAATTTAAACCAGCTCCATGCCAAAAACCACCGATCGAGAGAGTTAAAAATAAATTGAGATATTTTCTGAATTTCCCCTGTTGATTTCCCCCTAAAGAAATGTAAATATAATCTCTTAACCATTCCGAGAGACTGATATGCCACCGCCTCCAGAATTCTTGCAAGCTTAAGGAGCAGTAAGGCATTTTAAAATTTTGGATGGGTGCGAAACCGAGGAGACAAGAAATCCCATTAGCTAAATCCGAATAACCGCTAAAATCGACATAAATCAAGCAAGAATAGGCAATGGCTGCTAAAAATAAATCGATGCTTGAATATTGTTGAGGGCTGCTGAAGGGTAATTCAGTAAAGTTAAATAAGAAACTTGATAAAGTATATTTCTTGAAAAGACCCGATAAAATTAAAACAAGAGCTTCTTCGATTTGATAGTCATATTTATGAGGACTATTAAGCTGCTGATAAAATTCTTTAGGTCGGGCAATGGGTCCGGCAGCAATTTGAGGAAAATAGGTAATATAGGTCGCATAATCTAGAAATTTAGGACAGGCTATTTTTAGATGATAGCAATCCACCAAATGAGCAATCATTCTAAACGTATAGAAAGAGACGCCAACAGGTACGAGAATCTGTATAGTTTGAAAACTCCACTGAAGCTTGATTGCATTCAACAAATCAAATAGAGCATCGGCGAAAAAATTATAATACTTAAAGATTCCTAAATATAAACAATTAACAGTAATTCCCAGAATTAAAAATAGTTTTTTGGTAGATTGAGCCCGACTGAGTCCGAGCAAAATTAAATAATTAACAACGGTACTCGCGACCAACAAAGCTAAAAATTGTAAACTCCAAAATGAATAAAAAACTAAACTGGAGACCAACAAAAATAATTTATAAAGACCGACTTTTCTTTTTAAAGAGATGCCAAAACTAAAAATAATGATAAAAAATACTAAGAATTGGTAGGTCGGAAATAGCATAAATAAACAGAAGCATCCTGACAGCACCACTGCTAGAGTTTATCATAGGTTTTGGCATCAGCAAAACGGTACTGTCCCTGACCTGGAAGGATGCGATCGCCAACTCTTCTACCGGTATCCTCCATTACAGCATCGCTCGCGATCGCATCCAACCTCCTACCTTCATCCCTCGCCGTCCCAGTAATCTACTGCTGCATCAACTGGAAAAAACTCGCTAAGGGTGCGCTTTTCCTTGTTTCCTCCCGGCGGAGTCCCGGCAAATACCCCTACTTTCCCAGAGTCAGGATAAGCTGTAATATCTGGTTCCACCATCGTAGAAAAGCACAAGTATCGCAATGGCACATTACCAGTATTGATTAGTTGATGAGCGCTGTTCTTACCAGCAGGTAAAGCAATGTAAGTCTCTGGAGTAACCGCAATTTCTTCCCCTGCTAATCGCAGTGTCCCAGTTCCTGCTAGGATATAAATTGCCTCTTCATTGGCATAGTGATAATGATAGGGCCAAGAGCGACAGCCGGGAGGTAGCTCATAGAGGCTACAACCAAGTTTTTGACCCCCAGCTACAGCACCCAGTTGCTTGCGAAAGCAGTGAAAATTTGGACTCTGCTGTTGCTGAATCCATTCTAATTGGTCTACATGAACGATCGGAGGGCGCTCGGACATAGACACCATTCCTAAATTGAGTGTGAATCATCAGGGTAATGGGTGTTTAGTCAACAGTCAATCCTGCTTTCATTCTCTAGGAGAAGTGAGGGTTCCTTGACGGTCCAGTTTCTCAGCTTCAGCAAACTGAACCGGCCAAATGCGGTCGCAAAAAAACAGCGTTCCCGCTGCCATACATAACGGAATTGCCAGCAAATTCAACAGCGGAATACTCACCAAACCAAAGCAAACTAAGCCAAAACTCGCACTCGCCGGCAAACTTTCCCGAAATGTCGCTAGTTTCTGTTGAAAATTCAGCCGTCGCCTGTCCAAAGGTGCACTCATAAAGTCTAAACCAACTAGCATCGCACCTAAGGCTACGCCTCCCACTCCTGCAACAATGGAACCCACTGTTGGCACAAAATTAAGCAGTAATAGTGGCAACCCAACGCTGACTAAAAGTTGTAATTTTCTAAGTTCATAAGCGATCGCTCTCCCAGTCTCGGTCACAATGCCACCCAAACTCATCTCTACCTGCGGTAACTGACCAATTTGTCGCAATTCCAACTGTTCCGATAATTGACCGTACCAAGGTGCACCCAGTACCACCCCAAATTGCACCAGCAAAAAGCCGATCGTTAACAAGAGTCCTGCCACTAGCAAGATTCGCACTAACCACGCCAACCCATTATCTAGAAAACTGAGAAAACTTAACCAAGTCGGGAAACTCGCGACGAAAGCATCGAAGCGAACAGACCAATCAGCAATCAAAGCATCAATTCCCTTTAAACTTGGCAACAATAACCCCAAATAAAGTGCAATCCCGACCATTAAATTAACCAAGACCGGAACCAGTACATACCCCCACAGTTGAGGAGTCTTTAAAAGCACAGCTAACGCTCGAAATGGATAAGTAGCACCCGCCAGCAAACCGGCAGGTGCGCGGATAATGGAGTGCCAGGGTTGGGAAGCTCGCTGCTGGTTCATGTTCTCAAGAGTTGCCTGTAAAAAGTAACTGAGTTCCCGATCTAGTTTACAAGGAAAAAGTTTTAAAAATCAGTTTTCTTAGGATTCTAATTCTTGATGGCTCCACCCGAACTCACTCTGAGAAACTCGGTTCCGATGCTAGTAGGAGAGCGAGGGTGAATTTTTACAGCTTATCAGTTGGATTGAGCAAAGGAAAGCCGACCCAATTAAACTCATAAGTTGGGTTTCCTAACTCCACCCAACTTACAAGTTTGAGGCGATTGACTAGCCTTGATCGTGCTTGGCAATAACCCAAACAGCATGAATGATGCCGAGGATATAAAAGCCAAAAATGGTGAGCAGGATATTAATCCAAAATGCACCGCCAAGACCAACTGTTAAAAACACACCCAAGGGGGGTAAAAAAATAGCAGCCAATATGCGGATTACGCTCATCTTAGTTGCTCCGATTGACCGTTTACTTTGTCAATTGTAGCTTCACTTGCTCACCGATCCTTTCCCGAAAAACTTTGGCGGCTCGGCCATCGTGTAAACTTGGGTCTCACTGGCGATCGCTTGCCGTAGGTGGCCCGGCGTTTGCAATAACCCTAATAGCGTGGTGCCGTCCAACATCCGCAACCCGCCCGTGGTTTTTTCTGCCAGCAGCTTGTCGATCGCTTCCGGATCGGGGCGAGAGTCGATCGCCTCCGTCGAACCCATTGCAAATCCCCACGGCGCACCATAGGTAGAAATATAACTGCTGTAAGACACCACGTTCGGCAGAACTGACTTTAAGGTATTCACAATGCGAGCATGAAGCTTCAATTCTGCTGGAGAAACCGGCCCCGCCTGCACCACAAACAACCCCGTAGGCGACATCACACGACGGACTTTTTCAAAATACTCCTTGGTAAACAACTGAAATGACGGCCCCTCCTCAATCGGATCGGACAAGTCAGAAATCACCACATCCCAATCACTGCCCGTTTTATCTAAAAAGTCTAAAGCATCACCAATCACCACTTCACAGCGCGGGTCATCAAACGCATTTTGGTGCATTTCTGGCAAGTATTGACGGCAAGCTTCCACCACTTCCCCGTCAATATCAATCATTACCACCTTCTCAACCGTTTTCCAGCGTAGCACTTCCCGAACGGTAGCGCCTTCTCCACCTCCAAGCACAAGCACTTTCCGGGGTGAACCGTGAGCGATCATCGCTGGGTGAACTAAGGGTTCATGGTAGAGAAATTCGTCACCGGTACAGGACTGCCACTTGCCGTCTAGAACCAATCCTTTGCCGTAGGTACCGGTTTCAACCACATACATTTCTTGATAGGCTGTTTTCTTGTAAGCCAGTACACTGGTAACGCCGTGAACATAAATATCCCAAGGCGTGATGTACTCACTCATCCAAAAATCTGCGCGGACTTCACTACCTGACATGAAACTCTCTCCTAGGCGACACTGCTATCCCGATCTAGGGACAAGTAGTAGTTTGTATCACAAAACGGCGCGTCTTTAAAAGTGCGAGCAACACTCAAAAATTTTTAAGGAGAGCTAGAAACAGGGCAGTGGTAGTATAGAAATGTCAATCTTGGCTAAACTGTAAGTAATTTTTAATAAGGATTCGGTAAAATTTTGCTTGTCACCATCTCCAGAGCCTTAGTTGCGTGGGAGCCAGTACAGGAATCAGAATAAAATTTTAAACTCTTGAGTTTGAGGACACCCTTATCCTTAAGTTTTATCCAGATGATGAAAATTATTTCTCTCATTTTTTTGCTACCAGCACTTTTGCTGATATCTTGTAGCCCGTCTCAATTGGCACAATTCTCTCAGCCTTCGGTCCATCGCCAAGGTTTAACTCAAACTCCTTTGCAAGAAGTGGTTATCGATCCAAATTTCTCAAAAGTTGTGGGCCAAACAATTTATGTTCCCATTTATTCTTATATTTATTATGAAAATTCTGAGAAAAGCTTGGATTTAGCTGCGACTTTGAGCATCCGTAATACAGATTTAACTCAGGCGATTATTTTGACTTCTGCACGTTACTATGATACAGCCGGAAATTTATTAAAAGAGTATTTAGAAAAACCGGTGAAACTTCAGCGTTTAGCATCCCTGAATTTAGTGGTGAATCGAACGGACCGATCGGGGGGAGCGGGAGCTAATTTTATCGTTGAGTGGGTGAGTGACAAAAAAGTTTCTGAACCCTTAATTGAAGCTGTGATGATTAGTGCCGTTGGCAACCAAAGTATCTCTTTTGTGAGTCATGGAAAAGTCATAAAACATTTTCCTTAGGTGGGATCGTCTTGCTCGCCAGCCTGAGACTTGACTTCATTTATTATGAAGGATCGAGCTTGGAAGATGACATCCGAGCTAGTAAAGGTGCTGCTTGCAATAATTGTTGTGTATAAGGGTGTTGAGGATTCTTGAAAATCTGTTGAGTTGGACCGATTTCAACAATTTGACCAGCATTCATCACGGCAATGCGATCGCACAAAAATCTGGCTACCCATAAATCATGGGTAATAAACAAATAAGTGAGGTTTAATTCCTGCTTTAACTCCAACATTAATTCCAAGACTTGCGTCTGCACGCTAGCATCTAGCATACTCACTGGTTCATCGCAAATCAGCAATTGAGGGCGAGTAATTAAAGCGCGTGCGATCGCCACTCGCTGCTGTTGGCCTCCAGACAATTCCCCTGGATAACGATGATAGTAATCCTCAACGGGGGTTAAACCCACCCGCCCTAACATTTCTAATACCTGTTTCTTCGCTGCATCAGCCGTCGCCAACTTGTGAATCAACAGCGGATCAGCGATACTTTCCCCAACCGTCATCATCGGGTTAAGGCAAGCGTGGGGGTCTTGAAAGATCATTTGCAGTTGGCGACGATAGCCTCGTACTTGCTCGCGAGCAAGCGCCGTTAAATCTGTCCCCAAAAATTCAACTTGACCCTGGGTTGGACGAATCAATTGTAAAATTGTGCGGGAAAAGGTACTTTTGCCACAGCCAGATTCTCCTACCAATCCCAAAATTTCACCCGGATACAGCTCTAAATTAATGCCATCAACTGCCTTAATTACCTGAGCACTTTTGCGAGACAATAACTGCTCTAATAAATTTTGTTCTAAGGTGTAATGTTGCTGTAAATCCGTAATTCGGAGAATGGGCGATTGTTGATTGGTAACGGTTAACCGAGCATCCTTTTCCTTTTCCTCTTTCTCCCTCTGCACCTCTGTAACTTCCCCTCCGCCAGCTTGCGCCTGAATGTGCAAAGCTGCTTGGAGGAGCGATCGCGTATAGTGATGCTGTGGCGCTCCAAAGACAGACTCCACCGGCCCCGTTTCCACAATTTTGCCCGCGTGCATCACCGCAATGCGGTCACAATATTCCCCCACCATTGCTAAATCATGGGAAATCAATAAAATAGACGTTCCTCGCTCCTGACAAAGCCGCGTCAATTCCTGCAAAATCTGAGCTGACACCGTCACATCCAAACTCGTTGTCGGCTCATCTGCCACAATTAACCGAGGATTCAGGAGAAGAGCCAAAGCGATCGCTACCCGTTGTCGCATCCCACCACTAAACTCATGGGGGTACTGCGACCACCGAGCAGCCGAAATCTTCACTGCCTCTAAAGTTTCCATCGCCCTGGCCTTCGCTTGCGACCGCGATCGCTGCGGTTCGTGAGCCCTGAGCGTTTCCAGACAATGTTCCCCGATCGTCATCAACGGATCGAGGCGAGTCATCGGATCTTGAAACACCAACGCCACAGCTTCCCCCCGAAACCGCCTCAGTTGCTCAGCATTCATGTCAAACACCGATTGCCCAGCAAACGTGACTCGTCCCTCAATTTGGGTAGACTGAGGCAGCAAACGCATCGCCGCACGTCCCAAAGTTGACTTACCACACCCCGACTCACCGACTAACCCCAGCTTTTCACCCGGTTGCAACACCAGCGATACACCGTCAACGGCCCAACCAGATGCCCCTTGGCGATGAGGATAGGCAACTCGCAAATTTTCTACGCAAAACAGGGAATTCGTCATGGGTTAGTCGTTCATCATTCGTTGTTTGTCGTTCCTCGTTTGTGGTTAGTCGTTCATCATTCGTTGTTTGTGGTGAAGTTCCTCCCTACTCACAACTCACTACCCACTCTTGCAATTACCCCTTACCCATTCTGAAGTTTCCCTCCATCATTCTGGTTGGCGTTCTTTTTTCTGTTTAGACTCAAATTTCCGCAGGATGTAAGCGGCGGCAAAATCACCAAAAGGATGGTCTTCTAGAACCTCCGCCAGTTCAATCACATAACCGGCTAGTTCTGGCCCTAGTTTATCAACGATCGCTTGTCGCTCCCGTTCTGCAAGTTCCTGCTCCCTTGCTCTCGCTTGCCAAGCGCTAGAAAACATCTGGTCGATCTGAGTGTGAAATCCCAAATGTTCGAGCATTTCCCATTCACCGTTGTCGCACCAGATCCCACCGCAACTCATACAGCGCTCAACATAAAACGGCGTTCTGCTGAAAGGCACTTTAGCTCGCGACATATAGTTACTGCACTCTGGACACAAAGCCGCTTTAGTGTCATAGGGAGACTGCACGAAATCGACGCCCAGAGTGCCAGTTGGTTGAGATTTACTCGGCCACTGGCGCTGGTATTCTTGCCAATTTCCGTAGTCTGCTGAGCTGATCCAGATGCCATAGCACTCAGTACACCACTTCACTGCTAAGTTTCTGTTGTTGGCTAAGATGCCCTCCTCTAGGTTGTCATGCTTACATTTCGGACATTTCACGGGTTTTTCTCTCCTTGCCTCAATTCGCTATTGCTATTTATTCTTCATCCTGTTCCAAGAGCGCACCGCAATAACGAATCAGGGTATTAATCCGATCGCTGATTGCAGCTTGTCTCGCTTCAGCCGTCGCTGACTGGCGTGATGCCTGTAAGAACGTCACGTCCATCCCTAACAGCCGTAGCAGTCTGTGAATTTCCGTTAGGTAAGACTGCTCTCGTGGTGACTCTGGAGCTCGCTCTTCACTGTCGGGCCTTAGAATCTGGTTCCCGAAACACTGCTGCACATCCCTCAATTCAGCCAATAGCGCTCTCCTATCCAGATTACCTGGCCTGACAGTGCTTTGCAGCTTTTTGAGCGCTTGCTGAAATTGTCTGTAGTCCTGCTGACGATCTAACGACACCATCGAATTGTAAAGAAATTTGTATTTATAATTAAGATAGATGTGTACCTAAGATTTCCAAAGATTAAGGGAAGTTGTGGATTTTTGCAGCAACAGCCCCTTTCTTGAGATTATTCTTCCAGGCAGCGGTCAGCCTTGGGTCCTGAAACTTTAGCTTTTCACTTAACAGGATCAGTAGAAATGCTGACAACAGGACCAGTAGAAATGCTGAACCCCTGTTCTTCAAAGCCTGGGTCATAATTTTCTCATGATACTCTCCAAGGCTAGCGACGAGATGGATGACAAATTTTTTGCTTCTGTCTCCTGCCAAGGGGGAAAAGCTCTGAATTTCGATCGTAATAGTTGACAGACCCATACTCCTGCTGAATTGAGATGGAGATTGTGCCTGCCAATTGTTTTAGTATAGCTAAATACAGAAATCCGGCCCTTTCAACCCGTTGACTTTGAAGCACTTCTATTTCTAAGTTTTAAGCCCCAATCCTATGAACACCAAAACCTTGACTCCTGCTATTGATTGTGCCATCATCCCCGATTGGCTACAAGAATGTCTCAATCACCAACCTGGTAGCGATCCCGGAAGCAGCAGTTGTTCCACCGACAACAGCTTAATCTGTCGAGCCTTTGAATTTGCCTACGAGCTGCACCAGGGACAGTATCGCAAATCTGGAGAACCTTATATCTGCCATCCTGTAGCTGTTGCTGGGATGTTGCGGTATCTAGGGGGTAACAGCGCCATGATTGCCGCTGGGTTTCTGCACGACATCGTTGAGGATACGAATGTCACCCTGGAAGATTTGGAACAACGGTTCGGTGCAGAAGTGCGACAGTTAGTCGAAGGGGTGACAAAACTGTCTAAGTTTAATTTTTCTAGTAAGACGGAACGCCAAGCGGAGAATTTTCGCCGCATGTTCCTAGCAATGGCAAAGGACATCCGCGTCATTGTGGTGAAACTGGCCGATCGCCTGCACAACATGAGAACGCTGGAACATCTCTCCGATGAAAAGCGCCGTAGCATCGCCTTGGAAACCCGAGAAATTTTTGCTCCCCTTGCAAACCGCTTGGGGATCGGCCGTTTTAAGTGGGAATTAGAGGATTTAGCCTTTAAATACCTAGAACCAGACTCTTACCGGGAAATTCAGGATTTAGTTGCCCAGAAACGAGTAGATCGCGAGGCGCAGTTGGCAGAAGTTACGGATCAGCTACGTCAAAGGCTGGAGCAAACGGGGATCAGATGTTATGAAGTCAGCGGTCGCCCGAAACATCTCTACGGAATTTACCGGAAGATGCAGCGCCGACAGAAGGAGTTTCACCAAGTTTATGACATCGCTGCGATTCGGTTGATTGTGGAAACTAAAGATGAGTGCTACCGAGCCCTGGCGATCGTTCATGATTCTTTCCGTCCCATTCCAGGCCGCTTTAAAGACTATATCGGTTTACCAAAACCAAACCGCTATCAATCATTGCACACCGGCGTCATTGGTCCCACGGGTCGCCCGATCGAAGTTCAAATCCGCACGGTGCAAATGCACCATATTGCCGAGTACGGAATCGCCGCCCACTGGAAATATAAAGAAACGGGGGGATCGAACAATACGAAGGTGACGGGGGAGGATGAAAAGTTCACTTGGCTACGGCAATTGCTGGAATGGCAAAGTGACCTCAAAGACGCTCAGGAATATTTGGAGAGCGTTAAAGATAATTTGTTTGATGAAGATATCTATGTATTTACCCCGAATGGAGATGTGATTCCTCTATGTAAGGATGCTACTTCCATTGATTTTGCCTATCGCATCCACTCGGAAATTGGCAACCACTGCACGGGAGCGCGGGTGAATGGGCGGATGGTGACGCTGGACACGCCGTTGAAGAATGGTGATATTGTCGAAATTTTGACTCAGAAGAACGGTCATCCCAGTTTGGATTGGCTGAACTTTGTTAAGACGAGCGGCGCGAAAAACCGGATTCGTCAATGGTACAAGCGATCGCACCGGGATGAGAATGTCTCTCGGGGCCGGGAGTTACTGGAAAAGGATTTGGGCAAAAATGGTTTTGAAGCGCTGCTGAAGTCAGAACCCATGCAAGCTGTGGCTTTGCGCTGCAATTACCATAGTGTTGAGGATTTATTGGCAGGGTTGGGTTATGGTGAGGTGACGCTGAATCTGGTTGTCAACCGTCTACGAGATGCTGTGAAGGCAACTACAGCGATTGAGGCGGCTCCACCCACTGCGATCGTACTACCTCCACGCCCTGTCCCCAGTTCCTCTCCGAGCAAATCTCCGATCGCCGGAGTGGAGGGGTTACTTTATCATTTGGCTGGTTGTTGCAATCCGATTCCCGGTGAGGCGATTATTGGGGTGGTTACCCGTATTCGTGGCATTTCGATTCACCGTCAAGGATGTCAGAATGTCGAGAATGTGCCTGGGGACCGCTTGGTGCCGGTGAGTTGGAATCCGTGCGACCGCAGTGGTGGCCGTCCCAATACCTACCCAGTGAACATTCAAATAGAAGTGATCGATCGCGTCGGCGTACTCAACGATGTTTTATCTCATTTGAAGGATAATAATGTCAACGTGCGAAGCGCCAGCGTCAAAACCTTTCCGGGTCAACCAGCTTTGATTGAACTCTGTATTGACATCCAAGATAAGGAGCAGTTAGAGCGGACTTCGACGCAAATTAGAAAGATGAGCGATGTTTTAAATTTCCGGCGGGTGACTCAAGCGAATTAAAGGCAAGAGGTCCGCGATCGCGCGACTACTCCTCTTTGGGAAGCTAAACTAAACGGTGTGTTCGCTCTTCAGTTTCCCAATCAAAAAAACTAGGTAACTGAGCTACGTTGAGTCTCAATTTCTTGATAGGGATGTTTACTCTTCTGGGAGCAAGTAATCGCTCGCAAACAACTTTCTACGAGCATTTCGACAGACAGCATCTTGGCAGGAAATTGAGAATTTGCTGAAAAATCTCAAATCTGTCGGTCATAAAATTGGAACCCGGAATTTTGGAGGACAAGCTAATCAATGCCTGGGTAAAGTCTGCATAGACCACTTTTATCACCTTTGAATTAGCAGATGCAGTGATGGCAATGCCCCACAGTTCCTGTTGAATGTGAGTTTGACGGAGTGAAAATGGCGCTACCAAAAACAGCAGGAGGTAGTGCAGGAAATGTGGAGGGTAGATATCAAAAGATGGTTATTTGGGCAATAGGTATAAGCAGCTAAACCAGCGAGATAATGAACCAAAAAATTGAAAATACTAGGATGCAGCTTCAATTTTACAGATATTATTCAATGATTGATTCATAGAGTTAATGACGGCTAGCTTGCATAAAGATATTTTTTTAATGACCTTAAAGCAGTAAAATCGCATTATTTTAAAAAGATTTTTGACTGCAAAATCTGTTTTGATGACACTAAGTTTTTGTCGCTAATATCCTAAAAAATAATTAGATTTTTTATTTTGCTTATTAATATCACTGTGTTGTATTTGTTATACACTTATTTTGCTCTGTGATTAAGCAAGCTCAATTTAAAAAAACACTCATTTGGGGAAATTAATTAATCACAAATAAAATTTAATTTTATTATCAAAAACCTTTAATTTTTGCAATTATTATATTATAATTCGCTTAATAAAAATCAAGCCTAAAATCCAGTTCAAGTGCAGGAAAAATCTCCTCCTGCAATCGCCGTAGCAACCTGAAAAAAACATCACTGTACAACCCTCCATCCAGCGACTGGTATCTCTCTTTCCGGTTCATACAGAAAATCTAAGAAAATGGCAATGAGGACGCTTAGTTTTTGCTCTTGAGTTTGTTCTTGCCTGTCTTCGGTGATTCGGTTTTGCTCGCTCTGAGTAACTCATTGCCGAAGAGTCCTCTTTTCGGCAAAGGGGAGTGCGCTCGCCTAAATCAAGGCTCTGTTCTACTCAACATCTCCTTCCAGATAGAGACAGATGAGATGTCACTTGTCCTATAGTCCGTTTGTACCTAATCCATTCGTAACGCCGATAACGGGAGGGGATGTTCTAGCAATGTCATTAGTCCTACCATTGGAAATTGCCGATCTAATCCGTGAACTCCGGCAGCAACTCGGTCTTTCTCAAGAAAAGTTAGCTGCCAAACTCGGAGTTTCATTTCGTACCGTCAATCGCTGGGAGAACAAACGTGCAGTGCCTTCCGCTTTAGCTTTGAAGCAGATTGAGGAGTTGCTACACCAGATGAGTGCTTCGTCAAAAGCTACAGTACGCGAACGTGGTAAGGATCTGTTATCCCGATACTTTCAAACATAAGGATGGGGACGGTGGCTCAGGATCTGGTGGCGATCGCTAAAAACCTCTTCACAGGCGGTGGACAGATGGGAGCGCTGATGCGCTCCTATGATTGGTCAAAAACGCCTTTCGGCTCTGTTGAGCAGTGGCCCCAGAGCTTACGATCGGCATTAAGTATTTGCCTTAACTCACAATTTCCCATAGCCATTTATTGGGGACCAGACTGCTTACTGCTCTATAACGATGCTTGGCGACCGATCGTGGGAGGCAAGCACCCCTGGTCCCTGGGTCGTCCCGCCCGTGAAGTTTGGCCTGAAATCTGGAGTGAGATTGGTCCAGAATTCGAGAGTGTTTTCGCAACAGGCGAGGGGATCTTTCATCGCGATGAACTGTTGGCAATGCACCGTTTCGGATACACCGAAGAGTGCTTCTTCGACTACACATTCAACCCCATTCAAGGGGAGGGTGGCGCAATTGACGGCATTTTGAACATCGTCAGCGAGACCACATACCGGGTTTTAAACGATCGCCGCACTCAACTGCTACGAGAGGTCGCATCCAAAACCGGTATCGCAAAAACCACCGAAGAAGCTTGCACCTTGATAGCAGAGACTCTAAAGTCCGATCCCGCCGACATACCGTTTTCGCTCCTCTATCTAATTGACCCCAATCAAGGATACGCTCGCCTCTGTGGCAACACTCAATTCACAGGGGATGACTCCGTAGCACCTGCGGTCATAGACCTGGATGCAGCCGATGACCCGAATGGTTGGCCCATTGCCCGCAGTGTTCGCACTGCCCAACCCCAAGCGGTCAATGACTTAGTGACCCGCTTCGGAACACTCCCTGGTAGTCCCTGGCCGGAGGCACCCCAGGAAGCGATGGTGTTACCCATCACCACAACTGGACAAGCTAAAGTATCCGGAGTGCTGGTCGCTGTAGCGAGTTCACGCCGTAAACTTGACGAGCACTACCGCAACTTCTTCAATCAGATTACTGGACAGATCGCCACTGCGATCGCCAATGCCCATTCCTACGAAGAAGAGCGACAACGGGCGGAACAGCTTGCCGAACTGGATCGAGCCAAGACTGTGTTTTTCTCGAACGTCAGTCATGAGTTCCGTACTCCCCTGACGCTGATGCTCGGACCGATCCAGGAAGCGTTACAAGAAACCCAGGATACAGCCCAACGCGATCGCCTAGAATTGATTCATCGCAACGCCCTTCGCCTACAGAAGTTGGTCAATACATTGCTAAATGTCTCCCGCATTGAAGCTGGGCGCATGGAAGCGGTGTATGAACCCACCAACCTGGCGCTGTTGACCAGGGACTTGGCAGGGGTATTTCGAGCCGTGATCGAGCGAGCCGGCATTCGCTTGCGAGTAGATTGCCCACCCTTGCCAGAACCGATCTATATCGATCGGGAAATGTGGGAAAAGATTGTTCTGAATCTGCTTTCTAACGCCTTCAAATTCACCTTTGAAGGAGAGATTGCTGTGATGCTGCACTCCCACGATGACCATGTTGAGCTAGAAGTACGAGATACCGGAATTGGCATTCCAGCAGAGGAACTTCCTCGTATCTTTGAACGGTTTCATCGGGTGCAGGGAGCAAGAGGACGAACCTATGAAGGGTCAGGGATTGGCCTGTCATTGGTTCAAGAACTCGTGCACTTGCATGGGGGCACCATTGGGGTCAGTAGCATCGTTGACCAAGGAACCAGTTTTATTGTCTCCATTCCCACTGGATCTGCTCATCTACCGAGCGATCGCATGAATGCAACCCGCACTCTGACCTCAACAGCAACGGGAGCCACACCCTATGTCACAGAAGTATTACGCTGGCTTCCAGAACAGGATTTAGAATTGCCACTTTTAGATCGGGGATGCGAGAATGCTGACCCCACCTTAGAAACTGCTCCACTTAGGCAGCAACCTGCCAGTCTCCCCTCTCACCTCCCATCTCCTAAAGCCAACATCCTTCTGGCTGATGACAATGCCGATATGCGTGACTATGTGAAGCGTCTATTGAGCCAGCAGTATGAAGTAGAGGCGGTGAGAGATGGGGTAGAGGCGCTAGCTGCCATTCGTCAGCAACTTCCTGACCTAGTGCTGACAGATGTGATGATGCCAGGACTCGATGGTTTTGAGTTACTGCGGGAGTTGAGGACCGATCCCAAGACTAAGGAGTTACCCATCATCCTACTTTCTGCCCGTGCCGGCGAAGAATCTCGCCTTGAAGGACTGGAAGCAGGAGCTGATGACTATCTGATCAAGCCTTTCTCGGCTCGTGAACTCCTAGTCCGGATTGAGACAACATTGAAATTGGCTCAGGTGCGTCAGGAAGTGACTCGTTATGAGCAGGCATTGCGGATGGAAGCGGAGGCAGCTAAGGAAAAGGTCAGCCAGATTCTAGAGAGCATTACGGATGCTTTTGTTGCCTTTGACCACCAGTGGCGCTATACCTATGTGAACGAGCAAGCCGCAAAGCTCTTGCACAAAACCCCTGAAGAGCTATTGGGTCAGCAGGTTTGGGAGGTGTTTCCCACGCCAGTAGAAGCGCTTTCCTATCAAGAACTGCACCGAGCTCTCAGCGAACAGGTTGCTGTTATCTTTGAGGATTTTAATCCAATTCTCAACCTGTGGTTTGAAGTTCATGCCTACCCATCCCGCGAAGGACTTGCCGTCTACTTCCAAGACATTAGCGGTCGCAAACAGGCGGAACTCATGCTGGTTGAGCAAAAGAGACTGCTGGAGGCGATCGCATCGGGGAATCCGTTGGATGAGTGCCTCTCGGCTATCTGTACCACGATCTCCACCCTGAACCCGCGTATACGAGCTTGCTTCTTGCTGATCGATGCTCAACAACACAGGTTTCTCCGCTGCATTACTCCAAATTTTGGACCTTCGTTTGGTGAAGGACTCCAAGATGTCTCCCTAAAGGATGGGTGGAGTGGTATCTATGGTCAAGCAATGGATTCTGAGCAGATGACCTGTGCAGATCTCGCCAACGACGATCGCTGGTTTCCAGCATGGCGAGATTTATGGGTAGCTCATGGTATTTTGGCCTATCACTCTACCCCTGTGTTGGACAAGGACAACCGACTTCTCGGCTTGCTGATACTTGGCTTTGACGAGGCGCGACTACCAACTCATTGGGAATACCAACTGGGCGATTTCGGCATCCAAGTTGCCAGCATCGTTTTTGAGCGCGATCGCTCAACCCTGGCTTTGCTAGAAAGCGAGCATCGCTATCGCACCTTGTTTGAGTCGATCGATGAAGGCTTCTGCATCTGCGAAATGCTGTTTGACGAGAACGGTAAACCAACTGATTATCGTTTCCTTAAAGTCAATCCCGCTTTTGAAAACCTGACGGGACTCAAACAAGCAGTCGGGAAAACAGCGCGGGAACTGGTTCCCAATCTGGAACCTTTCTGGACAGAGACTTATGGCAGAGTGGTACTCACAGGTGAACCGGTTCGGTTTGAGCGTGAATCGAGCGCGATGAACTCTTGGTTTGATGTCAACGCCTTTCCAGTTGGGGAACCACAGAGGCACGTTGCTATCCTGTTTACCAATATCACCGATCGCAAAAAAGTTGAGCAAGAACGCGAACGGTTTCTCGCTGTCGGTTCAGATTTGCAGGTGATTACTAGCATCAATGGCTATTTCCAATGGGTCAGCCCGACGTTTGAACGCATCCTGGGCTGGACCGCCGAGGAAATGATCGCCCGTCCCTGGACTGAGTTTGTCCACCCAGATGATCTCAGCAAATCAGTCTCGGAAACCAACCATCTCTTCTCTGGCAACAAAACCGTTGCGTTTGAAAACCGTTATCGGCACAAAGACGGCTCCTACCGCTGGTTTCTCTGGAATGCTCAACCGTATCCAGAAGAACAGGTGATTTATGGCGCTGCCGTTGATATCACCGATCGCAAGCAAATCGAAGAAACGCTGCGGCAGCGAGAAACAGAGTTGCGTTTAGTGACTGATGCCGTCCCCGCCTTGATCTCATTTGTCGATGCAGACCAGCGCTACCGCTTCAACAACCGAGGCTACGAAGAATGGTTGGGACAGTCGGCAACAGAACTTTATGGTAAGCATGTGAGAGAGGTGTTGGGTGAAACGGCCTATGCAGCGATTCGTCCTTATGTAGAGCAAGTTCTGGCAGGGCAGCAAGTCAGCTTTGAGAGCCGACTCTCTTATCAGAATGGTAAAGCTCGTTATGTGGGTGCAACCTATGTTCCTCGGTTTAACCCTCAGGGCGTCGTTGAGGGGTTTGTGGCATTGGTGCATGATATCAGCGATCGCAAACAAGCAGAAGAAGCCCTGCGTGAAAGTGAGGCACGGTTCCGGCATCTGGCCGATGGAGCGCCGATGCTGGTGTGGATGTCTGGAACTGACAAGCTTTGTAACTATTTCAATCAATCCTGGCTTACCTTTACAGGACGAACCATGGAGCAAGAATTAGGCAATGGATGGACAGAAGGCTTGCATTCTGATGACTTGCAGCACTGCTTGGACATCTACACGACTGCCTTTGAGGCTCGTTCCTGCTTTGAGATCGAGTACCGTCTGAGGCGCTTTGACGGAGAATACCGCTGGATTTTGGATGCCGGAACCCCTCGATTTACCCCAGAAGGGGAATTTTTGGGCTATATCGGGTCTTGTTTTGATATTCACGACCGTAAATGCGCTGAACAAGAACGGGAACAACTCCTGGCCCGCGAACAAGCTGCACGGGCGGCGGCGGAGCGAGCGAACCGCGTCAAGGATGAGTTTCTGGCGATTGTCTCTCACGAACTGCGATCGCCCCTGAATCCGATCTTGGGTTGGTCAACACTCCTTCAAACTCACAAGCTGGACTCAGCTAAAACTGCTCTCGCTTTGAGTACGATTGAACGGAATGCCAGGTTACAAGCAGAACTGATTGAAGACTTATTGGATCTGTCCCGGATTCTGAGAGGCAAACTCAGCCTCAATGTGGTTCCAACCGATTTAGCATCGACCATTCAATCGGCAATGGAAACAGTGCGGTTGGCAGCGGAAGCTAAGTCGATTCAAATTTACACTCAGTTGAGACCGGACATTGGGTTAGTTTCGGGCGATCCCAGTCGATTACAGCAAGTGGTTTGGAATCTGCTGTCGAACGCGATTAAGTTCACACCGGAAGGCGGACAAGTGGAGGTTCGACTAGAGCGAGTGGGTACTCACGCTCAGATTACTGTGAGCGATACGGGTAAGGGTATCCATCCGGACTTCTTGCCTTATATGTTTGAATACTTCCGCCAAGAGAATAGCGCTACCACCCGACAATTTGGGGGACTGGGACTAGGATTGGCGATCGTTCATCACTTAGTTGAATTGCATGGGGGTACGGTTGAGGCAGAGAGTCCAGGAGAAGGACTGGGAGCCACCTTTAGGGTGAAGTTGCCACTGATCCCAACTTCTGCTTCAATGAGCCAGGATCGTCCATCGTCTGAGCTAACTTTGGATTTGACTGGCATTCAGGTTTTAGTGGTGGATGATGATGCTGATACGCGAGAGTTTGTTGCTTTTCTCATTGAGCAGTATGGAGCGAATGCGACCGCGGTTGCTTCAGCTAATGAGGCACTCGTGGCGTTAAGTCGCTTCCGACCTGATGTGTTACTCAGTGATATTGGGATGCCAGAGGTGGACGGTTATATGTTGATTCAGCAAATCCGAGCCTTGCCAGCCGAACAGGGGGGTCAAATTCCGGCGATCGCTTTGACTGCTTATGCGGGAGAGATTGATTATCGACAGGCGATGGCAGTCGGGTTTCAACGGCATATTCCGAAGCCAGTCGAGCCAGCTAAACTCGTTGCAGCAATTATCAGTTTAGTGGCACAAAGAAAGTAGGAATTTCCTTAACAAAGAAACCAGAAATCATTGGTTTAAATAATGAAGTGTTACTTTCAGCCATTCGTGAGTGACCTTAGGTTCTCTGGTGTCATTTTAGACTGAGAAAAAAGCTTGGATCTGACGAATTGAAAACTCCGTTAGGATTAGGACTCTTCTTGCCCATCCAATTAGGGTTTGCTGAAGAAGGGGGAAAAGGGGGAAGGGGTAAAAGGGAGAAAGGAGAGTCGGGACAAAAAGTGCAAACGTTTTGAGGTCAAGCACTAGATTTGGGAGCGCTTGAGAGGACTTTTCATACCCTAAGGACCCTTGATGAATGCAAGTTTTAGCTTTGTTCAGCAAGCCCCAATTATTATTGCCACTCTCGATCGAAGTCAAAACTGTATCACCCCGTCAGATGCCAGACAGTAGACGATCGGCAGTTAACCTGAAATTTTCCCTTCGGAGAACTTCAGTTTAAAGCCGATCGGAGGAGCTGGGTAATGGAGGGGTTCACCATTGGTTTCCCCTCCATTAACTCTCTCTACTGGAATTGCTGCTCGACTATACCAAAAACTGGTCAATTTGTCAACTAAAAACTCCCAGCATTTTGCTGAGCATAGTTTAGGTTGGTTTGGTAGTCGCTGGCTTTTTTCTGAGCGACCGCATAGTTAGGATGAGACTGCGGTACCTTCTTCATCAGTGCGATCGCTTGTTGCCACAGCGCTGCTACCTTATCCCAATCCTCAGGAGATTGAGCCTTTTGAGTTAAATTAGCAGCAGTCTGAGCCTTATTCACCGCTTCTCTCCAGGGATCGGGTGCTGGGGCTGGAGTTGCCTTTTGAGGAGTGGGAGAAGCAGGTTTCACAGATGCAGCAGGAGACTGAGTCGCTTTGGGAGGCACAGGAGAGGCAGAGGCTGCTAACGGGGGTGGGGGAGGAAGCTTCGTCGTATTGGGTGTTGAAGCTGGTGAGGGAGAAGGAGGTTTCGGTAAAGGCGTCGAAGCCTTGGCAGGATTAGAAGTTGGGGCGGGTGTTGGGGAAGCAGCCTGAGGACTGGGAGAAGCTGGTGACGGCGACGCAGTTGATTCTGAATTAGAACTACTGAAAAAAGGCAAATTGCCCGTGAAGTACAGCCCTGCCAAAACAGCAGTCGGCACGAAAATCAAGGGTAGTACGATCGCCCACAGTGGAATCTTCCGTTTCTGAGAGGGAGGTTCCTCCTCCTCTTCGCTTTCCTCTCCTTCTTCGTCTATATCTTCATACTCTCCTTCTGGCTCCTCGTAGTCTTCCCCATCCTGCTCAAACTCATCATCGACAGAGCCTTCAGGTGGTATTGCTTCCTCATCCAAATCAAACACCGGTTCGGCTGGCATCAGCGCAATCTCATCTTCCCAGGCAGGTTCTTCACCCCTCTGACGCCCGTAAACCCTCACCGTGTGAATGGATTCAACTCCTAAATTGCTCATCCCATTGCGGATGAAGTCAATCAAGGCGTTTTGAGGAGGCACTTTATCTGACTCCAGCATCACGAGCAAAGAGCCATTTTCTCGCATCACGTCAGCATTGATGCCTTTGGCTTGGAGCGAACGGTTGATAACTGTCGCGATCGCGTTTGGATCGCCCTGCCTTGCAAGTTCCCGCAGGTTGTGTTGTGTCATGGCTAGCGCTCTTGTGGAGATAGAGAGCAAGAAATTAAGGTTAACAAAGCGAGCGTACAACTCATCCAAAACTCACAGGGGAGAGGGGACAGAGGAGAGTGCCAGGGGAGGAGAGAAGCTTATTCTCCTAGCCAGATAGCCCACCCTCGATAGTTGCACCTAATCATTAACAAATCCCTATAAACTTAAACAATTTTTGATGAACCACAGCGTCCTCATAGACTCCTCATACTTTCGGAATATTTTACCGCTTATTGAGACTGGTGTTAGCTATCTATTCGATCTCCGAGCGCAATCTTAGACCGCAGAGGTGATTCTTGGCTGCCTCTAACTAAGGGTAGGAGGGAGGAAGCGGTCAAATTAGACCCTCTGCCAATCAGAAGGCTGGAACTTGCAACCCTGTCAACTCATGTTTAGGGAGCTGAGCAAAAGCCCTGCAACAGCTCAGATTGATGACAGAGGGGGACGCCTCTCGACTGGTACGCTGGCTAGTGAAATAAGCGACACAACTCGATCGCTGCCAGTTGTAGAGCTGAAATTTCTGGAACCCCCCGCTTGAGGCTCACTTCCAACTCTAGCAGTCGGGGTAAGGTTTGTTGCAATGGGTGCAGCTTAATGCCCTTCACTTCTTGCCGTAAAAAGTAGATTCGCTTCGGGTTGCCAATTTCTGCGACTTGGGCAATCTTTTCATCGGGTTCGCCAGCTTCCATCATCAGCTTAATCCATAACCAAGTCCGAAACTGACCCGTTAAGGTTGCTGATATCCTTAAAGCCGGCTCATTGTGGTTGATTAAGTCAGCCACTAACTCTAAAGCTTGAGCCGTATTACCCTGACGAATCGCAGCGGCAAGCTGCAAGCTATTCTGGGTCGTGGCACTGACTAAGCTCGCCACATCGGCTGAGCTGAGCGGTTGATGCTTCGTGGCTGCAAACAGTTGCAGTTTTTCGAGTTCGCTGTACAGGAGCCTGGTATTATTCCCAACACATTGAGCCAGATACTGGACAGCCGACGGGTTGAGCTTCACGTTCATTTCCGTGGCGACTTGTCGCACTTGCTTTTCTAAGTCTTCTGTCTTCCAAGGAGGAATGAGCGAAAATTCGCGCACTTCATCCGCACACTTTTGCAAGAGCTTGGTAGACTTCAACCTTGCATCCGGCTTGTTGCGAGTGGTCAACAGTAGCACAGTAGTGGCAGGAATGACTGGGAGGGTGCGTTCTAATTCTGCTAAGCGCTCTGGCGGACATTGCTGGGTGAGGGTGGTATCGACTAGCCAGACAAAACGGCTGCCAAAGCCGAAAGGGGGCGTCATGGCTTGATTCAAGGCGACATTGAGAGCCTCTGGTTGCTCAGGAGTAATTTTGTCAAAGTTAAAACTAACCCAGTTGGGGTCTAAGGTTGATTGACGCAACGTATCAACTGCTCGCGTCATAGAAAATTCATCTTCGCCCCAGTAGAGGTAAATTGACATAAGGAGCTATCAGCGATCGGCAATCAAAAGGCTGGTCAGAGGCAGGGGACCCAAAGCACTGGGTATAGTTCTCCCGGTTGTTTTTTCCCGGCCCTTGTCGGTCTCACAGATCGGTCTGGTTGTGGCTAAGAGCTGAGAGTTCCCTGCTATATCATTAGCGCGAGGCGATTGAGATTGGACGGTACTTATCAAGATTACATTAATCGGGTGGCGCGGCTGACCCTGGCGGAAACCTACCAGTCCCAGTTGGAGCACATCCAAGAATCTCCCAAGTTTAAGCAAATCGACGGTAAGAGAGTGGCGACACCTTTTCCCGGCTATACGATTATCACGCCGCCTTGGGGAGAAGAGTCGGCAAACGGTGAGTTATATCAGAATTTGCAGGAATGTCAACAAAAGCTATTAGAACGCCTGGAGGATGATGTACTCGTACCAGTGCCACCTGACAGCTTTCATTTAACATTGGCTGATTTGATTTGGGATGGCACCTACCGGGAAGCAGCAACAAACCCTGAGTTTGAAGAGAAGCTGCGATCGCGCATTGCCGAAAGCTTTAGCGCTTGCTCGAAGTCACCCTCTCCAATTCGCTGGATGGTGTTAGGGCTCATGGTGTTTACCAGAGCGCTCGGTGTGTGTTTAGCACCAACCGACGAAAACTCCTACACTCAAATTTTGGAGCTCCGCCGGGGGATTTATCAAAATCCTGATTTAATCGCTTTGGGAATTGAACAGCAGTATTACTTGACAGCGCATATCACGCTCGGCTATTTCGGAGGCATCAAACCGGGTCTCGGTCGCGATCACCTCTCAAAAACTCTCTCTGAGTTAAACGATCAATGGCTGCAAGCACCCCAAGAACTCTGGGTACAGCGAGCGGAACTCCGCAAATTTGATGATATGACCAACTATTATCGCGAACCTGACTGGCCTGTTTTTGAATTCTAAAACGGGTCTGCTTGGGAAAGTGAGTTGTGAGTTGGAAGTTGTTTAGCAACGATCCAGCCCACAAACGGTGTCATCGGGTTGCAACTCCAGAGTCCTCACTCACCACGAACCGCTCACCACTAACCCTACTAACCACTCACGAATGAACCATCCCATTACTCAAAAAAGTTTCGCGATGATTGACCGCGAAATTGGGACTCACTCCTTTACACCGGCCGAGTATGCGATCGTGCGACGAGTGATTCACTCAACCGCAGACTTTGACTTTGCTCAGACGATTCGATTCAGTCCCGGAGCAATTACCAGTGCGACCGCTGCTCTCCGTCGTCGAGTGCCAATTGTGGTGGATGTGGGAATGGTCAAAGTTGGGGTGGCGCGACAGGTCGCTCAGACGTTTGACAACCCCCTGATCTGCGCGGTGGAACTCGCACCCCCAGTCCCACCGCCAGGGAAAACCCGCACGGAAGCTGGTTTGCTGCAATGCCTGCAAGAGTTTCCGGGCGCAATTTATGCGATTGGGAATGCTCCCACCGCCCTCTTGGCCCTCTGTTCGCATTTACAGCAGTGCGAACAGGACAGGCGAAATGCTGCTCCTACTCAGACTGTTTCCCCCTCTCCACCCCTCGTAATTGGGGTGCCAGTGGGTTTTGTTTCGGTGCTAGAGTCCAAGGCCACTCTGGCCGAGACAGCAGTTCCCCAAATTCGGATTGAGGGGCGAAAAGGCGGATCGCCTGTAGCAGCGGCGATCCTTAATGCTTTAATTGTTTTGGCAAATGAGCAAGAGGAGGAGCGGGGAAATCGGGAAATTGAGGAGCCATCGGAGCCAGTGGAAATAAAGAGTCAACTGTAAATCAGCAAACAGGAAGATTGTCCTGGATTGCTGGTAATCAGGGCAGAACTGCTGATGTTTTTCCGGACCCATGCGAAGAATTTCCCCTTCCCAATTCCTAATCGCCTAACTTAAAAATGGGGCAAATTCACGTCGTTGGCGTTGGTATGGACGGTGCACCCGGACTCTCGGAGTCGGTGCGACAAATTGTAGAAGCAGCGACTCTGCTTGTGGGGAGCGATCGCCATTTAAGCTATTTCCCAAACCATCTGGCTGAGCGCCTGGTATTGGGAGATTTGACGGAGGCGGTCTTAGAAATGAAGCGACGGTTGAGACGGGAGGAGAGGGAGGGTTCTGACACTCTGGAGTCCGCGAGTGAGGGAGCAGTCACTGACTCCCTCACTGGCTGTATGGTGGTGTTGGTGTCAGGAGATCCGCTATTTTTTGGTCTAGGACGGCTGTTGTTAGCGTTACTACCGGCTGAACGCTTAAGGTTTCATCCTCACCTGAGTTCTGTGCAATTGGCATTTAACCGCATTAAAGTGCCTTGGCATGATGCTCGCGCGATCAGTGCCCACGGACGTAGTTTTGAGGAGCTGACTCAGGCCTTTCAGCAAGGGGCGGATAAGATTGCCGTATTGACGGATGAGACTCATACGCCGGCTGCGATCGCTCGTTTATTGGTGGGGTTAGATTTGCCCACTCGTTACCAAGTTTGGGTGTGTGAAAACTTGGGGGGAACGGGGGAACGGGTGGAACAGTGGTCGGTGGAAGCATTGCAAAAGCAGTCTTTTGCTCCTCTCAATGTGGTGGTGCTGTTGCGCGAACAGCGACCCTCGGCGGCGGGGTTGGATTTGGCGACAGTACCGTTTTTGGGGATACCGGATGCCAGTTTTTTAAGTTATAGCGACCGCCCCGGACTGATGACGAAACGGGAAGTGCGGATGTTGGTGTTGGGAGAACTGATGCTGCAACCCAGTCAAGTGATTTGGGATGTGGGGGCGGGGACTGGTTCGGTCTCGATTGAAATTGCTCGTCTGTTTTCAGATGCGGAGATTTATGCGATCGAAAAAAGTGCTGCGGGGACTGCTTTAATTGAGCAGAATTGTCAGCGCTTCCAAGTTAAAAATGTGATTTCGATTCATGGTAAAGCGCCAGATATTTTGCACCGCCTGCGATCGCCCAACCGAATTTTTATCGGGGGGAGTGGGGGAGAATTAACTAAAATTTTGGGGGTTTGTGCTTTGAGATTATTGCCGGGAGGGGTGATGGTGTTGGCTTTGGCGACATTAGAGCATTTGAGTGTGGTATTAGGATGGCTAGAGGAAAGAAACCGTCGCGAGCCAAATTGGAATTATCGATTGATGCAGGTGCAGTTGTCTCGTTCTGTACCTGTGGCGAATTTAACTCGGTTTGCACCACTCAATCCCGTGACGCTTGTCACGATTAATCGATAAGGGGGATGAACTCAATTGTGGAGATCGGCTTTGATTCGATCGGCAACAGCAACTTTCTGGTTGAATCGCAGAGGCAGTCATCAAAAAAGGTATGGCTTTCAATGGCGAATGCTCACCAAAAGTAACGATCGAATCGTTGCCTATCCAGAGGACACTCCACAATTGAGACCACCCATTCTATCCACGACTCTAAGCCCGAACGCCAACAAAATCGCGAATTCCGACTGCACTCGCTGCGACTCCATTCAAAACCGCTAACACTTCCCCTGTCCGCGTGACTGTAATAGTAGCAGCATTTCCCAATTGACTAATGGTTAACTGATTAAACGTTAAATTACCCGCTAACCCCAACAGATCCTGACCGAGTTGAAAATCAAGAATAATATCTCGACCCCCATTTTCTGCTAGGGCAAAAGTATCGCGGCCCTCACCGCCGAACAAAACATCCAACCCTGCATCCCCTCTAAGGAAATCATCTCCCTGGTCCCCTGCCAAAGTATCATTACCCTTACCGCCGAAGAGGGTGTCATTGCCCGCACCTCCGACTAATTGATCGTTGCCAGAGTTACCGAAGAGCAAATCTTGCCCATTATTTCCAAAGACCAAGTCATCGTCTCGACCTCCATAGAGAACATCTTGGCCCTCACCGCCCAGCAGCGTATCATTGCCAGCATTACCGTTGATGAAGTCGTTGCCATCATCTCCAGAGAGGCTATCATTTCCCGACAACCCGATAATGGCGTCATCCCCCCCCAGGCCTCGAATCGTATCATTACCATTCGTGCCAACCAAAGTATCGTTCTGAGCAGTTCCCTCGATAGGTTGACCGCTGGGACTGCCAAATAAGGGACTGCCAAAGATAGTATAAATCCGGCCCGCATTGCGGTTGCCATTAATGGTTGCTGCTGGTGCTGCCACGAGAAAATCATTAAGACCATCGCGGTTAAGGTCTCCAGCATTACTGACTAATGCGCCGAATTGACCCCCAGCTTCGATGCCTGCGATCGGAAAGCCATTATTGCCGTTCAGTTGTGAAAGGTTGAAGGCTGGGCCAAATCCCCCCGTTCTGCCAAATACGACATAACTTGTACCTGCATTGGTTTGACCGTTGGGATCGGCTCCCTTAGCGCCGATGATGAAATCATCAATACCGTCGCGATTGATGTCATTCAAACCGCTCACAGAAATTCCTAATTCATCGCCAGCATTGATGCCACCGATCGCAAACCCGTTGCTACCAGTCAGGGACGACAGATTCACGTTGCGGTCAAACGCCCCCTTCTTGCCAAAGATCACATAGGTTTTCCCCGCGGCCGTTAAGCTATTGGGAGAGGCATTGGGTGCACCGATAATCAGGTCGGCAAGGCCGTCATTGTTGAGATCCGCAGAACTGAGGGCCGCACCGGTTGAGTCGTTGGCATCGGCACCATTAATTATGAAACCATTACTGCCATTGAGAGCTAATAAGTTGACTTCATTACTCCACCCGGTGGTTTTGCCAAAAATGACGTAGGTTGCACCGGTGGCGTTTTTCCCATTGGCAGCAGCATTCGGGGCTGAGATTGCTAGGTCATTGATGCCGTCACCATTCATGTCTCCGATATCGGTAACGACGCTGCCAGAGAAGTCGTTGGGATTAATGCCGTTGATGACAAAACCGTTGCTGCCATTGAGATTGGATAAGTTAAGCTGACTATCCCATCCCCCACGTTTGCCAAAGATTACGTAGCTTTTGCCGGCTCCCACTCGGGAGGGCGGATTAAACTGAGGGTCATTAACAGAGGCAAAGCGGGCTCCGACAATGATGTCGTCAATGCCGTCGCCGTTAATATCTCCTGCACTGCTGACGGAGGTACCGAAGAAGTCTTCTCGGTTCTGTCCATTGATGACAAAGCCATTGCTGCCATTGAGCTCTGATAAGTTGACGGCTGGACTCCATCCGCTGGTTTTGCCGAAGACAACATAGCTTCTACCGGCCCTCGGTTGACCGTTGGGGGATGCAGCGGGTGCCCCAATGAGCAAATCATCAATGCCGTCGCCGTTGACGTCTCCGGCACTGCTGACGGAGGCGCCGGAGAGTTCATTGGGGTCAATGCCGTTGATGGCAAAGCCGTTACTGCCATTGAGGGAGGCGAGACTAGCATTGGCAGGAAATCCTCCAGGCCGACCGAAGATGACATAGCTAGCGCCGCCGTTGCTGTTGTTGTTGGGGGAGGCAAAGCGTGCACCGATGATTAAGTCGCTGATGCCGTCGCCGTTTATGTCACCAGCATTGCTGGCGGAACTACCGAGGAAGTCACCAGGGGAGAGGCCACTGAGGGTGAAGCCATTACTGCCGTTGAGGGCCGAGAGGTCAAAGGATGAGATGGTCACAGTTTATTGCCGGGTCAACCAATTTTAGATTCTAGAGTTTAGATTGGCACAACAGCCAATGTTTGGGGAAAGGGGAAGGGAGAAAGGGGGGAAATGGGAAAAAGGGGGAAAAAGGGGGAAAGGGAATGGTTTGCTGACGGGATCGAGTATTCTCTGTTCCCTGGTTGCTCACTGATGTGGAATGTGAGCTAGAATCTTCCCTTGATGATAGCTAACAAGCCTGCGGTTGTTAGTAACAACAGAATGCCGGAGGCACTTGCTAGGGGTTTGGCTCTGATTCCTGTTACCCATTCTGGCACTGAAGCTTTGTAGGTGATTAATTGAGCTGTATCTAAGGTGGCGATGACCCAAATCCAGCCTGCGTGGAGCCCGATCGCAATGCCTAAACTGCCACTGTCGCAAGTCCGAGCCCAGGCTAATACCATTCCCATTAGCCATAATCCTGGTAATTGGGGGAGGGTGTCTTGGAATTCCCACAGTAGGTGAGCAATGGCGAAGATGAAGCTGGCGATCGCGGCGGCGATGATTCCTGAATAGTCCTGCTGCAATTCCTGTTGCAGGAATCCCCGAAAAATGACTTCTTCTGTGATGCTAACCCACACTGCGATTAAGAGGGTGAAGCTGGCGGTTGGTAAGAGGGATTTGAGCAGGGGTGGGTGGGAATGAATCTTTTCTCCTATTTCTGGATCGGTTGCTGGTTGCTCAATCCAACCTAACGTGAATTGGATGCTAAACAGGATGGCTAAGCTGAAGACTCCCAGGCTTAAACCGATGCCGAAAGAGCGGAATATTTGGGGTTGCCAAGCTAACCCAAACTCTGAGAAAGGGAGCCCTTCAATTTGGGAGGCTCCCCACAAAATCAGTGGTACAATTCCATAGAGGGAAGCGAGTAAGGGTAGCTTTTTCGGTCCGAGTGGCTGGGGCGGATGCCACTGAAGGGCAATTGCTAGGGGTATTGCGATCGGCAACCACAGAGTTGCCCAAATCAGGAAAAATGCGACCGCTTTCAGGATGGCTGGCATGGATGCCAATGAAAAGTTGGTTGGCACAAGGAAAAGCATTAGTTTTGATTGACGTTAAGAGGGTCACTAGCAGGAACCTCTAAAATCGCTCGTTGATAGATAGAAAAGTTGAATGGGGGAAAGGAAGTAACAACGACTAGGGGTTAAATTTCCGATCTCATAACAAAAGTCCTCGTAATGAGGACTTTCGCTATCAGGTGGGAATTTCAGGGCTCGATGTCTTGATTGGGTGTCAGATGTGAATTGGAGAAAAAATCGAGGGGTTCTCAGGGCAGGTTTAGCCTCTAACGTTTGCTGGGAACCAGTTTCCTATTGACAAACCTGCTCCCTTGTCGTTGATTGTTCCTACCTACCCTTCACTTCAGTAAGTGGTGAGCGATCGAAGGGTTTTTTATTAATGACTCACTCTCTGATTTAATTGTCGGAACTCTCTTCGTCCTCTAAGGCTCCATTTTGGCTGGAGAGGCTTTTGTCAGCATCAACTTGGATCAGGTGAATGTGTTTGTAGCCGAGTTTAATTTCAAATTCATCGCCGGGTTTTAATCCCATTGATTCGGTGTAGGTAGAGCCAATGACAATTTGACCGTTTTTGTGGACGCTGACGCGGTAGGTGGCTTCTCGGCCGCGGCCATCTCTGGTGCTTTCTCGATCGAGGGGGATGCCTTTGGCTGCGAGTACGGCGTCATAAAAATCGGTGAGATTAACGCGGACTTCTCCAGATTTTGTTTCGGAGTAATACCCACAGCGTTTTGCGGTTTCTCGCCGAGCTAAGTGTTTGAGTTCTTTTACTTTTTGAAGCAGGGCTTTGCCTGTCAATGGAGCTGTTAAAGTTTCGGTGGTCATGTTTTTAAATGTATCCTTCAGTTTTTTGGATTGGGCAATGGAATTTTGTCCCAACCTTAGCCTAATTAAAAATATATCCTTAAACTTATCTTTTTCACTAAAAATCTTTATTAAGTTATTAGGAGTCGGCACTAGGATTTGGTAGTGTAGGTTAAGGATCTACACTACCAAAACTCTGTCGAACCAGAGGAGATGATTCCAGCGGTGTCTTAATCTTTATGAAGATTCAGGTGGCGTTGGATCTGCCTGAGGGATTGGTAGATTTCTGGCAGGCGGTTGTAAATTGCGGCTGCTTTTAAGAAGACTTTGTGGGGAATGGCGGGAACGCCTGTCACGACCGATCCGGGTGGTATATCATTATGAATTCCAGCTTTAGCGGTGGCGATCGCTTTATCTCCAATTTTGGCTTGATTGGCAATTCCCACTTGACCGGCTAGGAGGACTTGGTTCCCAACTTTGACACCGCCTGCTAAACCAACTTGAGCCGCTAAGGCGCAATTTTGGCCGATTTCGCAACCATGACCGATGTGTACTAAGTTGTCAAGCTTTGTGTTCCTCGCAATGCGAGTTTCTCCCACCGCAGGACGGTCAATGGTGGAATTACAACCCACCTCAACGCCATCTTCGAGCACTGTATAGCCCGATTGCTCCATTTTAAACCAACCTTGAGGGGTGGGTACAAAACCAAAGCCTTCGGAGCCAATGACTGCGCCACTGTGAATGACACAATTTGCACCGATGCGAGCTCGTTCGTGGATAACGCAATTGGCGTGTAAAACCGTGCGATCGCCAATTTGTGCGTCTGGGTAAATGACGACATTTGGGTGAATACAGACACCTGTTCCAATTTTTACCCCTGCTTGGATCGCAACATGGGGACCAATATAAACGCCTTCTCCTAGTTCTACAGAAGGGTGAATGGTGGCAGTGGGATGAATTTCTGGGGTGGGGTGAAAGGGTTGATAGAAAATAGCGATTGCTTCGGCAAATAACAATCGTGGATCCGAAGCTGTAACCCAGGCAATCCCCCTTTGGGTACATTCAGCTTGTAAGCTTTCATCTTTCGGCAAAATTAAAGCAGAAGCGTCGGTTGTGGCGACATAAGCAGCGAATTTACCGCCTTCTATATAACTGATCGTACCTGGTTTTGCTGCATCGACGGCTGCTACACCGACTATGTCTGGATCGGCGGGGTTGTCCGCATCGAGGCTGTGGCTGGCAACTAATTTTAACTTTTGTAACAGCTCGCTAAACTTCATGCTTAAAGATGACCAGTTAAGGTAGATTTTTGCGACGGCTAAAATTGTCGTCTTGAGGTTAAAGCCAACAAATCCTGCTGCCACAGTTGTGAGATGCGAGCGCAGGAGTTGCTACTTCAAAATTACTATTAAAGCAGTTTTAGCCCAGTTTTCAAAATAATTAAAAGTTAAAGTTTTTGCTCACTGCTATGTTACAGCAATTTTCAACGGTATCAGGGACACAGGCCAATTCCCTGATTCATTTTCCCCTTTTTTCCGTTTTGCCACTTACAGTCTGGGATGTCACTCTACCCTAAATTTTCGCGATTCGCCTCTACCAGCAGGATGGCAATGGCTAGCGATCGGGTCGTTAGTCTTGTGTCGGTGGGGGTTGTGCGGTTCTAAAACTCCATTTTTGGGAACTTTGCAGGTGTTTAAGTGCTAAGCTTTTCCGCAGATTGAACTCAAATTGGACAAAATCTTTCTTTCTGTAGTTGACCTTCTCGCAACTTTCAGAGTTACTCTCAAACGCCGAACATCCTTCTTACATTCTAAATTAGCCAGACTATCCAAAATCCACTTGATTAAATCCGATCGCACTTCTCCTCAGTGCTAGTCGCTCACCGCTTACACTTGAATCAGATGGAGATGAAACTCTCAATAGCGGGAACTCTCAAAGCTCCCTGAAACTTATCTAACTGGTTGAGTCCACTTCACATCACCAGTATTCGATCGGCCAAAACTTTCTCGGAGCCAACCTACTGACTCACCTCTCCCATGACCTTATTAACCGTAAAATATGGGCGGTACAGGATTTGAACCTGTGGCCTCTTGCTTGTAAGGCAAGCACTCTACCGCTGAGTTAACCGCCCAAATTCATTCACAAGCACTCATCATAACAGACGGTACAATCAAAAAGCAATCCGTCGATCGCTAAATTCTAGAAATTTTCAGCCACTCCCTTACCACTCACCCTCAATGCCCTCTGGTCGCACCCACGATCGCATCACCCTCTGGAGCTTGCCCTTTGTGGCCGGCCTCACCTTTGGACAGACTCAGAGTGGCAACCTGACTTTAATCATATCGGGTGGCTTTCTCTTCGGTGGCTTGATGTTCGGCCCCGACTTAGACATCTACTCCCGCCAATATCAACGCTGGGGGTGGTTACGGTGGATCTGGCTGCCTTACCAAAGCAGCTTGCGACATCGCTCATTCCTCTCCCACGGCCCCCTGATCGGAACCGCTTTGCGACTGGTTTACCTCGCCACTTGGATCGCCTTATTAGCCATGTTGGCTTCGTTAATGACTCAACTCTTTGGGGGTGTAGCGTGGAATGCCGATGCTGCGACTCTCGCCGTAGTGCGATCGCTTGCCCAACACCAAACAGAATGTTTCGCCCTTTACATCGGTTTGGAATTAGGAGCGATGAGTCACTCCTTAAGCGACTGGAGTGGCTCCGCTTACAAGCGCTGGAGGAAAAAACTAGGAATCAGCGACTTAGGGCGTCCTCCTGCCAAAATAAAGAAACGCCAGCGGAAATCTCCCAGCCGTACCCCCGGGAAATCTAAACTCTAACTTCTCCAGCTTTATGTCCAGTTCCAACACAACCCTAGAAGCCCTCCAAAACTTAATTGAAGTCGTCGCTCAACTGCGATCGCCCGATGGCGGCTGTCCTTGGGACTTAGCCCAAACACCCCAAACCCTCACACCCTATATCGTCGAAGAAGCTTACGAAGTCGTAGATGCCATTGGCAGCGGTGACAAAGAAGCGATCGCCGAAGAACTCGGCGACTTATTATTACAAGTCGTGCTGCAAGCTCAAATTGCCAGCGAGTCTCACCAATTCACCCTCGCCGAAGTCGCAAACGGCATCGCTGAAAAACTGATCCGCCGCCATCCCCATGTCTTCGCCGATCTCCCAGTCAATAGCATCGAAGAAGTTCACCAAAACTGGGAGCAAATCAAAGCCACCGAAAAAGGAGAAACCACCGAGACTTCTACTTTATCCTCAAAACTCAGTCGCTATGCCCGTCAACTCCCGCCCCTAACCGCCGGCATGAAAATTTCCCAAAAAGCTGCCGCTGTTGGGTTTGAGTGGGAAAATGTCGAAGGGGTTTGGGAAAAATTTGACGAAGAAGTCGCAGAATTTAAACACGCCCTCCAACACGAAGACCCAGCCGCTCAGCAAGCAGAATTAGGCGATATCCTGTTTGTGGTTATTAATCTCGCTCGCTGGTATAACCTCGATGCCGCTGAAGCGTTGCGGGAAACCAACCATCGATTTATCAAACGATTTGCCAAAGTCGAGGCAGCCTGCGAGCGCCCGCTTTCCGAGTATAGCCTTGAAGAATTAGAAACACTCTGGCAGAAAGCTAAAGCTCAACTCGCGAAGCAAAAAGCTACAGATGGGGAAGGAACTTAAAGCGATCGCACCGTTCAAGGAGGGCGACTTCATCAAACAGCAACCAACTCCGAGCCGATCGCCCTTCTGAGACATCGCTAGACTCAAAAGCAGAACTCGCCCATCCTCCTGCTAATAGCCAGTTGCACCCTTTCCTCAAAACAGCGAAGCATTCGCGCTCCCATTGAGGCAACTTACCCCAAAATCAAGCACAAATGCTCCGCCTTCATTCGACAACCAAATAATCAGGACATCGACTGAATAATATAGTCAAAGTATGGAGCCGCCTCCTTCGCATCTGCTTCATTCAGCAAAGCCAGAGAAGCTTCCTTCAAACAGCGGATAGCCTCCACCATCCCCGGAACCGGAACGCCCAGAGAGTTGTACATCTCCCGCACCCCAATCAAACCAATCTTTTCAATTGGCTCCTTATCCCCCGACAGCAAGCCGTAGGTAATTAGGCGCAAATACCAGCCATAATCGCGCAGGCACAGAGCCCGCTCCCGCTGGCCATAGGCATTACCACCAGGCGAAATAAAGTCAGGGCGCTTCTTCCAGAGCTTTTTACTGGCTTCTTCAACAATCTTTTTCTCACTTTCAGCTAGCGTGGACGCGATCTGCACCCGCCGCTCGCCCGTTTTAAAAAAATTATTGATGCCCTGGAGTTCGCCACTACTGGGATAACGAAGTTCGTCGTCGGCTTTGAGAATAACTTGGCTAACTACGCTCATAAAAATCTCCGAGTTGGGAACCCATACCCTTGAGGCATGGGAGGCAAATTAACAGTGGATCAGAGCAGGGACCACACAGGCCCCACCCAGGAATTGGGGAAGCAATTCCCCAGTTACCAGCTTGTACTGGTCAGGTTCGCCTAAGTTAGACCCGACAGGTCTCAGGCTAGTCAGCGATCGGCTGAGGTCTGGGCTTAAAGCCCACGACTGGTAGCCGTGGGTTGCTGATTAAAGTAGTTTATCGAGTTAGTGGGACACAAACCAAGAGACCGGACAGGAGGAATCAAACCGAGGGCCTTTAGCAAAGGACATCAACGATAATAAAGATCGATGCTAGAGCAGATATGACAAAGACAAAATCCCTAACCTCTAATCTCCCATCCTCGATCGCTCAGCAAGGTCAACGGGTCGAGGTAGAAATTACCGACTTAGCAGACAGTGGCGACGGGGTCGGTCGCTACGGTCAACTGGTGGTATTCGTACCTGATACAGTACCAGGCGATCGCGCCCTCGTTCGCCTTGTGCAAGTCAAATCCGACTATGCTACAGGCAAACTGCAAGACCTCATCGAGAGGTCCGAGCACCGCATCCGACCAAGCTGTATTGTCGCTGACAAGTGTGGCGGCTGCACCTGGCAACATATTGATTACCAGTATCAGCTTAATGCTAAGCAAAATCAAGTAATTCAAGCCCTACAACGGATTGGCGGATTTAGCCAGCCGCCGGTTGATGCGGTGTTAACTGCACCCGATCGGTCTGCCTTGGGCTATCGCAACAAAGTCAGCTATCCCTTGAGTCTCTCCCCCGATACCGGTCAAGTCCAAGCTGGTTACTACCAAAAGAACAGCCACAAACTGATTAACCTCAATCAATGTCCGGTTCAAGACGAAGACCTCAATCCTTTATTGAAAGAGGTCAAACAAGACATCCAGCGACGGGGTTGGTCCATTTATAACGAAAAGCAACGGACTGGTGAAGTGAGGCACCTTTCCCTGCGGATTGGGCGACGCACGGGAGAAATGTTGCTGACTTTAGTGGTTCGCACGGGTAAATTGCCGGAAATTGAGGCTCAAGCAACGGCATGGCTAAAACGCTATCGCCGATTAGCCGGGGTTTGCCTCAATTTCAATGCAGCGAATACCAATGTTATTTTTGGGGCAGAAACTCGTTGCATTGCGGGTCAACCTTACCTGCGGGAGGAATTTGGTGGTTTAGAGTTTCAACTCCGACCCGATACCTTTTTCCAGGTGAATACGGAAGCGGCTGAGACCCTTTTGCAGAGCATCATTGAGGAGTTAAACCTGCAAGGCGATGAAATTTTGGTAGACGCTTATTGCGGGATTGGCACTTTTACTTTACCTTTAGCTCAACGAGTTTCGCGGGCGATCGGCTTAGAAGTACAAGGAACGGCGATTAAGCAAGCTCAGTTTAATGCTCGGTTAAATGGCTTGACTCATGTGCAGTTTCTGGGAGGAGAGGTGGAGAAATTGCTGCCGCAGTTGGAGGTGCGGCCGGATCTGGTGTTGCTAGATCCACCGAGAAAGGGGTGCGATCGCGCCGTCCTTGACACCCTCCTTCAACTCCAACCCCGTCGGATCGTGTATATCAGTTGTAAACCAGCGACCCTCGCCCGTGACCTCAAATTCCTTTGCCAAACCGGTGGCTACCAATTAACGCGGGTACAACCAGCCGATTTCTTTCCCCAAACTTCCCATGTTGAATGTGCAGCGTTTTTAAGCCGTTGAGGTTCACAAATACGTCATTTTCTCAGGGAGCGATTCCGCATTTGGCTGAGTAGGACTCTCTACACAAAGACAGGGGGGATATCTGGGCAAGCGATCCGGCAGGCAATTTGTCAAGATTAAAGAGTAAGCCGAGGGTAACGCTATGAGCTTCTCAATCCAATCTCTTTATAACTGGTATCGCAACACGCTCCGTAACCCCAAGTATCGTTGGTGGATTGTTCTAGGGACGTTGGCGTACTTGATTAGCCCGATTGACATTGCCCCTGATTTCCTGCCGATTATTGGAGAAATTGACGATATCGCGATTGTGACGCTGTTGGTTTCTGAAGTTTCTCAGATGGTGATTGAATACGCTAGGACTCGCCAGAGTGAAACTCAAGCTTCTGCTGGGACTTCAGACAATCATTCTACTTATTCTGAAACGGCTGTTGATGTCGATGCGGTTTCAGTTGAAAAGTAGGATGGGCTTAGAGCCAGTAGCGATCGGGTTAATCCATCTCTTTTCTGATAGTTTGGGGGGTCTAATCAGCGATCGCTCCCTCCGTCGAGGAGCGATCGCACCTACCTTCAGTCTGTCTATGATGGAGAATGGTTCTCTCTAGGCAACAGTGTGACCTCACATTCTTCTCTCGTGGATTAAGCAGTTCTGCTACGAATTTATGGTCCTCCTCTATTTTCAATTCTATCACGCCGTTAAATCCCGTTCAGCCCTGATTTCTAAGCGGTTTTGCAGCGTATATTTAAGCCAATTTACTTTTTTTTTAATCTCATTTCTAGAAAATTCATTATAAATAATTGAATATCGGTACTATTTAATTTAATCTTTTAAATAAATTTAAGCTCTTTAAAAAATAAAATTTTGATTTTTGGGATAGATACAAGTTTTAAGCTTTTAATTCCCCTTGATTAAGGGGAACTGAGAGAGATTTGATTAGTGTATCTCGATCAAAACCGCTATCATTCGTTTCTTGTTTCTATAAAAAATTGTGCATAACACTAAAATTATAATGCTATCTTTTAATAATACACAATTTTTCTACAATTTATGGTATTTCCCTAAAACTAGATGTTAATGAGTAATAACTATAGCATTTCTCAGATTAATGAGGTACAGCCATTTCCCCCATTTCCCCCATTTCCCCCATTTTTCCCTTTCATGTACGTACCTCAACTCTTTGAGAAACGCTATAAGTGCCGTTCCCTCATCAAAGAAGATAATTTTACTAGTGATTTTTTATAGGATCAGTCATAGAAATAGAGAGATTTTCAACAGTCTGTTAAACTCTGAACAGCTTTCTCACCTCAGCCCGTGAAGGCAATTCAACGGAGCTGCATTCCCCACCAAACTACTGAGGAGATGCCTTGCCAGCCCCTTCACAGTGCCATCACTCCATCAGACAGGATCATTAACCCAAATGCTCTTAAAGGATTGCAACTACGAGACGACTTGAACTGGTAACCAAGTAGGATTATTGAGGGAAGAGAACCAAGTTGGCTGTACAATTATCTCTTTCACTCATGTCACCCTGTAAGTTGAGTGGCCTGCTACGATAAGCTGGGTGAAGTTGTCGTGGCTACTCGTCGCCGTTAAAATCGGTCAAATTTTGCCAGTCCAGTGACCTGTGGCTGCCTTGAATAAACCTTGAGGCAGGGAAAAGGAAAAAATTTGATCGGGAGCGCTAAAAGCCATTTCCTTAGAAACCGAAAAGGCGAGGGGTCAAATTTGAGAATTAACTGAGTCAAACCAGCCAAACTCATTCACATCTTTTTGAGGGAAAGGCAGAAAAGGAAAAAGGCGAATTGTAACGGTTTATGACCGCCTGGGGTAAAAACTAGGGCTAATTCCCTCCTCATTCGCTGTTCCCTATATTAGGATAATAAAGAAAGTGAGAGAGGTAACTCAGCCTAATCTGTTTAATAGTGATCTGCATAGAATAGACTTCTAGTCAGGAAAAGTGACTGTATGGCAAATCTAGACAGCAGAAAGCCTCATTCGACCTCGATCTTACCTGCGGAGGCGATCGCTCTATTTAACCTTTCGCTAGATTTGTTAAGTGTTGCAGACCGAGATGGCTGCTTCCAGCGAGTCAACCCAGCCTTTAGTCGCACCCTGGGATTTTCTGAGGACGAACTACTTGCTCAGCCATTGATCGAGTTTGTCCATCCCGACGATCGTGCTTCTACCCTGGCGGAAATGGAGAAACTCAATCAGGGTACAGCCACTATCTCCTTTGAAAACCGCTACCGTTGTCAGAATGGCTCCTATAAATGGCTAGGCTGGACAGTCACTACGAGTACAGACACTCAATTAATCTATATAGTCGGGCGAGAGATTAGCGATGTCTACGACGATCTCCGCTTACGCAAACAACTAGAAGCCACCCTAGCTGCCAACCAAGCGTTAAAGCAACAGGTGCATGAGCAAACGCTCAAACTCCAAGTAACGGATGCCACCCTTGCAGAACGCGAGAGTCTCTATCGCACCATTGTGGAAACTGCTCAAGAAGGAATTTGGCTCTTAGATGCTTCAGCCTGCACTACCTTTGTCAATCATAAGATGACGGAGCTGTTGGGCTATTCCGAAGCAGAAATGCTAGGTCGCAGCCTCTATGATTTTATAGACGAAAGCTTGAGAGCGGAAACCAAACAAAAATTTGACCAACGGCTGCAAGGAAATAACGAGCAGCATGACTGGCAATTTCGCCGTAAAGATGGCTCACTCCTCTGGGTTAATGTATCTGCGAATGTCCTGTTTGATCCTCAGAGAACATTCATCGGAGTCTTGGGAATGTTGACGGATATCACGGAGCGCCATCAGCTTGAGCAAGCTCTCCACGACAGTCAAGCTCGCACTCAAATCGCGATGAGCATTTGCCGGATGTTCTCCTTTGAGTGGGATCCGATTAGCGATCGAGTGTTGCGATCGGTAGATTGTGCGCCTGTGTTGGGGCTACCCCTATCAGGCGCCGAACAAGACACGGGTCAAAGTTACTTCCAACGCATTCATCCCAGCGATCGAGAACAATTTCTCGCAATCCTACACAACTTAACGCCTGAAAACGACACTTATACGACTACCTATCGGCTGTTACGACCCGATGGCAATCTTGCCATTCTTGAAGAGAGTGCTCGTGCTTTCTTTCGGAACGGACAACTGATTCGGTTGATTGGAATGACCCAAGATGTGACTGAACGCGAACGTATTGTCCTCGCCCTCCGCCAAAGTGAACGTCAGTTACGTTTGATCGCCGAAGCAATTCCCCATCAAGTTTGGACAGCCTTACCAGATGGACGAGTTGATTACAACAATCATCGCTGGTACGAATACACGGGAGCAACGGCAGAACAATTACAAAATACAGGTTGGGCGAGTATTGTTCATCCAGATGATTTGCCTCGCGTGGTAGCGACTTGGAATCAGGCGATCGCAACTGGAAATCCCTATCAAGTTGAAGCTCGCCTGCGTTCTGCTCAAGGTGAATATCGCTGGTTTTTGGGACAAGCAGTTCCGCTACGAGATGAACAAGGACAAATTATTAAATGGTACGGCACCAACACAGATATTCAAGACCGTAAACAAGCTGAAGAAGCTCTGCGCGAGAGTACAGCGATTCTGAATGCAATAAACGAATCCACTCCTACATCAATTTATGTGAAAGACCGCCAGAGCCGCTTGATGATGGTGAATCCGGCTCTTCTCCGTCTACTTGGTATGACCGCTTCAGAAGCGATCGGGAAAACGGATTTCGATCTGCTTCAGAACCCTGAGCAAGCAGAGAAAATCATCGCCAACGATCGCCGGGTGATGGAGACAGGGGAAGTGCAGATTGTGGAAGAAATCGCTGAGATTGCAGACAGAAAAGGTGTTTATTTATCGAGTAAATCACCTTACCGAGATGAACAGGGTAAGATTATCGGTTTAATTGGCATCTCCACTGATATTAGCGATCGCAAACAAGCGGAAGAAGCGTTGCAGCAAAGTGAGTTGAACTTCCGCACCTTAGCCAACTTCATGCCGCAAATTTTCTGGACGGCCGGACCGGATGGCTGTTTGAATTACTACAATCAGCGCTGGTATGATTATACTGGTATGAGCTTTGAGGTCAGCCAGGGTTACGGTTGGCAAACTGCGATTCACCCAGACGATCGACAGCAGTCTGTGGAACTCTGGAATGAATCAGTGCAGACTGGTCAAACCTACGAGATTGAGTTTCGTTTTCAACGTGCTTGTGATGGTGAATATCGCTGGCATTTAACACGAGCGTTTCCCTTACGGGACAATCAAGGCAGAATTATTAAGTGGTTTGGTTCTTCCACCGATATCCACGACCAAAAACAAGCAATCGAAGAACGCGATCGCATCCTAGAACGAGAGCGGCTGGTCCGTGAGCAAGCAGAATCTGCTAATCGCATTAAGGATGAATTTCTAGCCATCCTCTCCCATGAATTACGGACTCCCCTCAATCCCATTCTTGGCTGGTCACAACTCTTACAATCCCGTTCCTTTAATTCACAATTGTTGCAGGAAGGACTGGCCGCGATCGAACGCAACGCCAAACTCCAGGTACAATTGGTTGATGATTTATTAGATATTTCTCGCATTATTCGCGGCAAGTTAGTTCTAAATCTAGCTCCTGTTGACCTGCTCGAAATAGTGCTGGCGGTACTAGAAACCGTGGAGTTGTCGGTAAACGCTAAATCTCTGGTGCTTGAAACAGATTTAAAACCCTTAAGCCAACCGATCCTTGGTGATATTAATCGGCTGCAACAAGTGATTTGGAATCTGCTCTCAAATGCCATTAAATTCACAGATAATGGCGGTAAAATTTCTGTACGTTTGGCAAAAGTTAACGATTTTGCTCAACTCCAGATTAGCGATACTGGTAGGGGAATCAGCCCTGACTTTTTACCCCACGCTTTCGAGTTATTCCGTCAGCAAGATAGTTCGACAACTCGGCAATTTGGCGGCCTCGGACTGGGATTAGCACTCACTCAACAATTGATAGAAGCTCATGGTGGCAGGATTACCGCTAGCAGTCCGGGAGAGGGAAAGGGTTCCACCTTCACTGTGCAACTTCCTTTGATAGCAACTGTTCAAGCAACCCGTTCAATTTTTTCCGATTCACAGGACAATATTAGTTTGCAGGGAGTTCGGGTTCTGATTGTAGATGATGAACCAGATTCGCGGGAGATTTTAAAAACAATTCTAGAGTTAGAAGGTGCTATTTCAACTGCTGTAGAATCGACACAAGCAGCTCTGGTAGCAATTACTCAATTTACCTTTGACCTGTTGATTAGCGATATTGGGATGCCGGGAATGGATGGTTATGCTTTGCTCACTCAGATTAAAAAAGCATCGCCAGAAAATTTGGGGAATTTGGTCGCCTCAAATGGTACCCTGAAAGCAATTGCCGTCACTGGTTATGCCGGAGCCTTGAATCATCGCCAAGCAATCCAAGCTGGATTTGCAGCTCATGTTGCTAAGCCAATTGAGGCGACGGAGTTGCTCGACAAAATTGTCGAGGTCTTGAAAGATTAAGCCTGGGTTGAGTGAATGAACGATCTGAGCAAGGTCAGGGTCAATTTACTGAGAGACTTGAGCCGATCTGCCATTGAACGGTCTAATTTTTTAGAATTGAGAGAAAAATCAGCACTTTTCCCCCTTTTCCCCTCTCTGGAGAGAACTTAGGCCATTTGGCGCAGCAACCTTTACAAATTATTTGGCTAAACAGACTGTGCTAGGTCAACACTTAAATTATAATTACAATGAGTTTTTGACATTTCCATAGGTAAGGGCAGAGATGGCAAATTCCGCTAAACATCACAAAGGGCAACGGGGAAAGAAGTGGCTGAAAGTGAAGAAGGGTGAATCAGCAACAGTCACCAAACATCAAGCAGAACAAGAAGCGTTCTACAAGCGCTGTCGCAAAATATTTGACCGACTCCGACCCAAGCTGATCGATGACTACAATAATTGTTTCATTGTCATTGAGCCAGAGAGCAAGGACTATACCATTGATGTGGAGCTAGAGCAAGCCTCAGAAAAAGCTCGCCAGAAGCATCCAGATGCCATGCTCCTTGCTTTTCGCCTCACTGAGACGGGAAGTACAATTTAGTCCCAAGGGCGAGGAGATCTAGAAATCTTTGTTGATTTTGCCTTCTCCCTTCTCTGGTTGGCTAGTAACTCCGTTCGCTGTCACTAAAAATGTGACAGCTAGTGCTAGACTCTTCAGGAGAAGAGCTGCCCTTGGGATGAAATTGAGTGAAACGAGGAATGCGGAAAAAGACAACTTTAATCAGAATACTATCACTGGCTATTCTAGCAGTGCTTGCTGGATGTGAGACAAAGGAACCCCTTCAAACGACTTTTTCCTCTCCTCAACCTAATACTTCGCCACCCCCTGTCCAGAATGTCGCAGATAAGCCTTTAAATGTATCTCCCGATCGTCCCAATCCGGGAACAAATGCTCAAATAGAGCAGTATATTAAGGGGTTGGCTGCTAAAGGGTTGTCTCAGCAATCTCAAGGCATCTGGATGCAATCAGGTAATACTCTCTTGGCAAATTACCAAGGTACAATTCCGTTACCAGCCGCATCCATTACCAAAGTTGCAACGTCTCTCGCCGCCCTACAAACCTTTGGACCTGACCATCAATTTATCACGTTTATTGGCATAACTGGACCCATTCAAAATGGAGTCGTACAGGGTGATTTAGTGGTGGAGGGTAATCAAGATCCATTTTTTGTCTGGGAAGAAGCGATCGCCCTCGGTAATCTCTTAAATCAAAAGGGAATCAAGCGAGTCGCGGGTGATTTGGTTGTGACGGGAAAGTTTTACATGAATTTTGAATCGGACTCGCAAAAATCAGCGAGCTTTCTCCAACAAGCTTTTAATAGCAAAATTTGGTCTACTGAAATTGAAACTCAGTACCAAACCATGCCACCAAAGACACCTAAGCCGCAAATTGTCATTGATGGTTTAGTGAAATTTGTGCCACAATCTCCCGGTAATGTTCAACCTTTCGCCAAGCATTATTCTTTCCCGCTGGCTGAGCTTCTCAAAAAGATGAATCAGTACAGTAATAATCTCATGGCTGATATGCTAGCAGATGCAATGGGGGGAGCAAAAGTAGTGGCTCAAAAAGCAGCAGAAGCGGCAGGAGTTCCCCCAACAGAAATTAAACTGGTGAATGGTTCTGGGTTAAGTGAAGAAAACCGAATTTCTCCCCGTGCTGCCTGTACGATGCTGTTAGCAATTGAACGCGCTTTAAAACCTTATAACATGACTGTTGCTGATGTATTTGCGGTGATTGGTAAAGACCAAGGTATCTTAAGTGAGCGGAAATTACCTCCCTTAGCCGTGATTAAATCAGGGACTTTAGATAATGTGAGCGCTTTAGCGGGAGCCTTACCAACTCAAAAACAGGGAACGGTTTGGTTTGCAATTATGAATGGTGGAGAAGATGTGGAGGGGTTCCGCCTGCAACAAGAAGCGCTTTTGAAGATTTTCCTAAAACAGTGGGGAAGTATTCCTGCTTCGCCACAAGAACTAACACCCAATCCCGTGAGAAAAACGAAGAATTCTTATAGTGAATTTGTCAAAAGCTAGGAATTTTTTGCTGTTAAAATTTGTGGGGTATTCAGCTTAAAAGCCTTATTGGTTTTATGAAGAACTTGTGCTATTTCTGAGGTTGATTACTGGAAAATAGTACGACCGTAGCATGATTGATTAATCAGGTTTACGGGGGTCAATGGGTCGAGCGACTATAATCCCGATCGCATCCTCAACTCGGTCGATATAGGATTGCAAATCTGGTGCAACTTTCACAGTCCCTTTTGGGGAAGCATGGATGAAACCAACGCTATCACCTGAATGGCGATAGACTAACCCTGTATGGGTGACATCGAGTCCGGGAACGCGAGTTGCAACTGCGACAATATCACCGGGTTGAAGTTGCTCGTAGATGCTTCTAATTTTGCTTTGAGGAAGATAATAAATTGCTGATTCTGCGAGTTGTTTTTCTGCCTCAACAATGCACTGATAATTAGCATCATTCTGAGCAAGCTGCGGGTAACTGTCCCGGTGTTGACTCATAAAGTTGAGCGGTTGATTGAGGGGAATTCCTCCCAATTGGCGGGTAATATTTTCGACAGTTCCCCGTTTTTGATTGTCTGCAATCCAGGCTGAGAAATAGTGCAAACGGCTGCAATACCCATTGAGTTTTCCGTGGGAATAACGCTGGTCTTGAAGATGATTGACAAAGGTTTGAGCGGAATAATCTTGCACAGCGATGCCACGCGCGATCGCTAAAACAGTTTCGACAAACAACACACAGTCAAATTCATTCAGAGAAACCACTAATTTCTCTTCTGGGGATTGGTCTAATAAGCCTGCTTTATAGGGAGTTCCGAGAAAGTGTTCGCCCATTGCCTGCATAATTTCCCCCATTGACCGCTGGTGTAAATTCTGCGCGATCGCCTCTTGCCTCACCGATGGAAAACCTGCAACCACTTCTACTTGGGTTTTGTCCTGAGTGGCAATGCCTGGAGGGGGAAGCTGTGGCAATTGCTTAAATGTTTGGTCATGATTGACAGTGGGACGTTCCGGTGGTAAATCAGTCAAGAATTGCGAGGGATGGAGCCAAAGCAAAGGGGTAAAATACCAAGAACTGCTGCCTGCGATCGCAGAAGTTACCACGCTCATCTTTAGGAATTTCCCAATCTTTTTTAAGATTTGTTCCCCCACACAGCTTGCTCCTACAAATTCTATTGAATTATATATAAAAAGCCAACCTTTCTCTATGCAAGCAACCAGGCATCATCCTTAGTTGAGCTGGCTTGAGGGGTGAGAGCGAATGAATTTGCCGACAGAAGGGTTCAGTTTAGGGTACAGTGGAGGGCGGATTTGATTACAGACTGTACTGATGCAACTAGAGAAGCCATTGCGTCCCATCAAGCCGCGCCGCCTTCCAAAGCGCCGTCCCGTTCAACCGTGGCAACGCTCCCGCACTCAACTTTCTCGGTTAAAGTATGGCAACATCCTCTCCTTAGTCGCGACTGCGATCGCTATCAGTTGGACGATCAACCTTGCCTTGCGGTCGAAACATTCAACAGAACCGCCTGTAATTGTAGCTCAACCGCCTGCTTTAGCAGCGATCGCTCCTTTGGCTTCCTCAAATCCTCCCTCTAGCAAAGATGAGCCGAAATTTGCTTACAACGTCAAAGCAGGACCCAATCAAGTTTACAGCCAAGAGTTACA
>JBLNEP010000188.1:0-2546 GCA_050262755.1 Actinomycetota bacterium | reverse complement strand
AACCTCACAAAGGACGATAAAGAATGCCTTTTCGACAAATTGGTAAAGGCGTTGATGATGATGGCAGAGGAATATCAGCGCTGGGATTGCCACCATTATCCCAAAAATAAAACATCCCGCCTGATGCAATTTTATCCACCGGCCATGTGGTCGAGTTTCTTATGGAGATTCTGCCACAAGCATCAACTTTTGATAAACGCACTTTCCACCAATCGGTTGTTACAACAGTTGGTGCTGTGACACCGGCAACTAAAATCGTGTTCGCCTTCGATGGCGACAGCACCGCCTTATAGCTACCAACTGTAACCCAAGGTAGAGCAGGATTAATCGCACCAGAAACACAAGGCGTCGCAATAGTTTCTGGTTGTTGTAGCGCAGTCCAATTTATCTGGGTCGTTCCGACTTTGACATATTCAATGAATTTGAATCTATCTGTCGAAGTCAATGTGATGATTTGACAAGCCCCAGTAGGCGTGAAAGTTTTTGAGACTGGAATCCCCTGGTAAGGGATTTTAACGAGAGAACCAGGAGCCAGACCAGAGTCTGTAACAATAAGGTTTCCGGCATCATCTTTTGCTACATTAACAGCGATCGCACTTTGAGGAAAGGCGATCGCTATCAATGCAAGTGCAGCGATCGCGAGCTTTCTCATTAGTTTGCTGGTACGTAGGTGAAACTTGAATTGCCCACTTTTCTGCAAATCATGGGATTGGTGACACTGGGAACAGAAGAAAGCGTGTAACTTGTCGAGCCAATCTTAAAATTAGTTAATGGGCGAGTTGCACTAGCAGCCACTTTCACAAATCCACAAGCATTTGCTTTGGTTGTAATTGTTCCAGCCGAAGTAACAGTTAAAGTTACACTTCCCGGTCCGGTTCCACCTTTAACCCACAACTTTGTCCCATCATCAATGATTGTGCCCACTGGGGAATTGTTAGAAGCTGTGTAAGTTGTGGCTGGCGATGGGTCCTTGGTGCAAGTAACAGCACTCCCAGAAGTTGGCGGCCATGTTGCCCCGGTGATATTCGTTGGGGGGCTGGTAGCACTTTTGGTAAACGAGCCCCAACCGCAATTGTTCAGGGTCACTACTTTCGTCGTCGGAGCCTTATCGGATTTGAAATCAGGCACAGCCGACCCCGCAGTCTGACCCGGCACATAAACGTAAGTCTTGCCAGATGCTGCATCAGTCCATTTGTGGACCGATGAATATGCAGTCTGGGCGATCGCAGCAGCCATCGGAATCAAAATCCCCGCTGCACCTAACCCTGCTAGAAATCTCCGAATCGCATTCATACTAAAATCCTCTAAAAAGATGTGGGATTTTATATGAAGCTCTTAAAAATTGTCAATATTTTGCCCTTAGCTATAATCGCGCTCCTCAGCGTGTGGGGATGGCAGCAGCAAAAACGCGAAGCTTCGCGTTTTTCCCCCGTGGTCATCGGGGGCAAAGCCAGCATATCAGCCACAGACTTCGAGGATGGGGTTATAGCGGACCCCACCATAAACTATAAACAGTTTACAGTAGTACCCAATTCAGTACATGACGGGGACACTATACGGGTGCGATCGCAGTCCGGGGAAGTGCTAAAGGTCCGTTTTGCCTGCATTGACGCACCAGAGTTAAAGCAACAGTTTGGAATTGAGAGCAGAAACCATCTGCGATCGCTCCTCAATGAAGCTGGCAACAAAGTTAAGCTCAACATAGTTGACACCGATCGCTATGGTCGGTCTGTCGCTGAGATCTGGATAAATAAAGGCTTAGTTCAAAGCATCCAAACCGGCTCTGGTCATGCGTTTGCTTATGACAAATACGCCAAAAATTGCCCCAGTTGGGAGGCAGTGAAAAGCTCCGAAGATTATGCTAAGAGATTAAAACTGGGAGTGTGGAAATACCCCAATTTTGTCCGCCCTTGGGATTGGCGAAGAATGAATAAAAATTAATTAATTGATCGAATAGCCTGCTCTAAATCAGCATCTCGGTTGAGCCACCCGTTCAAAAACTGAGCTTGTAAAGGTCTGGCAGCCTGTCTGTATCTTTGCGTCTTACGCTGTCTGACAATACAAAACGCCCATTGTTTTTCATCCGAGAGTGAACAACTGGTAAAGTAACTGAGTGACTGGAAAGCAGCACCATAGTTAATAGCTGTATCGAGACAAGTCAGCGCTGCGGGGAAGGATTGAAAGCGATCGCATCGTGCAGGCTTCCAATAATCAGAGAGATAGATCTGTTTGATTTTTTCATCGCTCAGTTGTCGAGGGTCAGAGTAGCCATGCCGTCTGGCAACAGCTTCAGTAACTCCCCGAAAAGTGCGGCCGCCTGCATCACCCGCGACGTTGGAGTAGCCACCCTCCCACTTCAAACTAAAACTCAAGGCTTTATCAAAGTACGTGTTACCAGTTAAGGCGGCGATTGGGTTCTCACTGTTGGCGATCGCTGTAACGGCAACTTGTACGGGCTTTGAGATGATGGCAGTTCCGGTTGCAATGGTCAGACCAAGTAATACAAGGTCTAAACTCCAATCGGGAGAAGTTCCGCCAAACTTTCC
>JBLNEP010000187.1:0-4353 GCA_050262755.1 Actinomycetota bacterium | reverse complement strand
CTTGTAAACAATGGCGTACTTGAAAACGGCGACGCTTACGCTCTAATCCATAAATATTAGCAAAAAAATTCAAATTTTCTTCACAGCTTAAGGTTTTATAAATTAAGTTTTCTTGAGGCGCCACTCCAATTAAGAATTTAGTGGCTTCGGAGACCGGTTTTTCATTGATTTTTACCTCTCCTTTGTCTGCTTCTAGTAGATTACATAAAATATTGATTGTCGTGGTTTTTCCTGCACCATTCGGTCCTAATAATCCATAAATTTCTCCCGGTTTTACCTGCAAGCTTAACTCTTGCAGAACCAGGCGATTGCCGTAAGATTTAGTTAGCTTTTCTATTTGTAGCACCGCTGTTAATTTCTCCTAGTTTTAAATGAGCTTTTTCAGCTGAAACTGCGCTCAAGCTGACGCCTTCAAAGCCTCCTCTCCACCCTCAGCATCCGCCGATAGGATAGCCAACCCCCTCCTACCATAAAAGCAGCAAATATACATAAAAACCAGAAATGTGAAGCAATCTCATTTAACTCTTTGCCACCTGCCCAAACTCCCATCAGCGCCTCATTCATGTGATAAATGGGATTATATTGAGCAAGGTCTAACAGATTTTTGGGAAACAGAGAAGCTGGCAGGAATGCACCCCCTAAAATTAACAGGGGAACGCCAAAGGCTGCCACTAATGAGTTCACATCTTCCGTCCGTCGTGCTAATTGTGTTCCGAGAATGAAACCAACCCCGACATAAGAAATAATGCTGAGTAAAATAATTCCGCATCCTAATAGAATTGACCCTTGAAATTGTGCGCCAAACAGTGTGGCAATGGTATAAACTAAAATTGCTTGACCCATGCCAATACAACTATGAGCGACAAAAATCCCTAGGAAGTAGGAAGTGCCACTGAGGGGGGAAATAAACAAACGCTTGAGGGTTTTTTGTTCTCGCTCTGCTACGACCGTTGCGACACTTCCTCCTAAACAACTGAAGAATAAAGCCGCTCCCACTAAGGTCGCCGGTGCAGCACTTTCAAAGGCTTTAGCAGTGGTAAGTTTGGCACGTTCTGCGAGGATAAATCCATTCAGTAGCAGCACAGAAATGGGGAAGATGCTCCAAAAAACTAAGCTGCGACGACGACGGCCTAATTCAATTAAAATCCGCTGTGCGACTGCTAAGGTTTCGTGCCAATATTTCATCATTGAGCTTCCAATAATTTGCCCTTAGCAATTATGACAGCTAAGGGCGGATTGTGAGAGCGATCGGATCTGAGGTGAGGAGCGATCGCAGCCGGTTGTGCTTCAGCGCCTATCCATGGGTCTATTTAATGGCAAAACTGCTGCCTCGATAGCATCCTTGAAAAGACGTTAAATTGGTATGATTGAGCTGTTCGAGCTTGGTGACGAGGGAAGGAGTATTGGTGCTTTCAGAGGCAGACCCCCATTTATAAATGAAGTTGCCGAGATAATCCCCAGTCCGTTCATAGCTATGTTCTTCAATCGGAATTCCAGACACACCTGAAACGCTTTGACCGTGGTATCCGTTGAGGATGATTTTATCAATATTGGCTCCAGGTGCGGCATTAATTTTCCAGCGAACTGGTTCGTAAGCGGAAAGTGCGAGTACCATCGGTTTATTTTGGCGGTCTATTTTCACTTCGATCGCACCTTCAGGATCCCTACCACCGCCGTGGTCCGATCGCGCCTCATAAACACCAATGATATGCAGTTCTTTGTCTCCCACCGAGGAAGCAACATAGGTAGAAAAGTCACCAGAACCGCCGAGACCACAGTTAGCATCAGCACTCACTGGCGAGACCGTGCTTTGATTCGTTGCGAGTTTTTGCTGGACGGTGGGGACGACCCAAAACCCGATCCCGATGCCTAAAGCACCCATTAAAGCAGCAGCAACGCCGAGGGGAATGAAACTACTGAGGCGGCTCAGGGTGCGGAAACTGGTTAATTTTCCGACTGTTTGCTTAACCGCTGCGGCCGTTTCTTGGATGGGGTTACTGTTGTTATCGAGACAAGCTAATAACGTTAAACTCTCCGGTTGGTCAAGCAACCCTTGGATTGCTTTTCCTTCACCGATATAGGTATTTCTTGTTTGCCGATCTAACAACAACCAGTAGCGATCGCTCTCCGTGAGTTGATAAGTGGCCACGGAAGAGGAAACAAGGTTGTGTTGCAGGAAAATCCGCCATGCCATGCTTTTACCCGTACCGAAATCTCTGCCATCGGTACACATGAGTTGTTCGATTTCCGGTTCCCAGTGCCAAGCAACCCAGCGGTTCTCTCCTTCATAGCCGAGGGATTTTTCCAGTTTCGGGTGGGCGGTGATCTCTAGACGCTGTACTAAGTTGGACATGACGATTCATTCACTCCTAACGGTCGAGTTTTGAGCTAACTACTATCTTGTCACGGGCCTCTAGGGAAGTGCCAAGGTACAGAGCAGACTGATGCCTACAAACAGCTCATTTTTTTTTCGAGCCGGAGGCCTGTACCACCAACCCTTAAAGAATTGACCGCCAACGATCCTTGCTTCAACGCGAAAATGAGTTACAATTTTCCCTAAAAAGTTAATGGCTCAGGTCTCTTGTTAACTTCAGACTCCAAAGAGCGCAGATTAGGAAAAAAAGATGGTAGATTTACAAAAATTTTATCAGGCGACGAACCCCGGTAAGGCTTTAGAAGTCTCGAATCCTGAAGAGAAAAAGTATTACATTGATTTTTCCTCAGTCCGAGGCGGTGAAATTATCTCCGAACTCAAGGATACTATCACCTATTTTTCACCCGATAACCCGACTTGCGTCCTCTTTACTGGGCATATCGGTTGCGGGAAATCTACGGAACTCTTGAGACTCAAGGGAGAACTCGAACAAGAAGGGTTTGAGGTCGTCTATTTTGAATCCAGTGAAGACTTAGAAATGACGGATGTCGATATTGTCGATATCCTGCTGGCGATCGCGCGACGAGTGAGCCAAAATTTGGAGGAACTTACCCTCGCAGAACCCAAACGCTTTAAAGACTTGCTGCATAACGTTGCTAAAGTTTTAAATGCAGAAGTACAGGGAATTAAATTTAAAATTCCGAATGTGGGAGAGGTGGGTTTTGAAAACAAAGGCGAAACCTTTACCCTCGCCGTTGGGATTGGCGAAATCACGGCTAAGGCGAAAAGTGATTCGATGCTGCGGAATAAAGTTAACCAGTATCTAGGACCGCAGAAAACAGATTTGTTAAAAGCGATTAATGAGGAACTCTTAGAACCTGCGATCGCCAAACTGAAACAGCAGGGGAAAAAAGGGTTAGTCGTGATTGTTGACAACCTCGATCGCCTCGACAGTCGCCCAAAACCCTTTGGTCGTCCGCAACAGGAATATTTGTTTGTCGATCAGGGGGAATATTTGAGTAAGCTACACTGCCATTTAGTGTATACCATGCCACTAGCGCTCAAATTTTCTAATGATTATAGCAACTTGACGCAGCGATTTGATGACCCGAAAGTGCTGCCAATGGTATTAGTTAAATTACCGGATGGTCGGGAGTGCGAAACGGGAATGGCACTGCTCCGGCAGATGGTTTTAGCAAGAGCCATGCCTGATTTAGAGCCAAACCAAAGACTCGAAAAAATCGAAGAAATTTTTGATAGTCCTGAGAGTTTAGACCGCCTGTGTTCTGCGAGCGGGGGTCACGTCCGCGACTTGCTGCGGTTACTCAATAGCTGGGTTAAAAAAGGCAGAAAATTTCCATTGTCTCGCCAGACTTTAGAAGAAGTGATTCGGGAGCGACGGAATGAGATGACGCTGGTCATTTCCGAGGATGAATGGGAATTGCTGCGCCAAGTTAAGCAGCAAAAAAAGGTGAGTGGCGATCAAGCTTATCAAATTTTAATTCGGAGCCGTTTTGTCTTTGAATACCGTGCTGAGGGTGACTGTTGGTTTGATGTAAATCCCCTATTAGCAGAGGCGAAAGAGTTGCAGCCATGATTGATTCAGACCGACCGGAAGAGATTGTAGCTTATAATGAAAATTCCCTTGAGGAACTGGCTTGGGCTATTGAGAGTTCTGTGGGAAATTTTAAGCTGATTTTGGCTCGCTGCAACTATACAAATTTGCGAAATCGCCTCGCTCAACGATTGCAAGAAATCTGTACCGTAGCAATTCGTAGTATCCAACTTAAGGAAACAGAACAAGCGCTTTATACTCGAATTCAGGCAGAAATTAATTCTGAATTGCCAGCAGCTTTAATGGTGTTTGGTTTGGAATCAGTGACAGAGTTAGAGCGGCTATTAAGTGCTGCGAATCAAGTGCGGGAGGAATTTCAAAAAAATTGCCCCTTTCCCTTAATTTTGTGGATCAATGATGAAGT
>JBLNEP010000186.1:0-25209 GCA_050262755.1 Actinomycetota bacterium | reverse complement strand
CATCGAGCGAACAGGCTCAATATTTGGAGCAGGTTAAACTTAATCAAGAAAAAATGCAGCGCTGGGTCCAGTATGCACCCATGAACTATCAGTATAAATATGATTTAGTGGAGGCAGAAACTGCACGAGTTTTAGGGCAAAATGAGCGATCGCTCGACTTGTATGAGAATGCGATCGCGACTGCGATTGAACATGGAAACCTGCAAGATGAAGCGCTAGCCTGTGAACTCGCGGCAGAATTTCACCGAACTCTGAAGCGGGAAAAAATTGCTAAAACTTATATGACCGATGCTTACTATGCCTATATCCGCTGGGGAGCAATTGGAAAAGCTAAAGATTTGGAATTAAAATATCCAGAGTTAATTTTGCGCTCTCCTTCAAGCAAGGCAGATGGCGCAAGTGAACCCACAACCCTTACCACCGATGGTTATCGGTTAGCAGAATTAGATTTTGCAACGGTTATCAAAGCTTCACAAGCAATTTCTAGTGAAATTTTATTGGATCATTTACTAGCTAAGTTGATGAAAATTGCCCTTGAAAATGCCGGAGCTCAAAAAGGCTATTTTATATTATCTAATGCTGGGGAACTAACTATAGAAGCGACAGGAGAAATCGGTCAGGAGCAAGGAGGAACGAAGCAGGAATCCTTGAGTGCTGACATGAGTGAACTGATGCCGGCAACCTTGGTTAATTATGTTGCTCGAACTCAATCAGATGTTGTTTTAGGCAATGCAACTCGACAAGGAATCTTCACTGCCGATCCTTACATAGTGGCTCAGCAACCGAAATCAGTTCTCTGTGCTCCTATTATCGATCGCGGGAAATTGCTAGGGATCATTTACTTAGAAAATAACTTGATCGTGGATGCGTTTACGCCTCAGCATCTGGAAGTCTTAAAAGTCCTAGCGGCCCAAGCCGCCATCTCGATTGAAAATGCTCTTTTATACCGGACGCTGGAACAAAAAGTTGAGGAACGCACCGCCCAGTTAGCTCAAGCTAATTCCGAAATTACGATGCTCAACGAGCTTCTGAAAGCTGAAAATCTCCGTCTGAGTGCTGAGCTAGAGATCACAAGGCGTCTGCAACAAATGATATTACCTAAAGAGCTGGAACTCGCTCAAGTAACGGGACTCGATATTGCCGGGTTTATGGAACCGGCTGATGAAGTGGGTGGTGACTACTATGATGTCCTGAACCGCTCTGGAAAAATTAAAATTGGCATCGGAGATGTCACTGGACATGGATTAGAAAGTGGTGTGCTGATGCTCATGGCTCAGACGGCGGTGCGGACACTGCTGGAGGGCAATTTCACCAATTCTCAACAATTTTTAAATATAATCAACCGGACTATTTATCAAAATGCCCAGCGGATGAATTGCGATAAAAGCATGACGCTGGCTTTACTGGACTATGAAGATGGACTGTTGAAATTAAGTGGTCAGCACGAAGAAATGATTATCGTGCGGTCTAGCGGTGAAGTGGAGCTGATTGATACAGCAGATTTAGGCTTCCCGATCGCTTTGGTAGAAGAAATTGCTGATTTTGTGGATCAAGTTGAGGTGCGGTTACATTCTGGTGATGTTGTGGTGCTCTATAGTGATGGGATTACAGAAGCCTTGGATGTGGATAAAAGGCAATATAAATTGGAGCGGTTAGTTGAGGTTGTTCGCTTACATCGGGGAGAAACAGCGACTAAAATTACACAGGCTGTGATGGAGGATGTTAAAGGACATATGGGGATGCAAAAGGTTGAAGATGATATTACGATTCTGGTGATGAAACAGAGGTAGAGGAGGGTTGGGGAAGCCATTCAATTGCAGGAGGTCAATCACACAGTGCCTGGGAGGAAGCTTTGGCGATCGCGCGGGGTCAGAACTTCCGGCTCTGGCTATCACCCCTGGGTGGAGGATCGCCCTCTCTAGGACACCTAACAGCAATGGCTTGGCGAAGGAGGAGTGCGACCGCTCATTTTTGCAGTTCAGTCCGCCGTCACTCCCTGCTTCTACCCAGAGCTGAAGTCAGCAACTCCTAACCAAGGTCTAGCATTACCCTGATGCCAACAACGCCACACTCAGCTCGATCCTACTCCGAGACAATGTTCCTCTCGGTCCTTGACCTCTCGGACGGCTTTTCCCCTAACTCTGGGTACGGATATTGCGACTAAAGGTTCGCCCTTTCGGGGGTACGGAGTTCCCAGGCTAGCTGTTAGAATGATAGCCAATACAGCAGGATTTCCTCATTGCCGGGAAATCAGTTCAATATAAAAAAAATGGTAAAGCGATGGGATTTTTTGACTCAGAAATCGTCCAGCAAGAAGCCAAACAGTTGTTTGAAGATTACCAATCCCTGATCAAATTAGGAAGCAATTACGGCAAATTCGATCGGGAGGGAAAAAAACTCTTCATCGACCAAATGGAAACCATGATGGAGCGCTACCGCATCTTTATGAAGCGCTTTGAACTGTCTGAAGACTTCATGGCACAGATGACAGTGGAACAGTTGAAAACTCAGCTCTCTCAATTTGGCATCACTCCCCACCAAATGTTTGAGCAGATGCACTATACCCTAGAACGGATGAAGTCAGAGCTAGAACAACAAGCTTAAGGAGGCAAGAGTTTTAAGCCTTGCCTCTGCTCTAATTCATCCTGCATCCTGCTAACTTCAGGGCCGCTCAAAATCAGAAGCTGGTCGGAAATTTTCCACCGGTACTCCTTGTAACGCTTGGGTCATAAAATCGCGCCAAACCGGGGCCACCACCGTACCCCCAGTCGCACCATAACTCAAGGGTCGATAGTCATCATGGCCCGCCCAAATTGCCACTGATAACTGTGGCACATAACCCACAAACCAAATATCCCGCTCAGAAGAAGTGGTTCCGGTTTTACCAGCAGCGGGCCGACCAATTTGTGCTCTCGTCGCGGTCCCTTGATTAATCACCCCTTGCAGCGCGCTGTTGAGGGAAGCGGAGGCCCAAGGATCGAGCACTAACCTGGGTTTAGGGGTATTGTCCAGCAAGATATTACCGCTGCTGTCAGTGACTTGCACAATAAACGTTGTGTCTGAGTGCCAACCATTATTCGCGAAGGTGGCAAAGGCTCCGGCCATCTCCAACGGTGTCAAGTCAACAGCGCCAAGAGGTAAAGAAACCACCGGTTCCATCGGACTCTTAATTCCCAGGATGCGACAAGTTTCAATGACCTTATTCAATCCGACCGCTTGACCGATCTTAACTGCCGGCACATTTAAGGATACCTCCAAGGCCCGGCGAATCGTAACGGCCCCAGAATAGCCTCCCCCATAGTTTTGCGGAGAGTAATAACCATCGCCGTCTCGGAAACTGACAGGACTATCGTAAACCGTCGAATCTGGGCTAAACTTGCCACTGGCAAAAGCAGTGTAGTAAACAAACGGTTTAAAGGAAGAACCAGGCTGTCGCCGCGCTTGCAGCGCTCGGTTAAACTGGCTCTTATTGTAATCCACTCCCCCCACCATTGCCTTCACAAAGTGGGTGCGTGGATCGACGGCGGCTAAGGCAAGTTGTCCTTGCTCGCGATCGCGGTAGAGCCCCTCATCGTACAAGCGCTCAAACCAATCCTTCACCGTATTCTCAGCAATGCGTTGCAGTTTCAAATCAATCGTTGTCTGCACTCGCATCCCACCCTTAAGCACCGCATCCCGGCCGAACCGCTTGGTTAACTCCTGTACCACCGCCTCCGTCACATAAGGTACCTGACTCTTGCGGAACGAAGTAATCTTACCCAACTTAATCGATTGCTTAAGAGCAACCTGCTCCTCTTGAGGCGTAATCCACTTCAGTTCCGTCATCCGCCTCAAAACCGTCTGCTGGCGCTCCTTTGCCAACTTATAATTGACAAAAGGGCTGTACTCTTCAGGAGCGGAAATTAACCCCGCCATCATCGCCCCTTCAGCCAAATTTAAATCAGCCGATGACTTGCCAAAATAACTTTCTGAAGCCGTCTCCACCCCATACAAGTTATGGCCCCAATAAACCTGATTTAAGTACAGTTCTAATATCTGATCCTTGGTCAAAATTTGTTCTAAACGGATTGCCATCACTGCCTCAGCCACCTTTCGGCTGAAAGCTCGTTGGGGGGAAAGAAACAGGTTTTTAACCAGCTGCATCGTCATGGTTGAGCCACCCTCAACCGTTTTCTTTTCCTTCAAGTTCGCCATCAAAGCGCGGACGATGCCGCTGGGGTTGATCCCCTTATGAGTGTAGAAATTGCTGTCTTCAATTGCTAGGACAGCGCGCTTGAGATTGGGAGAAATTTTATTGAGGGGGACGACATCCCGATTCGCTTCGTCGTGGATACTCGCGATGGGTTTGCCGTTAATGTCGTAAATATGAGTGGTTTCTGTAGGGGAGTAGCTCTTGAGAACGCGGACATCTGGTAGGTTGCGGAAGCTGATCGCTAGGCCAACCAGTCCCCCAGCGACTACCGAACTGGTTAGTAGAGTAATGCCGAGTATGGTTCCGGCTGTTACCTTACTGACTGACTGAACAAACTCGAAAATAGGTGCTGAGTTTTCCTGTGGCTTATTGTGGATAGCATTGGTTGACACGTCGGTTTCACTTCCTCAACGAAAATAAGACAAGGGAATGGACTTGGAATGCAGCATCCGACTGCATCCGCAGGACTGGGAACTGTCGAGGGGCTGAAAAATCATCAAGGTACTGAATCTTTGCGATTATAGTAGCTTGAGGGTGACGGTATGACTCGTCAATCAGTGAGTGTAACGAATTCCCCTGTCCCTTCGCAAAATATGCCTTTTGATCGATCCCCCAGTATGACTCATAACCTTTCATGGCTGCACCGCGGCACCAGTGAAATTTTTCCTAATCATCCGGATTCTGAAAACCCCGACGAGAATTTGGCAGTGCTGCTAGCGCAAACCGACCGGCCCTTGCGGGTCAAGCTGGGGATTGACCCCACAGGTACTGACATTCACTTGGGGCACAGCATCCCGGTTCGCAAGCTGCGAGCATTTCAGGATGCTGGTCATACGGCAGTCCTGATCATCGGTGATTTTACCGCACGCATTGGCGATCCAACGGGGAAATCTGAAGTCCGTCGCCAACTGACACCGGCAGAGGTGGCTCAGAATGCCCAGACTTATCTGGATCAGGTGCGTCCGATTCTTGATTTTGAGACTCCGGGGCGGCTGGAAATCCGCTATAACTCTGAGTGGCTCTCTAAGCTGGATTTGGCAAAAATTCTTGAGCTGCTAGGGACTATGACGGTGGGGCAGATGTTGGCTAAAGAAGGATTTGACACGCGGTTAGAGCAAGGAAATCCGATTTACCTGCATGAGTTCCTTTACCCTTTGATGCAAGGCTATGATTCCGTCGCAGTGCAAGCGGATGTGGAATTGGGAGGGACGGATCAAAAGTTTAATATTGCTGTGGGGAGAGATTTACAGCGACACTTTGGTCTGCGGCCTCAATTTGGCTTGCTGACGCCGATTTTAATTGGGATTGATGGGGTGCAGAAAATGTCTAAGTCGCTTGGAAATTATGTGGGGTTGAGAGAACATCCCAATGTGATGTACCAAAAGCTGCAACAAGTTCCCGATCATTTAGTTGAGCAGTATTTTGAACTTTTAACGGATTTACCCTTAGCTGAATTGCCGGAGGCGCCACGGGAGCGACAACTCCGCCTTGCTTACGAGGGAGTGAAGCAGTATCACGGGGAAACGGAGGCCGAGAAAGCACAAAAAGCGGAGATTATTCCGGAGTTTCTTTTGGCAGAGGTGCAATTTCCGGCAAAGTTGTTTTACATTCTGAGTGCGAGTAAGTTGTGCGCCAGTAGCAGCGAAGCCAGGCGTAAAATTCAGGAGAAAGGTGTGAAGTTGAATGGTGAACCGGTCTCCGATCCAAATTTGGTCTTTGAGTCGGCGGTTGACTTATCCGGTAAGGTTTTGCAAGTGGGCAAAAATAAGTTTGTCCGGTTAGTGGCTTAATTGGTAATGAAAAACCGCAGATGCACGCAGAGCAATAAAGTCGATTGGAGGCTTGAGACCGGTGTTTTTTAGACCGGTGGTCTGCCGATCGATCTGTGTGGATCTGCGGTTAATATTCAGGATTTTTTGATTTTATGACCCTAGCACAGCGAATTATTGTTCCTCTAGATGTCCCAAGTGAGGCTGATGCGATCGCACTCCTCGACCAACTCCCCGATGTATCTTTTTGGAAAGTGGGGTTAGAACTGTTTGTGAGTTGTGGTCCGGGAATTTTGGCGATTTTAAAGGAGCGGCAAAAGCGGATTTTTTTAGATTTGAAATTCCACGACATTCCGAATACTGTAGCGGGTGCTTGTCGGGCCGCTGGCAGGTATGGGGTCGATTTACTCACTCTGCACGCGGCAGCGGGTCAAGATGCCCTAAAAGCAGCTCAAGCAGCGGCAGAGGCAGGGGCCGCCTCGGCTCATCAAACACCGCCTAAATTAATTGCAATTACGCTCTTGACGAGTTTGAGTTCGCGGCAGTTGGCTTTTGAGCTTAAAATACCTTTAGAGTTGCCGGAGTATGCCTTACAAATGGCGCTGTTAGCTCAAGAAACAGGCTTAGCGGGTGCGGTTTGTTCGCCGCAAGAGGTGGAACAGTTACGGCGGACTTGCGGGGATGAGTTTCTGTTAGTTTGTCCAGGGGTGCGTCCGAGTTGGGCCGAAGGGGGAGATCAGAAGCGATCGCTAACTCCGGCGGCGGCGGTGAAAGCAGGTGCGGATTACCTGGTGATTGGGCGGCCGATTACTGCTTCGCCCGATCCAGCAGCAGCGTTTGCCCGGATTTGCGAAGAGATAGAAACGCTATGAGATTGATAGGACATGGGCTATGAAAAGAAGCATAAAGGTAAAAGCAATGTTGATGTTTTTACTTTTGCCTGTTTATTTTTAAGGGCCTATGTCTGATGTCTTAAAGCCAATTTTTGTGCGGGTGCTTTTGCTGGCGATGATTGGGGGTTTCGGCGGCAGTGTTCAAGCGAGTTATCTTCCCGTAAAGAAGGCTGCAAGTGGGGGAGGAAAAGTCAGCAAGTTTCGCTCAAATTCTTTGGGGAGAGCGGTTTGTCCAGCGGATTTAAAGCGATTAATTGAGCAACTGTTGCCGGAATTACCGAGCTATGCGAATCGAGTGATTCAGCGAGCGCAGTTTAGTTCTCAGAATTATTTTCCCACTTCGTTTATTTTAGCGGGGCGGGCTGAATTTGAACCGTTATCGCTCAATTTAATTCCCCCTGTTTCTGCGAATACCCGCCAAGTTTTTTTTACGACGTTGGAACGGCAGTATCAGGGCAGTCAGATTGTTGAATATGAAGAACTTCACTGGATTTTTTTAGCGAAAACTGCTAGGGGTTGGCAATTGGTGACGATGTTTTCTCAGGTTGCTGCTCCTAATAGCAATGGTTCTCATTCGGGATTGGAAGAGAGTAATAATAGTGTGACTGCTGAGGCGATTCGCCTGTGGTTGCGGGATTGTGAGGCGAGGGGATGAGGGGAAGTTTAGGAGGAGAGGGTTGGGGATAGGGTGAAGGATTTGCTGAGGTAAAGAGGGTGATGATTCATGAGTTATTAAGTAGGTTGAGTGAAGTGAATTACTAATAGTTTGTGTGAATGAGTGGGTTGGGGAAGTTGAGTTATAGGGGGGGTGTGGGAATGGGCGGGGATGGGTGCGATCGAGTTTCAGGGTTTCGGTTTGGGTTTCGGTTTGGGTTTCGGTTTTGCTTGTGCTGGTTGAAGTCCTCGTTGTAAGGCTAAATTCACTGGATGTTCTGTTTCTTTTGTAGGGCGAGCGCTTTTGTTTTGAAGTTTTGGTTTTGATGCTGTTTTTGAGGATGGAGTGCTATGCGTAGGAAAGCGGCGCTTATCCTCAATTTTCCTGATATCTAAGGGTGTAGGTAGCACTTTTCGATCAGTGAAATCATCAAGTTTCATATAATCAGTTTGTTCTGGAGGGGGATCGCACCGCAACATTGCTAATAGCATCTCAATTCGTGGTATTTGTCTCAGATGCTCAAGCTGTTGTCTGTTTTGGTTGTCCGGATAGTCATTTTCACTAATGCGATCGAGGACATACTTTTCAAATTTACTGATACAGTTTATTTCTGCTTGAGTGGTTTCATCTTGTTCTTTTTCATCTTGTGACCATCCATCACCATTAAATAATTGACTGTAGCGTGTGGTGCGATCGCTTAAATGCAAATTATAATCAATTTTAACCGCACCCATTCCCAATGATTTACCCATTCCAAGGGAGAAGCAGTATTTTTCGTCTGGTTTACCAGTTCCCAATGTTTGTGACTTTTCACTGCTAAGGCTGAGTACCCACAACAGCGCACCAAGTTCTACATTACTTAGATTTTCAAAGTGAATATCAAAAGTAAATTCAATTTCTGGGTTAATCGGTTTAATTAAGCTAGTCTGAGTATCTGCATTTTCAGGAACTTCTATTTTACAATCTTTATGCCAGTAAAGTTTATGTCCCCGAATAACAGTTTCTCCTGGTTCTGTCTCAGTTGGAGGCTGACTAGCATAGTGTTTAAGTTCTGGCTTTTTATCGCTAGTTTGAATCAGATAATGCTGAAATGTTGTCGGTTTTGGACTAGAAAGCAGAATAGGTTTGGGTTCTTGATTCCAACTTTCATTGACTTTTGTTTCCTGATTCTGCTTTAGGATACCATCACTAATAAACACTCTACCAGCACGACTTTGTTCTATTTTATCAGGTTGCTTTTCGCGTCGAACAAAACCAAAAATAGCTTCAGCTATATCAGTGATCGTTGGTTTATCTTTACAATCTTTCAGAAAATGAGGAATAAAATCTCGTGCCGTTGAAGCTTTTCCATTCCCTTGAGGAGAGTAAGGAATACGAAAGTTAGGACTTTGACCAAATAATGTGATGGGTTGACCAGATTTGGGCTGACAATAAAAAATGGGTCGGTCATCTTTTAAAACGCCCAGATCATTACAAAATGGATTTTTAGGGTCATCTTTGAATAATTTGCCACTCTGAAAATCAGTCAGTGCAGATATGTAATCAAGAATCGCCTCTTGACTAATTTCAATAGGTTGATGGGAACTATATTCCTTTGAAATTATGTAATGGTACTTACGACCTTGACCTTTTTTACTTTTTAACTTAGCATCTTTTTCGGCTTCGGTAAGATTACTTGTTTCCAGCATATTACCGCTAGTAACAAGAATACCCTGATTTTCTGGGCTTGGATATTTCTGTAAATCTTCACTAACTGAGATATCACCATTTGCATTTTTATCAAAGCTAATATCAATGTATTGAGGCAAATAATTATTTTTTTTCATCAGGATCAAAGAGCGAAGATATCGCTTAATACTAACTTCCTTAACAGAAAGATATGATAAGTTATTTTTATGGTCTAAAACTAAAGCTGGGTAAACATACCATTTACCGCAATTTTTATCAAAACTCAAATAGCCAGCTTGTACATTTTCTAGTTTATATTTATGTTGAAGTGGATCATTTTTTTCAGCCGCCACAGCCCGAAAAAAGAATTTTTGAGCATCAGAAACACGATCAATCTTTCCAAAACTCACGATTTCAACTAAAGTTCGCAACATCCCTCGAATACTACTACCAGGAATTACAGGAAGCTTATCGTTAGGATAGCTGAAGAAAGAGGCAAGAATTTCTTTTCTTTTATTTTGCCATTGAGCTATTTCTTCTTTCTCCCATCGCTCTCTTTCTTCTTTCGTTTTATGTATGGGAGGTTCTGAGTATTTTGCAAAATCCTCTGGACTCCAACCACAACGAGTATACAAAGGAGATTCTGTAGTTAAAGTGCATTCAATCATACCTGTTTGACGTAAAATTTCAACATAGTTTACAGGGTAATAGCGATCGCCATCAGGTAAAGGCTGTGCTTCAACAACCTTTTCAGGTAATTCTACAAAATTGTAAGGTGCGATCGCCCTGCGTGGAATTCTTTCTATATAGGTAGATCCATCTTTTCTCTTTCTTGTTTCTTCGATAAATTCTGGGACTGTTCCAATATGTTTCGGATTCATTGTTCAATCTCCTTATGATTCAATAAATTTACTTAATACCTATTTTGTCTCTCACTCTTTCTCAAAGCTAACTCCTTCATACAAAAGCTCGATCGCACACTCAAACTCAATACTTTCTAATGCGATCGCATCCCCATCCTCATATTCATAATAATGCCACATTTTACCTTCCCCTCGATGATAAACCTCAACAGCAATTTCTTCTGAGTCAACTAAGACATATTCTTGCAAACTCGGAATCTGACGATAATATCTCAGTTTTTTCGTGCGATCGTAACTGGCGGTACTAGGAGAAAGCACCTCAACAATAACTTTAGGATAATTGATAAATTGACGAGATTTCAAATCATCGGGGTGACAACTAACAACCAAATCAGGATAGAAATAGCGACTGTCTTGATTAGCCTGAACTTTCACATCGGACACATTAACTCGACAACCCTTCTGACGCAAATGAGGTCTTAGTGCTGTATAGAAATTAAGGGCAATATCATTATGAGGAAGGCTACCCCCTGTCATCGCGATAATCTCGCCGTCAATATATTCATGGCGAAGCTCTTGTTTTGCTTCCCATTCTAGATATTCTTCTGGCGTCATTTTTTGGCTATACTGAGTTTCAGCAAACATAATTAGGTGTTTTCTAAATTAACTAGACGACTCAAATAAATTCTTGCCACTCCACTATCATCATAATCAATATAATGACGAACAACTAAACGAATTGGACGATGTAAGGTCTTTTTGTCTTGACTAAAGGGGATATTGCTTAAAGGAAGAGCGTGTTTCAATCCTTGTGAACCATCTGATACTAAAGTAAAACCGTTTTTTTCTTCTTCTTTTTGTGTTCCCCAAAGGATTTGGTCTTCAGGAATATAATCTTTTTCTGACAAATGTTCATCCTTAATTAAACGTGCTTTCCATTCTTGACCAACTTTCCAAAGCATCACCTCGGCATTTTTACCCAAGATGCGACACTGTTGAAGTGTACAAAGGCGTAACTTAGCCAACTGAGGAAATACATCTCCTGAAGCGATCAACTGATAACTTTGATGGTCTAGGAATTTACCCCAAATTACGCCATCATCAGCATGAGCTAACAAATATTGTAATTGATGCTTTTGAGCTTTTTCCTCCAGCCAGTTTACCAAATTAGAAATTGATTGGGTGTCTTCAATTGGTTCACAATGAGGTTTATTCATGACTTGTCACCTCCTGTTTAGTATATTCGACTAATTGAACAACATAATTTTCCAAGTCTTGGCGATCGCTACCTATAATCTCCAAATAGTTTTCCTTTAAGTTAGGTTGAGAAATAGTCCATGACTTTCCCTCTTTTGAGCAAACCAAAGTTGCTACTTTTCCTTGTAACCTTCCTCTTCCAACGCTACTAGAACCACCAACAGGTAAATCTTCTGTCCATAAGTCTTTCAGTAAAAGCAAAAGTAAACCTATTTCGTGCGGGTCAGGTTTTCGGAGTTCTATCTCTAATTTTAGCTCTGTTTTATCATTTGCAAAAACAGGTTTTTCTTGAAATAATGCACCGTGATAAGCACCGCCTGTAAAGCGATCGATCGCAATGCGAGTTTGTACTAAGTCAGTCGTATACTTGATAACACTTTCATGGACAATTAAGCGACTTGCTTTAGCATTTAACTTTTTGTCATTTTCTTGAGACTCTGACTTGCTTAGTTCTTTTTTATCTGTAACAAAACCAAATATGTCATTAACTATTTCCTGCGTAATTTGGGAATTAACTTCATGTAGCGTATTTACAATCCGTTCAGCTCGATGGCGTAATACTCCTGCTAAACTCGTACCAGATAAAACGGGTTCTGCATCTGTTTTTCCAGGTCGATGAGATTTGAGATGCACCACATCCGGTGCGCGTCCAGTTTCAGCTAGACCTGAACGAATGAGGAGAGAACTAACCAGTTTGAATGTAGCTTTAATCGTGAAGCGGTCGCGCTGATCTTCCCAATCTTCCGGTACATCAAGACCTGCTTTTTTCATCGCGGCTACAATTGAAGCATCGACAGCAGGTGGTTTTATACAGGGTGGATCAGTTAACCAGGAATGATCTAGAGTTAACCATGCTATGCGATCGCTTTCATCAGTTAGATCGAAATCCCAAACCTGCCATTCTTTGACATGACAGCGACCAAAACCTCGGCGTTTTTTCATACCAAGGCTGATTTCACCACTTTTTGCATCACCACTTTTTGCATCATCACTTTTTGCATCATTTTTAGGTTCTAAGCCGGAGAGTGCGATCGCTAGTCCTTTGCGTAACTCAGTTTCATTACTATCTTTCTCAATCAACAATTCAAAACACAAAGGAAATTCGGTTCCCGCTTGCAGTAACTCTAAGTCATATTTAGCTTTATCAGCAGCAGTCCGAGTGATGCTATTGATTTTCACTCCATCTCTGAGTTCAGCTTGAATGGGTTTAGTGCTGATAGAATCATTAATAATTAAAGGACTTTGATTCCCATCATCGTCACTCCGCATTCCTCCAAATAAGATAGTTGCTAAATCATCTGCTTGTTCGCCAGCCATGTATCCGTGTTGACATTCTCGCAAATAGTTTCGCAAAGCACCCGCAATAGATGAACCTGTTAAAAGCGCACGATCGCTGATACTGTCTCTAAGTAATGCTAAGTCAGTTGGGCTTTCAGCATCACCACTTCCTAGACAAGTTGGTGTATCTAAAATTAAAGTGCCACGTACAACAATACGTTTAATAATGTGACGCTGTTTGCGTATCAATAGATTATCAAGTGCGTATGAATTTTCCGTTATTGTCATTAATTTTTCTCCTTTTTTGCTTTCTTGGCAACTGCCATAATTAAACGTAGTGTATATTCTGTAGCTAAATCAGAATTTGGTTCAATTCTTCGGGTAATTCCAGCAATACTCACTTCAAAGTCTTGGGGATTTTTTAGCCATGAGTCAGTATTTCCAAGTGGTTTTTCTAACCAATCTTTAAGTTGCTGCTCCAAAGATTTATTTCCATAAACTATTGTATTTCTATACTGTTTTGTGGCATTTGAGGTCAAACTACTCAATAGCTCTATAAGTGGAAGAAAGCTTGGAGGTTTTGTTAATCCCTGTCGAGCAACAATCTCTAAGCGAGAAAGTTGGCTGTTGGTAATATTGCCTGATATATTAATATTGCTGACTTGCTCTACAAGAAACTGTTCCAATTTTTTGCGCAAAATGTTTTCAGCCATTTGTGTGGCTAAGTCATGGTATTTCTCGTCTAACTCTGTTTCATTAGTTTGATCTGACTCAGGTGGTCTAGATGAAAATTCTCGGTATTCTCCTAACCAATTAACAGCTACTCTACCAAAACCATCAATGCAGCGCTCGCCAATTCCTTCTCTTTCCAATGTTTTTATTTGTTCAGTTGTTAGTTGTGAATCAAACACAAATACACTACCTGCTGATAAAGCTAGAACTTGAGGTAAAGGCAACCCCCACTTTTGATTAAATCCACCAACAATAGTGCCACTGATAAAAACATTGGTTGCTTGAGGTAACTGCATTCCTCCTAACTTATTTTCAATTGCTTGTTTAACCAAGCAAGGGTCGGCTGAAAATTGCCCACACCGATCACGTAGAATTGTATCACTCAGAAGAGTAATTTTTAGCTTTCTACGATCGACTCGATTTTCAGGTTTGATCTTTATTTCATTCCAATCCTTAAGCGCTTGAGGTTCATTTATACTAATAATTTTTATGTGTCCATAGCCAGCACTTCGAGAACCTCCTAACCAGATATCTGCTGGTTTTAGTAAATTCTCAATTCTTTGTGCATCCTCATTTTCACATAAGATAATACCTTGAAAATTTTGTTTGCTATCGAGAGCTTCATAACGAAAGATTGTACCTTCTCCCTGTTCAATAACTTGATTGGTAGCTGGGTCGCGTTTTGTTGCTGATGAACGTCCTTTAGTGCGATCGCGTGCGGTGTGAATATTAATCCGGCGCTTCTCTCTGTATAAAACAACCTGTCTTTCGTTAACAGTACAAAATTTTTCACTTAAACCTTTCAGCGACACTTGTTCTGGTTCGTATTGGCTCAAATCATAAACATTTAACGCTGGCTCTTGGTTTTGCGGTAACTCTTCATCTTTCTTTCTATACCATGTAAGAGGAGTAGGTAAAGTACGTTTTTGTTGTTTGTTACAGAATAAGTAGGCGTTTAAGTAACGGGTATTGCCATTAAAAAATAAGCGCTTCACCTCTTTATTGATATCTACATCTGATAAAATATCCTCCCCTGGTTGTCGGTGACGCTTGAGGTAACGACCAATCAAAGCACCTCGAATCATACTCCCAGGAATATAAGAAAAAGACACATCACTATTTGGACCGCCCTGAAATGAAGTTGCTAAAACTGGCTGTTGTGTTTCCAGAAGAAAAGTGATTACTTTCATTGACTTACCTCGTCAATTTTTCCAAAAAGATGAACAAAATCTTGAGTAATATCTTGCCCATTAGCATCACATAAGCTACATTGAACGTGACCTCGCCCTCGGTTTCGTCCACTACCTATGTGCCGAAGTGCTAAAATGCCAACGCCTAAGAGTGCTTTCATATATGGTGTTGGTTCTTCATCGAAGAAGAGGTGAGCCGTAAAACGAGGTGAGGTATTAGGGCGATCGCGCATCACAGCACGAGCCGATCGCAAGCTACCGCTATCTGCTGTACCATTATTAGGATTAATCGCCGTTTGGCGACGGATTGTTGTCAGGGAATGCAATATATCAGTTGGTGTTAAAGCAGGTTGCTCATTGTCTCGCTCTTTGTCTATCTTAATTCTCACCGCTTCCCGTAATTTTTCTGGCAAACAAGCGTCGCCAACGTGCATAATAGAATTTTTTTCTATAACGCTACCAGAAATACCAAATAATTTATTTCGGACTTCTTTCCAATATCTAAATACCTCGTCTTTTAGTAAGATAATTAAGTTATCGCACTCCTCACTCAATAAGCCTTTCAAAGTGCGTCCTCGCAGATAAGGAAATCCATAAGAATCATGCTCTACTTCTTGGTCAACTAAACCAGCAACACCATCACCCCGACCAAAGGTTGTATCGCTCAAAAGTTTAATTTGTATTTGCAATTCATAGATGCTCATTGCTATCCCCCTTTAAGCCAAGGTAAAAATCCATTGCTTCGATTGCATCAAAATAACCACAATAATGCTGTTCACCTTGAATACACCAACCTTGCTGTTGCAAGTTATTTACTTGTAAAAAAGGTGGCAGTTGTTTGATCCTGTATGCTTTCATAAACTGTTCAGTTTTGTCAGCCCCTTGGCGGAGAATTTCACGCAAAGCAATAATTTTATTGCGACGCTCTTTCCAAGGTTCGTTACCTTCTATGTCATCAAAGCAACCATTAAAGTGTTGAACTACGTTGATGAAGTTAGCCCATGTTCGCCATTGGTCATCATCATAATCGTGTTCCTTTAAACGTATCGGTCGCATCGTAAGTTTTCCGGCTGGAACCTCATATTCTCGTTGGCGAATTTCTCCCAAAGAACCCATTAAGCCACTAGCAGCAAAGTGCCAATCAAGTGTTGAACAATAATAATTATCTGATTCATCTAATCGCTCTCTTTCTTCTCGGATGAACTTTTTCGCTGTGCCGTACAATTCCTCAACTATTTGGTAAGCTCTAGCAAAGGGATAGTGAGTTTTTACAATACAAATTCCAGCACGAGCCGTTAAATTAAGGGGTTGACCTTCTATATCTTGTTGTTTTTCAAACTCCCTCAAATAAATTGCTGCTAACTCAAGCCATAATCTTCCTTCACATACAAAGATGACATCATCGCCCCCATAAACCAAAGGACGGAATGGCAGATAGTATTTACCTTTTTTTGATTTTTTGAGAGCGAATTTACCTATTTGACCTACTATTTCTCCATTTTCAATTGAATCATTGACTATTTCCAAAACTTTTTTAAGAGCATTTATTCCAGCATCCTCAACGCTGAAAGAAAGTTTCCGCATTTCAACAATAGCTTCTTCGTCAGATTTTCCTTCCCCACACTGCTGAAAACGATTTCCCATACCATTGCCATCTGCATGAACGATCGCAACATAGCTAGATTCACCTTCAGAACGACCTAAATAATCCGTTCGGTAAGGAAACTCATAAATGTCTGAGTTAAAAGTACCAGCAAATTTTTCTATTAGTCTTTGATTAGCTTTGGGAACTGCCTTAAGCTTGGCTTCACTTTCTCTGGAAATTAGATAGATCTCCTCCTCATCAGCATCAACGTATTCTTCACTGGTATTGACGGCAGGAAGTTGAGTTGACTGGCAAGCTGCTGTTACTCCTAAACCCAATAAAGGCGCAGAAGCAACTCGCTCTCGTTTCTTTTTAGCTAGGTCTTTTTCCAGAAGCTGATTTAACGTCTTTTTAAACTCTCCTTTCCCAAATTCAAAGTCTTTGTTGTGAGCAACGACAATATTTAAGCTAGGTGCTTTTTTCAAACATCGCGTACTCAAAATTTTTGTAAAGCATTCTGCATATTTGAAATCAGAAAAAAGTATAACTGCATTTCCACCTCCGGTATAAACTAACTCAGCTACTACATTTTCGTCTTCAATATGAATTTCATGTAGTGATTGTTGAGTAGGAATAAAAACTTTTTGCTTAAATTTTCGTTGAACAACTTTTAAAGCCGTTTTAACCCATTGATTTGTTGCCTGAGACACTAAATAGGAAGCTCCAATGTTTTCGCGCAAGCGGTTACTGCCAAAAACATAGTCTTGAATTCCAGTTGTATCTAATACAGTTACAGTTAGTTTAGTCATAATGCACCTTTATTGTCTTTAACCCAATTTGCAATTTTATTTTTTAGATTAGGTAAGTCTTCTCGAAGAAAAACAGCAATTTTTGGATTACTTAAAGCACCTTCAAGTTGACTTTTTAGCCATTGATCTAAGCGTTGTGTTTTAGTAGGATCATTATCACAACAGCAGACTAAAGCAACTCTAGCTTCATCACCACCTAGTTGTTTAGCTCTGGTGTATGCTTCAAAGAGTTTCAGTTTACATTCTTTAGCATCTTTACTGGTTGTGCAGGAAATAGCAAATAATTGATAACTTCGCATAAAGGCGACATCAAACTCAAATACTCCTCCTTCCCAAGTTTGGCTTTTTTTAATATGAAATGACATTTTACTTTCGCCAAGCTGTAAGTCTGCCGTTAATTCTTTAACTTGTTGAAGTACATAATGTTCTAGCCAAATCCCCCCTAACCACTCACAAACCTGTTGACAACTACTAAATCCTTTGGCTTTAGTCACTTTTAATGAAAGTTGACTCGGAGAAGAAGCCAAAGCATCTAACTTCTGGCGCAAAACTTCAATAATCTCTGGGTGTACGCCTGTTAAACTAAAAGACATTTTAGAAAGTTCATCTTCAGATTTCCACTGACCTGTTTTTGAATCTATTGCTTTTATAAGTTCTCCGGAATTGTTGTAACGATGAGTATTAGACCACTTTCTCCAATTTGTTGCTATTTCATCCTCATTTTGATAAAGTCTGACAAATTCTGCGGCTGCCTCTGGTAAAATTGGATCAGAAAGTGGCTTTTTATTTTCTTGCCACTCGTACTTGTGGAGTTTAAACAAGTCTTCAAGAAAAACTTCCAGCTTAACTCCTCTGTGCCAAGAATCTGCTTGAGGAATATCTATATATATCTCTAGGGTTTTGGCATCAAGATAGCTGTAGACTGTATTAGTTCTTTCTAAATCAGTAATCGCTCGATAGGCGTGAATTGCCATTGGGTTTGTACCACCTGTGTAATGCAAACCAATACGTTCATTAGCTGGTACTTTTTTTGCAAATGTTTTAACTGTTGTGTAAATTTGATGAGCATTAGATTTATTATTGTCAGTTCTTTGTTTGTCTAAGGGAACTTCTTCGCTGCTAAAACCTTTAGCTTTCAGAGCAATTTTTAATCGCTCTTTTTGAGATTTTGTTTGATTTGTATAAACAAGATATGCTGTGCGGCCAGTTTCCAGTAGTTTCATGGCAGCTACATAATTAGGAAGTGGATTTTCACCCACAAGTAAGAAAAGGTGCTTGACTTTGTAATCTTTGAATGTATCATTAGAATCCATTGGTTAAACCTCCCAGATATTTGCTTGAAGTTAATTTGTATGTAACTGTGACTCCGTTTGCCGGAAATACGATCGCACTTCCCCCACCTCTCACCCCCTCACTCCCCAGGCAAATCCACCTTAAACACCTGAGAAATCGACACATCATGGGTATGAGTTGCCACCACCACCACACCCAAACGGGGGTCATAACACCCCACCCACGCCGCCGGATGACACTCATGCACCAAATACCCATACACCCAGATCGGTGCTTTACCCTCGATCGCAACACCTTGACTAAAATCAATTCCCGTTGGCAACTTTAACCCTTTGAGATCCGCAGGTGTAACGATGCCATTTTCATTCGTAATTTCAACATGCAAGTGTTGATACGGTACACCCGATTGGGTTTGATGAGGAATGACTTTTAACTGTACTGCACTCATGATTCTTAAAATTGAGTTGAATGACCGTGCCTTAAAAAGTTGGCTGAATTGTAGCTTAAAAAACTATTAAGTGTTGGCTTGCTTCAAATTACTAATCCCTTTTCTGAGCCAACTCGATACTCATCAATAAAATTGAGCGGGCGATCGATGAAATTTCCACTATTTTAGCACAGAATATTTCACGCTCAGGGAAGTCTAAAAAACTATACATTGAGATGAAGTTTTTTGCGAACAACTGCTACCTCCGTAAATTTTAATGAAGGAATCCTAAGATGCTTAAAGAAGAATGTACGACTGAATCAATTTTTAATTAACTCACGGACTCGTGCCATTAATGAAGTAGGAATCAATCGAGATTGACCGCTAATCCAAGGGCCACAAGTCATCTCTAAGTACGGTTGTTGCTGCTGAATTACTTCACACACTTCCAAGGTACTATGAATGACCGCTACAGGCTTAAGATGTCCCCGGTCTCCACAGAACTCATGCCACTTTTCCACCTCTTCCGGCTGAGAACTAATAATCAAATAATGGGAACAAGCTTCTAAAATGGGTTGTTTCTCTGGCTGCACCATCCCGCCTACATCCACGATTACGAGAGCTTTCTGCCGTCGCAATTGCAAAATCGCTTGCGCGTGATAGGGAAAAAACTGTGGGGTTAATCCGCCTTTATTGACAGCCTTAAATGCTTCTCCATCGCCATTCGCTTGCGGGGTCAGTTCGAGGACATAATTCCCCTCTCCATCCCAATTCGCACGTTGCAAATAAACATGGGGAAACTCTGATAGTAAAGCTTGAAATAAGGCATGAGAGAGAACACTTTTACCACTATTCGGTGGCCCCACAATCATCAACCCTGTGCAAAGCGACCCCTCACCCTGTTGTTCTAAAGGAATGACTTGTCCAATTTTAACTAAGCGACTATGAGTGGCTACCACGATCGCAGAGTGGAACCGAGGTTCGTAGCTACCAATCCATGCAGTCGGATGTAATTCGTAGACCAGAGAGTTGTGTAACCAGATGGGCCCACGACCTGAAATAACTACACCGCCAGTGGTATCGATGCCACTGGGTAGTTCGATGTCGGCCAGTTCTTCTGGGTAGATAATGCGGTCTTTGCGGGTTAATTCGATAGACAATAGCTGATATTTCAACCCTTGGGGGTTTTGGTGATTGGAAAGAGAAAGGCGGATGCCAATAGTGGGGGGATGACTCATCGCAGCCAGGTGGTAATCAACACTGTGCTATTATGACACCCAGTTAGAATAGGGGTCTTCTATCCTTGTCAGACATTCATTTTGTCTATCCGCCCAGTCCTGCCATCCTGCAATGGTTAGCCGCCGGACAGCTAGGCAATCGCTTACAACGTTCTCTGCGCCTCTGGGTGTTGTTATCTTGGTTGTATGGTTCGGACTCCGAGAGACGAGAAACCTTACCGCAACCATTTACCTATCCCGATCTGCGCGATCGCCTATTTTCCCCAACCCATCCCAAAAGCGACCAATTCAGCGCCGAGTCCTTAGTCGCCGCTTGTCATGACACCGCCTGTATCTGCCACAAATCCTTAAAAGATTGGGTGTTTGCCGTAGAAACCCACCAGGACGAACTCCAGTGGAGTCAAGCAGTTAAGCAGATGACTGGGTTGAGTCAAACCGAACTAGAAAAGCAATTGCAACTCCGTCCCTTTGCCACCGTCCATCGTTCCCTGCGCGATGACCTGAAACAATTAAAAAATTTGGGATGGTTGCGATCTTCTCGTTCAGGAAAGTATCAATTTTGTCCTGCGAAAAACTACCCAACTCCTCCCGCCGAAATCAGCCATCCTTCTAATTTTGCTCAGTTATCTCAGACCCAAACTTTGGAAGTATTACGCGCGCTGCAATCCGTTACTTTCATTCAACCCGATCTCGAACTAGCAGTAGAATCGCTGTGGAAACAGGTGATAGCTAATACCCCAACTGCTTTGAAGTTTGGACAAGAACCGATGCAGCGAATTTATATGCAATTCGATTACATTCTCCCTGAGGACGTACAAGACCGAGTAGACACCTACCAAGAACAATTAGAATCACTCTGGCGCCGACAAGAAGGAGGCGTTGTACAGTTTAAATATTGGGTCGTCGCCCAAGAACGTCAGGTACAAATCACCACCTACCCGGTTTGTTTACACTACGTGCGACGAGCTAAGTATCTCAGTGCTTATGGCATTGACCCAGATGGAAATTTCGGTTGGCACAATTACCGCCTCGACCGCATTATCTCAAACCGCCTAAAAATTTTAGTTTGGGGAGACCCCAGCATTCCCAAGCAACTTAAAGATGATTGGCGTGCCGGTCAATTACCTTCACCGGAACAGGTAAAAAGTTATTTAGAAGCAGCTTGGGGGTTTAATTTTTATTTTCCCTCTGCTCTCTTAATTGTGCGCTTTTCCCCTCAGTTTGCCCGATGGTATGTAGATGATACCGTGCGACATCCTACCTTTAAACCCATTGCCTATCAAAAATTACCTCAACTCATTCGTCAGCAGGTCGAATCTGGGGAACAACAGCAACAGCTATTAAAAATTCTCAAGGAACGACCGGCAACCGATGCTTACTATCAAGGGTGGATTCGTCTGGGTGATATTAATGTTTTAATGCGTCTGCGAGATTGGCGACCCAATGGGGAAGTGATTGCTCCGCTTTCGGTACGCCAACGCTTGAAAGAAGAGGCATTGCAAGAATTGTCAAACTATCAAGATTTTGAAAGCTAAAACTCTCTCTCTTTTGTTTCTTTTACTAGAATTTATCAAGCTTTTTTCTAGCGATTTCTCCCTCATAAAAAAGAGCAGAAATCTAAAGCAGACCCAGTGAATTCCTTCTCAGTTCCCAGTAAAAAAAGAAGGCAATCGCATGACTGAGTTAGTATCAGGAACTAACAAAAAATCAACCACTTCTGACCCCCAGACCCGATTTCTTGCAGAAATATCTACAACAGGCGGAAATCTCTTGTAAACTCAAACAGGAGCTAATCTCTCAATTATTTTGAGGAAAGCGAGCTGATGGGAGAAGAATCAGTGATGAAATGGATGATAGCACAACAGACCCCCTTAATCAGTAATCCTGCTACTGATAGCCAAACGGCAGGGATGATTCCTGAATTAGTCATTATCCTGATCGTTCTGCTCATGATGGCAACCGTAGTAGCACTGGTCACTCAGCGACTACGAATTCCCTATGTTACAGGTCTGGTATTAGCTGGATTACCCATTACAGATGTTTTGTCCCGTCGCATCGGTTTAGACCCTTCTTTAGTCTTGAATCTTTTCCTACCCATTCTGATTTTTGAAGCAGCTATTAATACAGATATCAGCCGCCTCCGCAGCACCTTTAAACCGATCGCATTGCTAGCCGGTCCCGGCTCGATCTTTTCCTCAGCAATTATCGCGGTTCTCGTTAAATTTGGGCTGGGGTTAACTTGGATTCCCGCCTGGCTGATCGGAGTGATTTTAGCAAACACCGATACTGTCTCGATGATTGCGGTTTTTAAGGAAATTCGTGTGCCTTCCCGGTTAAGCACCATTGTTGAGGGAGAAACGCTATTCAATGATGCGGCAGCCCTCGTTTTATTTAATTTAATTTTAGTTGTTTATGCAACCGGTTCTCTCACCGTGGTAGCAGGCGTTAAAGAACTGCTGGTGGTTGCCTTAGGGGGGGGACTCGTGGGTGGCATTTTAGGGTATTTAAGTTTACCAATATTTGTGCGATTACATGACCCCTTGAGTAGTCTCTTGCTGACTGTTGCTCTAGCCTTAGGGACGTTTCAAATTGGGCAATTTCTTGGGGTATCCGGTGCAGTGGCTGTGGTCATCGCTGGACTGATTTTTGGGAATCTTGGACTTTCTCAGAGTTCATCTGCCTCGGACCGAATTACGTTACTTAGCTTCTGGGAATATGCAGGTTTTGGAGTCAATACATTTATTTTTCTACTGATTGGCATCGAAATTAATCCGGTGACGCTGTGGAAAATTTTGCCCTCGATTCTGTTCGTAATTCTGGCATATCAACTGGGACGAATTCTCTCGGTTTATCTGTTATTAGCGGGGCTGAAATGGTTCGATCGTCCGATTCCCCTGCGCTGGCAGCACGTTCTATTTCTGGGCAATATTAAAGGGTCTTTGTCAATGGCATTGGCACTCAGTATTCCTCTGACCTTGACGGGACGCGATGACATCATTGCGCTGGTTTTCGGTGCTGTTTTATTCTCTTTGGTGGGACAAGGATTAAGTTTACCTTGGTTTGTCAAACGGCTAAACATCAGCCGTGTTTCTGATGTGATGCAGGAAGCTGGGCAGTTACAAATTCAATTAATTGCGGCCAAAGCTGCTCAAGATGAACTCGATAGCTTGCTGAAATCAGGCGTGCTGCCGAAGGCCGTTTATGAGGAACTCTGGGCCTCCTACCAAGCACGAGTTGCAAAGTCAGAACGGGTGCTGCGCGATCTCTACAATCAACACCGAGCCGGTCAATTAGAGGGCGATCGCAGTGGTTTAGATGCCATTCGACGGCGACTGCTATTAGCAGAAAAGGGAGCAGTCAGTGAGGCGCTCCGCAAGCGAATTGTCCCAGAAGATTTGGTTGAACCCTACATTAAAGATTTGGATGAGAAACTTCTAAAGTTGGAAGATGACTAGCGTGAATACCGAGGTAATCAATCATGGGGTGAACTAGCTCTGGACGGGTAACGACTAAGATTGTAGAACCTGCTTCTAGAACTGTATTACCATTCGGAATCTCTAGATTGACGCAGGCATGAGGTTGATAACCAATGATCAATGAACCCTTCGGAAAATGGGGATCTTGAGCAATTTGGGCAACGGTGCGACCGGCTACATAACAATCGCCAGGAACGGGTAGTTTCAGCACCTCCACTTGTCCTTGTTCAAAGTGCATCATCGATTCAACTTGCGGGTATTCGATCGCATTGGCCATCGTTGCGACTGCCAAATCAATGGTGCTGATGATATGGCTGGCTCCGGCTAGTCGATAGGCTTCTCGGAATTCGCGATCGCGCATCCGCACCACAATATGGGAAATGCCATAGCTTTTGGACAAGGTAATCAGCGCTAAATTCAAGGCATCATCCCGGAGGGCCGCTACCACTGCCTTTGCTTGTTTGATTCCCGCTTCGAGCAGAACCGTTGTGCTAACTGCACTACCCTCAAAGGCCATCACTCCTATTTTTTCACGGGCAAAGCGACAGGCCAATGGATCTGTGTCAACGATCGCCACTGTATGACCCAGGGTTAATAACTGCTGGGCTAAACCCAACCCCATCATTCCGGCTCCACCAATTAATACATACATGACGAACTGTTACCCCACGAAGGAACATTACAGGTTTATCACTATCAGGGGTAAAAATCGCCAAGCTGCCACTACAGGTAACGACTACAAGCCTTACAAGACAGGAGCCTCAGAAAAATTTTAGCTCGGTTAGCCTAGCGGCTCATCCGTCGATCGCTACCGCTACTGACCCAGTTCAATTAACACAAGCGATCGCGCAACCACCCTAGCGGCTCATCCGTCGATCGCTACTGCTACTGACTCACCCTTTCCCACCTCTCCCAAACCCGATCTTTCTAGACTGGAACTTGCTCAGATTGGTTCGCGAAGGCTTGGAACTCGACCGCATCATGACTACAGAAGAGGTGCAAATCCTGACTGCGGTCGCACGATAACATCCGTAGCCGGTCTTGATTCAGCAACCGAGCCTGGCGATCCACCTCCATCAACCATTGATAGGCACGTAAACCTGGCGTGCAGTGTCGCTCGGCTGAGCCCATTTCCTCTCGGTAAAAATAGGCATCGCCTGCGTGCAACAGCCAACCTGACCCTGTCTGGATGGCAATTCCAGCATGACCCTTGGTGTGGCCTGCCAGGGGAATGAAGAGAATCTCCGGTGGCAGTCCGTCGAGGTCACGCACTGCCTCAAAGCCAAACCAAGGTTCGCCTCCCGTCGCGTAGAATCTCCAGTGCTTAACCTCATCCCACTGTTGGGGACGATAGCGCCTTCTAGCAATGAAACCCTGGCGATCGCGCGCGGTGTCCATCTCCGTCTGCATCACATGGACGGTTGCTTCTGGAAAATCCTCTAGACCCCCAGCATGATCGAAATCCAGGTGAGTCAGGACAATATGACGCACCTCTGAGGCGGAAAATCCGAGCTGCTCAATTTGAGTCAGTGCTGTATATTTGCGATCGAATTGGATGCCGTTGAAATGAATGAAGAACGGGCTGAGCCGGGAGTAAGGTGACTGGACATCGCGCATTCCGAAACCGGTATCGATCAGAACCAGTCCCCGGTTTGTTTCGATCAGTAGACAATGGCAGACAAGGTGAGCTTTGAGACCGCGACTGAAGCCATCAAAGAGTGCCCCCCCAAGGGGACACATACAACCGCAATTGAGATGATGAATTTGCATAAATTCTCGCTGAGGATGCCTTCTTGGAACCGTCTGCAATGGGTGGAATTGTCGAGAGGTGCGATCGCCTGCGGCGGGGAAACAAAGTCTCCTCTCAACAGATGCAACCGCTCT
>JBLNEP010000185.1:0-27564 GCA_050262755.1 Actinomycetota bacterium | reverse complement strand
CGATAGAATGCTGCTGAAAGTAAGCGGCGATTGCTTCTGGATCGGTGGCGCGTTCTTGAGAGATGATATGCAGGCAGCCGCCCGAACACAAAGCAGGGAAAATAACGGTGTGTCCTAAGTCAGCAGCGAAGGTGGAAACGGTGGCAAAATTGGCAGCCGAGGGCAGGCTTAATCCTTCCTGAATGCCGTACAGGTAATTGAGCAATTGGCGGTGTTCGATCGCGACGCCTTTGGGTGCGCCGGTGGAACCAGAGGTATAGATAACGTAAGCTAAATTCTCAGGAGAAGCGGAGAGGGGAAAAGAAGGGGGAAAGGAGGGAATGTCTGCATCTAAACAGATAATTTTTGCTTCAGTTTTTGGTAGACTTTCAATCAGTTTCTGTTGCGTTAATAGCACTGGAGCCTGAGCGTTTTGCAACATCAATGCTAGGCGCTCTTTGGGCATGGCTGGGTCGAGCGGCAGGTACGCGCCACCTGCTTTGAGGATGCCGAGAATTCCCACGATCGCCTCCAAGGAGCGATCGGCACAAATGCCAACGAGTACCTCTGGCTTGACACCTAATTGCTGCAAGTAATGGGCGATTTGGGTGGCGCGGGCGTTGAGTTGGCCGTAAGTTATTTGCCGATCTTCAAAAACAGCGGCAATCCGATCGGGCGATCGCTCTGCTTGTTCTTCAAATAGCTGGTGAACGCACCGATCGAGCGGGTAATCGACTGTTGTGCGGTTGAACTCTACTAAGAGTTTCTGTCGGGCGCGATCGCTCAGCATTTCCAGGCGCGCGATCGCAGTTTGTGGGTTGCTGGCTGCGCTTTGCACTAAGGCGTAAAATTGCTCTGCCAAGCACTGGATGCTGTTTTCTCCCAGGAAAACAGGATCGTAGTGAAACTCGGCTGCAATTGCGTCATGCCGGCGGTGACAAGAAAGTTTTACTTTAAAGCGATCGCAGCACGCATACTGCTCGTAGAGCGAAAAAGATGCCCCAGCAGCCACATATTTTTTGGGCTGTTCCTCAAACTCGAAACCAAAGGAATAGCCAGATGAGTTGCCCAGATAGTCCTGACAGAAATATTCTTGCCATTTAGAGGCCTCGCGATCGCGCATCTGAACTTGTTCCAAAACTTCTGTAAAGGAAAGGTTTTCTGCCAAATGGCTGCACAGTGGTAAAAATTTGGCAAACAGTCCCAGCGCTGGCTCTAGTTCTTCGTATTTTCGACCCTCGAATGCTACGCCAACAGCGATCGCCGATTTTCCAGTCAGCCGCCAGAGTAGGAGTTTCCAGCAAGCGAGCAAGAATGTAGAAACTGAGGTGTGATATTGAAGGGCGATTGTTTCCAGTTTTTCCAGCAAAGCTAACTCTAATTTAACTACAAAAGATTGGGGTTCAAAGTGAGCTGGTACGCCGCTCAGTTTCTTTTCAAAGGGCAACCTCAAGCTCGCCAGCGCCCCAAAATCTTGCTCAGTCCAGTATTTTTTTCCGTCCGCCGCTTCCTCATCTTCGAGCAATTCATTCTGCCATTCGGAAAATTGAACGTATTGCACCACTTCATCGGAAAGCTCTTGGTCGCGAAGGCAGGCAGCATAGCACTGGCTGAGTTCTCGAACCAGGTTTTTCAGCGTCCGGGCATCGGCGCACAGTGCGGGCAAACTCACCAGTAAAATATGTTTTTCCGGTGATAGCGCAATTAAAGACAAGCGCCAAACGGGATGCTTTTCGAGGTGGAAACAAGCGCTTCTTTCTTGTTGAAAAATCTTTTTTAACTGAGCTTCTTGCTCCTGAGGATCTGTTTCACTCAAAGTCAAGCAATTCCATGAAACTGAGCTGCCTTCTGACACCACTTGGATGGGAAATTTAATCCCCGGTCTTCGTTGAAAAGTGGTGCGGAGAATTTCGTGGCGATCGCTGACTGTTTCTAGGGCTTTCTTGAGGCTATTAATCTGAATACTGCCTTCAATTAAGATAGCGCCCTGAATGCGATAAGCAAGGCTATCTTGCTGCAACAACCACAGGTATTTCTGTTGGGGAGAAAGCCGGAATCCATTGATAGTTTGCATTATTTCTAATTCTTGCTACACTACTTGATTTTTGTTCCCTAACTCAGTTAAGGAAAAGAACGGCTCGGCAATTAAATCTCGGTCTCAGAAATCATTTCACCCATTGCCACAACAATTTTTCGCGAACCTACAAATGGATTGCGACTGTGCGCCGCCAGCATATTATCTAGCATGACAATATCTCCTGCTTGCCAGGGGAAACTCACAGCCGCTTGCGCGTACACAGCTTGAATTTCTGCTATGACCGCATCTTCAATCGGAGTGCCGTCACCGTAATAGACATTGCGGGGGAGATTCTCTTCTCCAAAAACAGAGAGTAAAGAGGTACGGGTTGCCGCATCTAAGCAGGAAATGTGGTGCAAGGGCAGTTGGTTAAAAAATACCATTTCTCCGGTTTTTGGGTGCTTGGCAATTGCGGGGCGAACCTTGCAAGTCCTCAAATTATTTCCGGCTTTCCACTGAACTTCTATTCCAGCTTGGCGGCAGTATTCCTCAACGGCTGATTTGTCTTCGGTTTTGAAGAAATCTTGCCAGCTTACATCTAGTCCGTCCGTATAGTTACGGACGTACATGATTTGCTTTTCGGCAAATTTTTCTCGGATTTTGGGGTTGAGTAACTGGTAAATTTTTCGGCAGTCAACAATCGGCGTTTCTCCGCCTTGTTGCGCTGGCTGAACGCAGAAAAACCAAATTTTCATGGGCCAGCGGTGCAGGTGCGAACTCTCGCTGTGAAACAAGATGGCTTGATCGGCGGGGTAAGGAGTGGAACTGTAAACTTTTCCGCCCATTCCTTCGCGGGGCAAATCTCCATACTCGCCAAATAATTCAGGACAAATTGCCAGAGCAAACTGCTCGAAAGCAGAAACGACAGGTTCAGTGAATCCTCGAAAAAGGATGGCTCCATGATGTAGCAATTTTGTCTCTATGACTTCGCGGTTGTTTTTTGCCCAGTCTGCGAGATCGACCTGATTAATCGCGGGTTTGATGACTAATGGGAAGGGTTCCCCAGCCTGGAGAAACTCGGTTTTGATTAACTCGCCTTCAGGTAGAGAAACTTCTTTTGGCTTAATGCTCTTAAACTTGCTGAAATTGATTTTTTCGCGCTTGAGTTCTTGCATGGCTTGTTTCTGCTTTTCAGATTCCGGGATAATTTCTAAGTTCTTTAAGCGAGCTTCAGGCTGGGCAACAATACTATTGAGTAGCGTTTCAAATCGCCCGGACAGTTGCTCGATGGTGCTGCTGTCGAAAAGGTCTGCATTGTATTTCCAAGTACCTGCAATTCCCTGCTCGGTTTCTCCAACGAAGAGGACTAAATCAAATTTGGCAATTTCGCTGTCAATCTCTACCGGAGTCAACGTTAAATTGCCCAGCTTTAAAGTCGGCATCGGCATATTTTGCATGACGAACAATACTTGAAAGAGTGGTGTCCGATCGAGACTGCGACCGGGGCGCAACTCTTCCACCAATTTATCGAAGGGTAAATCTTGATGGGTGTAGGCTTTTAAAGTGACTTCCCGCACCCTCGCAAGCAGTTCGCAAAAAGTGGGATTGCCGCTCAAATCAGTTCGCAAAACCAGGATATTGACAAAGAAGCCGATTAAAGCTTCTGTCTCAATTTGGGTGCGATTGGCGAGATCGGTGCCGACAATGATGTCTTCCTGATTGGTATAACGATAGAGCAGCGTTTCTAAAGCTGCTAGCAGCGTCATAAATAGAGTGACATTTTCTTGACGGCTCAGCTTAGTGAGGGCTTGCGAGAGGGTGGGAGAAAGCTGGAACGGTTGCAGGGCAGCTTGATAAGTAGAAACATCAGATCGCGCTTGTTTTACAGGCAGTTGCAGCACTGGCAAAGGGCTGTTTAAGTGCTGCTTCCAATAGCCAAGTTTTGTTGCTAAAACTTCTCCAGAAAGCCACTTTCGCTGCCACACCGCGTAATCAGCGTATTGAAGGGGAAGCTCAGAAAGCGGGGACGTTTTGCCAGTAGAAAAAGCTTCGTAGAGTGCTGCCATTTCCCTCACGATTACCCCGAGAGACCAACCATCAGCAACGATGTGATGGATGGTTAGCAATAAGATAAATTCTGTCTTTGCTAACTGTAGCAAAGTAACGCGCATTAACGGCCATTTTGCTAAGTCAAAAGGGTGTCGCACTTCCTCAAGAGCGAGTCGCATCGCTTCGGCTTCCCGCTGGGATTCAGGGACTTCCTGCAAATTGATGATTGAAAGTGCAAAATCTGGGGAGGGAATCATTGTTTGAATCGACCGCCCTTCCACCCTGTTAAAAATGGTCCGCAAGGCTTCGTGGCGAGCAATAATTGTTTGGAAACTACGCTCTAAGGCGGTCAAGTCGATCGTGCCTTGCAAGCGCACGGCTGCGGGAATATTGTAAGCCGGATTACCCGGTTGCAAGCGATCGAGAAACCACAGGCGTTGTTGGGCGAAAGAAAGCGGCAATTCTCCATCCCGCGAGACGCGAACGATGGGGGGCGCTTCGAGTTGGCGATCGCCTTGGCTGAGTTGGGAGATGCGCTCGCTCAAACTGGCAACTGTCGGCGCTTCAAATAAAACGCGCAGGGGTAACTCAATTTGAAACGCTTCTCGCAGGCGCGCGATCGCTTGCGTTGCCAGCAGGGAATGCCCTCCCAATTCAAAGAAGTTATCATCTCTGCCAAGGTCTTCGACGCCCAGCACTTCGCTCCAGATGCCAGCAACCATCTCTTCAACGGTCGATCGCAGGGGGGCGCTTGCGCTTTTTTCCGGTGCAGGTAGCGAACGGCGATCGACCTTGCCATTCGGCAAAAGTGGCAGCGCCTCCAGCAGCACGAATGCTGACGGCACCATATACTCCGGCAATTTTTGTTTTAAATCGCTGCCTAACTCGGTGACAAGGCTCGACAGTTGAGACTCTGAAAAATTATCCTGGTACGCAGCGATATAAGCAACTAAACGCTTGTTGCCTGGACTGTCTTCTCTAACAATAACTGCTACTTCCCGCACGGCTGGATGTCGCTCCAATGTCGCCTCTATTTCTCCTAATTCAATGCGAAAACCACGAATTTTAACCTGGCGATCGATGCGTCCTAAAAATTCGATCGTTCCATCGGGGAGCCATCGTCCTAAGTCTCCGGTTTTGTACATTAAATCTCGGTCAACTCCGGGGAGCTGCGATGAATTAGAGAACGGATTCGGAACGAAACTTAATTGCGTATTCTTTTCATCTTTCCAATAGCCCTCGCCGACCCCAAATCCCGACACGCAAATCTCTCCCGGTACTCCCACCGGCACTAACTTCATCAGAGAATCGAGAATGTAAATATTGACATTGGCGAGGGGTTTGCCAATGGAGAGCGATCGCTGATTTTCTGGCAAAGGGTGTTGAATAATGGCCTGCGTAATATCGTCAGCCGCTTCTGTAGGACCATAAGCATTGACAACCCCGGTCGCAGGATAAAGGCGCAACCACTGATTCGCTAACTCAACTGAAGCAGATTCTCCCGTTACCATCATCCATTTTAAATTGGGTAACGCCCGTTGCTGCGACGAGAGTTTGGAAAGATAGTCAGTCAATCCTCGGACAACGGTGGGAACGAGCTCGACGAGGGTTAATTTTTGTTGTTGAATCACCTCAAACAGTTTTTCGGGATTGCTAACGGTTTCCGCGCTGACAATAACCGTTTTTCCGCCAATGAGAAGAGGCGCTAAAAATTGCCAAACCGAAATATCTGACGAAGCAGGGGCGCTTTGCAAAAAGGCAAATTCTTCAGTCAATCCCAGCGCTTCAAATTGGGCGTAAATGTGAGCGATCGCGCCCCCGTGCCGGATAATCGCTGCCTTGGGCAATCCGGTGGAACCGGAGGTATAAATCGCGTAAGCGGGATCGGTGCCGCGATTGCTAGTTTCTAAATGGGTGGCGGGGAGTTGCTCAAAATCACAGCGGTCGTAGATCTGAACTCCAGCGGGTTGGAGACTCGCCGCGCCTGATGGCTTTACATCTAAACAAGCTAAATATTTTAACTGAGGGCAATCCTCGATGTGGCTTGCCAAACTCTCTAAAAATGAAGCCTCTGTTAAGAGAATCCGCACTTCGCTGTGAGAAATCATATAGCGAATTCTCTCGGAAGGATAAGTGCTGTCAATGGGAACGTAAACGCCCCCCGCCTTTAAAATAGCGAGAATTGCGATGAGAAAATTCGGGTTCCGCTGTTGCAGAATTCCTACCATTTCTCGATTTTTTACCCCTAAACTCTGCAAGAATCTGGCAAGTTGATTCGCTTTTTCGTTCAGTTGGCGATAAGTGAGTTGAGTTTCTGCAAAAACAACAGCTATTCGATCCGGTGTTTTCTCAACCTGGCTTTCAAAGAGTTCGTGAATTGTGCAACTGACCGGATACTCTCTAGCATGATCGTTAAAGGTTTCTAACAACTGCTGAATATCAGCTTGGCTGAGAAAAGTAAGATCGGCAATTTTAACGTCAATGTTAGAGGTCACGCTCGCCAAAAGATTGACATAGTGTGTTGCCAGCCTTCTGATCGTTTCATCTTTGAAAAGCGAGTTGCTATACTCAATTTTGCCACCAATCCGATTGCCATCCACTTTCAAGGTAATGGTTAAATCGTTGCTGAGTTCTGTTATGTCGCTGGCAGAGTGAATGTTTTCCAATAATACGGCTACATCAAAAATTGGGCAGCGGCTCTCAGTTTCAGGAAGTTTTAACAACCGTACTAATTCAGAAAATGGATAATTTTGGTGGCTGTAAGCGGCGATCGCAGTATCTTTGACTTGCAGCAGAAACTGTTTAAACGTTAGTTGAGGGGTAATGGCGGAGCGCAGCGCCACCACTCGATTGATTAAGCGATCGCTTTTTTCGGGGTTATAAACTGGCGAACCGACAATAATGTCCGTATGGCTCGTATATTTGTGCAGCAGTATTTTAGTGGCAGCCAGAAAAATGAGATAAATTGACAAATCGGATTGTTTCGCCAACTTAAAAATCGCTTCAGACAGCTCCGGCGACAGCTCGAATGCAACCTGTCGCTCTTTGCCACTCGCTAGCACAGGTCTAACATAATCCGTCATTAAAGTTGTTTCCGCTAGTTCTCCAGATAGCTGTTTTAACCAATAAAGTTTTTGAGACAATGAGCTATCGGAAAGGGGGGTAACTGGTCTGACTTGACTGGCTACATCGATCATTGACCGTCTCCTTACGTTTTGAAATTTGAACAAATAAGACCATTAGAAATTCAAGCAATCGGATAAGGCTTGTTGCAGAATCCCACAGCCTTTTTGCAAAATCGGCCATTCGATCGTCAGCGGGGGCAATATTTTGATAACGGTGTCATTTCTCCCCACCCGTTCCACGATTAATCCCAACTCAAAACAACGCGAAGTAACTTGTTTTACCAAACTCGCCGCGCCAAACTTTTCCAAATCGATGCCCCAAATTAATCCAATTCCTCTAATTTGTATTTTGTCGCTCATAGGGGCGATTTCTTCTGCAAGGAATTTTTGTAAAAAGAACTCTTTCAATTGGACTTCGCGTTCAAGACGGCTATTTTCTCGATACTCTAGAGCCGCGGCTGCTCCTACGAAAGCGAGTTGATTGCCCCGAAATGTCCCCGTATGTTCGCCCGGTTCCCAAATATCTAACTCGGATTTAAGCAATAGAAGTGACATCGGAAATCCGTAACCACCGATCGATTTGGAGAGGATGACCAGATCGGGAACGATATTAGCTCTTTCAAAGGAGAAAAATGGTCCTGTCCGCCCGCAACCCACTTGAATGTCGTCGCAAATCAATAAAATGTCGTGGCGATCGCACAAGTCTCTGAGTTGCTGCATCCACTCCACAGGCGCAACAATCACGCCCCCTTCAGCTTGCACCGTTTCAAAAATAATTGCCGCTGGTTTTTCTATTCCAGAATTGACATCCTTGAGGATGGCTTCGATATAAGCGATGGTGTCAAAACTTTCCATAAATCCATAGGGATAGGGCATGAAAGTAACGTTATTTAAAGTTACGCCTGACCCTGCTCTGGCTGCGATATTGCCAGTCGCAGCTAAACTACCTGCTGTCATCCCGTGATAGGCACCCATGAATGAGAAAATCCCCGGTCTTTTCTTAATTTTCCTGGCTAATTTGAAAGCAGCTTCAACGGCATTCGTCCCCGTTGGACCGCAAAATTGAATTTTATAATCCAGATTTTTCGGTTCTAAAATAGATGAAAAGAATTTCTCTAAAAATTCTTTTTTAGCCGAGGTGTGCAGATCCAATCCGTGCGCGATCGCATCGGATTCAAGATAGGCCATTACTTTCTGCTTGATATAGTCATTGTTGTGTCCGTAATTCAGTGCCCCTGCCCCAGCCAAAAAATCGATATATTCCTCCCCGGTTTCGGAATAGATCAGAGAACCTTTAGCCCGATTGAATATCGCGGGAAAGTTTCTGCAATAGCTTCTTACCTGAGACTCGTGACTTTCAAAAATATTCCCTGGCTGACTTTGCTTTTGTAGGGCAATGCGATTCATAGCAATTCGCTCTCTCCAATGATTTTGTTAACTAGGCAGCGGAAGATTCAAAATCAAACGTTACTTCTCTTTCCAGAGTTAAGGCAATCGGATACTCGCGATCGAGCCGGATTAGCAAATCCTTTAGCAGCGCGTTTGGTTCCACTAGGACGTCCTGAATCAATCTCTCGAAATCCTCTAGAATATGAGCGATTGTAGCTAGATCGAAGCGACGGAAATCGTAATTGATCCCGATGCAAAACTTCAAATCGGGATATACGGCAACCGTGAGGGGATAGTTCGTCTTGTAAAAATTGGGTGCATTTGAGAAGATTGTAGAATTCAAAATTTCTAGCTCTCCCTGCCATTGCTGCAAAAGCGAATCTACAGGTGCGTTTTCATACACCAAAATACTCTCGAATAAAGGCTGATTTCGAGGCACTTGGCTCCACCCTTGAATGTCAACAAGCGGACTCCATTCGTACTGGCGCATTTCCAGCAATTGTTCTTGAAGCTGTCTCAGCCAGCTTAACAGAGAGCGGTCAGAATCTACCTCGACCCAGACGGGCAAACTGTTAACAAATAACCCGATGAGTGGTTGGTCTTGTACTAATTCTAGGGGACGCCCCGCCACCGTACAGCCATACAAAACTTTGCGACCGCCACTGTAGTAACTAAGAAGGATCGCCCACAATCCCTGAAAGATTGTACTCAAGGTAAGCTGGTGCTGCCGCGAAAAAGATTGCAGCGCTGCTGTCGTTTCCGGCGATAAATAGATTCTCTGTTCGTCATATTTCTCCGGCGAACAGGAGGCGCTGCTAGCATCTAGATGGGTGAGGGAAGTAGGCGATCGCAATTCTCCGATTGCCTGCCGCCAGTACGCCTCGGCTTTCCCTGCGTCTTGCTTTTGCAACCATTCGATATAGTCTCGGTAAGGAAGGCTGGCCGCTAAATTTAGCTTTTTGCCATAACACATCGCTTCGTAAAATTGCATCACTTCTGCGAGGATTAGTGGGATTGACCACCCATCCATCACGATAAAATGTCGGCTCCAAATAAATTGATAATAGTTGTCAGTGATGCGAAATAAAGTCAGGCGCATCAAACATTCTTGGGAAAGGTCGAAGCCTAAGGCGCGATCGCTCTCTAAAAAAGCAGTTAATTGCTCTTCTTGTTCGGCAAGCGTCAACCCCCGTAAATCGCGCTGCTCTAAGGGAACTTTAACTTGCCGATAGACAACTTGTAGGGGTTTGTTAATATCTTCCCAGAAAAAGCCGGTTCGCAAACTTGCGTGCCGTTCTGCTACTTGCTGCCAAGCGCTGTAGAAAGCGTCAATGTTGAGATTACCCCGCAACAAAAAGGGCATTTGAAAAAGATACAGTCCTAATTCGGGAGCGAATAAGCTGTGGAAGAGAATACCTTTTTGAATCGGTGCAAGTTCGTAAATATCCTCGATGTTTTCGGCTTTCATATCTTGTTACTGGCGTTGATTAATTTTTGCTAAGAAGCGATTGAGGTCTTTTTGGCTCAAATTCGCTTTGGGGAAGTCAGAAGGGGTGTAGGTTCCTGCCTCTACAGACTGACAGTGGGCGACGAGCGAGCGCAAATGATTAAGAAATTCCTGAGCTAATTTTTCGACGGTAGTTTGTCGATAAGCTTGTTCGCTATACCGCCACTGAACTTGCAGCTTATTGTTTCGCACGCCCCCGTCAATTTCTATCAGGTAGCGCTGATTTCCTAACAGGTTCCTACTCGTACTCTCAACTAGCTCAAATGCCAAAGATTCAGGCAAAATCGGAGCGAGTTGTTCGCGATAGCTAAATCTCACCTGCGATCGCTCCCAAGCTTGTAAATGCGCTCTAATTTCAGGATCGCCGCCCCCATAGCGCAGTATCCCGTAACCCATGCCTCGATTGGGTACGCCCCGCACCTGCTCTTTAATCGCCTTTAAAGCTTCCCCAGGCTGAGAAGTTCCCTTGAGGACAAGCTGCACCGGGAAAATCGTCGCGAAGCAGCCGATCGCGCGTGATAAATCGATATCTTTGGCAAAAATTTCTCGCCCATCTGCCTCCAAATCTATCAGCAAGGAATCAGCTTTCGTCCACTGATGAAAAGTTTGCACCAATGCAGTCAGCAAGACTTCGCTGGTTTTGGTTCCATAAGCGACTGGAACTTTTTGCAGTAACGTGCGAGTTTCTTCAGCGTCGAGCGTAACTAATACAGCGTTCGCCCGATTGTTACTGATAGAATCGCCGGGCAGTTTCGAGGCTTCTTGACGCACAGCGAGCCAGTAATCTCGCTCTTGCTGAATTAGCGGCGATTTGGCGTACTCTTGCAGAAATTCCGACCACCGTTTAAATGTTGCGGTTGCGGGCGGTAATTGTACAGAGTTACCCTGACTGAGCTGCGCGATCGCCGAGGAAAGCTCCTCTAGCAAAATTTGCCAAGAAACGCTATCGGCTGCCAGTTGATGAATCGTTAATAGCAGAGTCTTAGGCTCATCGGTTCCCTGGTTAAATAAAGCCAGTTGCCAGAGAATACCTTCGGCTGGATTTAAGCTTTCTTGTAGCTCTGCTACCTTAATTTCTAAGGCATTTACTCGTTCGCTAGCTGGCAATTCTGATAAGTCAATGTAGGAAAACGGTTCGGTTTTAACTTCATCCCAGCCTCTGTACACTTGCTGCCATCCCGATTCTGTCTTGAGAAATTGCAGGCGAAGGATATCGTGGCGTTCTAGCAATATTTGCACCGCTTGTTGCCACAGTTCAGGAGCGATGGTTGAGTCTGTTTTTAAGAAAAAATTCTGGCATTGACCCAACAATCCTGCTTCTAAAAACTCCTGCTGGTTGGGGAGGGCAGGCAGCAGTTTTTCAGACGTCTCAATTGTGCCTGTAACGGCTGCAAGCTCCGCTACAGTGGGATGCTCAAATAGTTGTCTGGGCGTCACGCGCAAGCCCGATTGATTGATTTTAGCGACGATGCGAATGCTCGAGATCGAATCTCCGCCTAACTCGAAAAAGTTATCATAAATTCCTACTTTTTCGACCCCTAACATTTGCGACCAAATCCGAGCGATCGTTTGCTCAGCGGAGGTGCGAGGTTCTGCGAAAGTTTCTTTTAATTTTACGCGGGTAGGACCGGGTTCTGGCAATGCTTGGCGATCGATCTTACCATTAGAAGTTAAAGGCAAACTTTTGAGCGATACAAAAGCCCAAGGCAGCATATAATCGGGTAGTCTTGCTGCTAAAAATTGGCGAAGTTCGCTGCTGCTTGGTGCTGTTTTTTGATGAGAAACTATATATGCGACGAGGCGCTTTTCTCCGGGCGGGAAAAGACGTGCGACAACGACAGCCTGCGCGATTTCTGGATGCTGCCCTAGCGCCGCCTCAATTTCTCCCAATTCAATCCGGAAACCCCGAATTTTTACTTGATTGTCAATTCGCCCGATAAATTCGATAGTTCCGTCTGGCAAATAACGTGCGAGATCGCCCGTTTTATAAAGGCGTGCCTGCGCGTCAAAGGGATGAGGGATAAATTTTTCTGCGGTTAATTCGGGGCGATTCAGATAGCCCCGCGCTAGGCTGCTGCCGCCAACGTGCAGTTCCCCAGGGACGCCGACTGGCATTGGCTGCAAATGGGAATTCAGGATATAAATCTGGGTGTTGGCGAGCGGGCGACCGAGCGGAACCGTCTCGGAAATTCTTCTCAATTCTTCGCCCTGCACTTGATAGGTTAGGACGCCTACAGTTGCTTCGGTTGGTCCGTAGTGATTGAAAATGAGGCAGTCAGGAGCGATTTTGCGAACCTTTTCAATTAACTCCCAGCTAGCAGCTTCACCCCCTAAAATGAGTCGTTTGCGAGGCAGAATTTGCTCCGATTGAGAGGTGGTTAAAAGAGTGGCGAGGTGAGAAGGAACTATTTTAAGGCAATCGATAGAATGGTGGTGCAAATATACCGCTAGCGCTTCGGCATCGGTGGCACGTTCCTGAGAAATGATATGGAGGCAACCGCCGAAACAAAGGGCGGGAAAAATTGCTGTATTTCCTAAGTCTGCTGCGAAGGTGGAAACGGTGGCAAAGCTGGCTGCTGATGGGAGGTTTAATCTTTCTTGAATAGCGTACAGGTAATTGAGCAGTTGCTGGTGTTCGATCGCAACTCCCTTCGGCGTACCAGTGGAACCGGAAGTATAGATGACATAAGCTAAATTTTCAGGAGAAACGCAAGGCTGATAGCAGGCAGAAATAGGGGGAATATCTGTCTCGATGCAAACAATATTTGTTTGAGTTTTTGGCAAGCTTTCAGCAAGTTGCTGTTGGGTGAGTAGGACCTTTGCTTGAGCGTCCTTTAGCATCAGCGCTTTGCGCTCTATGGGAGTAGCTGGATCGATGGGTAAATATGCGCCACCTGCTTTGAGAATGCCCAGCATTCCTACCATTATTTCTAAGGAGCGCTCGGCGCAAATTGCCACAACAGTCTCTGGCTCTACTCCCCTTTGTTGCAGATGATGGGCGAGTTGATTGGCGCGATTGTTAAGTTCTCGATAGGTGATGCTTTGGTGTTCAAAAATAACAGCAATGCTGTCAGGCGTGCGCTCGGCTTGTTCTTCAAAAAGCTGGTGAACGCACTTGTTTTTCGGGTAATCTGTCTGGGTTTGGTTGAACTCGACGAGAAGCTGGTAGCGATCGCGACCGCTGAGAATATTTAATTGACTAATGGGGGCTTCTGGATTTTTTACCGCACTTTCTAAAAGGGTTTGAAAGTGTGCTGACAAGCGCTTAACATCTGCTGCATCAAATAAATCTGAATTGTAGTGAAATTCAGCGATTAAGCAATTGCTTCGCCTGAAGCAGGAAAGTTTAAGTTTGAAGGGTTCTATACAGGCATCTTGGCGATGGAGGAAAAATGAAACGCCAGACTCGCTATCAGTTTCAAACTCTCCTTGAAACTCAAAGCAGATAGGCAAAACGCTACTGTTTTCCCCGCTAAAGTATTCTTGCCAGTTGTATATTTCATGAAGATTTAGCTCAATTTTCTGCAAAATTTCTGCAAAATTAGATTCGTTTTGCAATTGGCACTGGAGAGGTAAGTATTTGCATAGCAGCCCCAGCGATCGCTTTAATTCTTCATATTTCCTACCGTCTACCGCTACACCGACGATCGGGTTTTGCTGTTTGGTGAGTCGCCCAATCAGAACTTGCCAGCAAGTCAGCAGTAAGGCAGAAATATCGCTCTGGTGTTTTTGTGCGATCGCTTCCAGACTGTCGAACAAATCACCCTGAATTTCCACTCTTTCTAATTGTGGTTGAAATTCCCCTTCGCAATTCTTCTTTTCCCAAGGAATGCTTAATGAATCCAAAGATTCAAGGTTCAGTTTGTGCCAGTATTCTTTGCCACTTGCCGTTTCTTCTGATTCCAGCAGCTCATTTTGCCACTCAGCAATATCGGCATATTGCATGGGTTCGTCTGAAAGTTCTTCCCCGCGCGTGCAGGCTGAGTAGGAAAGGCTGAGTTCGCGAGCGAAATTTCTGAGAGTGGCGCTGTCTGCAATTAATGCAGAGAAGTTTGCCAGCAATAAGTGCTTGTCTGGCGCGAGAGTGACTGAGGAGATATGCCAAAGCGAGTCGCGATCGCCATCAAAGGGCATTCGTTCCTGAAAAAGCGCTTTGATTTTAGCCTCTTGTTCTTCTGGGGGCAAACTGCTCAGATTGTATTCCGAGATAGGAAGTTTAACAGTGGAGGCGATCGCCTGTAGCGGTACAGTCATCCCAGGCAAACAGGGGAAGCTAGTACGCAGGATTTCATGCCGATTCACGACCTTTTGCAGCGCACTTTTAAGAATCTCTTGATTGAGAGTTCCTGTCATTAAAATTGCAGCGCGGACGCGATACGGCTGTTGGTGATTATTTTGCTGTAACCCCCACAATCGTCGCTGTTGGGGAGAGAGTCTAAACCCTTCGATTGTTTCTTTTTGCATCTCTATCGTTCCTTGAATCAGCCTAAATATCTTGAGAGCTAAACGCTTCTGCCATCCCGACAATGACCCGGCGCGGACCTGAAAATGGCCTGCGTCCGTGCGCGGCTAGCATATTATCTAGCAGCAAGACATCTCCTTCTTCCCAGGGAAAAACTACCGTTTCTTGCTGATAGCAGTGACGAATTTCGTCTAAAACAAAATCTTCGATTGGCGAACCATCGCCGTAATAAGCATTGCGGGGCAAATCTTCCAACTTAAAAGTAGTTAAAATCTCTTCGCGAACGGCGGGTGCAAGGCTGGAAATGTGGAAGAGGTGGGCTTGATTGAACCACACCCTTTCCTGCGTGATGGGGTGCTGGGCGACGGCTTGACAAATTTGACGAGTCCTCAAACAATCGCTATTTTTCCACTCTAACTCAATCCCTACTTTTTGGCAATAATTTTCTACCTCTAATTTGCTCTTTGTGTTGAAAACATTTTGCCAAGGCAAGTCTACACCACTGCGATAATTTCGCACATACATCACCTTTTTTTGCGCGAAACTTTCTCTAATTTTGGGAGCGAGGCGCGCGAAAACTTTGCGACTGTCAGCAATCGGAGTTTCCCCTCCCGCTTCCGCTTTTTTAAGGCAAAAAAAAGCAATTTTCAGAGGCCAATTTCGAGAATAAGCCATTTCATTGTGCAGCGGGATGAATTGCTCTGCCGGATATTCGGTCGAGGTGTAGATATTGCCACTCACCTGAGTCCGGGGTGTCGAGCGAAAAGAATATTCCAACAAGTCGCCAGCAAGAGTCTGAATCAACTGCTCGAAACCAGTCACCCCATCGACTTGAAAGCCTCGAAACAGTATGCCTCCGCACTTCAATAACTGCTTTTCAATGAATAAGCGGTTGTTCGCAGCCCAATCCGCCAGATTTAATGCTTCTACCGTTGGCTGAATAACGAACGGCAGCAACGTCTCTGGCTTTAGATAGTAGGTTTTAACTAATTGTTCAGATGAGAGGGTGACGGCTTTTCGCCTAACGGCTCCTAATTTTTGAGAGTTGAGTTTTTGGGGTTCTGCATGGGTCATAGTTCTTACCTCTTGGGTGAAGCGTCGATCCTTAGATTCAAAAAAATGCTCATTCGTGCGAACTGTTTATTCCTTTGCGCTTTGCCACTTTTAACTTTTGATTGCTAGAAGTTTTAAGTTGCTCTTCTTGCTTAATTTGGTACTGCCTTTCTACTTCAGAAATAATTTCTGCTAAGTCGCTTATCCTCAGGTCTGGCTGAGCAACAACTTGGTTGAGAAGCGTTTTCCACCCTCTCACGATTCGGGCAATAGTCGCAGCGTCAAATAAGTCGGTCTTGTACTCAAATAAGCCTTGCATTCCTCCTACAATCTCCCAGAGGGTGAGGCTCAAGTCATGCCTGGACCTACCGACCTCGAATTCCAAAACGCTTAAGGTCAAATCAGCTAATTTCAGGGGTGGCATGGGCGCATTCTGGAGGACAAACCACACTTGGAATAGGGGGTTATAGCTGAGGTCTCGCTCCGGCTGCAATTCCTCTACAAGCTTTTCAAAAGGGACATCGGGGTGAGCGTAAGCGGCTAACGCTATCTCGCGTACCCGACCGAGGAGTTCGCGGAATGTGGGATTGCCTGTGGTATCAATTTTCAGAACTAAAGTATTGACAAAAAATCCAATTATGTTCTCTAATTCAACTCTGCTGCGGTTGGCAATTGGGGAGCCAATTGCGAGATTTTCCTGCTTTGTGTGGCAGTAGAGCAAGGCTTTCAATGCTGCCAACAACGCCATATATAGGGTGGCATCTTGTTGTTGGGCGAGGGCTTTTAGGGATTCAGTTAAAGGGGCAGAAATTAGAAAAGATTGCTGCGAACCTCGAAAAGTTGGCACGGGCGGTCGCGGTCGATCTGTTGACAGCACCGCTAAACTTCCTCCTAATTGCTGTTTCCAATAAGCGAGCTGCTTGTCTAATTTCTCGCCCTGTACATGCTGTCGCTGCCAAATTGCAAAGTCAGCATATTGCATAGGAAGTTCAGGCAAGGGAGAAGGTTTGCCACTGGAAAAAGCTTCATAGAGCGCTGCTACTTCTCGCACCAGCACCCCCATTGACCAACCATCAGAAATAAGGTGATGAATTGTCAGCAGCAACACGTATTCTGCGGAATTCAGTTGCAGTAAACTTCCACGCAGTAAGGGCGGTCTTGCTAAATCAAAAGGGCTTTGAGCTTCTGCAACCGCTCGCTGCTCAATTTCAGTTTGTTGCTCAGTTTCAGATAAATCTCGCAAGTCAATTGCCAGCAAGGTGAAATTCGAGGCAGGGGAAGTTATTTGAACGGTTTGCCCGTCTACTTCTGCAAATGCAGTCCGTAAAACTTCGTGACGTCTGACAATTTCATTGAACGTTTTTTGCAGGGCTGGCAGATTGAGTTGCCCTTTCAAGCGTACCGCAGCAGGGAGGTTATAAGCAGCGTTTCCGGGAGACAATTGTTCGAGAAACCACAGGCGTTGCTGTGCGAAAGAAAGGGGCGCGGAATTCTGCTGCGATCGCCTGGGAATGCCTTGAGATTTCTCAGCTGCTACTGCCTCTTTTCTCAAGGCTTTCAGGAGGAGCGCTCGCTTCTCAGGCGAGAGGTTTTTCAGCCGCTCTGAACGATTAGCAGGCATGAGGATTCACCTCCTCCTGGCTATTGACGAGCGCTAATGCCAGCTTGGCTGCTATTTGTAGCTGGTCGTTTAAAACAACGTTGATATCTGCTTCAGTAGTGAGAGGGTTGGCAAGGACAACTCGCAGAGCCACAATGGGAATCATTTTGCCATCACAAGTGTTTTGCACGGTTGTCCGCGATACGAAGGTGCGACCAGCGCGGTACTGGGCGTCCTGGAGGCGCTCGTTAAATTGATTGATGAAGTAGTTGTCTGCTTCTGTCAGTTGTTTTTGAGCCGCTTTCTGTTGGAATTGCTCCGGAAGATAACGATATAAAAGAATATTGATTTCTGGCTCTAGCAGCAATTCAAATTCTGGGCTTTCTCGAATCAGCTTTGCTAAATATTGCGCTTTATGGATGCCTGCATCTATCAAGAACTCATAGCCTTGATGACCGATGAGATTCAATGCCGCCTGCAAGAATAAACTCGCACCCGGTCGCGAACCTTCGAGAGAGCGCTTGCCTAAATCAATGGAGTCTTTTCGCACCGTGTAGGGTGCGTGTTTTTCAATGACTTTAGCGGTTTGGGGATTGCGGAAAAACACCATACCAATTCCCATTGGCAAATACATTTGTTTGTGCCCATCGATGGTGACAGAATCGGCTAGTTCAATCCCTGCTAATTTGTGCCGGTATTGTTCGGAAAAAAGCACGGGCCCGCCCCAAGCTGCATCAACGTGAAAGTGAGCGTTGGCTTCTTGCGCGATCGCGCCTATTTCGGGAAGCGGATCGATACTTCCAGAATCGGTGCTGCCAGCAATACCGACAATTGCCAGAATGTGTAGGTTGCGACCGCGACATTCGGCAACCGTTTGGCGCAGCGCCGCCACATCCAAGCGGCGATCGCGATCGGTGGGGACTTTTATGAGATGGCGATCGCCAATCCCTAATAAACCAGCAGCCTTCTCAAAAGAATAGTGCATGGCACTAGAGCCAATAATAACCACTCCCTTGTATCCGTAAAACTCTAAAGCTGCGTACAAACCTTCTTTTTCAATGCCACTAAAGTGATTTTTTGGCCCTAAAGAAACGTTGCGAGCGCACCATAGCGCTGTAATATTAGCGAGGGTGCCACCTGTTACCATGATACCGAGCGTGCTATCGCTGTTTTGAACGTGCTGAGCGTAGAAATCCTCAGGAAAATCGTAAATTAATCGGTGCATCATTGCTAAAGTTTGCCGTTCGCAGGGGCTTAAAACTTTAGCTGTTTCCATCTTGACTGAATTTTGATTTAGGGCAGTCAAAAGCTTCCCCATTGGGCGCACAAAATAGGGAAGTGCGCTTGTCATGTGACCGATATATCGGGGAGAAGAGGTGCGAATGGAATGAGCAACCAGGGTTTCAGACAAATCATTTATATAATTCCCAATATCCGCAGGAACGGTGGGAATCTTTGTTTCCTGAAACGCCTGGAGAATTAACTCTAAGTCAACCTCTGTACTAGCGGTTTTTGCCTGCAAAAAGTCTTGCACGAAAGCAGAAACTCGCGCTTCTATTTCTTGCTCGGCTAAAAATGAGGTCTCCGAGGCACTGAATAGCTCGATCACCTGTTTTTGAAGTCGGTTTGGCACGGCTTTTAATACCTGAATTTCCTCTGGCAAGCTTTTGGCTTTTATTTTTAGTTCACTCATCCCGCACCTATCCTTTTGAGTGGGCTTGTTCCCCTCCATCCTTCACCGACAGTGGCAAAGGATAAAGGCTGCTTTAGCGAATATTACAACCGCGATGTTGGCTCATTTCCTATCAAAGCTTGTGCTGCTTATACGCCAATTTTTTCTAAGCGGTCGAGCAGTTCATCTATCCGATTGGAATCAGCGTTCGCTAGAATTGCTTCCTCTATCAGTTCAGCTAAATTCTGAATATTAGGAGCAGCAAAAAAATCGCACAACGCTAACTCTACCCCAAAGTGCGAACGGACTCGCGATATTAACTGCGCTGCCATCAAAGAGTGACCGCCGAGGTTGAAAAAGTTTTGATGAATCCCTACTTTTTCTAGCTTTAAAACATCAGTCCAAATCTCAGCTAGTTCTTGCTGTATAGGCGTTTGTGGCTCGATGAAGGCTGTTTCCTCAAAGGCGCGATCGCCGATTTCAGGCAAGGCGAGACGGTCAATTTTTCCGTTGGGCGTTAGTGGCAGTGCATCTAATACCACAAAAGTGGAAGGCATCATGTAATCGGGAAGTTTGTGCTTCAAGAACGCACGCAATTCGGCAATGAATTCCGATTGCTGAGATTGGGACTCGGACTGAGGGACTAGGTAAGCAATTAGGCGCTGAGTATTAGCTTCATTTTCTGGGAGTAAAACAGCAGCTTCGGACACAGCATGATGTTGAGAAAGTGCTGCCTCTATTTCTCCTAGCTCGATGCGGAAACCACGAATTTTTACTTGACGATCGGCACGCCCGATGAATTCTATATTACCATCTGGCAGGTAGCAGCCAATATCACCTGTTTTGTACAAAATTTTGTGAGGCAAAGTCCCTAAACAATTTAATTCTTCCTGCCAAAATGGGTTAGGAATGAATTTCTCAGCGGTTAATTCGGGGCGGTTTAAGTAGCCGCTCGCTAATCCGTCGCCACTGACATAAATCTCGCCGGGAATTCCGACTGGAACCAGTTGCAAATTGCGATCGAGTAGGTAAATTTGCGCGTTGGCAATCGGGCGGCCGATGGGTACTTTCTCAGAAGGCTGAGTTGCATCGTACCACGTCACGTCCGCAGCGACTTCCGAGGAGCCATAAAGATTGATTAACACCCGCTGTGGCATCTGCTCTCGAAATTGCTGGCAAAGTTTCGCTACCAACGTTTCTCCGCTACAAATCCAATATTTTAATTGAGGCAATCGTCGAGCTAAATCCGGGAATGAATCTAAGAGGCTACGCAGTAGAGAAGGCACCAGTACCAACCGCGTGACCTTTTGCTTTGATAAGGTTTGAACGAATTGGTCAATATCTTTGACGGCTCGATTGGGAATAATAACGGTTGGCACTCCGTGCAGCAACGGAGCAAACATTTCCCAGACTGAATCGACAAAATTCACAGAGGTTTTTTGGCAACAAATATCTTCCTGAGTAAAAGGGTAGGGGTTCCAGAAACAGCGATTGACTGCGCCTCGGTGAGTGCCGAGGACACCTTTGGGAGTACCAGTTGAGCCAGAGGTATAGAGGACGTAAGCGAGGCTATCCGCTGCTACTTTAACGGTAGGGTTATCGTCTTTCTGCCGAGAAATTTCCTCCCATTCGGCATCAAGGCAGACTACTTTAGCCTCATGTTTGGGAAGGGTTTCTTTCAGCTTGCTCTCAGTTAAAAGTAGCGGGAATTTTGCATCCGCTAGCATGAAGGCGAGACGTTCCTGGGGATAGGCGGGGTCGAGAGGAACGTAGGCGGCACCGGCTTTGAGAATGCCTAAAATTGCTGTTAATGTTTCTAGCGAGCGGTTTAAGCAAATTCCTACCAAAACTTCGAGCCCTGCGCCCAAAGATTGCAAGTAATGCGCGATTTGGTTGGCTTTGGCGTTCAAGTCGCGGTAAGTCAATGGTTGATTTTCGCAGATAGCAGCCACGGCATTTGGGATTCGCTCTGCCTGCGCTTCAAAGAGTTCGTGAATTGAGGCATTTTTAGGGTAATCGGTTTGGGTATCGTTCCACTCTACGAGCAATTGCTGCTGTTCGGCAGCGCTCAATAGGGGCAATTCTGAAAGTTTTCCCTGGGGATTAGCAGCCATTCCCTCCAGTAAAATTTGCAAGTGGCCGAGCATCCGTGCGATTGTGCTGTCGTCGAAGTGGCTGCGATCGAACATCAGTTTCAGCGTTAATTCTGCACCCGGCACTGCCATTAGAGTGAGAGGATAATTCGTGGTTTCAATCGAACAAATTTCCTCTACTTTTAAGTTGCTCATCCCCTCCTGCAAATCAGCATTTGAAGGATAATTTTCAAACACAACCAGGCTTTCAAATAAGGGCAAATTCCGAGGAACTTCACTCCACCCCTGCACTTTAACGAGGGGGCTGTACTCGTACTGTCGCGCCTCAACTTGTTGCGCTTGGAATTCTTTCAGCCAAGATAGAAGAGCATCTTGTGGGCGAATTTTTACGCGCACTGGTAGAGGATTGACAAATAGCCCTACTACTGATTCAGCGCCGATTAAATCTGGCGGTCGCCCGGAGACAACTGTACCAAAAATGATATCTTCTTCGCTACTATATCGGCTCAAAAGTAGCGCCCAAGCTGCCTGTACGAGGGTATTTAATGTGAGCTGATGCTGCTTGGCTAATGATTGCAGGGCTGCGGTGGATGTTGTAGATAATAGGATTGGCTGTTCGCCACTGCTTTCTAAACCCTTGTCTGTCACAAAACTGCCCCGTGCAATTGTAGTGGGAGCTGTAAAACCTTTGAGAGTTTTTCGCCAAAAAGACTCAGCCACCGATAAATCTTGCTGGTGCAGCCAAGCGATGTAATCCCGATAAGGACGAGGGCGTTTTAGGGGCAATTCTTCACCTTTGCAGAAGGCTTGGTAAAAGGCAAAAACTTCATTGAGAATAATGCCCAGCGACCACCCATCTAACACTAAATGGTGGTGGCTGAAAATGAACTGAAAAGCATCTGCTTCTAACTGCGCTATTGCAACGCGAATTAAAGGAGCTGAGCTTAATTTAAAGCCCTGTTTTCGGTCAGCTTTGAGGAACGTTTCTAGCTGCTGTTTTCGTGCGGTAGCTGAGAGCGAGCGCCAGTCCATTTGCTGCCAAGATAGTGCAGCTTTTTTGTGTACTGCTTGCACGGGTTCTTTCAAATTTTTCCAGGTGAAAGAAGTCCGCAAAATGGGATGTCTTTCGACAATTTTTTGCCAACTGTTCCTAAATGCTAAAACATTGAGAGAACCGCGCAATACGCACAGCAGTTGCCCGAAATAGACGCCTGCTTCTAGCTGGTAAATGGAATGAAAGAGGATGCCCTGCTGTGCGGGTGAGAGGGGATAGAAATCTTCGAGATTGGCTTTTGCCATATTACAACTCTCCCAAAATTGCAGTAATGTTGTCTAAATCGTCCTGGCTCCACTGGCTCCATTTAAACTCGGCAAAGTCAGAAGGAGTGCAGCCGCCAGCGTCGGGGGATTGGCAGTGTTGAATGAGCGGTCGCAGCAACTCTATAAAGCTCGTTGCTAAATTTTCAATGGTTTCTTGTCGGTGAATATGGGTGCTGTAGGTCCAATCTAATTGCAGCTTACCACTAGTAATAAATCCGTTAATTTCTAGTAGGTAGCGACGATTTCCAAGCAAGCTGCGAATGGGACCGAGCGGCTCTGAGGACAGCCTGAATAGAGGAGATTCTGAAAGTAGCGGGTCAAACTGTCCGAGATAATTAAAGCTTACCTCTGCTTGCGGAAAATGAAGTAACTTTTCAGCAGTATTTTCGTTCAAGTATCGCAGGACGCCCCAGCCAAGACCGCGATTAGGAACGCTACGCAACAGCTCTTTCACTGATTTGATCGTTGCTCCTAGATCGGCAGCTTTTTCTAATTTTAACAGCACCGGAAAAACTGCTGTGAACCAGCCGACCGTTCGCGATAAATTGACCCCCTCAAAAATATCTTCACGACCGTGACCTTCTAAGTCAAGTAAAAGCGTATTATTTCCCGTCCAGCGCTCGAATGCTTGCCCTAAAGCAGTTAGCAAGACATCGTTAATTTGCGTGCGGTACGCGGCTGGTACTTCTTGCAGGAGCGTTTTTGTTTCTTCGGCACTCAAGGCAACCGATACTATCTTCTCCGATGCAACTCTATTCGCTGCATTGGGATAATCAACTGGTAAGCGAGAAATGGGTTGGCGAGAGAGGGCGAGCCAGTAATCCAACTCTGCCTGCAATTCGGGCGATCGCGCCCACTCGTGCAAGCGTTCTGCCCACTGCTTAAAGGAGGTAGTTTTGGGCGGGAGCGCAACTGTTTCGCTGCGACGAAGCTGTCCGTAAGCTGTCTGAAAATCCTCGATTAAAACTCGCCAGGAAACTGCATCAACGACTAAGTGATGAATGGCTAATAATAAGCGATTTGGCTGAGATTTACCTAAATTAAAGAGAGCAGCGCGAAGTAAGGGTCCCTCTGACAAATTCAAACTGGCTTGCAACTGAGCGGCAGCAGTTTGAAAAGCAGTTTCTCGCTCTTCTGGAGGCAGCGACGACAAATCAATAGAGCTAAACAGAGCAACTTCTTCTGGCTTAGCAATCTCCTGCTGCCAGCCAGATTCTCCTCGCAGAAAACGCAGCCGTAGCGCGTCGTGGTGCTCGAGCAATGCTTGCAAAACTTGCTCAATTAATGTCGGCTCTAGGGGCTGTCGCAATTCTAACAGAGCTGCCTGATTCCAGTGGTGTAGTTCGGATACATTTTGTTCAAAAAACCAGTGCTGAATCGGCGTCAGCGAAACTTCGCCTGCAATCACTTCTGGTTCGGTTAAATTTACCAGAGCTGTATCCGCCACAGCGACTAATTGGGCAATCGTTTGGTGTTGAAACAGTTGTTTGGGAGTTAGCCGCAACCCCGCGCGATTGGCTTGAGAAATCACTTGAATGCTGAGGATGGAATCGCCGCCCAATTCAAAGAAATTGTCATCAACGCCAACCTGCTCTAAACCAAGAACCTGCGCCCAAATTTCTGCTAAAACTTGCTCGGCTGGCGTCCTTGGCGCGACCCATGTTTCTCGCAATTCTGGGCGATCGCGCTCCGGTGCGGGCAGTGCTTTGCGGTCGATTTTGCCATTGTTTGTTAAAGGGAGTGATTCTAGCGCCACGAAAGCAGCAGGTACCATGTATTCGGGTAACTTTTCTTGGAGAAAGCAGCGCAATTCTTGAATCAGGGTTGAGTGCAGATTTTGTGCTGCTAAGTGAGGAACGATATAAGCGACCAAACGCTTATCGCTCGGTACATCTTCCCGCACCATCACTACAGCCTGTGCAACTTTGGAATGCTGCCCTAGCGCTGCTTCAATTTCGCCTAATTCGATGCGGAAACCACGCACTTTTACTTGGCTGTCAATTCGCCCTAAGTATTCAAGTTCGCCATTCGGCCGGTAGCGAGCTAAGTCTCCTGACTTATACAGCCGCGCTTTCAAACTATGATTAAATGGGTGCGGAATAAACCGCTGAGCTGTTAATTCTGGGCGGTTGAGATAGCCCCGCGCCACGCCAGCGCCGCCCACATAAATTTCCCCTGGAATACCAATCGGAACGGGTTGGTAGTTGCGATCGAGCAGGTAAACTTGCAAGTCAGGAAGGGGACGGCCAATCAGGCTGGCATTTTGACCTAAATCAGCGGTAGTCAGCGGTCGATAAGTAACGTGAACGGTTGTTTCTGTAATGCCATACATATTAACGAGTTGGGGATGTTCATCGCCGTGCTGCTCGAACCAAGGTTTTAAGCTTTGCAAGTCTAAAGCTTCCCCGCCAAAAATGACTAAGCGCAGGCTTAAATCTTGGCTCATTCCCATAGATTCTTCTGCCTTAATTAATTGATAAAAGGCAGAAGGAGTTTGGTTGAGAACTGTAACTTTTTCTTGGCACAGCAAGCGGTAAAAATCTTCTGGCGAGCGACTGACTGAATAAGGTACGACCGCGAGTCGTCCGCCGTAGAGTAAAGCGCCCCAGATTTCCCAGACTGAGAAATCAAAGGCATAAGAGTGAAACAGCGTCCACACATCTTGCTCGTTGAAGTTGTACAAAGACTGGGTGGTGGCAAACAAGCGGACGACGTTTAAGTGAGTTACTAAAACGCCTTTGGGGATGCCAGTTGAACCAGAAGTGTAAATGATATAGGCGAGTTTTTCAGCAGTGGCGTCGCTGGCGAGATTTTCTGGACTTTGTTGGGAAAAGGCATTTTTATCTGCATCAAGATAAACAATTTTTGCACTTTCTTTAGGAAGATTGGCTAATAATTTTTCCTCAGTTAGCAGCACCTTTACCTGTGCGTCTTTGAGGATAAACGCGAGGCGTTCCTGGGGATAGGCGGGATCGAGGGGAACGTAAGCGCCTCCTGCTTTGAGAATGCCGAGGATGCCGATCGGAATCTCGAGCGATCGCTCGACGCAAATTCCTACCAAAACTTCTGGTTTGACGCCAAGTTGTTGCAGGTAATGCGCGAGTTGATTGGCTCGTTGATTCAGTTCGCGGTAGGTGAGTTTTTGGTCTTCAAATACAACGGCAACTGCATCGGGAGTTCGCTCGACCTGCGCTTCAAATAATTGATGAAGGCAGCGATCGCTCGGATTGTTGATTTGGATTTTATTCCACTCTACTAATAACTGATGTCGCTCTTTTTTTCCTAGCAGTTGCAGCTCTTCAATCGGCTGGTCTGGGTTGGCAGCTATGCCTTCTAGTAAAGTGATTAAATGCCGCGACATCCGCCTAATCGTAGATGAATCAAATAAATCAGTGCTGTATTCAAATTGACCGCTAATTTCTTCCTGTTTTTCTTCTAAATGCAGCGTTAAGTCAACTTTTGCTGTCTGATTTTCAATCTCTAAAAGTGCGAGATTGAGTCCGGGCATTAATTCAGAATTAACAGGTGCAGGTTGCAAGGAGAAAGCAACTTGAAATAGCGGATTGTAGCTTAAATGTCGCTGGGGCTGTAACTCTTCAACTAATTTTTCAAAGGGTAAATCTTGGTAAGCATAAGCTTCTAAACTCACTTCTCGAATCCGGAGGAGTAATTGCCGAAAGGTTGGATTTCCTGACACATTAGTCCGCAATACTAAAGTATTGACAAAAAATCCAATTAGCCCTTGAATTTCTGCACGGTTGCGATTGGCGATGGGAGAACCAACGAGAATGTCTGTTTGTCCTGTATAGCGATAGAGCAGTGTTTTAAAGGCTGCTAGCAGCGCCATAAATAGGGTGGTATTTTCCTGGCGACTGAGATTTTTTAACGCTTCAGTTAGCGTTTTGGGGATCAGAAATGATGCTTTTGAACCTCGATAAGTTTGCACGGGGGGGCGCGGGCGATCGGCTGGTAATTCTAGCAAGGGGGGAGCGTCGCTGAGCTGCTTTTTCCAGTAGTTAAGTTGAGTTTGCAAACGCTCTCCTGCCAGCCATTCTCGCTGCCAAATTGCAAAGTCGGCGTACTGGATGGGGAGTTCGGGAAGTGGGGACGGTTTTTCGGTAAAAAAGGCTTGGTAAAGGGCTGCTAATTCTTGCAGGAAAACTCCGACCGACCAGCCATCAAAAATAATGTGGTGCAGGGTTAGCAACAAGATAGATTCCTCAACCTTTAACTGTAGCAGAGTCACTCGCAGCAACGGCCATTGGGTGAGGTCAAAAGGTTGGCTCGCTTCTTTTACTGCCAGTTTTTTGACTTCTGCTTCTCGCTCAGTATCCGGCAATTTTTGCAGGTTTAAAACTTGCAGCTTTAACTTTAAATCCTGACGGACTACCTGCACGGGTTGACCGTCTACAGTGGCAAATGTCGTTCGCAAAGCTTCGTGACGGCGCACAATTTCCTGCAAACTTTGCTCTAGCACTGCTACGTTTAGCTTGCCTTTCAGCGATACGGCTGCTGGAAGGTTATAAAAAGGGTTTCCCGGTTCAAATTGGTCCATAAACCAGAGCCTTTGCTGGGCGAAAGCAGTGGGAAAGGCAAACACTTCTTCTTCGCAAGCATCGGCAGAATCGCGAGTCTCTGTGGGAGGTTTTTCAGAAAAATGTATCGTCATGAAATTGGGATGAGGTAATTGGGAATTGGTTAGCGCAAAGAGGACAGTTTTATGCGGTAGGTGGAGCGCGAAACGGGTGCGATCGCAGGTTCTGCAAGGACCGCATTATGGCTTTTAGTTTCAGAAAGCTTTTCCGCAAGGGCAGCGAGGGTTAGCCCTGCAAAAATGTCGCAAAGTTGCAATTCTAGCTGGCTATCTTCTCTCACTTTTGCTGTTAATTGAATCGCCAGGAGGGAATTCCCTCCGAGTTCAAAAAAGTTATCAGAGAGGTTAACTGTTTCCAGACCGAGAACTTCACAGCAACTTCTCGCCAACATTTCCTCTATCGGGTTTTGTGGCGCGACGAACGTCTTTTCCTGGGGAACCACTGTATCAGGTTCAGGCAGAGCTTTTCTGTTAACTTTGCCGTTGGCCGAGAGCGGCAGCGCCTCCAGTATCATAAAGGTAGACGGCACGAGATAATCGGGCAGCTTTTCTAGCAAGAATTGCTGCAATTCACAAATTGCAGGAGTGGCATTGGGTTGCGGGACAATATAGGCAACTAACCGCTTTTGACTGTGATTTTTTCCAAAAGCCGTGACAACAGATGCTTTGACTTGCGGGTGTTGGTTTAAAGTCGCTTCAATTTC
>JBLNEP010000184.1:0-6397 GCA_050262755.1 Actinomycetota bacterium | reverse complement strand
ATTACGCCTTGCGAAAATTCGACTCGGTTAACTGCAAATTTTCCCCACGCAGTTCTTACGCTAGTGTAAGCTCCAACACCACCCGTTGCCAATCCGTCACCGCTTCCCCATTGCCAATAGTGGCAATAGTGGGGTGAGTCTCGACAATTTCCAACACCGTCCCCTCCACGCGCTGGCGATATTCCTCAATATAATTCTCAGAAAACCGAGGATGATCGTCAAGGGTGCAGCATCTGGGTTGAAAAGTTGAAACCGCGTTGACTCTCAAGAAGTGGTTCATCTCAATTCCGGAGTTTGAGCGATCGCTCTCAGTGCTTTCCCGGTAGTTAATACAGGCAAGACTCCGTATTTTCTCGGTAATTTCTGGGGTTGCTGCTAAACTAATGTTCAAAAAGTCTCCGTAGTCTCAGGGCAGTTACAAAAATTAAAATAGGAACGAGATCGGCGATCGCTCACTGTCTCACAGTCGGAGATTCCCCTAGCATTCGCAACGGAAATTAGCCCTACTCACTGGGGATGATTTCATCTCAATTACCGAAACAGAGGTAATACATCCTCACTTGCCTTATTCGCTTCCTCTTCCCCAGACAGCCAGGGATTTGTTGCACATCGAGCAGCAAATGCTAAAATCTCGCTGAGCAAATCACTCAGCCTAACAATGGAAATCTGCTGTTGTCTAGACTTTGTAAAGAAAAATTATTTTTTTATCAAGATATATATCTAAACATTAAATAATTTGTAACTCTTATGACATCTTGTGTGTTAGAGGTTCTGGTATTAAGATATTCAGCTATGGTGGAAAGATAAAATAATCATTAAGCCGGTGAGCCAATGGGCTCTGTTGGTATACCGGCTGAAGACAAGAAGACCAGCTTCTTCCCATCCCAGGTTCCTTGGATGGGCATTCACGCTCAAGGAGGTTGTATGACTCCCACTCTACTACGTCAGCTCTGGTCATTGATCGAAACCACTCAGGCGACACTGCTAGTCACCCTTGATGATGCCACGTTGGTACAGTGGTTACTCAAGCAACTCAAGATGAACTCATCGCTCAATGGCAGTGAAGCCGATCAGCTCAATCAATACATTCAGTCGCGGCTGTCTCTCATTCGCGACCTCGCCCAAGAACGCCTGGGAGCAGAACCGTTAACTTAGCAATTCCCACACCGCTATACACTAGATAGCAGCTTCATCGCTGCGCTGATGCAAACAGCCAGCAGTTCTGTAAATTTGACACTAAGGAACTGAATCTATGCGTAAGTGGGGTTCTCTGCTACTGGCAACGGTGCTATGGGTTTCGCCTCTGACGGCTTGTAGTAGCCGGTCAGGACAGACGGGACAAACAGGACAGGCAACTAATACGGCTGGGAACCCGCAAAGTCAAAGTCGATTAGATACCATTGTTAGCCGTGGCAAGCTCATCTGTGGGGTCAGCGGTCAATTACCAGGATTTAGCTTTGTCGATGAAAAGGGGAAATACTCAGGCCTCGATGTAGACATTTGCCGTGCGATCGCCACCGCCTTGTTTGACGACCCCGAAAAAGTCGAGTACCGCAACCTCAATGCTAAAGAGCGATTTACGGCCTTGCAGTCCGGAGAAATCGATGTTCTCAGTCGCAACACCACCTGGACCCTTTCCCGTGACAGCAGCCTGGGGCTAGATTTTGCTCCCGTCGTATTTTATGACGGTCAGGGCATGATGGTGAAAAAAAATAGCGGCATCAAAACCTTTAAAGACTTTGAGGGGAAGTCAGTCTGCGTTCAGACTGGGACGACGAACGAACAGAATTTAGCCGATCAAATGCGGAAACTCAGCGTCAAATACACCCCGGTCGTCTTTGAAGATGTCAACGCCACCTTCGCCGCCTATCAAGAAGGCCGATGCCAAGGAGTCACAACCGATCGCTCTCAATTGGTGTCTAAACGCATCACCCTACCGCAAGCTGACGACAACATCCTCCTACCCGATGTCATTTCCAAAGAACCCTTGGCCCCCGCAGTCAACAACAGAGACTCCAAGTGGGCCAGTGCTGTTCGGTGGATCGTATACGCAACGATGGAAGCCGAAGAGTTAAGTCTCAACTCCGGAAACATCGATCAAATCGCAACCACCACCACCGATCCCAATGTGAAGCGATTATTAGGGAAAGAAGGGGATTTAGGCAAAGGTTTGGGTCTCAGCCCAGACTTTGGATACCGTATCATTAAAAAAGTTGGTAACTACGGCGAAATTTACGACCGTAACCTCGGCCCGAAGACAGCACTAAAATTAGACCGGGGATTAAATAGACTTTGGAAAGATGGTGGCTTGCTCTACCCGCCTCCATTCCGCTAAGTTCAACTTGATCGAGCGTGGATTTGTTAGAAACCCGGTTTCATCGAGAAACCGGGTTTCTCAGAATTCTAGGAGAAAGTCTAGCTATGAAGACAGAACCTCAGCCGCGACAGTCGCTAAGATTCCCTAACTGGAAAGATTTACCGAAACTCTTGCGAGACGACCGTTTCTGGAAAATTGCGGGTCAGGCGATCGCAGTGGTCTTAGTCGTCACTTCGATCGCTGTGATTGGGGATAACCTCACGACGAATTTGCGCGAACTTGGCATCAAATTCGGCTTTGATTTCCTCGGGTCCCAAGCATCCTTTGATATCGGCGAGAGTGTAATTTCTTACAGTCCGGCTGATACCTACACTCAGGCGTTGCTAGTGGGTTTAATCAACTCATTGCGAGTGATGGGACTTGGCATTATTCTCGCCTCTCTTGTCGGGTTTACGGTCGGAATTGCTCGCCTCTCTGATAATTGGTTAGTCCGGAATTTAGCCATGGTGTATGTGGAAGTCTTGCGAAATACACCGCTGCTTCTACAATTATTTTTCTGGTATTTTGCCGTGTTTATTGCGCTGCCAAAGCTGGAAAATAACCCGTCACTTTCCGGGCCCTTTTACTTTACTAATCGGGGGATTGCGATTCCTTGGTTGGCGATGAATTCTCAGACAGGCATTTGGTTAATCATGCTGGCCTTTGGTTTGGTATCTGCGGTTTGGCTGTGGCGATGGCGGACCCAGCTTATGTTAGAACAGGGAACTGCGGGGAAGCAATGGCGATGGGCCGGAGGTGCGGTTGTAATTTCTACGATCCTAGCTGGAATCATCACTCGCACGGCACCGTTTAGCTTGGTGGTGCCTCACCTAACAGCCAATTTGCAACTGGAAGGGGGGTTAAAATTATCCCCTGAATTTTCAACGCTGCTGACGGGAATTAGCCTCTATACCGCCAGTTTTATTGCGGAAATTGTGCGATCGGGGATTCAGTCTGTCCCCAAAGGACAATGGGAAGCGGGGAAAGCGTTAGGACTCAAACCGGTGGCGCTGATGCGGTTGGTGATTTTGCCCCAAGCGATGCGGGTAATTGTACCACCGTTGACGAGTCAATACTTGAATTTAGCGAAGAATTCTAGTTTAGCGATCGCGATCGGCTATCCTGACATTTATTTTGTGGCCTCAACTACCTTCAATCAAACCGGTCGGGCCGTAGAAGTGATGTTATTACTCATGATCGCCTACCTCACCCTTAGTTTGATAATTTCCCTGGTGATGAATTTGTATAATCAGAGCCTTCAATTCAAAGATAGATAAGCGATTATCACTTTAGTCACGAACTCATTCCCCATCCCCTGACCCATAATGAAACCATTACCTCCGCCAACCAGCGAGTTACCAACTCCCTGGAATTGGACTCAGAAAAATTTATTGAATACCTGGTACAACAGCCTGCTTACGGTTGTTTGCTTAGTTGTTATTTTTCAAGCAATTAAAGCAGTTGGAATTTGGGTGACAACGAAAGCTCAATGGCGAGTTTTAGCAGCAAACTGGCCCCTCTTTTTTGCCGGACGATATCCCCGTGATTTATACTGGCGGTTATGGATTGTCTTCGGAATTGTTGCCTTGTTGAGTGGTTTGACTTGGGGAAACCTTCAGCAGCAACAACGCTTTTGGCATCGTCCGTTAAGGATTATTTTAGGAGCGGGAATCGCAGGTTTAATCCTTTTTCCAATTGAGCTGAACTCGCGCCTCTGGCTATTAGGAATTATTGGGATTACCGTTGCGAGCTATTGGGTAGGACGGCAAATAACTGCTCAATTGATTCGTTGGATTCCTCTGATTTGGCTCCTCTCTTTTCCCGTGGTTTTGTGGTTGATTCAAGGAGGATTGGGTTTAGCTGAAGTCTCCACCAATGACTGGGGCGGTTTAATGCTAACTTTGTTGACAGCAGTGATTAGTATTGTGTTGTCATTTCCCCTCGGAGTTTTGTTGGCGCTTGGACGGCAAAGCAGTTTGCTGGTTGTGAGAATTTTTTCAATTCTTTATATTGAAATTGTGCGGGGTTTGCCATTAATTGGTATTCTGTTTTTAGGGCAAGTCATGCTGCAATTTTTCCTCCCGCCGGGAACTCCCAAGTTGGATCGATTAGTGAGGGCAATTGCTGCCTTAACGTTATTTAGCGCTGCTTACTTAGCAGAAAATGTGCGGGGTGGGTTGCAAGCGGTGCCTCGTGGCCAGGTAGAAGCGGCGCGATCGCTTGGTCTCAATACCCCCTTGGTTATCTTATTCATTGTACTGCCTCAAGCATTGCGAGCCGTGATTCCGGCCATTGTGGGTCAATTTATTGGCCTCTTGAAAGATACCTCTCTCCTGGCGTTATTTGGCATCTTAGAGTTAGTGGGAATTGCCCGCACAATTTTAGCCAATCCCCAGTATTTAGGCAGGTATGCTGAGGTGTATGTGTTCATCGGTCTGATTTATTGGGTATTTTGTTACTCAATGTCATTGGCAAGTCGCCAGTTAGAAAAAAACTTAGGCATTGGTCAAAGGTAGTACAAAAATGGATAGTGAATTAAGTCAAAAAAATCAGCCCTCACCTAGGACTCCTGACCCCTCCCTTCCGCAAGCAATGATTGTAGCGGAAGAAGTGCATAAGTGGTATGGACAATTTCACGTCTTACGTGGCATTAGCTTGACGGTGAATCAAGGGGAAGTGGTGGTGATTATGGGCCCTTCTGGTTCCGGAAAATCAACTTTTATCCGCACCTTTAATGCTTTGGAAGAATACCAGCGGGGTAAAATTACGATTGATGGCATTGAACTATCCCATGACTTAAGGAATATTGAGGCGATTCGTCGAGAAGTGGGGATGGTCTTTCAACAATTTAATTTATTTCCTCATTTATCAGTCTTACAAAATCTCACGCTTGCACCGGTCTGGGTGCGACGGAAGCCGAAAAAGCAGGCGGAAGAAGTGGCGATGCAACTGTTAGAACGAGTGGGGATTTTAGAACAAGCCAAGAAATATCCGGGTCAACTTTCTGGGGGTCAGCAACAGCGAGTTGCGATTGCAAGAGCGCTGGCAATGCAGCCAAAAGTGATGTTATTTGATGAACCAACATCAGCTTTAGATCCAGAAATGGTGCGAGAAGTTTTGGACGTGATGCGGGGTTTGGCTCAAAGTGGAATGACAATGGTGGTGGTGAGTCATGAAGTTGGATTTGCCCGCGAAGTTGCAGATAGAATTGTGTTTATGGATAGCGGGGTAATTGTGGAGGAAGCAACCCCAGAGGAGTTTTTTCGCAATGCCAAAGAAGAACGGACTCGCAAGTTTTTATCGCAAATTTTATAGGGAGTGGCAGAGGAACCTCAAGAGGAAATGAGTCCAGCAGCTTCAGAAAAAGTGTGATAAAATGCGAGAAGTTTTATCGTTTAAGAGTATCGTTGCTGCAAAAGCCGTTCCTAATAGCTTCGGGTTGAGCGGCCCACAATAGACTCAAGTCCCTGGTCTCCCCTGCCATGAACGAAGAACGCATCCAAGCTTATCTCAATTTAATTCAACAACTCCTCACTTGTCCCAGCGGCGAGGAAAACCAAATTCTCAACCAGTCTTTCGATTTGGTGGATGGGGGATTTGTGCAAGTGTGCGAACTGGTGGCGCAACAGTTGCAGGAAGAGAATCAGGCGGGTTTTCTGCGAAATCTGGCGCAACAGGTGGGGGAATATCTCAACGCTTCTGGGGGTGAAGGTAGGGAAACTAAAGGGAATGCGACAGAGGAAGAGTATTTGAATTTTTTAATGGGATTGTTGCAAGCGATTTCCGACAGTGGCGGCAATCCCTCGGTGGTTTATCCTCTGTTGAAGCAGAACCTAGATAAATTAGATTTGAATCTTGCCCAGATATTGCAAATATGGGCGACTCAAACTTTCAGAGAAATTGAAGAAGAACAAGCGTTTGGTATTGCCACAGTTATTGGCAATTTTGCTAACTTAATTCAACAATTTCCCTTGGGAAGTCGTGCAGATAATCTCGAAATAGGGGTTGTCGGCTATGAAATCGTCTCTACTGTTTATACCC
>JBLNEP010000183.1:0-8677 GCA_050262755.1 Actinomycetota bacterium | reverse complement strand
ATCAAAAGTTTGAATAAAAAAATCAAAAGATTTTAACTGATACTTTTAGATAAAATTATTCACTGCTTTTATACAGATCCAAACGAATCAACTACCAGCAATAAAATTGCCTTTAATTATTGCTGACTGTCTTCTGCAAAAAATGAGGTAGGCATCTTGCCGACCCCACAAAAACCTTGAGGTGAATGAAAGGTAATTTCAAGAATTTTCTGCTAAAATTTAGCGATGATTGCCACTCGCACCTGTCTGGTTTTCCAATGCTTCCCGTGCCGGAGTTGTGACCTCATCCGTTTTGCCTTTCACCGATTCGATAAACTTTTTGGTACTGGGTGCAATTGGCTGATCCAAATTCAGCTTTTCTCGGATATTATCAACAATTCCCCCCTCACCATTATCTGAATTAGCCGAAGTTCTAGTATCAGTAATTTGGGAATGGTCCTGAGGAGTGGGAATTCGAGAAGATGCTTCTGGAGTTTGGGTTCGAGGCAATGCCTGCGCTTCCGGACTCAAGGGAATCAAACTCAGACTGAAAAACAAGAGGGTTCCTAAACAAAAGCTGATTGCTACTTGACGAAAACTGCTGAAAATTTTGGTAATAAACAAGCTCATGGTCATCCTGATTTTTTCTGAACTTTTTAAGAGCATAATGGTTGTCGATCTGACATAAATCTATCGCAAGTTAGGGCTTGCTATTAAGCAAACTTGTGAGACTAACACTTCAAGTAGGAGGGAGCCGATCTTTACCTGAGGAGTTAGTACCCAAGGAAGATTAAATTATCATCAAGAATTCGTAAAAATCAAATTAATCCCCTGCGAACTCAGTTCTGTGGTTAGCCTTATGGAGACTATTTACGGCAATATCCAAGGTTTAAAATCAAGCCAAATCAAGCAGCTACAGCGATTGTACGAGCAGCGACAGCCAGACGATCGCGCGATTTCGCCGGAATTTGCACAAGCTCTCATCACCATCAGTACAGATATTCATCAGCCAGTTTCTAGCTATATTAACCGTCGCGGACAAGTGATCCGAGTTGCAGTGGGTACACCCAGCCAAACCCAAATTCCTCCCCAAGAACTACCTCGGCACAGCGCGGAACGGTTGAGTGGTATTCGTTGCGTGACGACACAACTCAAATCAGAAAATGTGGATGAAGCATCGCTGATCGCATTGGCCCGACAACGCTTAGACGCTTTAGTGGTATTAATTCCTTCCGGAGATGGAAGCGATCGCTCTAAAAAAGCAGCTAACCAGACAGTAAAAGTCGCTTATCTCGCTCACCTCGTCCCCGGTCTCGAAACGCCTTACCTTGTTTCTGACCCCCTCAATTTAAAAGAGCTTACTGAACAGGATTTTGATGAGTTAATCAGCGAATGGGAGAGAGCATTTTCAGACGCAGGCTATGGAGCGTTTCAGTTTGAAGAAAGCACGTCCGATCGCGACAAAGTGCTATTAGTCTGCCTCATGACGGATGACCTCACTCCCCAACAGTTTGAAAACGGTTTAGAAGAATTAGCTCGCTTGGTAGAAAGTGCTGGTGGCACCGTATTGGAGACAGTACGCCAGAAGCGGTCGCAGCCTCACCCTCAAACCGTGGTTGGTCAAGGCAAGATCGAAGAAATTGCCCTTTTAGCTCACAAACTCGGAGCGAATTTAATCGTCTTTGACCGAGATATCTCGGCCTCTCAAGTCCGCAACTTAGAAAGTCAGCTTGGGTTTCGAGTGGTCGATCGCACAGAAGTCATCCTCGATATTTTTGCCCAACGCGCTCAATCCCAAGCGGGTAAATTGCAGGTTGAACTCGCCCAACTCGAATATCTGCTGCCCCACTTAAGGGGTCAGGGCCAAGCATTATCCAGATTAGGCGGTGGGATTGGGACGCGAGGCCCTGGTGAAACCAAGTTAGAAACCGAGCGACGGGCCATTCAACGCCGGATCGCCCAACTCCAGCAGGAAGTCAACCAATTGCAAGCTCACCGCTCTCGCCTACGGCAACAGCGACAGCAGCAAGAAATCCCCTCGATCGCTTTAGTTGGCTATACCAATGCTGGGAAATCCACCTTATTAAATGTATTAACTCACGCTGAAGTGTTCACCGCCGATCAACTGTTTGCCACCCTCGACCCCACAACCCGAAAGCTGGTGATTTCCGATCCTCAAACCCAGGAACGAAAAACTATCCTTCTCACTGACACCGTCGGGTTCATTCACGAACTACCTCCAGCGCTCTTGGATGCGTTTCGAGCGACTCTGGAAGAAGTAACAGAGGCAGACGCTTTGCTTCACGTTGTCGATCTCAGCAACCCCGCCTGGGCCAGCCACATCCACTCAGTCGAAGAAGTGCTTGCAGAAATGCCGACCATTCCAGGAAGCACTTTAATTGCCTTTAACAAAGTTGATCGAGTGGATAGCGATACCTTAGCGCTAGCCTACCAAGAACATCCTCACGCAGTCTTCATCTCCGCAACTCAAGGCTTGGGGTTAGATACTTTGCGACAACGGTTACTGCAACTGGTTAGTTATGCCCCTACGCAGTCTTGACATTAACCCCGACCTGAAGGTGCGGGGATTCTTGACGATTCACAGCAACCTGCTACCGAAGTAGTCTGAGAGTCGCTCCCCGTCCGTTTAGAGTCGTGGCGATGCCCCATCCCGACTTTTTCTAGATTTTTTGCAGCGTTTTCGTCTCTATCTTGTTGTGTACCACAATTTATACACAACACTGAACGAATGGATAGAGCGAGCTTCCCCCACCGGAACCCACAACAGGAACAAACTTGACTTGTGGGTTCCCATCGTTCAATAACTCGAAAGTCTCTACCTAGTTTTTCAGACTTAGCCTCACAGAGATTTCTAAATTCTCTCCATCCTTGTAAGCTAATGGCACGGGCTAATCGCCGATTTTTTACCATCCCAGACAGGTTTAAATCTTCTAAGATTATAACTTGGTTCTCGTTCCCAATCTTGGTTGATAGCTGATGCAAGAAGTCTTGGCGAGCCTCGGTGATTTGATTGTGTAGCTTAGCAATCCGAAGTCTAGTTATCTCTCTTCGTTTTGAACCCTTCTGTTGACGTGCTAGCCGGCGCTGCAACTTGCGAATCTTTTTGTCAATCCTTGAGTAATCTGGACTTTGGACTTTCTCGCCGTTGCTCATAACCGCAAAAGTTTTGATGCCCAAGTCAATCCCGATGCTTTGGTTCTTGGCATCGACTAGACAAGGTCTAATTTCTACAACAAAACTCAAAAAATAGCGGTTCGCACAGTCTTTGATAACTGTTACAGAGCTGGGAACAGCAGGCAATGCTCTTGACCAAATTGGTTTAAGATTACCAATTTTTGCCAAATGTACTTCCCCGTTCTTTAGAGAAAATCCAGACCTTACAAAGGTTGCAGACTGGCTATTTGTTCTTTTTTTGAACCGAGGTTGACCGATTTTCCTCCCTTTTCTTTTACCCGCGAGCGAGTCAAAATAGTTTTTATAGGCAGTGTCTAACTGTTTAAGCGATTGCTGCAAAGGGACAGATGAAACATCCTTAAGCCATTGCCTCGCTTTTGTTTTTTTGGACAGAGTGAGAGCTTTGGACAAACTGTTGTAACCCGGATACTTACTAGCTTCACTCAAGGCTAAAGCATCGTTCCACACTACACGCACGCACCAACTGAGCGAGGTTTTGTCGCTGTTGCTCGGTCGGGTAGAAACGGTATCGATACCTAGCTTTCATGCTTTCCGCTAGAATTGGTCTGCTCTTGTATTTTCACTGACTCTACAGCAAATGACAACCTCATATCGCCGAGAACGTCACAGCGTTTCAGACCTAAAACTCCACTTGGTCTGCGTCACCCAGTATAGGAGGCAAGTATTTACAGCAGAAAGTTTGGGGTTAATCGAAAAGTCATTCAAAGAAGTAGCCGAGAAAATGGGATTTCAAATATTAGAGGGGAGAGGCCGACCCTATTCATACCTTGATTGAGTTTCCGACTAAATTATCAGTTTCTCAGATTGTCAATGCGCTCAAAGGCGTATCAAGCCGTCGATATGGCAAAGCTGGATACCCAAAACCTGATGGAAAGGAGGCGCTTTGGAGTCCCAGCTACTTTGCTAGTTCAGTTGGAGGAGCGCCTATTGAAGTTCTTAAGCAGTACATCCGAGAACCAGAAAAGCCGTCCTGAAGGGACGGGGTTTTGGACCCAGGCTTCTGATCAGGGAAGAGGGGGAAACGTCATTGGATGCTGTCGGTGATGCAGTGAGAACCGCTGGCTGACTGGGCAAATCGCCCTGAGTGGTGACTCAGCAGCCAAGGGCCAAAGGTTTGTACTTTTTGTCTGTCTTCTCTTTTTCCCCCATTTCCCCCATTTCCCCCCTTTCCCCCATTTCCCCCTTTTTTCCCTTCTTCAGCAAACCCTAGGTAGACTAGACACTGGCTTAGTGCCATAATAAAATACGGTAAGTCGATCGGAATTTGAGATATGGAGACCCCTAACAACGTCAGTGAAGAAGGCCAGCTTGCCAGCGAGCAGCTCCAAACCCCCCTACCAGCTGGGGAAAAGGGATTTAAACGCTTCTGGCTCAAAAAACTCAGAGGTGGAGTGCTGCTGGTGATTGGCTATCTGCTCTCACCCCTGTCCTGCTGGAATGACTTATTTTTCAACCTGCCGATCGCTTATTTATTTGGATATATCTGTAGTTGGTTTTCCCCTAATCTGCTACTGCCCTGCACGCTAGTCGGTTACTGGATTTCCAATCTAGCAGGAATTCTGTTAATGCAAGTAGGAGCGATCGATGTGTTTCAGGAGCAGCCAAAAGAGCGCAGCCTCAAAAAAGAATTATTCATGGGTGTTGCTTCTTCCACAGCCTATACTCTCGTGATTCTTGGTTTGATTCAGTTGAAGATTCTCGATCCTAGCTCCCTGTTTCCCACCTTAGATTCTTTGAATCTTACTTCCTTCGTGTCAATGGAATGGATCAAATCTTTCGGTAGTTGAAACTGAATTTTTTTAGGGCGCAGCCGTTTCCCAATTAAATTGCCGCTCTCAGTAAGGCGGAGAACGTCTCTTCAAAAATTTTTTGAATTTAATTGATAGCGCCATCCAGTTGCTCAAGCTGTTGGTGGCAGGAACTCTTGTGCGTTTTTAGCATAATTTCAGCAGCGAAACTGTCACTTACTAAGCGACTGTTCACCTTGATTGTGTTTTGCCCATTCTAGTTTGACCTAAGTGTAATCCTCTGTTTCCAGACAGCAGTTATGAACTACTTCTTCCTCTCCTCTCTCAGCTTTATCGTGGGAATTATTGTGGGTTTAACGGGAGTTGGAGGAGCATCTCTCCTCACCCCCATGTTGATTTTTGTGTTTCAAGTTCCAGCTTCCGTTGCCGTTAGTTCTGATGTCGTAGCGGCTACCTTGATGAAAGTCATTGGTGGTGTCAAGCACTGGCGACAGCAGACACTTGATGTGTCAGCGGTTAAATGGCTGGCGCTGGGAAGTGTTCCTGGCTCATTGGCGGGGGTGGGGATGTTGCACCTGCTGAAGCGGACTGGGAATTTTAATCTTGACCATGTTTTGCTCCGCTTGGTTGGAGTCATGATTCTCTGGGTGACGCTGTTGGCATTGGCCCAGTTATTCTTGAAAAGTCTGATGCCAAACTTGAAGCCACCTGCTCTTCCTAAGTTTGACTTAAAAACTCATTCAGGCCGCGCCTCGGCCATGACAGTGGGAGCAATTTTAGGCTGCATTGTCGGTATTACCAGTGTGTCTTCTGGTTCGATGTTTGCGTTAGTTTTAATTGCTTTTTTCCAGCTTGATTCCCGGAAGTTAGTGGGGACTGATATTGCCCAGGCGGCGATTTTATTACTGTTTACTTCTCTCGGACACCTGAGTTTAGGGACTGTGGATTGGAGCTTGGTGATACCGATTTGGTTGGGGTCCGTACCAGGGGTTTTGGTGGGCGCTAAGCTTTGTAAAATTACGCCTCAGCGCCCCTTGAGGTTAGTAATTTACGTTATTTTAGTGATGGTGAGTTGGAAGTTAGTGTATCAAGCATGAAGCCAAGGTCGAGGATTTTTAGGAATAGCTAGGATGGGGTGAAAAGTTTAGCTTAACTTCACCCATCGCCAGTAGCCCTCTGCTTCGATCAACCGACTCGCTCAGGAAGTTAGCAGCATTAGTTATCCTGATTGGCTACTGCTAGGGTTCGATTTTCAGTTGTTTCGCCAGGCGCTTCTAATTCTTTGAACAACACGGTGCTGAGGTAACGTTCGCCGAAGGAAGGCTGCACCATGACGATCAGGCGACCTGCATTTTCTGGGCGTTTGCCAATTTGAATGGCGGCAGATAAGGCGGCACCGGAGGAGATCCCTGAGAGGATACCTTCTTCTCTGGCGAGTCGTCGGCTAAAGGCGATCGCATCATCATCATTAACTGTAATGACTTCATCAATCAGATCCGTGCGGAGTACCTCTGGCACAAACCCCGCACCAATGCCTTGAATTTTGTGAGGCCCCGCTTTACCACCGGAAAGGACGGGACTGTTGGTGGGTTCGACGGCGATCGCTTTAAAACTAGGTTTGCGCTGTTTAAGGACCTCTGCTACACCGGTAATCGTTCCGCCGGTGCCCACCCCTGCAATGAGGAAATCAACCTCGCCGTCGGTATCAGCCCAGATTTCTTCCGCTGTTGTCTCCCGGTGGACTTTGGGGTTGGCGGGGTTGCGGAACTGTTGGGGCATAAAAGTATTGGGTGTGGAGGCAGCAATTTCTGTGGCGCGGGCGATCGCACCTTTCATCCCCTCATATCCAGGTGTTAATACCAATTCCGCCCCATAAGCTTTCAGCATCGCTCGCCGCTCTAAGCTCATTGTATCTGGCATCGCTAAAATTAAATGGTAGCCTTTCGCTGCTGCCACCATTGCCAGCGCAATTCCTGTATTGCCTGAAGTTGGTTCGACTAAAACAGTTTTCCCTGGTTCAATTAATCCCGCTGCTTCTGCTGCCTCGATCATACTGGCGCCAATGCGGTCTTTGACAGAAGCGGCCGGGTTCATGCCTTCTAACTTCACGACAATCCGTGCAACGCACCCCTCAGCTTGCGGAATTTTATTAAGCTGAACTAAAGGAGTCCGCCCGATCAATGCTGTGATATCCTTCGCAATTCGCATCGCCCTATTCCTCTCGATCTATGATCTTTCAGTTTAAATCCTAAATAATACGGTTTCCCGACAAATTTTTAGTTTTTTAAAGATTTCCTGACCTGAGCGCTTAGGAAGCACGAGCTGTTTTGAAGCCAACTGCTTTGTTCGGAATTGTGCAAATACAAGTAAAAATAGTATTGTTGCACAGGTGTTTTCCAAAAATCAAGTAGTTTTTAGAATTTGACAATTTTCTCAATTACAGTTAACCTATCTACTTACAGTAGTAAACATCAATTTCTCGCCCGTATCGCATGGCGAGCGAGTTCCCTAAGCTGACTCTATCCTAGTAAAAGTTAGGGACGAGAGAATTTTACCCCTCGTCTCCCTCTATTGATTTTGAGAGGCACACTTGATTGCTCAAGTGCCTTTGTTCTATTTAATTAATGGTTGGATCACCTCCTATGACTGTCTCTCCATTTCTCCCCGCTCGTCCCTCTGAAATGACTAGACATCAATTCGCTCGTCGCTCACTATTACCCTTAAGGGGAGATTCTCTCTGGCAAATTGAAATCGGAGCTGTGCGGACTTTAACTTGGCTAGAAGATGGAACCACGATTACCTTAGGATTCTGGGGTCCTGGGAATGTGATTGGGAAAAATTTATCGCAGATTAATCCTTATCAAATGGAGTGCATCACTAAAGTCGAAGCGGTCGCGATCCCAACTCATAACCTCCCTCAAATCACCGATGCTCTGATCTTGAACATTAAACAAGGAGAAGAGTTCATGGCAATTCGGGGTTACAAAAAAGTTGATGTAATGCTGTTGCGGTTATTAAGTTGGCTGGCAACTAGATTCGGTCACGAAGTTGAAAAAGGACAGTTAATCGATCTCCGGTTAACCCATCAAGACCTTGCAGACCTCCTAGGTACTACCCGTGTCACCATTACTCGAATGTTCAAAAAGTTTGAGCAACAAGGTTTAATTCACCGCTTCTCCCAGCACCGCATCATTCTGCAAGAAGAAGAGCTGTGGCATTATGAAATTTAAAGAAAATAACCTAATATTGTCAAAAGCAAGCCAAGATTGTTTTTGTATCTAATTTCCTAGTCATACAAAATCAGCCGAAAAATAAGGATGAGAAAATAGTCGCTCTTGCAAGCTCGCTCGTTGAGTGCGATGAATGACTTCTGTTTTGGTTAATTGACTGTTTTGCTCACATTGTATCGGCGCTAATTCCTGATAGAATCAACTCCTTAAGACCGCCCTTGCTTCATCCTTCACCTACCCTAGAGAAGCAAGGGTACTCCGCGCACCTGCTGGCCGCTCTCCAACCGCAGTCTGACCAGCGATCGAAACCAGTCCTGCCATTGGGCAATCGCTACTTTTGTCAGTTTCCACTTAATAGACTAAAGCTAAATTGCTCCCCTGGTTTCATCGAAACTAATGGGTCTGAAACCCCGTCCTTAAGGACGGCTTTACACTTCACATCCTAGCCATTAGAATGTGAACATGGAAAAATCGTTTAGCTATCGATTCTATCCCACATCCGAG
>JBLNEP010000182.1:0-7816 GCA_050262755.1 Actinomycetota bacterium | reverse complement strand
TTCCAATCCCCTCAAGGATTTCAAGTGATTCAGTTAGTTCTCGATCGCAAACCGCACTCAGTAGAGATTGGTAGTAAATCCCATCAAAATTTTTTGATTGACGCTCATTCCCCTTCGGTGGTGGCTCCGGTATCTCTTGCTGTGTGGCGTTTTGCTCCCACCAATCACCGAAAGACGCATCAATTTTTGTTAATTCTGGGTTTCCGCTTTTTTGCAAGTATCCACTTGCATTTCGACCGCGAAGCGTATTACAATGCTTCATAGATAGGGTTTTCTCCGGTTGATTAAGTGTGGGAGAAAGCCCGCCTTTTTTTAGGGATTAATTAGTGAGACCACCCTTACACGTTCGCGAGTATTTTATTTTTCTTGTTTTACACGCTCACGAGTATTTATCTAAGCTACAATTGGATTAATCAAATTTTAAGTGTGTCTCGCTGTCCCTTTCGGTCGGCGGGGCTTCTGTTGTTTATTCTACCTTAAAAATCGTTTTTTGTGCGATCGCATAAATTCCCAATGCCCCACAAAATCTATACTGCATAGGGGTCTTGTGGGAGCGTGTCGTCGAAAAAGAACCCGTGCGGAGCCAATATGACCCCGTAGCGACGTGCTTTCGCGCTCACCGCGCGCTTCGATCGGGTTCTGCCGCGCTTTTCTGGGCGTGTTTTGCCGCTGGCATGGAGGTCTGCCACTCTTGCCAAATGCTCGCCAGTTAAGCCGGATGCGATGGATGTCCGCACCCCAATAATCTTCTCATAGCGTCTACTGTTTAGCTTGCTTAGCCCACCAAATCGAATTAGCAGTTCGGTTAATTTCCACGACCGGGAGTGAGCCTTAAACGGATTTTGGAATTTTTCGAGTTGGCTATTTTGCTGATGAATTTCCTCAAGCACCTCCGGGGGAGCGGTGCGATCGCCCCCAACCAATCCCTCATACCGTAGTAATGGTGCGAGCAGCTCTGATTCCAAAAGGATTGAAACAAAAGCTTCACCGGGCAACTCTGGCTCTGCATAAGCTCGAAATAGTTCCCACAATTGCCCCCAGAGGAAAGCCACCTGCTTGATGAATTCTTTTGTATGTTTATCCAAATACTGGGGCAACCGTCCATCCGGGTAGTCCTTTTTTATATATTCCCGATAGAATTCTGAGGCAACATAGCGGCGCAGGCAGAGCGCGAATCCTCCTACTTCACTTTTCCAGTAAGGATTGGAAGAAATGTCGGCTGGTGATGCGGAGCGAAGGATAAAGCGATCGAGGGCTGTGAGGTTTTTCATAGTTTCAAGCACTTTTAAATTTACTCGTCGGTTTTTCGCCAGCAACATAGTGTCAAAATGACATAAAGGGGCTAAATTAGCACATTTACGCGATCGCTCATCAAGCGCTGGTGAACCTAAAATCCCGCCTAATTTGCTCCTCAGACACTGTTTTTTGCTGGTGATTTTGGGGGTACGATCGCCTCAAAATCCTTGCATTACCCCACTCATTCGGCGGTGAAAGCACCTCCCACGTTGTGCCGTCGCGTCGCTGAGATAGTAGCTGCCCTTTCCGTATCTGAATCTCTTGCTGGGCTTGCAAATTGTTATCGCTTCGCTCAGTTGCGTATTTGGGGATTCTGGCCACTAGCAAATTATCGCCATACGAATCTGTAAGAATTTCGGCTTTTATTTGATTGCCCCTGTAATTAATCCATTCGGTCATTTTTTGTTCTCCTTTGGAGAGCGAGAAACTCCCCACTGACGCGGTTAGTGGGGGTTTTATTCATAGTGCTTACATCTTCAATTGTACCACTATTTCGGGTTGGTCTTTGGTAGTAATTGTCGGAAATTACACACTTTTATTGATACAAATCAATTCATTTTTCTTAGTAAGTATTGGTTGCGATCGCCCGTTCCAGATCCGCATCACGTCGCAGCCATCCGTTCAAAAACTGAGCCTGTAAGGGTCTAGCTGCCTGTCTGTAGCGTTGCTGTTTACGCTGTCTGACAATACAAAATGCCCATTGTTTCTCATCTGATGGCGGGCATCCAGCAAAGTAGCCGAGGGACTGGAAAGCAGCACCATAGTTAATTGCCGTATCGAGACAAGTTAGGGCAGCAGCAAAGGATTGAAAGCGATCGCACTGTGCAGGCTTCCAATAATCAGAGAGATAGATTTGCTTGATTTTCTCATCGCTCAGTTGTCGAGGGTCAGAGTACCCATGCCTGCGAGCCACAGCTTCAGTAACTCCCCGAAAAGTGCGGCCGCCAGCGTCGCCAGCCTCGTTGCTATACCCGCCCTCCCACTTGAGGGAGAACGCCAGGGCGCGATCGAAGTTTGCATCACTGCCAATCGCCTCTATGGGGTTCCTCCCAGTGGCGATCGCCTCTATTGCAACCTGTCCTGGTCGCGACGTGACCGCAACCCCCACAGCCAGAGCCAGCCCAACCAGAACCAGATCCAGTGACCCATCAGGAGAACTGCTACCAAATTTCGCCCACTTCTTAATAGATAGGGTCATTGGTTTAACTCTCCCCAGTTGAGGACGGTTACAGAAAAAAGATAGGAAGGGTTCCTGATGTAGTCTGGATCGGACTTGACAAGCCTCATGAATTGGATGTGACCCTGTTTGGACTGTTCCACTAAGCACCCCTCGGAGGCGTTCCTCACAGAGTCCATGTTGTAGCCCCAGTGATTATTAATCCCGGTCAGCTCCCATCTGGCAGGCTTGAAGGTCTTGCCACCGTCGAGCGATCGCGCCAGTAACACCGGAGCAACCTGAATCAGCCCCTCGTGAGGATTTGCACCGCTGCCGTAGTGAATGCCCACTTGCCAAGCTTTGTACTGTCCAGGCAGTATCACCGGAGCGCCTGCTGGGTTCTTGGGCGATCGGAAGGTTGGCAGTCCTGGTTTAGTGGTCGCGGCTCCATCATGAGTAATTTTGGGGGTTGCCCCATCAAACTGAATGATTAGCCGGCGATCGCTCCACTGGTTCATTGTTCCCAACAAGTCGGGATGCTGCAAATAGATGATATTCACAGCACCCGGTGCTGTTCGGACGGCATAGCCCTTCGACCGCACGAGGCTAACAATTTTGCCAGCATCGAGATTAGTGTTGACGGGTTGCCCGGTGAGATTTCCAACAGCTTGCTGTACCGTCGTCGCCCCTTGCTGAATCACTTGCTGAGCTGGCGGTGTTTGGGCAACTAGCAGCAATCCCACACCAAACACAATCAACCATTCTTTCGTCTGATTGACGGCGATCGCTGCATTAGTTTTGGCGCAATTGTTGATAGCTTTAGATAGAGTCTGCTCGTTGAGATGTCCATTTTTATAGTCATCAATCAATCGAGTTAGCACTTCATCTGTCACTGCGGATTCTTGCCTCATTTTGCCCCCAAGTCTCTCTTTGTGTTGTCAATTTCCCTGTCACTAGGTGCAACTTTAATCTGAGAGTTATAAGACCCCAAGGGAGTATTGAGATTAAATTGCATTCCGTAGGGTATAGGCGTTGGTGATGGTTGACTCGCTTGGGGTGCGGATTGCTGAGGGGATTGTTGCTGCAACTGCTGATGGATTGGTTGCACGATTGGCTTCACTTGTTGCTCTAGCTGTGTGGCTTGTTTGGGCGCTGCAACTTTCCATTTTAGGTATTGCTGAATGAACCAGTTGTGAATCCCAAAATGCCAAATGAGAAAGCCTAAGCCAATCAATTTGAGTACAGTTCCAATAGGGGAATCCATAAATAAAGCCCGGTAGCGAGCCGGGTAAGCGCTGATTAATTGTTTGGTTCGATTGGTGCTGCGGGGGCTATATACTTGGTTTTTTTGAGCGCGTCAACCCAGTAATCAGTAGTTTTGGTCATTCCCGCCCCTAATCCGTAGACTGGACCCATCACAACATCAACCAACTTTAAATCCTTGACCATCCAAACCATTAGAAGTCCCAGTATGATTAAGAGCTTTTTAAGGTCGTTCATGGGTCATAATCTCCTTTGCTTGCTTCAGTAATGCCTCCCATTGAGGCTTGACATAATTGGAATAACGGGCATCATCCGAGCGAATTTTGACCCCGAATCTCTCAGCAATATCAGTCTTCAATGGGGAGGTAATCTCACCCCTAGCGTGTCGTTCCGCTAAGCCTTTAAGCCACAATTGAGTCTCTTTTGTCCAGATGGAATGCCACCAAATTTCATCACGATCGACTTTGGCAAAACGATAGCTTTCTACTTCGGACAAATCAGGGATGATGACTACTTGAGGCGATGCTTCCCCCAGTTGTGCGATCGCAACCCGATAGCCCTTTTTCTGGAGTTGGGCTACCTTCTCGGTCAGTTCGTTGTAATCACAATTGGCAAAGTATTTCAGTTCGTCGCGGTCGATTTTGCCCTTGATGACCCGCAGAGAATTAAGTTGTTTGGCGGTCGCCAACTTAATACCACTGGCAGCGACGGCCATCGATTGACCACACAGAACAACCTTGAAGTTGTACCCTCTACCCTGCTTGAGTAACGCTCTGAGGTGACTATGAAAGTCGCTTTTCTCGTCGATTTCCTCAAACAATCCATCGAGTTCATCAATGAGAACCAAGCGAGGGGGGAATGGCTTACTCAGCTTTGGGATTCTCCCTTCTTCGATCGCCTGCCGTGTTTCCGCGTCACAGAGAGAGCGTCTTCTCTCCAGTTCCTCGAATTCGCTTGACACAGCAGAAACGATGCGATTGACTTGGCTATGGACATAGCCCGGATCTATCCCCAGCCAATCGTTGAGCCGTCCTGTGCGAGGGTTAGGCTTCCCATAGTTCAGATCGCAAATGGTTAGGCTCGTGCTGGGATTGTTCTCAACCCAGTCTGTTAGAAGCTTGAGAACCAGGAAGGTTTTACCCGCCCCAGTCTCCCCTGTAACCCGTGCATGACCCCTGAGAAATTGGGGGAACCAGGATTGATTCTGAACGAGGTCATCGACCCAGTTCTTGACAGGGGTTGGTGCGGTCAAGAGGTAGAGAGTCTTTGCTCCACTTGTCCCGGTGGCCATCGTGAACGAGATGCCATCTCTCAGAAGTTCGGAAGCGATCGCCACTCCATGCTTTGCCAGCACTCCCAAGGTCTCGGCTGTGTCCTCTGGCAGGCTCTCCAAGTCGATGAGAACTTGACCATTAAGGCGAGTCCGTAGGTGGCAACCTGCAACAAATAAAGAGGCGATCGCACCAGCCCCATACAGTCCTTTAAAGGGAGTGGGTTGAGAGGTTGTTTGGAAAGTTTTGGCATCCTTCCAACCGATAGGAATTTCGCGCCTTTCCAGTGAAGCCAAGGTTAGGAGTCCGCTGCAAGTCAAGCTGAAAAAGAACGTACTAACGCCTAGATTTCGGAGCGTGATCGGGGGCAACTTACTACTGCTTACCATTGCCTTTGCCCCCTTTCTTCTTAGCTTCCTCAGCCTGCTTCTGAAGCCTTAAAAGCTCTTCTTGCTTCTTGCGCTCTTGCTCTGCTTGGAACTGGTTTCTAAGCACTTGCTCGAACTCTCCAGACCGCACGATCGCCCCTCTCTCGACAGCAACAACCATCTGAGCTAAGACCGCTGCTAAGTTAGCCGTTCCTGTCACCTGCGGTGTAATCTTTCCCTCAGTCAGTAGTTCGGAATTGAGGTCGATAATGCGTTTCCAAGCTATCAGCAAGCCCTTAGCTTCTCCTAACCAGATCCACCCCTTGCGAATACCTTCGGGGCTTGTCAAATCGACACCTTGACCGACAAGCAAGCGACCTTCAGCGATCGCCCGGTTAATCCTCCTCATCAAGTAAACTTCATAAGGCGTTCCTTTCGATTTATTTTCCGCCCTGGCATCGTTGAGGACACCATCGGCTGCTGTCTCATCAATGCGCCCTCGCTGGGTGTCGATCGCTTCAAAGCTCTTGTCAATGTAAGCGTCTCGAATCTGCTTGTCTGAGTTGAATTCATCGGCAAAAATAGGGGAACTTTTCGGGCTAGGGGATGCCTCTGGTGTGGGTGATGATTCTGCCTCTGGCTGAGGGATAGGCTTAATAAAATGCTCCTTAATCTGCTGTCCGTTTGAGATGGCAATGCCTGCCATTAAAGCACCTAGCAGCAATAAGCCAGTTTTTAGCCTGTTTTTGCTCACTTCAACTTTAGGGTTGCCTTGCATTTTATGGGCAATTTCTCCCTCTAATTCCTGTTGAATTGCAGGGTGCTTGCCATTCCTACTTGGGGGGTCGTTGGCACTGTATAGAGTATCGGGGTGGTAGGTATCCATCGGTGCTAAGTTGTGGTGTTGTCAAGAACCAGAGCTTAATGAAAGCCTAGATATATCAATCGGTGCAGCCTCCTCTAGGGCGTTGCACTGGTGCTTAGAGCCTCAATTTCCGGCTTTCACGCTCCTGGGCTTCAGCTAGTAGTTGGATGGTGTCGATCGCTTCAGGCGAGCCAGGGGGGAGGCTGTCGAGATGTCGCTTAATGGAGTCGGAAACACTTTGGGGTTCCAGTTTTTTACTACTAGAAACACTAGCTACAATTCCCAAAGCGATGACCTCGACTGTTGTGGCTGCGATGCCTCCAGAAACGGCTGTGAACTGTGCCATCTTTTCCTGGTTGGTTTGCTCGGTAAGGATGAAAGTTAGCCCATATCCAGCACAACCGGAGAGGGCTGTTACGAGAGCAATTCTTGAGAGGGATTGGAGGATGTTTTCCATACAAATAGCCTCAAATCCCCAACATTTGTAAAGCTAAAACTCTGTCGTCATGGCGTTGACTACTAGCCATTAAATCAGACACAAATCGGGCAATTCTCGCAAGCATTTCCAGATCCTCTTTTTGGGTTTGTTGGGCTGCTAGAAGTTGATTGAGCAGCCCTCTAAGTTCTTCCTGTTCAACTCTTAAGCTGCTGAGTTGTCGTAGAATCTCAGTGCTGTCTCCGCTTCCTCTGCATTGCTCAAACTCACTGAGGATTGCTGCAATTTTCCCAGGCTTTCTTGAGCGCTAGGGATGCCTAAGCTAGCTAATATTTGGGCAGGATTAGCTGCATTGGAATTGTTGGCGATCGCCTCGTTGGTTCCCTTGGCAAACCAACTCAAGAAGGCAGCATCGTTCTGGGCTAATCGAGCGGTAAAGGCAGCGTATCCCGTAGCTGCTACCACATCAGCACAAGCCAGCATCTCCTGTGCGCGGAGTGTGGCTGCACTTGTCGTAAATGTAGCTTGGACTTCCGAGGCTCCAGCAGCGCTATTTTCGAGGTCAGAGGCTGCTTTTTTAGCCAGTTGACTGTCAGTCTTCTTGCGCCCTCTTTTTGGTTTTTCTTGGGGCGTTGGCTCAGCTTCAATTTGAGGCTGTACGGCAGCTTTCTTAGCCAGAATTGACTGAGCTAGTCGCTCGTCAATTTCGTTAGCGTCGGGGTCTAAACCGAGGTCAGAAAGCAAGGCCTTAGTTTCTACTAAAGGCAGTTCCAACTGTTTAGCCAATTCGGAGATTTTCATTTTGGTAAGCCTCGTATGAGAGTAGGTATGGATTGGATTTGATTAGGGCGAGTACCGCTTTCTGGGGTCGCGATCGCTTACTTCCGGAGGGTTGGAATAGGCGCTTGAGCTGCTTCAGGCACCACCGCTGATAACCTGTGAGCGGCATTCGAGAGCCTAGGCGATCGGCGCGGTAGGGCTGGCAGTGAATAGTTAAGAAGGTGTCCCAGCGGTAAATGGTTTTCTCGTCAACCTTCAGTTCGGATGCGATCGCTCCCCTCTCTGTGAAGCCCAGGTGCACATCGCTTTTACGCGGTCGGGTTATTACGGGTTGCAGCATTGTTGTGTTTAATGCCCGATTAATGCCCTGTCGCCTTCGGA
>JBLNEP010000181.1:0-56693 GCA_050262755.1 Actinomycetota bacterium | reverse complement strand
GACTTTAATAAGTCTTTCTCTTTGTTCTTGAGATAAATGATTTCTGGCTGGCATCTGTAGTTCGCGCTCGCTTACTTTTGTTGTCTGCCCATTATACAATATAGCTGCGTAGCAGCTTATTAACCAAAATCCCTATTAGGGATTGAAACAGAGGGTAAAGCATTCCAAGCTAAACATTCACGAGTAAGATTTCTATTAACCAAAATCCCTATTAGGGATTGAAACTTCAGGGGAGAGAGGAGAGAAGGAGAGAGGAGGAGGGCATTTCTATTAACCAAAATCCCTATTAGGGATTGAAACGAACCCTGGTGCTAGCAGGGCTGACGACTTAATCAATTTCTATTAACCAAAATCCCTATTAGGGATTGAAACGCGACAGTCTTAGCTGCGATCGCAGAATTCGAGATTTCTATTAACCAAAATCCCTATTAGGGATTGAAACGTCTGATTTGATTACCCAGGGTAAATTTAAAAATTTCTATTAACCAAAATCCCTATTAGGGATTGAAACCAGTCCCCGTGGTTCCCAGTCCGCGCTACTTTTCACCAATTTCTATTAACCAAAATCCCTATTAGGGATTGAAACCCGAATCCGGGACATTTGATTCACTCAAAAGCATCAAATTTCTATTAACCAAAATCCCTATTAGGGATTGAAACTGAATCGAATCGACGTGAAGCTGGCTCCTGGCGTCCAATTTCTATTAACCAAAATCCCTATTAGGGATTGAAACTTTGGCTTTTCACTTTCCGCTATTCCGGAATCACATTTCTATTAACCAAAATCCCTATTAGGGATTGAAACGTGCCTGAGAAAGTGGGAAAAAACCTTGAGAAATAGCAATTTCTATTAACCAAAATCCCTATTAGGGATTGAAACGCGGCCAGATTTTTAATCTGGTGAGATTCCGCGCTGGGATTTCTATTAACCAAAATCCCTATTAGGGATTGAAACGACAGGCTCGTAATTGTGTGATACTAAAAATCCGCTATTTCTATTAACCAAAATCCCTATTAGGGATTGAAACAAGCATTTTAAACTTTATTTTGCTAGACTAAATCTAGAAATTTCTATTAACCAAAATCCCTATTAGGGATTGAAACGACATTTCAATTTTTAGAACTTTGCCATCAAAATTAATTTCTATTAACCAAAATCCCTATTAGGGATTGAAACAGCTTTGAAGTGGTAGGTGACAAATGACTTTTTACATTTCTATTAACCAAAATCCCTATTAGGGATTGAAACCACGGGGGCATTTTTGAACCCCAGGTGAAGATAGATTTCTATTAACCAAAATCCCTATTAGGGATTGAAACTAAGGGCATTTTTCCAGTGGGCAGGCACCAATGGATTTCTATTAACCAAAATCCCTATTAGGGATTGAAACGGAGAGCTGAAGCGAAGCATCAAGGATCTGATAGATCAGATTTCTATTAACCAAAATCCCTATTAGGGATTGAAACTAGTCCCCTACAATAAAAAAACAATGGCTTATTATTTCTATTAACCAAAATCCCTATTAGGGATTGAAACCTTGCCAGAATCTTAAGAGCGTCCCTTTCCCAGAGCCATTTCTATTAACCAAAATCCCTATTAGGGATTGAAACAACAGGCTTGAATCATTAAGATTTCCCGGCTTTTAATATTTCTATTAACCAAAATCCCTATTAGGGATTGAAACGTTAATTTTCAACCAGTTTGTGCCATTAGAGTAGCAAATTTCTATTAACCAAAATCCCTATTAGGGATTGAAACTGGGACACAGCACCCGACTCAATAACCCTTTCATTAATTTCTATTAACCAAAATCCCTATTAGGGATTGAAACAGTGGAATTAGCTGGAACACTGAAGATTGGGCTGCAAATTTCTATTAACCAAAATCCCTATTAGGGATTGAAACCGCTACAAAGGGGCAGCAGCCAAAACTTGTGGGCAGAATTTTTATTAACCAAAATCCCTATTAGGGATTGAAACAGGCGTTTTTTGTATCTATCTACATTAGACACATTTCTATTAACCAAAATCCCTATTAGGGATTGAAACGAATGTCGTGGCTGGCAACCAGGTTGGCTTAATATTTCTATTAACCAAAATCCCTATTAGGGATTGAAACACAGCCATCAAAGGCTCAAAATTCTGGGGCGAAAATTTCTATTAACCAAAATCCCTATTAGGGATTGAAACTCATAATTTAAGCCTCATTTAATAGGATTAAGCCAGATTTCTATTAACCAAAATCCCTATTAGGGATTGAAACTGGCTCTTCGGATTTCTAACACATGAGTATCACCCAACAATTTCTATTAACCAAAATCCCTATTAGGGATTGAAACATCAGCGTCGGAACGGACTGGACTGTTACCCAATGATTTCTATTAACCAAAATCCCTATTAGGGATTGAAACTATAGTCTTCTCGCATATCCCAACGGTAATCAAATTTCTATTAACCAAAATCCCTATTAGGGATTGAAACGAAGGCTCCCAGCCCTCGGTAGGTGTACAGCTGATATTTCTATTAACCAAAATCCCTATTAGGGATTGAAACGACAAAACCTCCCTCTTGGCTAAATTTCAAGTTTGGCATTTCTATTAACCAAAATCCCTATTAGGGATTGAAACAAGTTCGCGCATACCACCGCCGCTACAGCCTGGATTTCTATTAACCAAAATCCCTATTAGGGATTGAAACTGACATGGGAGAATTTCGACGGGGAACGCATCACCAATTTCTATTAACCAAAATCCCTATTAGGGATTGAAACCCGGCTCGACCTGTGCGAATTTGTGCGAGGGGCGAATTTCTATTAACCAAAATCCCTATTAGGGATTGAAACTGTGGAATATTAGGCAGGGACATCTTTAATCAAGCATTTCTATTAACCAAAATCCCTATTAGGGATTGAAACCAATCACCATTCCTTTCAATGCAGTGGTTGCCCGAATTTCTATTAACCAAAATCCCTATTAGGGATTGAAACCAATCGCGTGAACAATCTGCCCAGGCAAGCAGATTTTTATTAACCAAAATCCCTATTAGGGATTGAAACAATTGAAATTACTCGACCAACTGGGTCTATGATGGCTCACCCATTTCAATTAACCGAAATCCCTATTAGGGATTGAAACCCAGACCTGCATCTCTGACGGGGTTGTCACCCCGTCAGGCATTGACTTGCTAGCGAGTTCAATGCAATTTTTTCTAACTTTTATCAGCTCCAGAACTCGATAAAAATTTAGCTCCTGGCAGACTCAATGAACATAGTGCTACTAATTCAATCGCCGATAAACAGTAGCCAAAGCCTCCGCATCTCCCACATTGCCAGGAAACAATACCACAGGTAAATCAGGGAATTGAGGATGATTAGCCGGAGTTCGCACGACGGAACAACCTGCTAAAATTTGCCCTAAAATTCGCGCTGTAGTCAACGCTAAACCCGTACTTAAAACATCATTCGATGTAATCCCACCTTTACTAATCAAAAATCCGATATCAACGGGTAAACCTCGCACAATATCCATCAATAAACTCGATACAGCACTGCCAAAATTCAGTCGTACTTGTATGCTATCAAAGGTAAGTTCTCGACGACTGGTATAAACCACTGGTGTCTTTCCTCCCTGATGAGCAGCATAGACTTTTTCCAGGGTGTCCTTTAAAAGTGTAGCTCGTTTCTCCGGCGAATCTTCTAATAAATGAGCCACATCCATCTCTATTCCAGTAATGCTAGGTTCTTTTAATAACTGCTCTAGCTGTTCCGTGGTTTTTTTGACATGAGAACCAACGATCACCGCACCCGGTTTGCCACCCCGCACATATTTTGCCATTTTTTCAGCAGCGATAGGTTGGGGACCAAGAGCAGCGAGAGAGGTTAAAATACTGGCAGCACTGCGGAAGAGAAAGCGCTTTCCATGACTGGCAGCTTTGAGAATATCCGCAGCAAATTGGTCTAAATCTGCTTGAGTTTCGCCGTCAACAACTCCACATTGATTATCAGTTAGTTTCATCAGACGATCGAAACTACCAGCGCGAATATCAGCTAGCAAAAATCGCTCAACATTTTCCGCTTGGATACGACCTTTTGTCTTTTCTTGGACGTAATCGGGAAGGTACGAATAATTGTAAGAGAAGACAGAATCGCGGGCAAATTCGGTTTGGTGAACGGGGGTGGGAACACCATTGACAATCAAGTAATGCACGCTGTCGCGGGTAAAGCGTCCTCCTTCAAAAAAAGCAGGAACGAGGAAATGTGCGTCAAATAAGCCAAGTTCTTCAACGATAACATCTGTTTCAATGGGATAGTGGCCTCGAAGGGTGGAGTCGGAACGACTGACAATTAAAAAATCTTGAATGTTTTCGAGTGCGATCGCATCTTTTAAATGGCGACAGACTTCTCGCGTCACAGCCTCAGCTTCTTCGGGAGGAAGGGCCCTCGTATTGGTAAGTACGAAGAAGATGGGAGAGGCGTCGCGCAACCCGACTCGCAGAGTTTCCACGTTCCACCGAGTCAGCAACAAACAGCTATGGACGGTTTGGGAGCCGGTGGGATCGTCATCGAGAACAATAATTTTTGGTTGAGCTGTCATAATTCTTTTTGAGAAATCCTAAGATTCAAATTACCTTAATTAGTTGCCTGTCGATCTTGTAATTTTTTTAATTCTTCCTGAACACCAACTGCAATCTGTAACGCTTCATTGAGCAAGCGACCCCGCTCGCTAGCCTTATCACTGATTTGCAGAGCGGTTAAAGCAGTAAAGTTAGTCGCAAACAGTTCAGGATTTGAACTGAGAATTTTTTTGTTATTCCTTAAAATTTTTTCTGTTTTTAAAGCTCTAATCAAATCTTCCCTCAGGAGGCAGAGTGCTTCAATCACTTGTTTTCGATTGTGAATGGTAACTTTTGGGTTGCCGGCTGCTTCGATTTGATCGTTCAGATCAATTGCCTTAATAATAGCATTGTAGCGATCGACATCATCAAATAAATTGAGAAGTTGTTTATTTTTACTGCTCAGCCAAATTTTATAAGCATCATCACCCAGCAAAGCAAGCGCTACAATTAAATGAATGAGAATTAACAGGAAATAATTATTTGTAAAAATGAGAGAGAGAAGAAAAAAGCTGATAAAAATCAGACTAAGGATTACAAAAGTCTTCAATCCTTCTGTCAAAAACTTACGGAGACTTGGAGGTCGATAGACTTGATTCATACTAACACCACTAAGCCGTTTGAGTTCCCCTTGAGTAATTTCTAAGCCTTCAATATCGGGTTTCATAAAGAATAATTCTAATTTATTTCCCTTATAAACTCGGTTTGTGTTTCTATGATTTTAGGTATTTGCACGGCACAATATAATAGAATTCATTAGGTCAAAATAAAACATCTTTTATCCTTCTCCTATCAGTAACGCTCCCGACTTGGCTTCATCTAAATTATCTGGTTAGAGAAGTATGCTTCTCGCAAAAGAGCTAACACCTCCTCAATAATTTTAGGCTTTTTTTCAATTGCCATAAACTCCACACACCCCTCTTAATTAACTGAGTCGCAAACCAGCCCCACCTGCCCTTTTTAATTCTAGCACCTCAACTTGCTCCCAAGCATGAATGAACCCGTCAAATAAAGTGCTGTTCTTTAACAGTTGTGATTGGCTCTGAAACTTCCAGGATCATTGGCGTCAAGCTCCCACTCTTTTTTAGTTATCCACTATTGAGTATAACTCAGCTAGGTATCTTGCATCAAAGAATTCTCCAAGCTTTAACTCTCTTTGAGATACTGCCTGATTACAGATGACAGGGTGTAAAAGTTTGCTTGTTGTTCTATTAAACACCGCCGGGATAACGATTGCAGCGCGTTTAGTAAATCTGAGGCAGGAATCTTGACAGTTTCTAGCAATTTTATCAGGTTGATTGCATGGTCTTCTCTTGCTAGCAAAGAGAGGACTTGTTTTTCAATTGTAGATAGTCGAGCCAACTGCTGCTGCAAAATATCTTTCAAATCTTCAGGTAACAATAGGGTATCACCTGGTAATAACTCAGCTACGCATCCTCCCAATTCTTGAATCAGGGTTGCCACGCTTTTTAACCAGAACGGGTTGCCTTGGTAAGGGTGAATAAGCGCTGAGTTATTTTCGATTTCTGTTAATCCATAATTTTTCAGAACTTCTTGTGCAATGGCGAGTTCTAAACCAGTTATTTGTAAGGTCCGAATGGGAGTATTTTGACTCGGAAATTGAGGGATTTCTCTCGGTTGCTCCCAACCAATTAATAGAAAGCAGCTTTGATGAGATAATTTTTCTACCTGTTTGAAAAAAGAGCCATATTCTTCATATTTTGGTTTATACTTTCCTGCCAATTCACCACTGCTAAAAAGGTTGTGAATATTATCTAAGACGACTAAACAGCGATGATTTTGTAAATACTTAATTAGCGATCGTAGTTTTTGGTTAGTTGCAGGTGAGTCTTGCTTCTCTGACTGAGAAAAAAGCTGGATTAAGTTAGCTTCCAATTCAGGGAGTAGGGTGGGGGATGCTTCTAGACTGCACCAAATCACATACTCAAATTCATCTTTTATTTGGTGAACGAGTTGTGCTGCTAAGGCGGTTTTACCGATCCCGCTGATGCCAGTGATTGCTACGAGGCGACAGCGTTGTTGTAAGATCCAGGTTGCCAGAGTATCGAGTTCGGAAGTGCGATCATAAAAAGCACCCAAATCCGGCATCTCGCTTAAATCTTGATGCGAGGTTTGAGGTTGTTTGGTGCTAGATCTTGCCTGATTGGGTGGGTGTGAATTTGGTTTACCTGGCGGGTGTTTACCGTCTCCACAGATGTTAAAGCTACCGCTCACGTTGTGTGCAAAGTTTAAAATATTAGAGTTTTGTAACCTCTCCATTGTTGAACGCAAATTGGATTTGTTGACTTTTTCCCCTAACTCTTGTGAAAGCATTTGCCATAATTCCATTCCGACCTCTCTAACACGAGCCTCCGAAAGGTGAACCTCTGTGGCAATTTCTCTGTAATCCTCATTTTCCCACGTCCCCCAAAGGATTCTCTCTTGTAAGTCATTGAGATGCTTACCTGTTCTAGCAAAAACCAGATCGTCTGCGAGTTTTACCACTTCCTTAAGGTTCATAGAGGCAGGTAGATATGAGGGTTGGCAGTATTGTACCCAATATTTCCCCACATTTCCCAACATTTACCGATTTTCGAGTAGAGCATCACCATGAAAAAACCCACTCCTGCTCAGAGCTCTAGGCATTCATCAATAAAAAATTATTGTTATTATGGATGAGTGACGAACTTATTACTCCCAAGTATTAAGGTGATCTTATGAAACCTAAACAATTTCTCAGTTTACTTGTACTTCCATTGTTTTATCTAGGTTTGACTTGTTTCCTTCCCAAAAAAGTAACGGCTGAGATTATATCAACTACTCTCGGTAATAGGCCAATTGCTTGTGATACTGATACCCAAAAATGTTACACACCTCAATATGGACACTGGGTCTATTTCGGAACCATGAGTGATGTATCCGATCATCAATATAGAGTAAAGACTTGTAGGGACGCTTACTTCGGAAATAGTTTGGCAGCCGCTGTGGCAAGATACATGGATTGTAGCATCTATGGAATTCCTAAAAATCAGGCATCCGAAGAAACATGGGAAAAAATTGATCAACAGATATTAGAGCTTCGGAGATTTACCAACCAATAATTTAATTCTTACAAGTTTTCTGAGTATAGGTACAATTCTTCAGGGTCTATTTTTTAAATAGCATCTTTTAAATCCTCAAGAATTTTGGATTTTCCACGGTACTTTAGGCATCCCGCCACATCCGCTCATGTAGTTTTCTGAAAATGATTTTAGGTTTTAGGAGAATCCCATCACCCATATTAATTACGATTAATTATTGCCCAGCTTCCCAGCAATTTACACCAAGTAGAGCTTTGGCAATCATGAGTTGTCCTTCACTTGAAAGGCATATTATTTCCATAACACAGCTCAACCAGCAATCTATATAGCTTTTAGCAGGTGTTTCACCCTCAAAGAATTACATACAGCACCTTTCATGCTCGCACTTCCTAAATCTTTTAAACTGTGCAGTGTCGGCACACATAGCAGTATTCTCATGTAAGTACCTTCTGACTAGAATTAGGGTATAATCGGTTAATATAGATATAACCTAGCCAATATTGCACAGGAACCATGACTCTTGAAATAGAGATTTTTCAAACGGTTGTCAAAATGCCAGAATCTCTAAAAAAAGAGATCTTGCATTATGCCAAATACTTACTTGAGAAACACGCAAATACTGGCTCCTCTCAAGAGCAGATTGAACAACTTCATGGTTATGGTAGTTGGGTTGGTCAGATCGTAATGTCTGAGGATTTCGATCGACCGCTGGAGGAGCTAAAGGAATATATGTAACATGGAATTCCTTTTAGATACTCATGCCTTTCTTTGGTATTTACTTGGCGATCCAAATCTCGGTCATACAGCGAAAGAAGCGATCGATCGAAAAACGAATTTGTATTTTAGTATTGCCAGCCTTTGGGAAATCTCGATTAAAATCAATCTCGGCAAGCTTCAGGTGAATCGGCCCTTTGAAGACCTAGTGAAGGAATTGCAATATCTTAACATTCAGATTCTACCACTTACAGTTGAAGACACTGAAGTTTATGTAGCTCTTCCTCTACACCATCGAGATCCTTTCGATCGGATTTTGGTAGCACAAGCAATGAATCATTCCCTTTTTTTACTGAGTCGCGATCTGGCCTTTGATGCTTATTCAATTCAGCGGGTGTGGTCATGAAGGATGTATTGATCAAGCCCCCACCCAGTCTAACCCAGGCAGGGGCATCCCATCAAATCACATCCAAACCTTAGTGAATTAACTCGATCGCACGCTTCGTCAGCGCCTCAGCAGTCAACCCATTAAACGCCATCAACTCACCCGCAGAAGCAGTCGTTTCCCCCCGCTTCCAAGCAAAGGTATCCCGCTTAGAATTGCTGCGTAACATAATCGGTTCTAACATTGCGGAAGCGCCACCCGTGACGCCAACTAACGCATCCCCACCAAACAACTCAGCAAACTTTTCATCACTCAAAAATCCGCCGTCAGCTTCCGAACAAGTATTCCAAGCAACATCACTGGCACGATACAAACGTCGGGGATTAATAATTGAAACAATCCGCACTCCAATGCCTTCTGTTTCCAAAAATGCCGCTGCTTCAAACACCGGCATTAAAGTCATGTCGCCAATCACCGCAAACACCACTTTCTTATCACCCGCGACTTCATGCAACACCACCGCACCTTCTTCTAATCCTTGCCGAGTTTGTGCAAAAGTTGTGCGAATGGGCAAAGGAGATTTGCTAGCAGTAATTACAATTCCCTTATTTTTTGTTCCCAACGCCCACTCATAACAAACTTGAATGCTATTTGCGTCCGGCGGGAACACAGGAAACACATTACCATTTCGCATCATTGCCGCAAAATATGCTTCAATTTCCGGCCGTTGGTGCGTCCAACCATTGCGTCCTTGCTCTAAAGCACCTGCTGTATATAAAGTAATGGTTGAAGGAGTCGGACGGCGCAATTCTGCCATTGCTTGCGTCACTGTTTGCCAAATGGGTAAACCATTAATCGCAAAAGATTCATAGGAACACCATAAACTCCGCGCCCCCATTAAAGATAAACCAACTGCCAACCCGGCACAAGCATCTTCACTCAAAGGTTCATAAACTTGACCGCTGGGTGATTGATTATATAAGTCATCAGGCGTCGGGTGAATGATTTTTAACGCTTGGTTAATGTTGGCAATTCCTGATGCTTCATTCCCATCAGCATTCGTAACAATAAACGAGCGATCGCGCTCTCCCACCGCCCCAACTAACCGCCCCATTGCCGTGGTTGACACCTTCGGATCGCCACCGACTGCATATTCTTCTAAAGGCAATTGACCCAAATCTGGCAAAGGTAATTCAAACTCTGTCACCGCAGTTTTAGCAGCAGGACCACCGCCAGCTCGTTCACAATTAGTTCGCACTAATTCCCACGCTTCTATTGGTAAAGCCCGCTCTTTCAAGGCAGACATAATATGCGGACTATCGAGGGTATCTTTCGGGTAAAGGTTATGAGATTTCGCACCCCGTGCATGAACCCCAGCCCCCTTCAATTGTTTGATAATAAAAGCAGTCAATTTACCACTTAGAGCAGATTTTGCAGCTCGATCAACGCCCGCTAAAACAGCTTTTGCAAACTCCAAGCGCTTTTCTAAAGAAAAAGCAGTGCTGTCAACATAATCTCCGGATTGGTTTTTATCGTCAAAGTCTTTAGCATCCACTAAAATAACTTCTTCAAATCCATTTCCTTGCCAGTAAGCAATCATTTCCCGGTTAGATTTAGTTGACACCATGCTATGATGTTCTTGGGAATAACCATTCCAAACCAGCACCGGCAAAAAGTTCGTAACAGTTGGATAAGCAGTGTGAAAATGAGCCATGCTGCTCATGGGATAAGGTTCACCCATCCCACCATCACCTAAGGTGAAAGGAAATAGCCGATCGCGGTGTAAGAGTGCTGCTGCCATTGCAAAGTGCTGCCCTTGTCCGAGAGGGCCAGCCGGAGCTAAAATCCCAGGAATATAACCAGATAAATGACCTAAAAGTCCGTGTTGTTCTCGGAAGCGATCGCGCAATTGCTGCACATTAGCAATTCCCATCTCCTCAAGGGAGCGATCGATGAACATGCCGCTATAAAATCCAGGCGCGTGGTGTCCAACTTCAGTGAGAATGTTCTTGTAACCAAGCATGACCAGCGCTGCATAAGCCTCCGCAGAGCTAGCAAAACCACCTGGGTGTCCCGATGCTTTACTACCAGTAATTTGTAGTGTCAAGTAACGCAAAGCATCGGCGTAGAGTAATGTTTGAAACGCGGCGTTGGGGTTGGTAGGATCGGCGATCGCGCTACTGCCTTCCGCGATCGCAGGCACTGTCCCATAAGTCTCAAAACCTGGTACAGCTTCACTGAAATATTGAATCCCTTCGCAAAAAGCAGGGGTGGCTGACGTTCCCTTCAACGGAGTTGCGGTCATGCTAGATACCTTAAACCTTGGTGTGTTCCAATCAATTCAACAGCAATTTTACAACTATTATGTTGTAAAAGTAGATGAGCCTTACTTCATCCAGTGATAATGGCAGGCAATATCAAGGCTGAGACACTCTATTTTGGCAGTGGCGACTCTTGACACATTGCGCTAAAAATGATTGAAAAAGCGTTTCAACCGGGAAGCGTTGAAAAAAAATTCATCCACTCAAGAAAAGATGGCACTACCAAACGGTCCCACGACTCATCATTTCGTACAGCAGCTTCAATTAATCCTTAATCCCTTGGGATACATGGAGCAGTGTACTCAGCAGTATGGAGAGATTTTCACCGCTTGCTTCTCTGGACTCGGGAAAATCGTGATGATCAGTCACCCGCAAGCGATGCAGGAGATATTAACCAGCAATGCGTTTGATGCACCCGGAAGATTGAACAAGCTGTTAAAACCCTTTTTCGGCGACCAATCCATGATTCTACTAGAAGGAGAACACCACAAACAAAGACGGCAGTTGTTGATGCCACCATTTCATGGAGAACGGATGCGGAACTATGGCGATCGCATTTGCACCCTCACTCAAGAAGTTGCTGCTAACTTAGCACTCGGTCAGCCATTTATTGCTCGCAGCGTTATGCAAGAAATTACGATGCGAGTGATTTTACACGTCGTCTTTGGCATGGATGAAGGGCCACGCTTTCAACAATTGAAACCCCTACTCGGCCAGATCCTCGATCTAACCGGCTCGCCTCTGCGAGCAAGCGTCATCTTTTTGCCGTGGCTACAACAAGATTGGGGCCCTTGGAGTCCCTGGGGGCGGATGCTGCGACAGCAACAACAACTTGACGAGTTGCTGTTTGCAGAAATAGAAGAGCGCCGATCGCAAGCAGACCCCAATCGCACTGACATCCTCAGCTTAATGCTAGCGGCCCGCGACGAAGCAGGGCAAGGCATGACCAATGAAGAAGTACGCGACGAATTAATGACCATGTTGGTGGCCGGCCACGAGACTACGGCAACGGCCCTTGCCTGGGCATTTTATTGGATACACACCTTACCGGAAGTCCGCGAGAAGTTGCTGCAAGAGTTGGACAGTTTAGGGGATAACCCCGATCCCATGACAATTTTCCGCCTCCCTTATTTAACGGCCGTGTGTCAGGAAACCCTGCGGATTTATCCCGTGGCGTTGGTCACTTTCTCACGAGAAGTTCGTAAACCCGTGAATTTAATGGGTCATGAACTAGAACCAGGTACGGTGGTTGCAGGCTCGATTTATCTAGCACACCGACGGGAGGAAGTTTATCCGGAACCTGGGAAATTTAAGCCAGAACGGTTTTTAGAACGACAATTCTCGCCCTATGAGTTTTTGCCCTTTGGGGGCGGTGCTCGTCGCTGTCTGGGTTTAGCACTAGCGCAATTTGAAATGAAGTTAGTGCTGGCAACCATGCTACGCGACTATGAGTTAACGCTAGCCGAGAAAAAGCCTGTGCAGCCTCAGCGACGTGGCTTGACCTTGGCACCTGCTGGGGGGGTGCGGATGGTGATGACGGGACGGCGACTGCGACAAGAGAGACCTGAACCAGTGGCGACTGTAGTTTGAAGGGAAATGCTGTTGAGGGAGGAAGCAGACCGACCGCTCTGCTTCCTCCCTTTACAATTAGCTCCAGTTCCTCCACGCGGTCGCAGAATTAATGTCCAACTCACCCATCCGCATCACCGTCAAACTCTTCGCTATTTACCAGGAAACCTACGGTGTCCCCGAATTGCAATTAGAGTTTCCTGCCGAAACCACCGTCTCCCACGTTCTCGATCGCCTCATCTCAGAACATCCCCAGCTAGAACTGTGGCGCGGTCGCACTCGCTTCGGTGTCAACCTCGAATTTGCCACCTCCGACACCCCCCTCCAGAACGGTGATGAGGTCGTCCTCATTCCCCCGGTCAGTGGCGGCTAACAGAACGATCGATCTGGGAAGGTAAGGCAAGCAAGGTCCTTGCCTTCTTTTTTTTGAAGCACAAAAACTTTATGAATTTTTACAATTCCCCTAACTCCCCCGTAAAATCCTTCAAACACTGATGGGATAAAGATTAGATTGATATCCGATAAAAAAAGTCGGGTATGATTGACGGCACTTTTTGGCTGTGTTACTATCCATCAAGAGTTGACAAACATCGTAGAAAGTAGAGAGTTGCGTCATGACCCAAGCGACCAAAACCCTATCCACTGCAGCGACCTTCAAAAGCCTCCAGTGTAAAGAGTGTGGTGAAGAGTACGAACCCCAAGCGAAACACGTTTGCGACCTCTGCTTTGGTCCTTTAGAAGTTAAATACGACTACGATACCCTTCGTCGCACTGTCACTCGTCAAACCATTGAAGCGGGTCCGAACTCTATCTGGCGCTACCGTTCCTTTCTACCCGTCGCTACCGATAACGTGATTGATGTGGGAACCGGGATGACGCCCCTGGTTAAGTCACATCGCCTCGCTCGTCGCTTGGGTCTGAAAAATCTCTACATTAAAAACGATGCAGTCAACATGCCCACTCTGAGCTTCAAAGATAGAGTGGTCTCCGTCGCCCTTTCCAGAGCCAGAGAATTAGGATTTACCACCGTCTCCTGCGCCAGCACCGGCAACTTAGCTAATTCTACCGCTGCGATCGCCGCCCATGCCGGTCTTGACTGCTGCGTCTTCATCCCCGCCGACTTGGAAGCAGGCAAAGTCCTCGGCACTCTGATCTACAACCCCACCCTCATGGCCGTTCAAGGCAACTACGACCAAGTCAACCGCCTTTGCTGCGAAGTCGCAAATACACATGGCTGGGGATTTGTCAATATCAACCTGCGCCCCTACTACTCCGAAGGTTCCAAAACCCTGGGTTATGAAGTTGCGGAACAACTAGGCTGGCAACTTCCTGACCACATCGTAGCTCCCCTCGCTTCCGGCTCTCTCTTCACTAAAATTTACAAAGGCTTTCAAGAATTTACAGAAGTTGGTCTTGTGGCCGGCAAGAAAGTCCGTTTCAGTGGTGCCCAAGCAGACGGTTGCTCCCCGATCGCCCAAGCCTTCCGCGAAGAACGCGACTTTGTGACCCCCGTCAAGCCAAATACCATTGCCAAATCCATTGCGATCGGCAACCCCGCCGACGGCATTTACGCCTTAGAAATTGCCCGCAAAACCGGCGGCAACATCGAATCCGTCAACGATACCGAAATTATTGAAGGCATCAAACTCCTCGCCGAAACCGAAGGCATCTTCACTGAAACCGCCGGTGGCACCACCGTCGCCGTCTTGAAAAAATTGGTAGAAGCTGGCAAAATTGACCCCGATGAAACCACCGTCGTGTACATCACCGGTAACGGCTTAAAGACACAAGAAGCTGTACAAGGTTACATTGGCGAACCCCTCACCATCGAACCGAAACTAGACAGTTTCGAGCGGGCCGTCGAACGAGCTCGGACCTTAGACCGCCTAGAATGGCAGCAAGTGCTGGTGTAAGCACTATCAACACGCAGGCTGTAAGCCATTAATTTCTCGGTAATTGAGCAATCAGCGATCCGGACTCCCACCGATTGCCAATTACCAATCAACTCTGACCTCTTATCAACTCTCAATCAGTCAACTATGGCAGTCAAAGTTTTAATTCCCACCCCTCTACAAAAGTTCACTAACAATAAAGCCACCATTGAATGCAGTGGTAGCAGTGTTGCTGAACTGATCGAGGAACTTGAAAAAAACTGTCCCGGTATCAAAAAAAGCTTGTGTGATGAACAAGGCCAACCCCGCAGATTTTTGAACTTCTATGTCAACAGCGAAGACATCCGCTTTTTAGAGGGGACTAAGACTTCCCTCCAAGACGGTGATGAAGTTAGCATTGTCCCTGCGGTTGCAGGCGGTTGATCGATCGCTCCCACTCAGCATTCAGGAAGAGTCTAGATCAATTAAGAGCTGTGTCTGCTCAGCAGGCACGGCTATTTTGTTGGCAATTAGGTACAACTGGATGGAGCCAGCAAACAGTCTTCAGAGTGGCGATCGCCTCTCAAGCCAACTCAACGATCTCCCAGCAGCCTCTCGCCAGCCAAACCTTAACTCAACTGCTCGCCACTCCAGGCTAGACAACAAACCTGCCATAGTAGCGATCCCCTTCAATGGTATTCTAAAAATTGACATTTCTAAATGTTAAGACCTTTTCCGCAACCGGAAACATAGCATCCCAAAATAGGCACTATTCATGGTATCCACCGCAGAAAAGACCAACGTCGGCTATATCACCCAAATTATCGGCCCCGTTGTAGACGTAAAATTCCCCAACGGTAAACTGCCGCAAATCTATAACGCCCTCACCGTTACTGGTAAAAACGAAGCAGGACAAGATGTTTCCGTCACCTGCGAAGTCCAACAGCTCCTGGGCGACCAGCAAGTGCGGGCCGTGTCCATGAGTTCCACGGACGGCTTAGTACGGGGTATGGAAGCCGTAGATACCGGCGCACCCATCCAAGTTCCCGTCGGTATCCCCACCCTCGGTCGGATTTTTAATGTGATCGGCGAGCCAGTCGATAACCTCGGTCCTGTTAGCGCCACAGAAAGCCTCCCCATTCACCGCAAAGCCCCAGCTTTTACGGAACTGGAAACCAAACCCTCAGTCTTTGAAACGGGCATTAAAGTAGTAGACCTCCTCGCTCCCTATCGTCGGGGTGGCAAGATTGGTCTGTTCGGTGGCGCTGGCGTCGGCAAAACCGTCATTATGATGGAATTGGTCAATAACATCGCCAAGGCCCACGGTGGCGTGTCGGTGTTTGGTGGCGTGGGCGAACGCACCCGCGAAGGCAATGACCTCTACAAAGAAATGATCGAGTCAGGGGTCATTGACGAAAAAGACCGCAGCAAGTCGAAGATCGCCTTGGTGTATGGTCAGATGAATGAACCACCCGGAGCTCGGATGCGCGTAGGTCTATCCGCTTTGGCAATGGCTGAATACTTCCGGGATGTTAGCAAACAAGACGTGCTGCTGTTTATCGATAACATCTTCCGGTTTGTGCAAGCTGGTTCAGAAGTGTCCGCTCTCCTCGGTCGGATGCCTTCTGCTGTAGGATATCAGCCGACTCTCGGGACTGATATGGGTGACTTGCAAGAGCGGATCACCTCGACGACTGAAGGTTCGATTACTTCGGTGCAAGCCGTTTATGTACCTGCGGACGACTTGACCGACCCCGCACCAGCCACAACCTTTGCTCACTTAGACGCTACCACGGTATTGTCACGGGGTTTGGCTTCTAAAGGAATTTATCCAGCGGTTGACCCGTTGGATTCGACCTCTACGATGTTGCAGCCGGCTGTGGTGGGTGAAGACCACTACAACACCGCTCGGGCTGTGCAATCAACCCTACAGCGCTATAAGGAACTCCAAGACATCATTGCGATTTTGGGCTTGGATGAATTGTCAGAAGATGACCGCTTGACCGTGGCCCGCGCCCGCAAGATCGAGCGCTTCTTATCACAACCGTTCTTCGTGGCGGAAGTGTTTACGGGTTCCCCCGGTAAGTATGTGAAGCTGGCTGATACGATCAAAGGCTTCAAGATGATTTTGTCTGGCGAACTGGATGACCTACCGGAGCAAGCTTTTTACATGGTGGGTGGCATTGATGAAGCGATCGCCAAAGCTGAAAAGCTGAAAGCTGCCTAATGCAATTAGGGACTGGAGAGAGCTAGTGGTTAGTTGTTAGTTGTTAGTAGACCTTAGGAAACTAACTGCTAACCGCTAACTGCTAACCGCTAACCGCCAACCACTAACCACTAATCACTAACCAACTTATGACATTAACTGTGCGTGTAATTGCCCCAGATAAAACTGTCTGGGATTCTGCTGCTGAAGAAGTGATTCTTCCCAGCACTACGGGTCAATTGGGTATTTTGACAGGCCACGCTCCCCTATTGACAGCGTTGGATACAGGTGTGATGCGGGTTCGACCTGGAAAAAACTGGGTGGCGATCGCCCTCATGGGCGGCTTTGCGGAAGTGGAAGCGGATGAAGTGACAATTCTGGTCAATGGCGCTGAAAAAGGCGAGAGCATTGACAAAGAAGCAGCTCGCATTGCCTACTCGGAAGCAGAAGCACGTCTAGAAAATGCGATGAATGGCAGCTTACAGGAACAAATTCAAGCGAAGCAAGCCCTCAAGCGCGCTAGAGCTCGTTTCCAAGCCGCTGGTGGAATGCTTTAAAAAAAAGTTATGAGTTATGAGTTCCAAGAGTTTTTAATTCTTAACTCATAACTGATGACTGATACTTTATAGGCTAATCTTTAAACTCCAACTTGGGCAAGTAGAGATTCCATTGTTTCTAACGTCAACCCCTGCTGTAGATAGCGGGGGTTTTTAGGATTGTAGGGGCTAGCGACGCGGTCAATCTGAAGAATGACTGCTGATTCTGGCAAAACGGGTATATCTGGATCGAAGGCGGTTGGGCGAGTTAGGGAGCTAGAAAAGCCTTTGAAAATTGTAATTTCATCGCATTCTCCGTCAATTTCTGCCTTCACGATTAGGACTTCTTGAGGATATTTTGAGGTGTATTTTTCTAGGCGCTGAACAATCAATGGAGTCATGGTTGCATCAGAGCAAATTTTAAGGTTTGCGATGAATTTTAGGAATCAATGACCTGTTGCCGACCGCCCATTTTTACTTAATCTAATTAAGACAAAGTAGCAAAAACAAAGGACATAAATAACTAAGCCTAGCAATCCTAAAAAACCTAAGAATTGCACATTGGTATTCGCATGAAAAATTTCTTTGTATAGCCAAGGCGGATCGAGCCAAACGCGACAAGCAGCATCTTCCACCAGCTCAGCTTGAGATTTGAAACCACAAGGGGTAAAAGATAGTTGCACCAGCGCTCCTAACCCACTATAAACAGTCACGGCCCAACGCCAAGCGGTAAAAGCTAATTTCAAAGGTGATGACGGACGATCTTCAATTTCTTCATTGATATCGACCCAAAACCACAAAGAAATTGGCGTTAAAACACGGGCCAGGAGCGATGAGAGAAAGCTGACTGGCAAAGCTGCTATCATTAAGTAAACTGTAATTGCCAACAAGCTTGCTACCCGCCAGTAAATCTTTAACAGCCGCACCAGTGGATCTGCCTTCTGAACAAATGCCCAAATCATCAAGACCAGCGGCGCGATCGCAGTAAACAACACTGCCAACCGATAATCCATCCACACTAAAGGTTGAAACCAAGGAGAGGTAGCAGCCGCTAAGAAACTCAACATCTTAAAAAAAACTAAATCCTATCTTAAATTTTTACCAGTAACCTACTAGACAGATACAAGCGATCCAAGGCAAGCAACTGGGAGATCTGCTTGCAGTTCCAGTTACTTGCCAAGCCTTCATCGTTCAAGAATAGAGACTGAACGAGCAGCGTTTTCTGGGCAAACATTCAGCGATTAGCTTCAGATCGATCGAGAGAAAATGGGGATCGGAGTTGGAGTTAAAACAAGCCTTGCTTAAGCCAATCGCTGTTAGCTTGCATTTCTATTCATCATAAATCCGGCACTCAGCCGCATCAGGGTTATCGTCGCAGTATTTTTCAAACGAATTTTTGGGTTTAACTTGCTTTTGGTGAGATGCCTCCGCTTGCAGTTCTTCAACTGCATCCCAGGCCGCTGCACACTCGCTAGAGGTGCTACCTTTGGCATCACAGACCGCGCGAGCATTTTGGAGCTCTTCCTGAATTTTTTGATCGATTTCGTTCGTGGATGTTGTCATAGTCACCTTGCTCCCTCGAGGAGAGCTTCCTCGTTTGAAAGATGGTTAGTTATTGCAGTTGCGGATTGGGCCAAATGACCCTAGCAATTGTAGCTTAATCAAGGCTACTCCACTATTCATACATCAAGCATTGGGGTCACAACTGTATTAAGCTTTATCTTTTAAGATTTAGCAGCCCATCTGAGTGAAAACTTGACAGGCTCAGTTGTTTCCTCATTTCTGATGCGATCAAAACAGATCCCCTACCGTTGTAAACGGGTTGAGCGGCTGTTGCCATCGCTAGTGCTGCACCAGCTCTATCTCCTTAGCCACAAGCATTGAGCGATTGCTGCCAGCACTTACGTTAACTTATGTTAACACAAACTAGGTCTAGATGGGTGTGAATCGCTCTGACGGCGACTTAACAAGTTAGCCTAGTGTGAACAACAATTTTTAGCAATTCAACTACGGGAGTGTCAAGATGTACCCGCCCAATCAGATGCAGTGGGTTAGCGCCTTATCGACCCGCCCTTCCTTAGAAGCAGCGCTTAAAGAGGTTGTAGGACAAGCCCAACAATCATTACAGGGACCGGCAGACTTAGGGTTAGTGTTTATCTCGTCTGCTTTTGCCAGCGAGTATTCTCGCTTAATGCCGTTGCTAGAAGAACACCTGTCAGCCCCTATCCTCATCGGTTCTGGTGCGGGGGGTGTCATTGGCATGAATCAGGACGGCGAAGCTCAAGAGGTCGAGGGAGAACCAGCGATCGCCTTAACTCTGGCACATTTACCAGGGGTCAAAATCCGAGCTTTTCATATCTCAGCAGAAGAACTACCCGACATGGACAGCCCTCCAGATACCTGGGCGGAGTTGCTGAAAGTCCCTCCCCAAGACCAACCCCAATTCATCTTGCTCGCCGATCCTTTTTCCGCCCAAATTAATGACCTGCTGCAAGGGTTAGATTATGCTTACTCAGGCTCAGTCAAGGTAGGGGGTCTCGCCAGCGGAGGCGCAATGGCCCGCAATACAGCGTTATTCTGCAACTATAAGCTTTACCGAGAAGGGACGGTTGGTGTCGCCCTCAGTGGCAATATCATTTTGGAAGCGATTGTCGCTCAAGGCTGTCGTCCCATCGGTCGCCCTTACCGAGTTGCAGCAGGAGAGCGCAATATTGTACTCAAGGTAGAGGAACAAACGAGCTTAGATGATGCGACCAGTTGTGGACTGTCGCAATCACCCCTAGAAGCCTTGCAAGAGTTGATCCAGACCCTCAGCGAAGAAGACCGACAACTCGCCCAGAGTTCCCTATTTGTAGGAGTGGTCAGAGATGAATTTAAAGTTAATTTGGAGCAAGGAGACTTTTTAATCCGTAATTTGTTGGGCGTCGATCCGAAGATGGGAGCCATCGCCATCGGTGATCGCGTCCGTCCCGGTCAACGCATCCAATTCCACCTCCGAGACGCCCGCACCTCCGCAGAAGACTTGGAAATGCTGCTCAATCGCTATCAGCAACAAATCAAAGGCAATAGTGCGAGTGTGAGCGCTGCTGTCATGTTCTCCTGTTTAGGTCGTGGCGAAGGACTCTATGGCGAAGCCAACTTTGACTCCCACCTCTTTAGCCACTACCTCAACAACATTCCCCTGAGTGGTTTTTTCTGTAACGGAGAAATAGGCCCCGTTGGTAATGGCACTTTCCTCCACGGTTATACCTCTGTATTCGGGATTTTTCGTCAACCCTAGGCTGAGAGGGAAAATGGAAGAATGACAGATCGGGAGATGGAGAAAGGGAGTAAGGGAAAGCATCGCAGCAGGATAGAGTGGCGTCATCAAACCTGACTGCTTCTCTACCTAAGAGCCTTCCCTTTACCCTTCGTCATTGACTCACTGTTTGTAACAGACAATTCCTGAAATTGAGAATTAAAATGAAGCTCAATACTACTCAGAAGGATGCTCTACAAAAGCTTTTTCAAGTTGGATTTCGCCGCTCCAGCGAAATGTTAAATTACATCACTGAATCACCCATTACTTTGCAGCTTTCTCCTCTAACCATTTTATCACCTCAACAATTAGCAGAGCAACTAGAACCCAGCCTGGGTCAAGAACAAATAGTCGCGATGGAATTGACCTTTAGTGGCGAATTTCAAGGAACGGCTCAAATTATTTTCCCCAGAGATAGTGCAGCGAGCCTGGTTAATATTATTGCCAATGAGGAGCGACGAAAGCTAGACCAAGATTCTTTACGAAGGGAAACCTTAAGTGAGGTCGGCAATATTTTGTTTAACGGAATTATGGGAGCGATTAGCACGGTAGTCGATCGAGGAATAACTTACATGATGCCCGCCTACCGAGAGGGGACAGTCCAGCAACTGCTCTCAGTCCCCAACTCAAATCTGTACCAAATTTCCTTACTCGGAGAAGTGCAATTCAAAATTAAGAGAATTGACAATGCAGGAACAAAACAGCTTCACAGTTTTAGCCAAGTTTTGTCTCCGAAATACCTCAATCTCTTTTTTAAAAAATTCAGAACTGGTAAAAATATCCTCTTCTTTTTAGAAGTAGATACTTTGGATACTTTGCTGCACAAAATCAAGAATGCTTCTGATTACTTCACAGAGTTTTAGGGAACAATTGACTGGAAATAAGGGATGAAGAATAAAGGCCGATCAGCAATGACCCATTTCCCATCATCTAACGATTCATCCCGTTAAAAATGCTCGATTTAAATCAATGAGCAACCGCTGTTATATTTGTTCCGGTAGCACTGGAATCTATACATAGTTGCTCTACTTTCTAAATCCTTGAGGAACACAGCAGTTACAATTAATTGTTTCAAACTTTTGCAAAGAAAGTGGCTCCTACCCCAGCACTGAATCAGTGAAAGAGCCTGCCAGTTTCCAGCTTCTCAATTAACTGTTAATCATCAATCTTTCAGGAGTAACACCGCCTCATTGTCGATCGCAGCCGTTGCGCTAAAAGCCTGAAAATAGCGCCGAACCATCGGCGGGAACCCTTCAAAATCAAACACAGCATCTCCGCCAGCAATATCAGACCAAAAATAACGCAAACTCGGAGCCAATTGCTCTGCTTGCGCCCGTGGCAAACTTAATGGTGGCTCCATTAACAACTTCAGCATAAACTGCAACGAGCGATCGCCCATCCACTCCCGCGACTGTATCGACAAATCAGACCAACCCGGTACCGCCGTCACTCGGTGGGACTCCACCTGCAACCACTGACGACCTTCTGCATCAGTGCGAAATTCCAAGATCCGGTAGGGGTGGGGATAACTGACTAAAGAACCAGTCGTAATTTCATACAGTCCTTCCGCTTCCGCAATATCTTGAACGTGCAAGTGACCGGTCAACACCAGCCGCACCCCTGCTTGTCGCAACAATTGCTGCAAGTATGACCCATTCTCCAACATATAACGACGACCCATTGAGTGCTGCGACTGACCCGGTAAATGCTCAATCACATTGTGATGCACCATCACCAGTATCACTTCCTCGGAAGCTTCAGCCAAAACTGCTTCCAACCATTGAACCTGGTCCTCATCCAAAATTCCCAACTGCTGACCCCTGCGATCAAAAGCGTTGGAATTCAAAGCAATTAACCGCACCCCCGGCAAAACCTCGCAGGTATAATACAACCGCTGCGGGTTCTCATAGCCAAATTTACGGTAATAGTGCGGAAAATCGGCCAACCCGCTCGCGTAACCGTCAGTCATGGGCAAGGGCAGATCGTGATTGCCCGGTATCACATAAACTGGAAACGGCAGCCGAGCCAAGCGATCGCTCAGCCAAACATGATTATCTAATTCCCCATCCTGCGTCAAATCCCCAGGGAGTAGTAAAAAATCCAGATCCAACCGCTCTAAATGAGTCAGTGCAACTTCTAACGCCGGGATGCTAACTTCAACCAAATGGAAGCGCTTCATCCCCTCCAAGATCGTATGAGGAAGCGCAATGTGTAAGTCGCTGACGATCGCAAAGCGAAAATTTACAGGCATGAGACCGATGAAACCCTATCGAGATTCTGGCGGAATGAGCTAGATGCAAATACACTGTAACTTGAGAATATTTAACTCTCCACTATTAAAGCCATGCCAGAAGCTGATCCACCTGCAAATCAGCACTCTCCTGCTCCAACCGATCCCTTCCCTGAGACCAATCTTGGAGACCCCAGCACGTCCTCAGCGGAGTTGCTCAACAGTATGGGTTCACCAGTGCCACCCCGACCAGAAGATGAAGACTGGCAAACGGTCGATTTTCCCAATGCCATTAGCGTCGATGAGATTCCACTCCGAGACAAAACCGAGGGGATACAACAGTCCCCAGCAGGGAACCCTCAAAATTCTGCTCCAACGACTCAACCATCACCCCCAGCCAATCGCCCCCTGCGTCCCCCTACTGTTCTGGTGGAATCTTTGAGTTTTGATTTAGCGAAAGCGGCCGCTGCTGCTGGGACCGGGGGGACTCCCGCGACTCTGATTCAAGCCTTACATGAGTGTAACCGTGATTTAGTGCAGCGAGTTGCTCAGTTGGAAGTTGCTTTAGAGGAATGCCACAACAGGTTACAGGAACAGCAAGGAAGTTTAGAGCAACGGCAACAAGAAACTCAAACCGCGCAAGCAGAAGTCAGCCGCTTGTTTGGGAAATTAGAACTAGCCAACCAAATCATCCAACGGCAAGAAGTTTTACATGAAACGTTAACTCAGCAGTTAGAAGCCAGCCAACTGCGACTCGCGCTCATGGAGCGGGAATGTGCCTTGACCCAGCAGCGCTATAACGAGCAACAACACCAGCTGGTGCAAGCTGAAAATAGCTGCCGAGAACTGCGATCGCGCTTACACCGCCAACAACGCCACACCCTGCAATTCAAAGCAGCCTTAGAGCGCTGCTTAGAAATGCCTGCGGCTAAGTCTCAATTTAACTTTTTGAAGTCTGAGCCTTTAGAGGATTTCACCTCCTCAGGTGAGATTCTAGAGGAGACGAGTGAGCAGAGCGAGGTGGCGATCGGGCGACCTGCGCCGAGAAGCACCCCTGTTCAACCTTGGTCAGCAACCTGGGATACCAGCGAGGAGGTCAAGGTGAACGCAGAAGCTTCGCAGCAAGGAGGTGAGTTGGAGCCGCCCAACCGCACTTCGGAACCAGAAACACCAAAAGTAGAAGCAGAAACGTTTTGGCATTTAGAGTCAACCCACCCAGTTGCGAGTCCGCCAGGTGCGGAAGCTGAGCCACCCGTTCCCTCAGTGCCTTCGCCGAGTTCAGACAGCCAAACTTTATCACTACCCCACTTAGATCCACACTCAGAGCCTCCGACCGATCGCCTATCTTTCACAGTCTCCACTGCTTCTGGAGAACCCAGACCCTTAGAAATCTCCACCGAGTTATTCCAGGCTCCATCGGGAGTGGAGGCAGAGTGGAGCAACCAGCCGACTCAGCCCAGAACAACCGCTCAGAGTTCGCTGCCCAACTGGCTGAGAACCCTCAGCTATGCTTCTAGCTCCAAGAAGCGGCGATCGCTGGCTGAGATTGAATTACCTACGTTCTCTTAGGGGAAAAAAGGGAAAAAGGGGGAAAGGGGAAAAAGGGGAAAAAGGGGAAAAAGGGGAAAAGTGCAAACGTTTTGAGGTCTCGCACCCAATTTAGGAGCGCTTGACAGGATGTTTCAGGCCTGACGGACCCTTGATGAATACAGGTTTTAGCTTTTTTCAGCAAGCCCTATTGTAGGTTTGAAGGGCTGAGGCTGCCCCACCCCATCGGTCAGAGCATAACAAACCGCTAACAGCCACAGCCAGAAAGCCGGCAGCCGAGGTTCTAACCAAGGTTGAATTCGACGGGCAAAGTTGGGGAGCCATCCAAACAGCCAACTTGCTAAGGCAAAAAAAGTAAAGTTGAGGTAACTTAACAGCCAGCGCCCCAAATCGCCTAAATCGATCAAATCTATAATCCATAGCAGGAGTTGAGGATTTTTCCAAGCTGCTTTTAGGGCTAACTGATTAAACATCAACCAATCGGTTCGGTCTTTAATAAAGGTATTGGCTACGGTTGGGGGTTCTTCTGCCAATAAACCAAAGAAGGTATTGAGGATGGCATTGATCCGTGCTGGGGGTAAACAGCGACCGGTTGGGACCATCATGCCTTTAGAAAATAGCCAAGTGACAGAGACATTGCTCTGGTAGGCGCGAATTTGCTCTAAGTGGTTGGCATCGAGCAAATCATGCTTTAAGGCTGTATTCAGGAGATCCGTTAAACGGGAGAGGTTGCGAACCAGAGAGCCAAACCCTGTAAATACCAGCGGTGACTGTAGAGAGGCCGCATCCCCAATGGCAATGAGTCGGTCAAAGGCGACGACGCGATCGCGGCCTCCGGTGCTAAATGAGCCAGGAATATAACCAAAGGTGGGCTTTTTCCAGGTGAGTTTGTCCAAATCACAGCGCCGATATTCTGGCAAAATCGTGAAAAAGTCTTCGTACAACTCCAGCAGTGAACCTGGGTTCTCTGGGTGGATCTGGTGGTAGTGGAAGAGGTAGATGGTGACTTCTGTGCCAGTAGCGGGAAACAGTTCCCAGATCAGTTGACGACCCCGTGAGATGTCTCCGTGGCTATTGAGGACATCGCCATATTCAAGGTCCCAAACTGCTGGGTCCAGGCCGTCGATGACGGCGCCAACGGTGGGACAGACGCTATCGAAGGCGCGGTCGCCATTCAACTGTCGCGCGATCGGGGAAGCAGTTCCCATCGCATCGACCATGAGACGACCCACAGCGATCCGTTTTGTAGAGGTGGGTAAGTGTTCAGCTTGGACTGTCACTTGTTGGGGGTTAACGGTGGCACTCACAAATTCTGTCTCGTCCCAAATTTCGCCACCGGCTGCTTCTAGCTTTTGACCGCAGAGGTGCAGCAGTTTCTCCGCATCCAAGGCGACGTTAAGCACTTGCGGGGTGTGGAGTACCGCAGCTTTGACGCAAGAGTAGGCATCAAAAAATTTGCTGTAACCGTCTCGATATTCTTTGGCAATGAAACTTTCTACTTCGGCTGGGGTAAATAAGCCAAGGTCAATTAAGTTTTGCAATTCGCTGCGGGAAATATTCCACTCCCGGTTCATCCGACCAAAGGGCAACCGCTCTAGCAGCAGCACTCGATAGCCTAATCTTGCCATGACGGCAGCATGGATGACACCGAGGGCGCCACCGATGTAGATGAGGTCATAGGTGGGATGAGCGAGGGTGTCTTTTGTTGGCTGGGGTTCTGTTTGTTTAAAGAGGACTTGTTTCGATGGCTGGAGGTGGGGGTTACGGACGCCTTCTCGCCAACGCATTTCCCACCAATACAACCGTTTGAGGTCATATTCGCCTTTCGGCATGGTTTGAAAGTATTTGATGGTGAGGGGGTAATGGGGAGCAAGGGCCTCAAAAATTGATTGTTGCGAGAGGTCGATGACGGGGGGTTTGGGATATTGGGGAGGAAATTGGGTTTGGATCTGGGAGGTTAAGCGAGCGAGCAATTGTCGTTCGTCTGGAACGGGGCGGTCGCTGAGGCGAAAAACTTTGAGGTAAGTTGTCCGTTGTAAGGTCCAGATGAAGACCGATAGTTCTGGGCAAGAGGAGGCAGGACTGGTGGGGCGATCGGGGGATGGAGAGAAATTTGCTGCTGGTTTTGGGCCATTGTGACTGGTGGCTGGCTCCCAGAGTAGGCGAAAACCGTCAGGAGTGAGCAGTTTCTTGCCCGTACCTGGCTCGAATTCCTGTTGCAACCAAGTGAGGACGGTCGCTGTATCGGGTGTGGGAACTTCTAGGTAGAGAATCTCTTCCATCTGATACTCTCAATTCTGAATAAATTCACAAAAAATTAGAAGTGGGCAAGGAGTAAAAGTAAGCTATACTCCACTGAGGCTCCGTCATTTTAAAAAAAGTTTACAATTTTCTCAGATTCTTAGTGTTTTGAGGCTTTATGCAACCAAGACAGTCGATGCCTTTCAATTATCCCATTCCCACAAACTCTCAAGACCTGATCGCTTTGCGACAACAGCCTGTGAATGAAGAGTTGGTAGCAACGGCGATCGCAGGGGTGATTCAGATCGCTCGTTCTCAAGAACAATCTCTGGATGAGCTGAAAGCTGAGGTGCTTGCGGATGACAATATCCTCGACATCACTCAGAGGCGTTGGCTGAGTCACATGGTAACTCAAGCCTGGGAAAGTTTACCCTAGAGAGGCTGCACGATGTGAACCAGGGCAGCTTCTGTTTAGATAACCAAACTTTGACATTAATATTTAATCTTCTTAAATAAAGTTTACATCGTTCTGAGCGTGAGGTCAGTAGGAACAGGAGACTGTCAAAGTTGCTCCCTCAGATAGTTGACGACTGACTTAACGCAACTCAATGTCTCGCTTCAGTTCAATCAGCGCGCGATCGCCACGGGTGAGGCGGTATTCAGCTTGCCAAATTCCTGGGGTCAGGGGGTTACTGGCTGTATTCCGCTTGCCGATATAGGCGTTCAGCGATCGGTGGTTGGAAGGCAGAGGCTGCTTGTTTTCAGCAACGATTTTGCCATCCGGGGCCGTGAGCCGAAAATACTGCTCATCACCCTGAGCCACTCCGTAGACCTGCACCCAAAATAATAAAGCAGGGCTATTGACGGGGAGTATGGTTTCTGAAAAACGCCCTTGCCAGAGAGTATTGTCATCCGGTGGCTGTGTCGAGAAACCAGCCCGGATCAAACCAGTTGGTACATAAGGCACTGGTTGATCCCAGAGGGGTTGGCGAACGACATTACAGCCGGAGGAAGCATCAGGTCCCACGAAGGGGTCGATCGGTTTGCCTTGATAGCGGACTGTCAAGTGAACGTGGGGGAAAGAAGCTAAACCCGACTCTCCCACCATCCCCAACACCGTGCCTTTTTCGACCTGCATCCCCGGTTTGACGACAACGCTACCTCTGCGGAGGTGGCAATATTGTGTTTCCCACCCATTGCCGTGGTCGATGACCATACCATTCCCGCATTCAATGCCATTGACTTGGTTTTTGGTGGTTTGATCGGCAACTCGCCGATCGGGGACTCCATCCCTAACCCGTAGGACTTTACCCGCAGCAACAGCTTTGACTGCCACCCCCTGAGTCATAGTTTTTTCGTCGGGGATGGCAAAGTCTGTGCCGTCGTGACCGTCATAGGTTTGATGACCACAGTTAAAGTCCACTGCATCGGGCCCTGGATCGCGATCGGCATAGTGCATGATGAAGCAAGCTTTGCCGAGGGTGCAGTCGATGGGTAAGCCAAAGTGTGGAGCTGGTAGTTTTTGATCGGTTAATTGTTGGGCAACTCGGTGGGCGATCGCAGAAGCTTCCACCAATGGCTGAGTGGTGGGGGTCGTGACGCCGTTGCGAAGACAACTGGGAACTCCAGCCAGTCCAAGGACTAACAAAAGTGTAGAAATAGGCTTGCTGGATAGTAAAATCATTTGCTGGATGTAGGAAGCTAAGGTGGACAGAATTAGGATTGAGTCGAGATAATTGACGTACCGAGCACTCTATTTGTAGCAAACTGTAGCCAATGAGCAAGAAGCGACTCTCTGTCAGGTATGGATTGGCTCAGTTTGGCCAGCGAGTGGGGTACGACCAGTAAGCTGCGATCGCTCTCAAGAGTCATGGGTTCTAAACTTTTATCACTTTTATCAATAATTCGGCTGGCGGGGCTGGCGGTCGCGATGCTAGCAATGGCTGGCTTTGCCTTTATTGCTGAGGAAGTCCTGCGACATCAAACCCAAAGGTTCGATCTGGGAATTTTACTTGCTCTTAAAAGTCTCCACACTCCCTCCCTCGATCGCATGATGATCGGGTTTACATTTCTGGGAGAAAGCCACTTGTTGTTAGCGCTTTCTCTGGGTTTGGGTCTGCTGCTACTGGGTCGCAACCACCGTTCTGAAGCAACGACTCTGGCGATCGCCACAGCAGGGGCAATGGGCTTAAATGCACTACTGAAACAATTATTTGCCCGTGTTCGACCCGCCCTTTGGGAACGAGTGGTGGAGGTGAGGTTTTACAGTTTTCCGAGCGGCCATGCCATGATTTCACTGGTCCTTTACGGTCTTCTGGGCTATTTTTTGCTCGTTCGCTTTCCGCGGTGGCGTTGGTTGATTATCAGCTTAACGATTTTCTTGGTAGTAACAATTGGTTTTAGCCGCCTGTATTTGGGGGTTCACTGGCCGACTGATGTCATCGCTGGCTATACAGCCGGATTAGTTTGGTTAATGACTTGCATTCTCAGCTTAGAGATTTGGAAGGAATTACGCTCAGTTGTGAATGCGCCTGAGGAAAAGTTTTTATCTTCTGACTAGCAATTCACGTTCTTAAGTTGTGGGTGGTTAGAGCTGACTGATGCTGGCTCTGGGATTTTTAGAGTCAATACCAATGAATCTCTGGTGAAGAGAAGTTCTGCTTGGAGGCAGGGTGATTGTCCCTGGTGAAAGATCTAAAGTTCCAAGGAATATTTGAGAAAAATCTACAAAAAAAGTAGAGTAGCTTTATTGTCTACGCTCAAAAGCTTTCAGCACCCGCAGCACCAAAAAAGATAATAAAGCACCCATTAATCCAATCTGCCAAAATCCACAACCAGCAGCGATGCCCAATGCTGCACATACCCAGATAGCTGCTGCCGAAGTCAGGCCGTGAACTTCAACTTCCCCTAATTGTTGCTGAGATTGCCGCAGAATTTCTCCTGCTCCTAGGAAACCAACTCCTGCTGCAATACCCTGAATTACACGACTAATCGCATCGCTACTATGAGTAGCAGGGTCAACCATGAGCAGTGGTATAATCACAAAAATGGCTGCCCCCAAACTAACCATCATGTGCGTTCTCAAACCAGCAGGTTTGTGCCTCTGTTGGCGCTCCCAGCCGATTATTCCGCCCACTAGCAAGGCGATGCTAAGCCGAAACAAGAGGGTGAATCCATCATTAGGAGAAAGAGCGTAAGGGTTTGACAATTCTTGATATTAAAATTAATCATTGTTACTCCATCTAGTTTATCGGAAAATGTCAAGGATGCAATCAATATTGACACTTCGTTCGCTAGCAACTGCCCTAGAAACAGGGAAAGACAGCAGTTTTAAACTACTGTCTAGTACAGAATCCTATTGGTGGATTCACTTTCCCTATTTCCCCCGTTTTGCTTTTCCTTTGTCCTGGAGAGTCGCAGACCTCACCCCATTACTAATCGCTAGATGTCATTGACAATTGGCTCACTTTCAGTATTAACCTCTAACTCTTCACGACGAAGGGATGTTTCCGCGATCGCTGTATCCTGTTCGACTACCTTAGCAACTCTGACTTCCTCACGGACAAAGGTTTCTTTATAAATGTCCGCTGTTTCTTCGTAAATTTCTAGCCTCAGCACTTCTCCTGCTTGGAAGTCAACTCCTCCCGAAATCACAGCTTTACCAAGATCGGGTGAATTGACTCGCTCAATGACAACTTGCTCTTTTTCAATCGGAACTGAAATCCTAGCCGTCTCAGTTTCTAGGCGCTTGCTAACTGCTACTTCTCCTGTTTTAATGCGGTTTTTATGGGCAATGAGTCTTTCTTCATAAAGTTTAAAGGTGTGATGATCGCGTTCATTCATTTCGTAGAGGAATGGTTCTTGCTCGTAAGTATAAAGACTGCGGTCATAAACCTCAGCACTAGGTTGATCTTCCCTAGTGGTATAGATAGGAACGATACGAGCGCTCGGTGCTTCTAGAGGTGCTGATGCTTCTAAAGGAGCTGATGCTTCTAGAGGTGCTGATGCTTCTAAAGGAGCTGATGCTTCTAAAGGAGCTGAGATGACTGATGTAGAGACCCCTAATGCTGCGTTGCGATAAATTCGCCGTACCCATTCTTCATACTCACGATCGATCTTCAAGTCATCGCTGAAGTCAGGTAAATCTTCTGCTTGCTTTTTCGTTAAGCCGATCGCATAGACACGGTGTGTTTCTTGATCGATCCGGGAACGACCAATGGGGATGAAGATTTGTTTTCCGGGAATCCAAAAACGAGCATCAACGAGTAGGTATCGAAATCGTCCGGCTTCGTCTACAAATATATTTTTGACTGTGCCAATTCTCTGATGATTGACATCAGAATAAACTTCAAAGCCTTGAATATCTTCATTACCAAAACTTTCCAGGTATCTAGAATCAAACTCATCTATACTATAAAGTGCCATGTTCTGCTCCGGAAGGCTCTGTTTTAGTTTTTATTTTAATTGTTATAATTTTTCGTTCTCTCACCCTAGAGAATGATTCTTTTCTCTCTGAAAGCTACTTCTTTTTAGGGAAATTTCCAATAAAAAAGTTAGAAAAAACCAAAAATAACCCCTTAATTATTTTTAAAATTTTAAGAGTTAATAAAAAAAATATTGAGAAGGTATGCAATTGAGTAGATTTTTTGAATATTATCGATTTAAACTGACCTGAAAACCCTCCTCAAAGTGAGTGGAGATCAACTCAGAACTGGCAGTGGGCGCAATTGCGCCCAGAATTGCTGCCACTCCTAAACCAGCTATTGCAGCTTGCTTGAGGCACAACAACCCCACCCCCTTGCTCACTGCTTAAACGAGGGAAGTAACCCTAACGTAGCACCAAATCTGAGCGCAATTTCACTGATAAATCTCTGTTCGGGTAGATAACCACTACATCTACTTTTCTTCGACCTAGCAAGACTCCTGCGATCGCACCAAGCCCCGCACCTCCCAAGACTTCTTCAGTGGCGATCGCCTTATCTCCAGTGACGCCTGCGAGGACAGTGGCGGCGGCTGCGCCCACTGCTGCACCCTGTAAAATTGACCCTGTATTCGCTCCTTTTTGAACTTGTTCAGTTCTAGTCACTACATTAGAAATAGCGTTGATCGAGCTCCGACGGCGACCACCTATAATCAGCTCTTTGGCTACAAATTGAGACCCTCTTCTGGCTGGTTGCAATTGACCGACCAATTGGCTACCTGCTGGAATGACAACTGTTCCCTGTGCTGAGCGGATATCTTGTGCGACTGTTAAGGTTAAAGGTGCGGTTTCGTCAGTAGTCACGATGATTTTGTCTTTCTCGTAGTTAACGGGAATCAGAGTCCCGGCTGCAATTCTTTGATCGTAGAATTGCGACAAGCGTTGAGCAGCAGCAGGAGCAGGCAGAACCATCGGTGCACCAGTTCCGATTGTGATGCCTAATGCTAGCAGCATAGCTGTTGCTTTTTGCCATTGATGAGAAGGAAACATGATTCGAGCCTTCCTAGAAGAAATCTATAAATTGCCCAGACGTAACGCAATCAAATTAGTTGCAATTACTCGGGAAAGGGGAGGAAAAAAAGGTCTAAGACAAGCGAGCAAGGATTTAAAATTCAGAGACCGCTCGCAACAGTAGAAATAACCTGCTTTCCGCTCCTTTCTAGGGGGAAAAGCACTGTTGCTCCGGATTTTTGGGGAGAATTCAGGTCGCTTTTTGGGGATCTTTGCAAAGAGCCAGTTCCGGTGACTTCCTGCTGCTCGCCCCTGAATTTTTACTACTGACCTTTCACCGGGATTTTTGGGTCAAGGCGTTTAAAGCAAGGAGTCCAGCCCCGTAGGCTGGTTCGTATTTGGGCCAAATAACTGTGGCTAAAGGAGCGATCGCTGCCATCGCCTCTGTAAACTGCCCCCGAAAATTCGTTGCTCCTTGCCAGACACCTCCCATGGTAACAATTTCTAAGGATTCATCGGGGTGAAAAAGTGCGGAAATAGTGACTTTCACCGCTAGGACTAATTCTGCAACAGCATCGGTCATAATCTGCTGAGCGATGCGATCGCCCTCAGCGGCGGCTTGCTCGACAATCGGTGCTAAAGCTGCAATGTCCTTGACACCCCATCCGCGACGATAGATTAGTGGGATTAACTCTTCAGTATTTTTCAGATTCAGGCCAGTTTGGAATGCTTGGGTGAGGGTGGTAGGTTCTAATCGACCGTCGTAGGAACGCATCACGGCTTGTAGGCCCTGAATGGCGATCTGATAACCACTGCCTTCATCGCCGAGAAGATAACCCCAGCCACCGACGCGCTTCGTTTTCCCCTGCCGATTTTGCCCGAAGATCTGGGAACCTGTTCCTGCAATAACCACAATGCCCTCGGCGCGACCAGTCCCACCTACTAAAGCAATGATACTGTCGCTGCTAATGACAATCGTATCTGGCTGTAATGACCATTTGATGGGCAATTCGCGATTCAACTGCAATTGCTGTACCAAATTCCGCACAGCTTCTACATCTTCAGGACGACCCACCCCTGCTAAGCCTAAACCAATGGCTGTGATGCTTAATTCAACGCCTGCTAGGGGACTGACTGCGGCTGCAATGGCTGATTGAATGGAGTGACCAGCCGCCTCTAGTCCAATGGTTTGATAATTGGATGGCCCTGCTTCACCCCGGCTGAGTATTTGACTACTTTGATCCATTAGCAGGCAAATGGTTTTGGTGCCGCCACCATCGATTCCTAAAACATAGGTCATGAGTAATGGAAAGTAATTTTTTTGTGAGTTCTGGCTGCTGATTAGAAGGATAAAAGGAGGCCGATCAAGATGATGGCGATTAAGACTAGCCACACAAGGTTTTGCTGACACCAATTCCGTAGAACGGCTGGCCAGCCACCACTGAGATAGGGTGCGATGGGCGAGGCGATTGGTTCAGAACGGTTATGGTAGAGAATACATTCTTTTGCGTAGGGGCGTTGTGGATAATTGCAGGTATCGTCTTCGTGATACAAGCAACTGGTACAGAGAAATTCTTCGCCTTGAGTCCGGTGTAGGGGGATACCCGGATGACCGTAAGCTTTCAGAGGGGTTTGGCAGTAGGGACAGGCGATCGCCTGAGAAGCGACGGGTTGATGGCAGTGAGGGCAATCAGGCATGGATCGTAGGGGCGATCGGTAAAGTTCTAGGGGGGAGGCTGTCGGTTTTCCACACTACTAGAGGTCGGGCAGCACTCGCCGTTAGCGATCGGATGCCCCACAATAGAAAGGTAGGTTAGCGTTGATGTAACTTCATGTTGACAGAGGCTTCCACAGCGTTGATACCTGACCTCGGTTTAGCTAAATTTTGGGGGCAAACAGTACAACCCTTATGGATAACAATAACTTACTCAAACAACTCCTGATGCTCGGCATTGGCACTACTTCCTTAGTTGCTGAGAAATTGCAGGAAGTGAGCGACCAATTGGTTAAAGATGGCAAACTCAATTCCGATCAAGCGAAAACTTTTGTTGATGATATGATGCAGCAGCTCAAATCCGAGCAGGGGAGTTGGGAGACGCAGATGCACCGACAAATGCGGAACGTGCTGCAAGATTTGGGAGTACCTCGTCAGTCAGAAATGGATGAATTGCGGGGACGCCTCGACCGTTTAGAGCGCCAGGTTCGTGATTTGGAAAACCGGCTCTGGCGTTGAGCTGGATGAGAGTGGTGTCCAGAGTGTCCTGTGATGATAGGATATTTTTTGGAAATTTTGATCGAGTTCCTCGCTTATCGATAGGCGAAGGAGACCGGGGGTGGATAGTGTTAGCCATTAGGGTTCAAGCTGTAAACTCATCAGTGGAAACTGTTTCCATCCCATCAGAAACTATATCACCCTAACGCGGAGGACTGATTTTGCGAGCAATTCTAATTAGCTTGGGAGTGATGCTGGCTTGCTTTGTGGTGCTGTTAGCCGCTCAAGTTGGCGCTTCTCGGCAACCAGCCATTGCCGCCGAATTGACAAAGCCTCAACTTCAAACTTCTGTTGAGACAACCCCATCAGCGTCTTTGGATCTAAGTAACTCGCTAGTAGCTGATGCTACAGTTCCTAAAGCACCAGCTACTATCGCTGGCAATAATATGACAGGTAATAACGAAGAAAATGCAATCAAAACGGCTTCAGGACTCCAGTATGTGGAGCTGAAGGAGGGAGAAGGTGCCACGCCTCAAACAGGGCAAACAGTGGTCGTTCACTACACGGGTACTCTGGAGGATGGCACGAAGTTTGATAGTTCGCGCGATCGCGGCAGTCCTTTTCAATTCAAAATTGGTGTGGGTCAGGTGATTAAAGGTTGGGATGAAGGTGTAGGTACGATGAAAGTCGGAGGCCGCCGCAAGTTAATTATTCCCCCGGAATTGGGTTATGGAACAAGGGGTGCGGGCGGGGTGATTCCTCCCAATGCCACTCTGATTTTTGATGTGGAATTGCTGAAAATTGCTAGCTAGGACGCATCAAGCCGATCGCGCTTGACGGTTGTAGGGGCGAATCCCTGAAAGCCCCTACTTAATGTTGGCTCTGTTTGCATCAGAATTCTTGAGTTTTTTCGTGGTCTTCCTCTTCCCTTCATTCCTGGGATTTTGAGGTCCTTAAAGGCAAGATTAGCCCCGCCTGGGAGCAGCTAAATTACGGAAGCGAGTGAATTGAGGATCGAATAATAATTTAACAACACCGACAGGACCGTTACGATGTTTAGTAATAATAACTTCGGCAATCCCTCGGTCAGGTGTATCGGGATTATAATAGTCATCGCGATATAACATAATTACTAAATCGGCATCCTGTTCAATAGAACCAGACTCTCTTAAATCTGACATCATGGGTCGCTTGTTGGTGCGAGATTCTACGCTGCGACTTAATTGAGATAAAGCAATAATAGGGACATTGAGTTCACGGGCTAAACCTTTGAGACCGCGTGTAATCCGAGCTAACTCTTGTACTCGATTATCGCTGGCGCTGCTCTCCATTAACTGTAAATAATCGAGTAAAATTAATCCTAATCCTCCCCCTTGTTCTGCAACGAGACGCCGACATTTTGACCGAATTTCGGTAACCGTAACATTGGGAGTATCATCGATAAAAATTGGTAATTCTGATAAAGTGCCAATGGCACGGATCAGCGGTTCTGACTCATTTTGACTAATGCGTCCAGCTCGCAAGCGATTGCTTTCAATTCCTGCTTCACTGGACAGTAATCGCTGCACCAGTTGTTCTTTGGACATTTCTAAGCTAAAAATAGCCACTGGCAACTTCTGAGTGGTGGCGATGGCATGGGCAATATTTGTACAAAAGGCTGTTTTTCCCATAGACGGCCTGGCAGCAACAATGATTAGATCAGACCGCTGAAAGCCTCCGGTCATAGCATCTAAATCATAAAAACCGCAGGGAATACCAGGGAGCGTTGTGCCTTCATTGCGACTTTCTAGCTCTCGTAAGCTCTGATTTAAGGTTTCAAAAATAGGAACTAAATCCTGCTGAGGCCGATCCTGGGTAATCTTGAAGAGTTTTTGTTCACTTTGGTCAAAAACTGTTTCTAATTCCATCCCGGTTTGGTAGCCAAGCTGCACAATTTCATTACCAGCTTCAATTAACCTGCGTCGCAGGTATTTATCTTCAACTAATGCTGCATACTGGTCAATATTGACGGCGGAAACGGTGCGTTCTACCAATTGTGCCAGCTTAGCTTGCCCTCCCACTTGCTCTAACTGATTGTGGTCTGCCAGAAAGGTGGTGACTGTCATTAAGTCGGTTGGTTTGCCCTGAAAATGAAGGGTTATGGCAGCTCGATAGATAGCTTGATGAGCAGTGATGGCAAAAAACTCTGGCCGTAGGAGTTCAGCGACTCGTGAAATCGCTTCCAGGTCAATGAGTATCCCGCCTAAAATTGCTTCTTCAGCCTCAACATTGGTGGGCATCACTTCACTCATTGTTTACGACCCCTGTTTGCGCGATCGGGTGAATTGTTAGCAGCAATGGATGGGGATTTCCCCCTAACAACTCAATCAAATAAAACTGCGACATCCTGAGCAAAAAATGTTTAGGTTTCAGGGGTAGGAGCACCCCAACTCCACTGCTGCTGTGTAAGCTGCGGATCTGCTGGGATACCCCATCCTGAGCTTCATCGTTGCTGAATTAACTCGCGATGACTTGAACTTCTACCTCAGCAGTTACATCTGTGTGCAGCTTGATTTCTGCTTTGTAGGAACCTAGCTTGCGAATTTCAGGTAGGGTGATGCCACGCCGATCGACTTCCTGTCCGGTGGTGTTGAGAATCAGCTCTGCCAAATCTTGGCTGGTGACTGTACCAAAGATGGCATTGTTTTCACCAACTTGCTTGGCAATGATGAAGTTGCCCGCGGCTTCGAGGGCTTGCTTGCGAGTTTCAGCCTGTTGCTTGAGTTCTAGCTGGCGCTGCCGTTCTTCCTCTCGACGGCGTTCTACTTGCTTGAGAATACCTGGGGTTGTGTGAACTGCCAACTGCTGGGGAATGAGATAGTTGCGGGCGTAGCCTGGGGCTACCTCTACTAAGTCGCCAGCCTTACCCAGCTTGCTGACATCTTTATTGAGGACTAATTGCACGCGCTTAGCCATGAGTGTTCCTGTAGATTTTTAACTCGAACTCTTTATCATATCTAAGTGGGAAGGTTGATCGCAAGGGGGGAGTGGTGAGAATGGTTTTCCAGGCTTTACAGTCTTGAGGCTGTCAAAACTGATCTTTCTTACCCCGCAGGCGGGCGAAGGTTTGCACGGGATCTTGGCTACGGACTGCTGACTGGAGGCTGGGGCAGTCCCAGCGTAAAAATGGGTTGGTGCGCTTCTCGAGTCCGATGCTAGAGGGTATTGTGGCTTCCGATCGCCGCCGAGTGGCTTCGACTTCCAGCAGGCGCTGTTGTAACTCTGAGTTTTCAGCATCGACTGTCAGGGCAAATTGCAAATTTTTCAGGGTGTATTCATGGGCGCACCAAACTCTGGTCTTGTCTGGTAAGGCTCGGAGTTTACTGAGGGAAGCTACCATCTGAGTGGGTGTCCCTTCAAATAGTCGGCCACAGCCTCCGGCAAACAGGGTGTCACCGCAAAAGAGTTCACCCCATCCACTTGCCTCAACGGGGGGAAAATAGTAAGCAATGTGAGCTTTGGTATGACCGGGTACGAAGAACACTTCAGCGGTTCTGCCAGCAAACTCGACGCGATCGCCCTCCTTCAAAAATACTTGTTGTCCGGGAATTCTGCCCCGGTCCTCGGCGCCACCGTAGACAGTTACCTGGGGGAAGTGGCGAATTAATTCCTGGTTGCCACTGACGTGATCGCTATGATGGTGGGTATTGAAAATGGCTACCAGTTCCAGGTGGAGTGCTTGCAGTCGTTCCCACACCGGCTTTGCTTCTGCTGGATCGACAACTGCGGCGACCTGTTGTTCAGAGTCGTAAAGCAAGAAAATATAGTTATCAGAAAGGACCGGAAGTCGCTCAACTTGCATAGCATCATGTCTCAAAAGCAGCAATTGGCTATCTTTAAACTAAGATTGGCATCTGCCAGCCCCATCAAAGAGCATCGCCTCTGTCCCCTATCTTTACAGAAAAAGACTTGAAATTCTAGGCGATCGAGACAATTCTAGTGGCAAAATACTCTTATCTCTGAGTTTTACTCAGATGGCAACTAAACAGATAGATTTTATCTTTGACTTTATACTCATTATCGCTCCTTTATCTTGAGTGAGCTGCTAGAGTTGAGTCAAAGAGTTTAGTAAAATCGCCTGCACCTGTTGCGACTCTATCAATGAAATCGGTGTTTAGCCTGTCCACAGGGAGAATTTAGGAGCAGAAACTGATGTTGCGAACCGCTCAAAATAAACCTAATTTTATGGTGAGTCTGATGGTGGATCGAATCATGGCTGCTGGTCAACTTAGCCGTCGCGAACACCTCCAACTAACATCTGCCATTCTCGCCGATCATCGGATCGCTGATGAGGAACGTCATCAAATTAACCGGATCTTTGACTACATCCAAATTGGTCGGATCAAGTTTATTGACTAAAGCTGAAAAATAACAGCAGTTTTTAAGTTGCAATCGGTGGAAGGAGCAGTCAGTGAATCAGGGAAAATCTACAGTTTTAGTAACTGGAGGAGCGGGATATATTGGGTCCCATGTAGTCTTGGCTTTACAAAAAGCTGGTTATGACATCATCATTCTTGATAACTTAGTTTACGGTCATCAAGACCTAGTAGAGAAAGTTTTACAAGTGAAACTAGTTGTGGGTGATATAACCGATCGCTCCTTGCTAGATCGCCTGTTTCGTACCCATGATATTGCTGCGGTCATGCACTTTGCGGCTTATATGAATGTAGGGGAGTCGGTGATTGAACCCGTTAAATATTACGGGAATAATGTTGTAGGGACTCTGACTCTGCTGGAAGCGATGTTAGCAGCAGGGGTTAAAAAAATTGTGTTTTCTTCAACTTGCGCGACCTATGGCATCCCTGACAGTATTCCGCTGAGAGAATATCATCCTCAACTTCCCATCAATCCCTATGGCGCTGCGAAATTGATGGTGGAGCGAATTTTATTGGATTTTGAGGCTGCTTATCATTTTAAATCTGTGATCTTTCGCTACTTTAATGCTGCCGGGGCCGATCCGAGTGGGTTGTTAGGAGAAGATCATCATCCGGAAATTCATCTAATTCCCTTAGTGCTGCTAACTGCTTTAGAAAAACGAGAATTTGTATCTATTTTTGGGACAGACTACCCGACTCCTGATGGTACTTGTATTCGAGATTATATTCATGTGAATGATTTAGCAAGCGCTCATGTGCTGGGGTTGGAATATTTGCTAGAAGGTGAAGAATCTAATATTTTTAATTTAGGAAATGAGAACGGTTTTTCTGTGAGAGAAGTGCTAGAAATCGCTCAAAAAGTAACTGGTAAATCTATTAAAATTATTGAGCGCGACCGCCGTCCGGGCGATCCACCCATTCTGGTAGGTAGCAGTGAAAAAGCAAGGAAAATTCTAGGCTGGTCGCCCCAATATCCGGATTTAAAAGATATTATTTTTCATGCTTGGCAGTGGCATCAAAAACGTCACGGTTCCCCTTTCATTTCTTAAGAAACAAGGTGAAAATTTCATTAGTTGTTAGTAATTTATCAGGTGGGGAAGCAATCCGTGGTTTTCTCCTCGCCCAAGTTCTGAGAAAGCTGGGATACGAGGTGGAAGTTGTCGGATTTCTTTTTGGTAAAGACTTATATGCGCTTCCTCCGAGAAATATCCCAGTTTTTGCGATTTCTGGCAGGCAATATCCTCAGTTTTTGAATGATTCTCGAAAACTTTTACAAAAAATTGATGGGGATATTATTTATGCCATCAAGCCAAAGCCTCCTAGTTTTGGGCTATCGCTTTTAGGTAGATTAAAAAAACATCGCCCTGTCATTTTAGATATAGATGATTGGGAATTGAGCTGGTATGGGGGAGATGATTGGAAGTATCGACCGTCTCTTCAGCAGATTTATCGAGATATTTTTCGCAAAAATGGTCAACTGAGAAACCCTGAACACCCCCTGTATGTTAAAGGGATGGAAAATTTTCTCTCTTGCGCTGATGCGATTACAGTTGATACCAAATTTTTACAAGCTCGCTTTGGGGGTGTTTATCTACCCAATGGCAAAGATACAGAAATGTTTGATCCTGCCAAGTATAATCCAGAAGTGAGCAGGCAGCGTTATGGTTTATCTGGCTATCGAATTTTGATGTTTCCAGGAGCACCGCGACCCCACAAGGGGGTTGAGGATGTGTTGATGGCGTTGGAACAGTTGAATCAACCAGATTTAAGGCTGGTAATTGTGGGGGGAAGTCCCTATGATAACTATGATGATAAACTGATGGAACAATGGGGACGCTGGACGATCAAAATGCCTAAGTATCCGGTTGAAGTCATGCCTGATGTGGTTGCTGCTGCTCACATTGTAGTCGTTCCTCAGCGAAATACTCTCACAGCAGTAGCTCAGTTCCCACTGAAGTTGACGGATGGCATGGCTATGGCTAAGCCTGTTTTGTCTACGCAAGTGGGTGATATTCCTGAGATTTTAGGCGAGACAGGTTTTTTAGTAGAGCCGAATTCGCCTGCTCAACTTGCCAAGCAAATTCAATGGATATTTGACAACCAAATCGCTGCACGCGATCGCGGTATGCGAGCTCGGGAAAGATGTGTCGAGAAATATAGCCTGCAAGCAATGGCTTCAATTCTTTCGGATGTGATGGCACATTTATAAGGAGGATTGTAACTTTGCAAACAATTGGATTGAGCCACAGTATCCCATCAAGGTTGATTTTACGTTCTGGTACTTTTTAGCTAGGAATGCTGAATGTCTGCCAATAAGCTACTCCTAAAATTTGCCAAACGATATCCTGGCAGAATTTTGCTGACAATCTTGTTAGGATTTTCGAGTGCTTTATTCAATGGGATAAGCACCACTCTGATTGTACCAGTGCTTTTAAGCTTTTTGAATGAGGGAGTACAACTGCGAGGGGCTCCCCTTTTGATTAAGACTTTAATCTATCCGTTTGTAGGATTGGCTCAAACACCTCGGTTGATGATAATGACCGGGGCGATTGTACTAGCTATTATCTTGAAGAACCTTGCTAGTTACGCCAGTGTTTTAGTGGCAAGTTCTCTGACTCGTTCTTTAGCTTCTGACCTACGAGAAGCTGGATTAGATTTGTTGTTAGAAGTAGATTTAGATTTTTATTCTAAAACTAAAGTCGGGGATTTGATTAATCGATTGGGTGGAGAAGTGGGTCGAACTGCTGGTGCAGTTGGTACGGCGATTGGAATGTTTACCACGGGAATTACAGTTTTAGTGTTCGTGAACTTACTGCTGGCAATTTCTTGGAAGCTAACGATTACTTCTACAATTATGCTTGCTCTTATTGCTTGGGCTAATCAATTTATAATTGAGAATTCTAAGCATTTTGGCAAGCAGCTTTCAGAAGTATCGAAAGATTACTCGATCCGGGTATTAGAAACTCTCAGTGGGATTCGACTGGTTAAGGCAACTGGCAATGAAAAGAAGGAGTATCAGCGAATTCAGCAATTAATCCGCGAGCGGGAAAAAGCTGATTTTCATGCTCAGGTAAACAATGCAGCAATTGCTCCGGCGAATGAAGTGGTTAATATTATTGTGGTGATTTGTATTGTTGTTTTAGGTCGTAATTTTTTTGCCAATGAGCTTGAGTCTTTGGCGACGGTTTTACTCACTTATCTTTTTGTCCTCTTTCGACTTTTACCTTTAATTTCTCAATTAAATACAACCCGAAGTTTATTTGCTAATACATCGGTTAGTGTAGAAGTTGTTAATGATTTTTTACGAAGGGACAATAAGCCCTTTATGAAAAATGGTTCTGTGCCTTATTCTTCTTTTAGAGAAGCAATTCACTTTAATCAAGTATATTTTTCTTATCCAGAGCATAAGAATTTAGTTCTTAAAGAAATTGATTTATTAATCCCGCATGGTAAAACTTTAGCGTTAGTCGGTGAAACAGGCTGTGGCAAGTCAACTTTGGCTGATTTATTGCCAAGATTTTACGATCCAACTGCTGGCTGTATTACCATCGATGGTCGGGATCTGCGTGAGTTTGATGTGACAACTCTCAGACAGGCAATGGGAATTGTGAGCCAAGATACGTTTTTATTTAATGCGTCAGTTCGCTATAATATTGCCTATGCGAGGCAAGAAGCAACTGAGGCAGAAATTATTGAAGCAGCTAAGCGAGCGAATGCTTATGAATTTATCAGTAAGCTACCACAGGGATTGGATACGCCGATTGGCGATCGCGGTGTGATTTTATCGGGAGGTCAGCGACAGCGAATTTCGATTGCCAGAGCTTTACTGCAAAATCCAGAAATTTTAATTTTAGATGAAGCAACAAGTGCGTTGGATAGTGTATCCGAACGGTATGTGCAAGCAGCGATCGAGCAACTAAGCTGCGATCGCACCACCCTTGTTATTGCTCACCGCCTCTCCACTGTGCAAAAAGCACATAAAATTGCCGTGATGGATCAAGGTCGAGTGGTGGAGATTGGCTCTCATGAGGAACTACTTAGGAAAGAAGGTCATTATGCTCGTTTATATTATATGCAATTCGTTGAAGAGTCAGTGCGAGATCAAGCTTTAATTAGAAGTTCCTACGAAATTCGGACTCGCCTAAACCCCATGCTCGGCTTTCTAAAATTACTGGTAGATGGCATGATAGACTCTCCAGAAGAACGGGATGAACTCATTAAAGAATCCTATCATTCTGCTACTCATATCCTGCATACTTTAGAATTTATTGAACAGACGGTGAAGCGAGAGCAGACTCAATAAAAAAATAACCTAAGAACTCAGAAAGCAATGAAAAAGCACTATGTTTTTTTTACGAGGAGTGCTTTACCTCAACCAGATTTAGCTAGCTCAGTTTGGGCTGCTCATTCTGCTAATGCGGCAGCAAATCTCGGTTACTCAGCTATTCTTGTTTATTTACAGAGAGGATGGCAAGCATTCAATCCCCTTGAACTTATCCATCCTTTTCGGTTGAGAAAACCCGCTCAAAAATTGACTAGATTCTATAATCTTCAACCCAATCTCAAGGTCGCTCCTCTAGCAATGCCTTGGCCGATTGATGCCATTGGTGGTAAGTGGACTCATTCTAGCACCATTACTTGTAAATTTTATTTTCCTATTTATATTAAACCTCTGACTCAGCTTGTTCATACTCGTGATTGGAACTTTGTTAAAGCTGCGATTAGAAATGGAGTGGCAGCGATTTATGAGCATCACCACTATGAGGATAAAATTTTTGAGCCAGAAATCGTTCACAGCCCCCTGTTTCAAGTGGCAGTTACGCTTTCTGATTGCGTCCAAACAAGTATGATTCAATGCGGAATGCCACCCGAAAAAATCATCAAAGTTCATAGTGGCATGAATCATCTCTTTTTAAACCGGCAGCTAGAAGCTGCGGAAGACTGGCGAAAAAAGTTACTCGTAGAAGGACGGCAGTTTTTAGTAGTCTATGGCGGCGGTTTATATCCCTTTAAAGGCGTCGATCTGTTGCTCGATGTGGCTCAAGCATTACCAAATATTCAGTTCGTCTTAGCCGGAGGTCAAGATTTTCAGGTCAAAGCTTATCAACACCTTGCGAGAGAAAAACAAGTTAAAAATGTTAAATTTTTAGGCTATTTGGAGCAAAATAAACTAACCAGTTTGCTGCAAGCAGCAGATGTTTTGGCTCACCCTCATTGTTCTGGGGAAGCAGCAACTTTTACTTCTCCCTTAAAGTTTTTTGATTATCTGGCTTCTGGTACTCCAATTGCGGTCACTGAAATTCCACCTTTAATGGAATTCAAAGCTGCCAATGTGGTTGCAGAGTGGTGTGAACCCGATCGTCCACTTATATTTGCTCGCTGTATTGAAAAGGTTTTAGAATATTACCCAAGGAGGCGAGAAGGGTATTTACAAAATATAGAGATGGCTCGCCAGTTTTCGTGTGAAAATAGGATTGCGAAGATTCTGAGTCATGTAGAGGGATCAATACGACCTCCGATCGGGAGTTAAATTAGAGGAATATTTTATGAGCGAACTAGGGAGGGAAAAAGTTAGAGAGGAAGTGATGAAAAGGTAATCCAAAGCAGTTTTAGCCAGGATGAATCAGGGTATGAATCAAAAAATAGTGGGAATGTTGAGCGGATATCCCGGCTTAAGTCAAAGTGATTGGCTGTGGCAACAAACTCCTCATCCTTTTGGAAGTTGGGGTCAGATTCAAATGTTGGCAACAGCTCCCAAGCCTGATTTTTTATTATTGTACAATTTTGCTGAACTGCCTCAGGTATCTCCTCGAAAAAAATTTGGCTTATTTCAGAAACAAACAAAGTCAGTTCCTCATAATCAGGAGTTACAGTTTAAGTTTCGCGGGGTTCCTAAAGAAAAAATTATTTTTTTATGGCGAGAACCTCCGCTCATTAATGTTGTTCAAACTTGTTTAGCTTGTTATCAATGGGGTCAAGAATATTGTGGCTATGTTTCTGCTCCTGATGATGCAGCTCCCATCCCAGATTATATGCCTGCAATTTGGTATCCTTCTAATTCATTTCGCGAATTAAATGAGATGCAGTCACCAGAAAAAGTGAAAGCTTGCAGTTGGGTGACATCTGGGATCGATCGCTCAGAGAATCACCAGCGACGGTTAGAATTTTTGCGGTTGTTGCAAGCTCAAGGAGTCAAGTTCGATTTGTATGGTCGCCAATTGCCAAATTGGGCGAAATCTTGTGGTGAATTGAGCAATAAATGGCATGGGATGGCACATTATTATTATTTTTTAGCAATCGAGAATTATGCAGAAAATCAATGGTATGTGAGTGAAAAGCTGTGGGATGCGCTGTTAGCTTGGTGTTTGCCCATTTATTATGGGGGACCTGCGGCCGATCGCTTGTTACCACCCGGAAGTTTTTTGAGGTTGCCGAGTTTGGATGAAAAGGGGTTGGCTTATATTCAAGAGGTGATTGCGACGCCGGATGCTTGGAATGCTGCGAAGGATGCGATCGCAGAAGCTAGGCAAGTGATTTTGCACCAACTGAATTTGTTAGCATGGCTTGATAAATTTGTCAAAGAATTTTCGTGAAAGATCTTTCTCGATCGCTCAATTTTTACCCCTGCATTTAAATTAATCGCGAGGGTTCAGAAACCGATAGTAAAGGAAGATATCTTTATAGGGGATACCTCGGAGTTGCCATTTCAAGAATTTATCAGCTAAATAAAAAAGAGTCTCATTTTCAGGAAGTTTCATACTTCTCCATCTAGACAAATGGCGGAAACGATCGTTTTTAATGCCCATATAGTGTAAGTAAGTTAGTTTCTGACCGCGGTCGTATAAAATATGGTCTTTCTCTTCAAAATGTAAAGAGGTGATGCAGGAGCCTGTATTGTACTCTGAAACTTCATCAGTGGTAAAATTATAAAGTTTCAATCCTTTTTTTAAATTCATATAATTAAGGACAGATGTCTCATCAAAAAAAGGAGAACCAAAAATTTTAATCTCTCCCTTTGCTAGCTCTTGGTGAAAATACTCCTGGTCATCATTCTGAATTGCACCTTTTTTATGAGCCCAAAAACCACTACAGTGAAACTGTTTAGCCAGTTCTGACTCTGATTCATATTGATTTTGAAAAATTTCAAAAAAGCGACTCACTTCATTTTTAAGAATAGAAGTTTTTCGTTGAAAATCTAGAGAGACACAGTCGTATTCCTCTAGTTTTTGGAAAATGTGAGCGAGTGGTTGAAAGACTAGGGTATCACAGTCAATATAAATAAATCTGTCAAAGGGTCCATCGAATGCACAAAACTTTCTGTAGGTATTGAGGCTAATAACTTTTTTAGAAGTCAATCCTGCATAGGGGTAACTGTTGTACAATTCAGACAAGTCTCTAAAAAACCTCTCCCATTTTTTAATAGAGTTATAATTGTCAAACAAAAAAATATTCTTTCTTTTAGCAACTGCTTTGATAATTAAATCAATCTCATCATTATAAGGAATGAGGCAAATGGGAATATCTGGGCTGTAATTAGCGTCAATGCTATTGAGTAAAGCAACAAATTGGTCATAAACTCCGTTACTGGTTAAGATATAAAGACCATCAGTCATACTTGTCTACCGTAGGCTTCTGACTCCAATTCTCACTTAATTGTAACCTAAGATGAACGGAATTTGCACGTTAGCCAACGATCGAGTTTACGATCAATTAATCGCTTTACTTAATAGCATAGAAGTGATTCTAGGGTCTGATATCCCTGTCTGTGTCTACCCTTTTGATGAAAAAATACAACGAATCACTGCTGAAATTGCCAAGCGTCCGAATGTTTTTATCTACGATGACCAAGCATCCATTGAGCGATGGGATCGATTTATGCAGGAAGCAGCTCCAGAGCGTTTAAATCGGAAAAAATTTAGACTCTATGGTGCTCACAGGCGATTTTGTGCCTTTGATGGTCCCTTCGATCGGTTTATCTATCTAGATGCTGATACTTTAGTGATGAATTCGTTAGAGCCGATTTACCAGAAGTTAAGGGAGTATGATTGGGTGGTTTATGATTTTCAATTTTTAGACCCGACTAAAGTTTATAATTTACAATCTCCCAAGGTTTTACAAGTTTTCGAGCAAAAGCGAATCGAAAGTGAGATATTTTGTTCGGGGTTTTATGGAGCAAAGCGAGGTCTTTTCGCCGAAACTCAGAGGAACTGGCTCTTGTCCAAACTGAAGGCAGGCGAGGCCGATATCCTTTATAATGGAGCTGGGGAGCAGCCATTACTTAACTACATGGTGATGCGTTCAGACCTCAACAGCTATAATTTTGCTTATAGCCTTCCAGATTCTGAAAAAACCGGTTGCACTGCTACTTCTAAGCATTTCCAAGTACAAAATTATATTTTGTACGATCGAGGAAACCGGCTTACTTACTTTCATTATATCGGTATTCCTCCTCTGGTGATGCAGAGAGTTTGTTCAGGAGAAAATCTTGATTTTCCTTATCGCGATTTGTTCCTCTATTATCGCTATTTACATGAACCAAATTATCGGCCAATTTTTACCGGACCCTTACAAGCTTATGGCAAGAGTTCACCCCCCAATTTGTTAATGAGAGTTTTAAGAAAATTCAATGTAATTCGTTGAGGCTGAGAGATGAAGCGGGGAATTTATATTGTTGCCAATGACCGAGTTGTGGAGAATGCAACCGCACTTCTTAATAGCATCCGGTTGTATAATCAAACAGTTCCTATTTTTCTGATTCCCTTCAACGATCGGTATCAGCAAGTAGCAGCGATTCTCGCCAACTTACATGGCGTTCAACTATTTCCAAACCTAGAATTTCTTGCACAATTTACAAAAAAAATCGCAGATATTTTTGACCGAAATTTTTTGGCTCTCCCCAACAAAATGCGGAAACTTACCGTTTGGTTCGGTCCCCTTGATGAGTTCCTTTATATTGATACCGATATTATTGTCTTTGAAGATATTATCCTTAATTTAGAGCAACTATCATCAGTAGATTTCTTGTGCTGTGACTATCATCATGCTGGAGAAAAGCTCCGTAATATCTTCTCCCCACTCGTGAGAAAACAGAATATTTTTACCGAAGAGCAATTGCAAGATGTCTTTAATAGTGGCTTTTGGGGTTCCCGTAAAGGACTCATCACTGAACAACAACTCTATGATATTTTACGGGAGTGTTCACAGCACAGAGAGTATTTTGATTTTACTCAAAATGTCACCGATCAGCCTTTATTAAATTACATCGTTCTTAAACTCATTTCTCGCCGCTGTAACCTTGTCAGAACTAGGGAAGGAGAACCTGGAAGTTGGGCCGGTTCCAAACACTTTCAAGAACTCGATCATATCCTCTACGACCGAGGGAAACGCTTAAAATATCTCCATTGGGCCGGTATCCCTATTAAACCAGGTAGTCCCTATTGGTCAGTCTGGAAATATTACCGTTATCTGCATGAAAAAAAATCGTCTTTTCTACAGCAACTCTTCCATCATTTCTTTAATTAATAAAACTTTATGACAGATGGTATCTATACCCTAGCCAACGATTTTGTTTACGATCAACTGGTTGCTTTACTCAATAGCATCGAAGTTAATGCTGGTAAAAATATTCCTGTTTGTATTATTCCTTATGATGACCAATTACATAAAATTCGAGCCGAAATTGCAACTCGAAAAAATGTTACCCTATTTTCTGACACTACTGTTATAAAACAGTGGGAAAACTTTGCGACTCAAGCTTGGAAAGCTCACTCCAGAGCTCAAAAAGCTTGGCAAGCAAGAGGATTACCCGCAGTGTATCGCCTAGCAATGCACCGAAAATTTTGTAGTATTAACGGTGAATTTGAAAAGTTTATTTATTTTGACGCAGACACCTTACTAATGGGTCCCCTCGATCGGGTTTATGAAAAGTTAGATTGCTATGATTGGGTTACAAATGATTTTCAATATAAGTCTAATATTCACTATATTTTCGATCGGCTAGAAGAGTGTCCCCTCCCAGAAGTGGATTTAGAAATTATCCAGTCTCATGTTTTTTGTGCAGGTTGGTTTGCCTCTAAAAAAGGAGTTTTTAATGAGGTTATCTTAACTCAACTCTTAACTCAATTAAAAATGGGTGAAGCCAATATTATGGCCTTGTGGGGACCCGATCAATCCCTTCTGAATTACATGGTCTTACGCAGCGGAATTTCATACTATAACTTTGCTTATCATCATTTAGAACAAGCCACTGGTTGTCATTGGTCCTCTCACTTCGATCGAGTCGATCAGGTTCTTTACGACAAAGGACGGCGCCTCACTTACCTGCACTATATGAGCATTCCTAGTTCAAAATTTACTCAGCTTTGTGCTGGAGAAGACGTAGAGATTCCATACCAAGATGTATTTTTGCATTATCGGTATTTGAAATCACCGGAACAACGCCCAAAATTACATCCTCCAAGTTTACTTCTCCGCTTTCAAAGAAAAATGAAACGTTTTCTGAGCCAAAAACTGACTAACTTACGGGAGCGTTTTAGAACTGTAGTAAAAATCAAAATCTTTTAATGCAATAATGCGAGCCTTATTTAAGCGATAGTGATAGCCAATTCGACGTTTCTGTAAGTCCCAAAAAGAGCTAATTTTCTGAGTGAGAGAAAGAGGTTTGTTAGCCTCTAAACTCGAATGCCGATGGGAGGTAATATAGGAGTGATGTCTGACTTGATTGAGTCGTTCCCATCCCTCAGTTTTGACCGTCCATCCCACCTTCGCGACTGCTAACCCCATTGCATTTCCGTCTCCATCATGGCTTCCCTTCATTTCAATATACCTGCCAATTTTCTCCCACTGTCTCAGAAAATCTATTTCTCGACCTCCATCCCTTGTTATGATATATAAACCTTCTTCAATATGATTCACTTCCTCAATCGATACCCCTAATTTAGCAGCCAACTCTTTAAACATTTGCTGCAATGCTGGGGTTCTGCTATTTTTCCCATGATTTAAAATCGCCTTAAATTCACCGGTAGTAATTCCTGGCTGCCATTCAATGTCATCGGGTACATAATCCGTCAGTTTAGTATCTGCATCAATATGGATAGCCACTGGAAAGAGTGATAATGCTTTTTTCAGCACAAACTGCCGATCGTTATAGCATTTCAAGATTCCTTGTTGATGATGTTTAAATGCTAAAACATTCGGATAGTTCCTAAAATCTTGGGGGTCATCGCTTAAAATAACGAAGGAAGTACCTGGAGAATATTTTTCTATATCTCTTGCTAGATTCTGGGCGAGTCGTCGAAATTGCTTCTGGAGAGCGAGCGTACAAAAACAAAAATCTTGGGGAGTTGGCATCATCGGTTTTCCTGCTAAATGTTTAACGGTAGTAGAAATCAAAATCCTGAAGGGCTATTAACCTTGCTTTGTTTAAGCGGTAGTGATAGCCAATGCGACGTTTTTGGCTTTCAAAGAAATTTCTAATTTTTGCCACTCTAGAAAGAGTTAAGGGCTGTAAATTCTGTTTATTCCAAGTAATACCGATATGTTCCCTAACTTGGCTTAATCCTTCCCATCCTTCACTTCTAATTGTCCATCCTACCTTGGCGGCTGCTAATCCGATCGCATTCCCATCTCCCTCATGAATTCCGTTCATTTCTAAAGATCGACCAATGCGGTCCCACTGTCTAATAAACTCAAGTTCTTTCCCGCCATCCCTCGCAATTACAAACAAACTTTCTTCAACATGGTTCACGACTTCCAAAGATACGCCTAACTTCGCTGCTAAAGCTTGAATGAGCATTTGCCTGTGAGGACTCCGCTGATTTTGAGCGTGTTTGACAATGTTGCGATATTCTCCTGAAGTCAAACCAGGCAACCATTGATATTGAGGCACATTTCCTACTAATTTTGTATCTGAATCAATATGAATTGCCACCCGAAACAGTGATAGACTTTTAGCAATTACAAATCGCCGGTCGTGGAAACATTTAAGAATTCCTTGTTGATGATGTTCAAAAGCTAAAATATTCTGCTCATCCTTGAAATCTTGCGGTCGATCCGTTAAAATTACAAAGAAAGTACCTGGGGAATATTGAGCAATATCTCTGGCTAAATTCTGCGCTAAAAAGCGGTATTTTTCCCCAAGAGCCAAGGTACAAAAACAAAAATCATTTTCTGGCTGAATCATAAATTGAGCGGAACAAGTTTAGTGATTTAAATAAGAGCAATCTTAGCGATAATAAAACTTAAAATCTGCCAAAGCTCGTATCCTCGCTTGATTTAAACGATAGTGATATCGAAGTTTAAGCCTTAATTTCTCCCAAACAGAAGCAGGCTGTTTTTCCTGTTTAGAAGCATCCAGGTGCTTTCTAACTCTTACCAGTTCTTGAAACCCCTCTGTTTGAATCGTCCATCCCACTTTTGCCGCCGCTAACCCGATCGCATTGCCATCCCCCCGATGAATGCCTTTTAATTCCAGATATTGGCCAATCCTCCCCCATATTTCCAGAAATTCTCTTTCTTTGCCATCATCCCTGGCGACGATGTAAAGAGCTTCTTGAACCCAATAAGTTTCCGCTAAAGAAACGCCGAGTTTAGCAGCTAATTTCGTAAAAGCTTCTCGTTCCTGAGGACTGCTGATGCCTCGGTATTGCTCAACCTTATCGAGATGGTGGATAATATTTTCAAACTTATCTTTTCCTGAGGTTAATCCTGGCTGCCAGTGGATTTCTGGAACCGGAGCTAGAATTTTAGTATCAATATCAATATGGATAGCAGCCCGAAATAAAGATAAAGCTTTTTCGAGGACAAATCGCCTGTCGTGGAAACAGTAAAGAATACCCTGGGATTGGTGGTGAAATGCCAGAACATTAGCATTGTTGCTAAAGTCTTCAGGGGCGTCCGTGTAAAGAACTAAAGAAGTACCAGGAGAATATAAATCTAACTCCGCTGCTAGTTGTTTGGCGAGAGTCCGGTACTTCTTACCAAGAGCTAAGCTACAAAAGCAAAAGTCTTTTTCACTGGGAAACATCGTAAACTCTACCCCTACAAAAATTCAAAGTTCAACTATCTGTTTTGACTTTGAATTTTAACTGGCTCGGGTTTTCTCCCTCCACCCAACCTACAGCTAAGCATACAACGACCGCACCCACTCCCACTCCTGGCGTAACCCCTCCGCTAAAGTAACCTGGGACCGATAACCTAAAATTTTCTCAGCTTTCGATACATCCGCACTGGTATGTCGCGCATCTCCCATCCCCGCCTCCACAAAATGGGTGCGAACCTGAGTGCCGCTAATCTTTCCCATCGTCTCGATCACTTCCTTTAAGACGACTCGACTACCGCCACCAATATTAAACACCTCCCCCGCCGCCTCCGGCACCTTCGCCGCCAATAAATTCGCGGCTACACAATCGCTCACAAAAGTAAAATCCCGCGTTTGCTGTCCGTCCCCATAAATTGAAATGGGTTCGTCCCGCAAAATTGCCTTAAAAAACTTGTGAAAGGCCATATCCGGCCGCTGGCGAGGGCCGTAAACCGTAAAATAGCGTAATGCCACCGCCGGCACTCGAAAATTCTTGGCATACAGCAGGCACAGACGTTCTGCTGCTAACTTGGTAATCCCATAGGGAGACACCGGTTGCGGACAAGTCGTTTCGCGAGTCGGCAGTGTTTCCGCATCGCCGTAGACTGAAGAAGAGGAAGCAAACACAAACTTGCTCAAATGGGGCGCCTCTTTCGCGGCTTCTAATAGCACTTGCGTGGCATTGATATTGCGATCGCTATAGGCGCGGAACTCTCTCCCCCAACTCGCTCGCACCCCCGCCTGAGCGGCCTGATGATAAATCACCTCCGCATCCGCCAGCAGCGTCTGCCAATTCAAAGACTGAATTTCACCTTCTACCAATTCAAAATTCGGGTGATTTTCAAACAAAGCAATATTTTTCCGCTTCAAGGTTGGATCGTAATAATCATTGAATTCATCAACCCCAATTACTTTCTTCCCTTGATTCAGAAGCGCCTCAACCAGATGAGAACCGATAAAACCCGCCGCCCCTGTCACAATACTACTAGCCATTCGCCGATTGATTTGAAGTGGTAAATTTTAAATTGTAGATGATTTCCTGCCCAAAAAACCCAGACCGTTTCAATGCTCAAATCCAGCGGTGAAAATCGACCAGTATCTGATTATTCAAACGCATCTAAATCCAGCGCTTTCGAGCCACCCTGCTCTAATTGCAGCAGCACTTTGCCAAGCTGAAACCAGACCAGCCAGCCGGTCAACCCAGTCAGGGGGAGGGCAATCACATAACTGAGCAATTTAGGAAAACCAAAAATTTCCAAGCCAGAGGCAAGAAAGATACAAACGCCACCCGACATCCCTAAAAATGGCAGAAATAAGGGAAAACCTTGTAAATTCACTAAAGTACGAGTCGAGCGGTTTTTTGCCCACTCTCCAACCAGTTGTTTCAGGGTTTTTTCAAAGGCCACGCCTGAGGCTAAGCTTGCTAGTAAACCAGCGATTAGGAAAAAATAGGGGGGTTCGGGAAAGTAGTACACAGAATGATTCCTTATGGGTAATTGCTATTGAGTAACTGGAAAAAGGTAACCGTAACATTCAGCATTGACTCCGGCACCCTTTCCCAGGATTTTTGACTGAGTTTCATCCTTAAGGGCGAATCATAGCGGTTGCTCCTGCGGTGGAAAATTCTGCGAGAGCACCCAGAGCAGCATTAAATAAGCGACTGGGTTGTAGGTCTTGTTTGACTAAGTTCCACAGACGCTGGACTTCTTCCGTATGCAGGCGATCGTCTTCGATCAAGGCGAGGATGAGCTGGCGGCGCAGGAAGTCACCTTCCTCAGAGAGGAGGTATTGCAAACCAAGTTGTGCAGTTGGCAATAAATCGAACTGTCGATCGGAACGAGCGATCGCAATCATATTTTCCAGCCTTGCCCACTGGAATTTACCGTCTTTGAATAATACCTCAATCAGGCGGCGACGCAGTGCGGGGGATTCTCCATGTAACAAGCGTCGCGCCACGTAGGGATAAGCCACCTCAACGATTTTGAAATCTGGGTTAAGGGTTAAGGCTAAGCCTTCCTCGGTGACAAGGGAACGAATGATCAGGGCAAACTTGGCCGGAACCCGGAAGGGGTAATCAAACATCAGCTCGCTAAAGCGATCGGTGACGGTTTTAAAGTTAAAATCCCGCACACTTTCGCCCAAAATATCACCCAGCACTGTTTCTAAGGCTGGGATAATCGGTCGGATATCTGTGTCAGCGGTTAAAAAGCCGAGTTTGACAAAATCCTTAGCGAGCTCTGAGTAATCTTTATTGATCAGATGGACTACAGCATCAACCAAAGTTTCTTTGGTGGTTTCTTCCATCTGATCCATCATGCCGAAGTCAATGTAAGCCATACGACCATCTGGCATGGCAAACAAATTGCCGGGATGGGGGTCAGCATGGAAAAATCCATGTTCGAGTAGTTGTCGCAAACCGCTTCTGACGCCAATTTCGATCAAAGCGTCGCTGTTGAGGCCGGCCGCCTGAATTCGGGCGGTATCTGTCAGTTTGAGACCATTAATCCACTCTAGGGTTAAGACGCGATTGGTGGTGTATCGCCAGTAAATGCTTGGGACTTTGACGGTGGGGTCATCAGCAAAGTTGGCTGCAAATTTTTCGGCGTTTCGACCTTCGTTGAGGTAGTCAATTTCCTCGAAGAGTTTAATGCCGAATTCGTCCACAATCAAGGTGAGGTCATGACCGAGGTTGAGGGGTAGCCAAGGAGCCAGCCACCCAGCGGCCCATCGCATCAGATACAGATCGAGGGTGAGGATGGGTAGCAAATTGGGTCGCTGCACTTTGACTGCAACTTCTTCCCCTGTTAGTAAGCGAGCCCGGTACACTTGACCAAGACTAGCGGCGGCGACGGGCTCTGGGGAAATTTGACTGTAGGTGTCGTTGAGGTGGCGGTCGAGTTCTGCTTCGATGATGTTGAAGGCGGTCGCGTTGTCAAAGGGCGGTAACTGATCCTGAAGTTTGACAAGCTCTTCTAGAAAATCTTTGCGGACTAAGTCGGGGCGGGTGGACAAAGCTTGACCCACTTTAATGAAGGTTGGCCCCAAGTTCGTGAGCAATTCCCGCAGTTGCTGGGCTCGTTCCGGCTTGTGTTGGGTTTCTTGATGTTGCCAACTATCCCACAGCATTCCTAGGAGAAAACCTGTAAAGGACCAAACGATCCGTAGGGCTCGCCAAATCGCTTTCCAGGGGCGGTAGCGGTAGTATTGAGCGATCGCCTCTGGGTCGTAGCGCCTAGTTTGAGTGAAGTGATACTGACTCACTCGTTTATTTTCCTCTCTAACTCTGAACTTTGCACGTTAAATGGGGCTTGGGAAATTGGCTCGTTCTGTAGTTTCCCACCACAACCTAGGGCCCAAGGCGCTGCTCATGGCTAGCTGCCCTGCGACTAGCCCTGAGCCGTTCTCCCTTCCCTCTCCTCTATGATTGACTGATCCCCGGCTGGCTAGCAGTCTAAAATTTATTTCTTTTTCTTAATTCTACTACATAAAAGTACAAATACTTAATCGGCAGATTCAACGGGTTGAACCAAGCAGTCTTTCAAGCCATAAATCACTCGATCTTGCTGATCCCTGGAGAGTTCCGGGAAGATCGGTAAAGACAAGACTTCCTGACAAATTTGCTCGGCCACGGGTAATTGGCCTGGCTCATAACCTAAAGATTTGTAAACTGGTTGCAGGTGTAATGGTAGAGGATAGTAAATCATGGAACCAATGCCGTTTTTCTGCAACTGATTCCGGACCCAATCGCGCCAGTTGAGGGTCGAATCAACTCTTGACTCTTGACTTTTGAGGCGAATTGTGTATTGATTCCAGACAGAAGTTGCTCCTAGCAACTCTTGGGGAATAATCACTCCAGGTACATGACTGAGTAGTTCTTGGTACTGTTGAGCCAGGACGCGACGCTGACGATTCCAACCGTCGAGATAGCGGAGTTTGATTTCCAGGATGACAGCTTGTAGGGCATCTAAACGGCTGTTGACACCAATTTCCTCAGAGTAGTAGCGAGCTGATTGACCATGTTCTTTGAAGATTCGTACCGCCGACGCGGTCGCAGGATCGTTGGTAATCACGGCCCCGCCATCCCCACAGGCTCCCAAATTTTTGGTCGGGAAGAAACTAAAACAGCCAATATGACCAATACTGCCAACTTTTTGACCGGCCCACTCGGCCCCAGTGGCTTGGGCGCAGTCTTCGATCACCCAAAGATTGTGAGAATTGGCGATCGCCATCAAGCGAGTCATGTCTGTGGGTTGTCCAAACAAATGCACCGGCATAATGGCCCGCGTTTTGCTGGTAATCGCAGCTTCTAGCTGGTCAACATCTAAATTAAAGGTAGCTGCATTAATATCAACAAAAACCGGCGTTGCTCCCACAGCGCTGATCGTCTCTGCCGTTGCAATAAAGGTAAAAGGAGTAGTAATCACCTCATCCCCAGGCCCGATTCTTAAGGCCCGCAGAGCCAGAAATAGCGCATCGGTGCCAGAGTTGCAGGCAACACAGTCGGAAACACCGTGGTAAGTCGCGAAGGCTCGTTCAAAACTGGCAACCGCCGGGCCACCGATGTATTGACCAGAAGCAAGTACCTGTTGGACAGCAACACTGACCTCCTCACCAATGAGGGCGTACTGTCGCGTTAAATCAAGCGGGGGAACATTATTATTCACTCTTTACACCACAAATCGTAAACATCATCAAAGCAAATTTTGGTGGCAAAACGGTTCTCTAAAAACTTTCCATAGAAATATCTTATACATAAACTTGTGAATTATCAAATTCGCAAAATAGATGAGAGCGGCTGATGGTGGGGGTTGATGGTTGACTTGAGTCTAAATCTGTACTCTCCCCTCTGATGAAGCTCAGGTTGCTTCAGAATTCAGGCCGAGTTTAACCGAGAGGCAGGGAGCAGAGCTAGGGATTTTGATTGCAAGAGAGATAGATTACGATCAA
>JBLNEP010000180.1:0-20081 GCA_050262755.1 Actinomycetota bacterium | reverse complement strand
CAACAATAATAACTATATCCGCCATTGCCTCAAAAAAGCCACGAATCTCTGCTTGAGAAGACCGTAGTTGTTCTTCGATTAACTGTCGCTCCCGAATTTCCTGCTGTAGTTTTTCATTTTGCTCTTTGAGCTGTTTTTGTAGCCTGCAAATCTGTAACTGATTTTCGATTCTGGCGATTACTTCTTCGGCTTGAAATGGTTTCGTGATATAGTCAACTCCGCCTCTAGAAAAAGCTTTTACTTTATCATTTGTATCATACAGAGCGCTTAAAAAAATGATGGGAATATGGCGAGTTTTGTCGTTGTTCTTGAGTTGCTCGCAAACTTCATAACCGTTCATAAACGGCATCATAATGTCTAGTAAAATCAAGTCTGGTTGCTTAGCCTGGACTGCTGAAAAAACAATTTCTCCATCCCGAATGGGTCGAACTTCGTATCCGTAACGACTCAGAACCTCTGTCAGTAAGCGCAAATTATTGAGGTCATCATCCACCACCAAAATATTCGCCAAATACTCAGATTTTAACCCACTCATTTTTTATTGATCTCCCTGCCACCTAATTTGATGTAGAAAAATTATGAGATTGATAGATTTATTTTTTAATTTAAATTTTTAAGGGTTTTCCAAATAAAATTTAAATAATTAAAAATTAGAAATAAATAGCAATTGTTACTTAGAATTTATTTTACAAAAAATTTACAGGCTTTGTCAACCTATTTTAATAAGTATTTACCGCTGTCTTATATCCTTTTTACAGAGAATGATTAGTTGGTAAAATTAATAAGCAAGTAATCCAGGTAGAAGAACTTTACTATTGCTCAAAAAGTTGCTTCAATCATCATTAGTTTGTCCATGCAAAATTTTAAAATCTTCAGCCTGGTTAAATCATTAAAATTAGCTTTTAAGAGGATTCTTTCAATAAAAATTAGACTGAATTGTATTAAAACGTCGGTAAATTTATTGGAAACTCATGAAAAAAAGTTATGATAACTAAACTAGAAAAATTTCCTCCATTTTATGAATTATTTTCAGTTTTATCTGAGGGTTATTGAGAAAATTTACATCAGCTACCATTCTTAATTTTTTATCCAATTAAAGGGTTATTAATTGATGAATTAAACCTGAATTGTAAATGGAAAAATATTGCCACGTTCAATTTTGCTATTCATTCTAATTTGACTTCTATAAACTCGATCGATGGTGCGGTTTTTCGACACAATTCATCTTTTATTTTAGGGCGTTTTTATCCTAGTTTTATTTGTAAACAAATGAAGAATAGTTATGAATATCAGCATCTATCTCCTCATTTTCAATAATTAAGGGTAGACTAGGGTCTGAATTTATTTATTCTCTCTCTAGGACTATCAGCTTCTTTCAACTGAATGGCATAATTTCTTAAGTCGATCGAGACTTGGCGTAACGTTGTTTCATGAATTCGTATCTATTCAGGAGGGCTAAAATTCTAAGTAAGATTTAACTCTATTTTTTAATTTGTATAGACTTATAAATTTTTAGGAAAATTTATGTAATAATACTTCCTACTCTTGGAGTTAAAAACTGCCAGAGGAAAGTGAACGATGCACCCAAGTGAATTGATTGAACATCAGATGAGCTAAAAACCTGATTAGGTTGTCAGAGAGGTCCGATCGATCAACAATTTAAGCCCTTAACTGGTTAAAATCTGGCTACTGCTTTAAGTATTACACAAGGAACTCAACTACTAGGAGTAGACAGAACAACCATCGAAAAATAGTGAAAAAATTATGAGAATCGGGTGTTAATAAAATTTGTAAGCGAAGTCGATTATCAGGAGTACCCACATGATTCCACCAGAACTCCTAGTGAGAATTGCCGAAAAACTTAGAGCTAAAAATGAGGGATTTAAAAGTGACTCAGAGAGCAGTAATTGGGTAAAAAAGAACTATAAAATTTGAGTAAAATCTCAGACTTTATCTCATCATATCTGCTATAGACTCAAAGCAAAATTAGAAGCTTCGTGATTTATTGTGAAAGTAATTTACAATCCCAACTTGCATCCTCTTAAAAGAGTATGACACTATTTAAAACAGCATTTTTATTGTAGTTCTCAGCAATTTTACGATTCTGTATTAATGGTTAAAGAAATAAGGAAGCTTTTTCTAAAGTAATACAGCTTTTGGTTCCGAATCCTATCATTTTCTGTTGGCAACCAGCTCACTGCCCGGAATTAAATCTAATTCAATAAGTTTGGCAAGAGATCAAACACTATTGCTGTTGGAATTTACCTAAAAATCTGAAGGAGTTGCAGCAAGATCTAAAAACTGAATAAAACGCTAGAGAGGTTACTGGTGGATGTCACGAACTGGGTTTTGCCCCTTAAACTTGACTTGTCAGTAAATGTTAAGACTTTTGTTCTCCAGCTTGCACCTGCATCCAAGAGACCCTCAATTGTGAGCCCTTGAAACTGACAATTTGAAAATGAGTAATTTGCTGGAGATTCCTGTTTAGCAAGCAATTTAAGGAAATTATCGCCTGTCTGAACTTGGGTAATGAAGGTTGGTATCGCTTTCAATCTATGCAGAATACTTGCTAGAAATTGAGCAGGACGCTGCGATCGCACCGATATTTCAATCTAGCCAACCCAGCGATGCAAACTTGCTCCTCTCCCTTCACTGACAGCGCTCAAACAAAATCCCCCGCCCGGAGGCAGGGGATATTTTTAATTACTTAGAAAACCTGGGTTCAGAATTAACCGAACTTGCCGGCTGTCGAAGCAATTACGAAGGCTGCGTAGGTGAAGACGAAGCCTGCTGCGAAGTGGGTAACACCAACTAAGCGAGCTTGGACGATAGACAGAGCCACTGGCTTGTCCTTCCAGCGAACCAAGTTCGCCAGAGGAGTACGCTCGTGAGCCCAGACCAAAGTCTCGATCAGCTCTTGCCAGTAACCACGCCAAGAGATCAGGAACATGAAACCGATGGCCCATACCAGGTGTCCGAACAGGAAGATCCATGACCAGATCGACAGGTTGTTGGTACCAAACGGGTTGTAGCCGTTGATCAACTGAGAGGAATACAGCCAGAGGTAATCGCGGAACCAGCCCATTAGATAAGTTGAAGACTCATTGAACTGAGCCACGTTACCTTGCCAGATGCCGAGGTGTTTCCAGTGGAAGTAGAAAGTCACCCACGCAATGGTGTTCAGCATCCAGAACAGGGACAGGTAGAAAGAGTCCCAAGCAGAGATGTCGCAGGTACCGCCACGGCCAGGGCCGTCGCAGGGGAAAGCATAGCCGAAGTCTTTCTTATCCGGCATCAGCTTGGAACCGCGAGCATCCAGAGCGCCCTTGACCAAGATCAAGGTGGTGGTGTGCAAGCCGAGAGCGATCGCATGGTGGACCAGGAAATCGCCAGGGCCAATAGTTAAGAACAGGGAATTAGTACCGCTGTTGATTGCATCTAACCAGCCAGGGAGCCAAACGTTGCCGTAGTTGGGCCAAGCGGTAGAAGCAATGCTGTTCGAGTTAGACAGCAGCAAGTCCATTCCATAGAGGGCCTTACCGTGAGAAGCCTGGATAAACTGGGCAAAGACCGGTTCGATCAGGATTTGTTTCTCAGGAGTGCCGAAGGCAACCACAACGTCGTTGTGGACGTACAGACCCAGGGTGTGGAAGCCCAAGAACAGCGACACCCAGCTCAGGTGAGAGATAATCGCTTCTTTGTGCTGCAACACTCGGTAAAGCACGTTACCTTTGTTTTGTTCAGGGTCATAATCCCGCACCAAGAAGATAGCTCCGTGGGCGAAAGCACCGACCATGATGAAACCAGCAATGTACTGGTGGTGGGTGTACAGCGCTGCTTGGGTCGTGTAGTCCTTCGCAATGAATGCGTAGGGAGGCAGCGAGTACATATGTTGGGCTACCAGAGAGGTGATGACGCCCAAGCAAGCAAGGTGCCAACCTAACTGGAAGTGGAGAGAGTTGTTGTAGGTCTCGTAAATGCCTTGGTGAGGCATATTGAAGGGGCCTTCAACTTTGCTACCAAAGAATTCTTTGGCATCGCACATCTCTTTGATGCTGTGACCGATACCGAAGTTTGTCCGGTACATATGGCCAGCAACGATGAACAGCACTGCGATCGCTAAGTGGTGGTGAGCGATGTCCGTCAGCCACAGCGATTGAGTCTGAGGATGGAAGCCGCCCAAGAAGGTGAGAATCGCAGTTCCCGCTCCTTGTGAAGTTCCGAAGACATGGTTAGCTGTATCCGGGTTTTGGGCGTAAACACCCCAGTTCCCTGTGAAGAACGGAGCCAAACCAGCCGGGTGAGGCGGTGTGCTCAGGAAGTTATCCCAGCCCACGTGCTGTCCGCGAGATTCGGGGATCGCGACGTGAACCAAGTGACCCGTCCAAGCCAGAGAGCTGACGCCAAACAGACCAGCCAGGTGGTGATTGAGGCGGGATTCAGCGTTCTTGAACCAAGACAAGCTGGGGCGGTACTTGGGCTGGAGGTGCAACCAACCTGCGAACAGGAAGATAGCAGACAACAGCAACAGGAAGATCGCTCCCTGATACAGGTCGCCATTCGTCCGTACCCCTTGGGTGTACCACCAGTGGTACACGCCAGAGTAGGAGATATCAACCGGGTTAGAAGCACCCGCTTGAGTGAAAGCATCTACTGCCGGTGCGCCGAATTGGGGGTCCCAAATCGCGTGTGCGATCGGACGGACGTTGAGCGGGTCTTTAATCCACTGTTCAAAGTTGCCTTGCCACGCTACGTGGAACAGGAGCCCAGAAGTCCACAAGAAGATGATTGCTACGTGACCGAAGTGAGAGGCAAAAATCTTTTGGTAAAGATTCTCCTCCGTCATGCCGTCGTGGCTTTCAAAGTCGTGGGCTGTGGCAATCCCGTACCAAATCCGACGAGTGGTCGGGTCCTGTGCAAGGTCTTGGCTAAATTTTGGAAATTTTGTTGCCATAAGCCTTGATTAATGCTGAATCCTGAACGTTGAGGGGATTCGGTTGCGGATTTTGGATTCTGTGATTCTGTGATTGCGACAAAATCCAGAATCCAAAATCTAGGGGTAGTTTACCCTACCGAGCAGATTCGTGCCAGGAAGAACGCCCAAGTTGTGACGATTCCTCCCAAGAGGTAGTGAGCTACCCCCACAGCTCGACCCTGAATAATGCTCAGAGCGCGAGGCTGGATGGATGGAGCTACTTTTAGCTTATTATGAGCCCAAACAATTGACTCAATTAGTTCTTGCCAGTAGCCGCGACCACTGAACAGGAACATCAAGCTAAAGGCCCAGACGAAGTGAGCGGCCAGGAACATCAAACCGTAAGCCGACAGAGCCGATCCGTAGGACTGAAGCACTTGAGAAGCTTGCGCCCACAGGAAGTCACGCAGCCAGCCATTGATCGTGATCGCGCTCTGTGCGAAGTTGCCGCCGGTGATATGAGAGATTGTACCGTCTGGTGCAATCGTTCCCCAAACGTCGGACTGCATTTTCCAACTGAAGTGGAAGATCACGATGGAGATGCAGTTGTACATCCAGAACAGACCGAGGAACACATGATCCCAACCAGACACCTGACAGGTGCCGCCACGACCCGGGCCATCGCAGGGGAAGCGGAAGCCTAAGTTGGCTTTGTCGGGAATCAAGCGAGAGCTACGTGCAAACAGCACGCCCTTCAGGAGAATCAGGACTGTGACGTGGATGGTGAACGCATGGATGTGGTGAACCATGAAGTCCGCCGTACCCAGCGCGATCGGCATCATCGCGATCTTGCCTCCTACTGCAACCACTCCACCACCGAAAGCGTGACTCACGATTTCTTGGGCGTTAGGAGCGGTGTTACCAGGAGCTAGAGCATGGATGTTTTGCACCCATTGGGCAAAGATCGGCTGCAACTGAATGCCAGTATCCGAGAACAGATCTTGAGGACGACCAAAAGCTCGTAGTGTGTCGTTATGGACATACAAACCGAAGCTGTGGAAGCCTAAGAAAATACAGACCCAGTTGAGGTGCGAGATGATCGCATCCCGGTGCCGCAGCACGCGATCCAGGTTGTTGTTGACATGCTGGGCTGGATCGTAGTCACGCACCATAAAGATTGCTGCGTGAGCTGCTGCCCCAACGATCAGGAATCCGCCAATCCACATATGGTGAGTGAACAGGGATAACTGAGTTGGGTAGTCCGTCGCAATGTACGGATAGGGTGGCATGGAGTACATGTGGTGAGCCACGATGATGGAGAGCGAACCCATCCATGCCAAGTTCCAAGACAGTTGGCAGTGCCAAGATTGGGTGAAGATTTCGTACATCCCCTTGTGGCCTTCGCCGGTGAAGGGGCCTTTGTGAGCTTCCAGAACTTCCTTAAAGCTGTGACCAATGCCCCAGTTCGTCCGGTAGAAGTGACCGGCGACGATGAACAACACTGCCAACGCTAAGTGGTGGTGTGCCGTATCGGTCAGCCACAGACCGCCCGTTGTTGGGTTCAGACCGCCTTTGAAGGTGAGGAAGTCGCTGTAGGCTCCCCAGTTCAGGGTGAAGAATGGCAGAACGCCTTTCGAGAAACTGGGGTAAATATCAGTCATCAAGCTTGGATTCAGAATCCACTCATGCGGTAGCGGAATGTCTGCTACCGTCTTGATTAGCTTGCCACCAACGGTTAGGGGTTTACCCGCGTCGATCGCATCCAAGCAAGCGTTGATGGGTAGGGAAACATGAATCTGCTGCCCCGCGTAGCCCAAGCAACCGCAACCCAGTAAGCCAGCCAAGTGGTGGTTCATCATCGACTCCACATTCTGGAACCATTCCAGTTTGGGAGCGCGAACGTGATAGTGGAACCAACCGGCGAACAGCATTAAGGCCGCCATCACTAAAGCGCCGATGGCTGTGACATATAGCTGGTATGAGTTAGTGATGCCATTAGCCCGCCACCACTGGAACAGACCAGAGGTGATCTGAATTCCGTGGAAACCGCCACCGACATCGGCATTCAAAATTTCTTGACCGAAAATTGGCCAAACGACTTGAGCGCTCGGCTTAATACCTGTTGGGTTGGTCAGCCAAGCTTCGTAGTTGGAGAATTTAGCACCGTGGAAGTAGGCGCCGCTTAACCATACGAAGATGACGGCCAAGTGACCAAAGTGAGCGCTAAAGATTTTTCGCGAAACGTCTTCTAAGTCGCTGGTGTGACTGTCAAAGTCGTGAGCGTTAGCATGGAGATTCCAAATCCACGTGGTGGTTTTGGGCCCCTTGGCTAGGGTGCGATCGAAATGACCCGGCTTAGACCACCTTTCAAAGGAAGTAGGAACCGGATTTTCATCAACTACAACCCTGACCTTTGGCTCTCGCTCGGGAGGACTGATGGTCATGAAGACTCTCCTCTCGGTAAGACAAGGAACGAGTATTGTACGCTCTCCTCTTTCCTCGCAACGGTTTAACCGCTGCGTTAGAGGGAGTTGCTTATGAATTATAGACTTGCTCATCCAGTGAGAATCGTCTGTTTACAATAATTAAAAAAGGCTAAATTGCTGATGCTGAAATGGCTTGAGACTCCATAGTCCATCAAAAAAGTCAAGGGGTAACTCAATTAACTTTACAAAACTAAAATATTAAGGGAACTGAAGCATCCAGGTAGGATACCGAGAAACTTGTAATCAAGAAGAGAAAATATCAACCTGATATCCTTTTATATACTTCCTCCCTGCTCTCACCTCTGACCCTCCCCCTTTTGGGCTATAGTGACCTAGTGGAAAGGTTCTAGGAGTAAGGCTGCGTGTTTGGCATCAATTGGCGTTGGACGGCTGCAATCAAACTGCTGACATCTTCTTTAATGGCAGCAGTCTTAACTTTGGGTCTGGTAGCTTGTGGCGATCGCATCCCCGATTTCCCCCAAATGGGCGCTAAGAACCCTTCAACCCCGGTTTTAGTGCGAAAAATTTCTGAAGCTTCTCCCCCAGAAGCAATTCAACAGCTACGACAGAGCCTAGAAAACTACCAACCCCAAGTCAAAATTCTCAGTCCCCAGCCAGAGGAAGTGCTTCAGGACAATACCGTCACCGTGCGCTTCCAAGTTCAAGACCTCCCCATCTTTAAAGATGCCAACCTGGAACTCGGCCCTCACCTTCACGTTTTTCTAGACAACCAACCTTACCAAACCGTTTACGACCTCAGCGAACCCTTGGTGTTCTCTGACTTAGAACCCGGTACCCACACCCTCCGCGCCTTTGCCTCCCGTCCCTGGTACGAAAGCTTTAAAAATGAAGGGGCTTATGCCCAAACCACCTTTCACATCTTTACCAAAACCCAGGACAACAACCCCGATCCCACATTGCCCCTATTAACCTACAACCGCCCCCAAGGCAGCTATGGGGCCGAACCCATCCTCGTAGACTTCTACCTCACCAACGCTCCTTTACATCTAGTCGCCCAGGAAAATCCCCAAGATGAAATCGCGGATTGGCGGATTCGGGTGACCGTTAATGGTGAAAGCTTTGTCATCGATCAATGGCAACCTCTTTATCTCAAAGGCTTTAAACCTGGTAAAAACTGGGTACAACTAGAATTTCTCGACGAACAAGGAAAGCCGCTGAAAAACGCCTTTAATAATACAGTGCGAGTGATTAGCTACGAACCAAACGGCCAAGATAGCTTATCTAAGTTAATACGGGGTGAACTCACCGAAATTGATGCTCGTGGCATCGTCGATCCTAACTATATTGCTCCGACACCAAAAGTCGAGCCTGTCGTTGCTCCTAGCCCAACTGTGAGTCCGAGCCCAGAACCCTCAGCGGCTCCCGCACCGACTCCCGAACCTGCGACCGCTCCGACCCCAGTAGTTACCCCAGAACCAGAAATTACCTCAACTCCCGCACCGACTCCCGAACCTGCGATCGCTCCGGCGCCAGTAGTCACCCCAGAACCTGAAATTACCGCAACTCCCACACCAGTCCCTACCGTTGAAGCGACGCCAGTGGTAGCACCCTCTCCCACCGTTGAAGCGACGCCAGCGGTAGCACCCTCTCCCACCGTTGAAGCGACGCCAGTAGTAGCACCCACTTCTACCGTCGAAGCAACGCCAGTAGTAGCACCCACTTCTACCGTCGAAGCGACACCTACACCTGAACCTATCCAACCAGCCCCAACTGCTCAAGAGAAACCTGTCACTCCCCCTCAAGCACAACCCGCTCCCTTCCAGCAACCGGGTAAATTTCTAGAAAAATTGAAGCTCCCTCAATTCTTCAGTCGCTTCCGACAACCAGCTCCCGTTGCTCCCCTTCCCTCTCCCATCTCGCAGCCGACACTACCAGAAATTATCGATCGGGCACCAACGCCAAAAGCAGCGGAGCCGATCGCACCAGGGGAGTCACCCAAGCTGCTACCGGAACCATCGCCTGCGATCGCGCCTCAAGCTGGTGAAAGTTCGAGTGCAGTTGCGCCTGCTGTCAGTCCGGCTGAAAAAGTAGCAGTACCAGAAAGTAAGCCTGAAGTGGAGAAGGCGAGCGAAGCGAAAAGTTAACGTAACTTTATCGTTTCTCATAAATCAGCTGGGATTGCTAAGTTGAAAAGTATCACGATCACTCAAAACCGGGAGCAATCATTGCCCCCGGTTATTGATTGGAGTAGGGAACTGTGCCTAGTTTTCTGGCGTGAGTCGTCCCTTGAGCAAGCGCAAATTGCCCGATTTTCCGCCAACACTGGGTATTGTGCCATTGGATTGCCCATTTTGCGGCTCTACGTAGCCATGCTGCGCCATTTCATCTCGCAAGCGATGCAGCTCTAGGCTATAAAATTCATCCAGCAAGCGAATTTCTTCTTGAATCTGACGCTTCCGTTCTCCGTTGTGAATAATGCCGGATGAACCCTGATTGAGTTCTCGTTCTTTGGCTTGAACAGCCTCCTGCCATTTTTTAATAACTTGGTGACACTGATGGCGGAGTTGTTGGCACCAAAGCTCGTTCTCTTTGTCTTCTCGTTGTTTGGCTGTTGTATCGGGATTGTCTAATACAAATTGAGTCAAACCTTCCAGAATCCAAAATTCCTTGCTAGCGTACTTAATCGCCTCTGGATTTTCCTGCTGTCGCTGGTGAGCATACTGTTCAAACTTGTGGCTAATCAGTTTCTTTTGGTACAGGTAATCCACCATTTTTCCCTGATACCATCCTGTGACCACCGCTAGCATTATGCCTAGTAACGGAACGAGATAGGTAATCCAGTCGCCGTCTTCTCCTTGAAAGCGGATAAAGAAGAGGGTTGCTCCGTATTCTATCACCAACAGAGTCACAGCTAACACCACTAATCCTTTGGTTTCCTGGTGTAAATAATCCTTCACAACTGCATTGAAAACTTCTTGCTCTGCTTCAGCGCGATCGGCAATCAGTTTGTTTTTTGTTTCTTGAGCGCGAGTTCTTTTGGCCTCAATTTGCTGTTGGTCTTTGCGGATATCGCGCTGGCAATTGCTAATGCTGAGATCGTGACTGATTGCCCACTCGGTAAAGTAGGTCAATGCTCTATGTAATATTATTGTCCCCATCTTTGAGCGTACCTTTATTAACGATTCCTATGCGAACCGCGTTGGTTTTGGTACCCACCGCGCTTTGCGTCGCTTCACAGAGTTTTCTCGTTCCAGCCGCTACGTTTTACAGTGCGATCTTAAGAAATATTTTCCCAGCATTGACCATCAAATTTTAAAAGCTTTGCTGCGTCGAAAACTGAAGTGTCCTGACACCCTTTGGCTGGTTGATAAAATCATCGACAGCAGCAACGAACAAGAAGCCGTAATAGAGTATTTTCCAGGGGATGACTTATTCACTCCCCTACAACGCCGTCGCGGTTTGCCCATCGGCAATTTAACCAGCCAATTTTCCGCAAATGTTTACCTAAATAGCTTTGACCATTTTATCAAAGAACAGCTAAAAATTAAAAAATACATCCGCTACGTTGATGACTTTGCCTTATTTGCTGATAACTCAGAAATCTTAGCAGCAGCGCGACTTGCTTTAGAGGACTATCTAGCAAGTTTGCGGTTAAAAATTCACCCGATTAAGAGTCAGTTATTTGAAACAAAACAGGGGGAAATTTTTCTCGGCTTTCGGATTTTGCCCTCACAGATTCGAGTCAGAACCGAAAACCTGCGACGGGCGAGGCGACGACTGCGACAAATGCAGGTAGAATATGTCGAGGGCAAAATAGACTTGTCAAAAATCACCCAGTCCCTGCAAAGTTGGGCCGCCCACCTGACTGCCTGACAAAAGTAGGTGAAAGCCAGTAGCAGAGGACACAACCAGCAGTCCAGTCCGTTAAATGTTTTCTAGGGAATTTTAAGTTAGATAGGGACGGCATTCCTCCCTAATATATGTGCCCTGATTCAGGCGATCGCCTTTTTTGAAGAGTTTTGTTGGGCCGCCAGTAGGCCGATCGGGATTTGCAGGGCATTGTCGGCTTCCAACCAGGGACAAAATCTCGGCGGGTCAGGGACTTAACGCGATTGAGTGACGCGATCGCCTTTGGCTGTAAATCATTACTGGAGTCATCGATCTTAATGGCTCTAGCTATAGATATCTGGTAATGGTCTTGATTACAGTGATTGCATTAGCATTTGGTGGTGCCCATGCAATCCTTGAGGTCGATTAAAGTTGGCAAATTTAAACCCTGGCTAGTTGGAATTACAACGGTTGGTTTGTTGGGAACAATCACGATCGCCCACAAGCTGTTGTTCCAACCCGCTCCAGATATCAATCCTGAAGAAGATACCGTGCTGGTGCAAGTGCAAAATTTATCGCTCCAGATCAAAGCTAATGGTGTGGTGCAACCCATTCGCAAGATTAACCTTAGCCCCAAAGAAGCCGGAAGAATTGTGGAATTGTTCGTACGGGAAGGCGATCGGGTGGCTACAGGACAGGCGATCGCCCGTATGGACAATGAACAATTGCAAGCCCAGATCAGCCAGTATGAGGGAGTATTAGCGCGATCGCAGGCAGAGCTGGCACAGCGACTAGCTGGAAATCGGCAGGAAGAGATTGCCAAAGCAGCAGCAGAGGTAACTCGGTATGAGGCGCAACTACGAGAGGCGCAATCGCGCCTGCAACTGGCAACCAAGAAACTCGACCGCAGGCAATTCCTGGCAGAGCAGGGAGCGATCGCCCGCGAATCGCTAGATGAATCGCAGACCGAAGTTCGTAATGCGACAGATAATATCAGCCAGATCAAGGCAAATCTGATAGGGGCGCATCAAGAATTGGCAAAACAGCGCAAGGGATTTCGGGTGGAAGAAATTGCCCAGTCTCGGGCACAGGTGGCTGAAACCACCGCCCAACTCCAGGTGTATCGGATTCAATTAAGCAATACCTTCGTGCGAGCACCCTTTGCAGGCATTATCACCCGTCGTTTTACTGACGTGGGCGATTTTGTAACCCCAACCACCTCTGCCTCTGCCAGTGATGGTGCCACCTCTGCCTCGATCGCAGAACTTTCCAGTGGATTGGAAGTGGAAGCCAAAGTCCCCGAAGCCAGCATTGCTCGGATCAAACTGAGACAAACCGTGGAAGTTCGCAGCGACAGTTACCCCGATCGGGCGTTCAAAGGACAGGTGCGACTGATTGCCCCCCGTGCTGTGCAAGAAAATAACGTCACCACCTTTCGGATTAAAGTAACACTGAAAACGGGTTTGGAAACCTTGAAAGCTGGGATGAATGTGAAGCTGGCTTTTGTGGGAGAACCCATCAAAAATGCTCTGGTGATGCCCCTGGCAGCGATCGTCACCCAAAAGGATGGACAAAAGGGAGTCTGGTTAGTGAAAGACCAAGAAACCCGTTTTCAGCTCGTTCGCCTGGGTGCTGAAAGCGGCAGTCAGGCTCAAATTTTAGAAGGGCTGAAAGCGGGCGATCGCATCCGGTTAAGTCCACCCGCAAACCAACCCATCCCCGGTGTAGACGATACGCAAGGCGTAGGACTGTAATGAATCCCTTAGAAAATATCAAAATGGCCGTTAAAACCCTGACGGCCAACAAACTGCGTAGCACCCTGACTGTACTGGGCATTGTGATTGGCAATGCCTCAGTTGTGGCCATGATTGGGATTGGTCAGGGGGCACAAACCTTCACCCAGGAAAAAGTAGAATCCTTAGGGGCAAATCTCCTCTATGTATTCATTGAGTCGCAAAATACTGAAGGTGGCAGTGGTGAAATACCTCAATTGTTGCTCTCCCATGCACAGGCGATCGCAGCACAGGCTCCCGATGTGAAAGTGGTTTCGCCAATGATTTCTAGCAACTTGCAATTAAGCTATCGTAGCCGCACCAGCAAAGCCATGGTACAAGGGGTCACGCCGGGATTTCTGCAAGCCAGAAATATGTCGGTGACGAGCGGCCGCTTTTGGGACGAAACGGAACAACGGCAGAATACTACCGTGGTCGTGTTGGGGGCATCCCTGAAAGAGAAATTGTTCGATCGCAGCAATCCCATTGGGCAAGAAATCCAAATCGGCAATTTGACCTTTCAGGTAATTGGGGTGTTGCAACGCAAAGGCGCATTTCTAGGGGTGAATCCCGATGCTGAAGCTCATATCCCAATTACCACCATGGCCAATCAAGTGGCTGGGCGCAGAGTGCCGGGGGGCATTGCTATCGACCAAATGGAAGTATCGGCCAAAAACCGACCCCGTATTCGGGCTGCCGCATTTCAAGTCATCAACATCCTGACGCGGTTGCGGGGCAAGCAAGACTTTTCGGTGATTGCTAATAAGTCGGTGCAGGATTTGTTGGGGCAAATTACCAGGGTGTTGAGTATCTTGCTGGCCGCGATCTCCGCTGTTTCCCTGCTCGTCGGCGGCATCGGCATCATGAACATCATGCTGGTATCGGTCACAGAACGCACCCAGGAAATTGGGTTACGCAAGGCTCTTGGCGCACCAGAGCAATCTATCCTGCAACAGTTTTTGCTTGAAGCTGTGATTCTTTCCGTCGCAGGCGGCATCATCGGCATCAGTCTGGGTGTGAGCAGTACTTTCTTGATCGGCGCGTTTACGCCCTTAAAACCCAGCGTTCCAATCAGTGCCATTGTGTTGGCAACGGGTGTTTCCGGAGGAATCGGTCTAATTTTTGGAGTGGTACCTGCCCGCCGAGCCGCCAAGCTAGACCCGATCGTTGCTCTTAGGAGCACTTAAATATCAGGGGAATAAAACATGAAAAACGCGATGATTCGGCTAGAAAGAATCTCAAAAATTTACAGCATGGGAGAAACTCGCATTCATGCCCTTGATGGGGTAGATCTGGTGATTGAACCCGGCGAATACTGTGCCATTATGGGCACGTCTGGTTCCGGCAAATCAACGATGATGAATGTGATTGGCTGTTTAGATCGGCCCACCACCGGAGCCTACTATTTAGATACAGAGAATGTGGCTGAATTGTCTGATGCCAACCTGGCCCAGATTCGCAACCTTAAATTAGGGTTTGTGTTTCAGCAGTTCCATTTGCTGCCACAGCTCACTGCTCTGGAAAATGTGATGCTGCCAATGGTCTATGCCAAGGTGCCTCAAGCTGAACAGTTACAACGGGCAACGCAGGCATTGATGCGAGTTGGGCTAGAAAAGCGATTGCGAAACAAGCCAGCTCAGCTTTCGGGTGGGCAGCAGCAGCGAGTGGCGATCGCTCGGGCGATTGTGAATCACCCCCTGGTGCTTTTGGCCGATGAACCGACTGGAGCATTAGACTCCCGCACAACCCAAGAAATTTTAGCTATCTTTGCCGAGTTAAATCAAAGTGGCATCACCATTGTGCTCGTGACTCATGAACCCGATGTGGCTCGTACAACCAAGCGAGTGATTTGGTTCAAAGATGGGCAAATATTGCAGCCCCAATTAAATCCTCAAGATCTTCATCAGCTAATTGCTTCAACTAAGATAAATTAATGGCAATCAATGGAGTATTCAATCCATAAAAATCATGAGTCCATTCACCCAGTCGTCGTTATCACTACAACGAGCTCTAAGATATGCCGAATGGGCATTACTGCTAATGGTACTGCTGCTGTATGGAATTGGAGAAGCTTTTTACAAAATCCAAGTTTTTCCAAATTTGTTCTTGAAAGCCAGCCTGTTTATCCTAATTTTCTTTATTCTCAGTTTCATCTTTCCCCTCAATCGCCCCCACTGGCAACGGTGTGTCTATGTTGCCACTGAAGTAATATTAGTTTTGATTGCTCAACTATTTTGGGTGGACCTGAGCATTCTGCTCTACTTTTTTTTGATTAAAAGCTGTTTTTTACTCAGTCGGCGCGAGGTTGCGATTACGGTTATTGCCAGTGGCATTGGTTATCTCCTCAGCCTCTTCTGGACAACGCCCTTACTAGAGCAACGCATGACCGAAATGCTTCACTCTGATTATTTGCAAGAGCAGTATAAACCCCCTGTCGTGCTGATCAGCAGCTTCGTGGAGTATGTTGGATTCAGTTTATTTGTCGTATTATTGGGGTTTGTGATTGTGGCAGAACGGCGCAGCCGCCAGCGGGCAGAAACTCTGAGTCGGGAAATTGAATTCTTGGCAGCTGCACTGGAGCGATCGCGTATCGCTCGTGACATTCACGACTCTCTCGGTCATGCCCTCACCACCCTCGGTATTCAATTGGAATTGGCACAGGTGATGGGGCAACGAGACCCGGTTCGTGCCTTCCAAGCCCTGAGCAATGCCCAGAAATTGGCTAGTCAGTGTTTAGAAGCCGTACAACAGGCCGTGCAAACCGTGCGACAAGAGGAATTTAATTTAACCCAGGCGTTGCAGAAACTGGTGGAACAAATCCGCCAAAATCATACCTTGACCATTGAGACTGAAATGGTCCTGCCGCCCCTGCCCCTACAAACCAGCCACCAACTCTATTGCATTGTCCAGGAAGGATTCACGAATATCCAAAAACATGCCCAGGCAACCCATGTCTGTTTGCGCAGTCGGATCGTGGCGGATTCCCTGATTTTAGAGTTGGAAGATGATGGACAAGGATTTGATCCAACGTTGCCTTATGGTGGCTATGGGCTGAAAGGAATGTATGAACGGGTACATTTGCTGGGAGGGGAATTAAAAATCACCAGTGCCCTTGGAAAAGGAACTCAAATTCAGGTCGTCATTCCACTATGATTTGACTGAATTGACGATTTGACAGGTAATACCGCCATTATGATTTGACTGTACCGACGATCCGGCTATTATGATTCGACTCTTACTGGTTGACGATCAAGAGATGTTTCGCCAGGGATTGGCAGCGCTGCTGGCGTTAGAGGATGACCTGGAAGTTGTGGGTCAGGCGGGGGATGGGGAAATGGCAATCACCCTGGCTGAGCAATTGCAACCGGATGTGATTCTCATGGACATACAAATGCCCATGTGTGATGGCGTGATTGCTACCCGTGAAATTCATCAGCGGTTTCCCTGGATTCGGGTCTTAGTCCTGACCACCTTTGACCAGGATGAATACATCTGGCAGTCGCTCCAGGCAGGTGCTTTGGGCTATATCCTCAAAAATACACCCTCGAAACAGGTAGCAGCAGCCATCCGCACTTTAAGCCAGGGCCACAGTCAGTTGGGGCCGACGATCGCACCGAAACTATTTGCCCAACTGAATTCCATGCCATTGTCTCCCAGAGCAGAATACCAGCATCGTTTTAGCGATCGCGAACTGGAGATTTTGCACCTGTTAGGGCAGGGAAAAACCAATCAGGAAATTGCTCGAACACTCCATCTCGCCCATGGTACGGTGAAGAACAACATCAGTCGAATTTTGAGCGAACTGGAAGTGAGCGATCGCACCCAGGCTGCCCTTTGGGCAAAGCAATATCGGCTTTGCTAATAAGTCTGCGGCATCAATGCGGCAACCCTTGGAGATGTCAGGTACCAGGAAGAGTAGGGACATCTGGAGGTTATCCCTCTTTTGTCACTCTGGGAAAATAAAAATCAGCATTTTTAACTGTAGAGCAAGCAAGGATTTGAGCATTTATTTTCTAACAGAATGGCTGAAATCAAGATCTTTGGTAAAAGTCTAATGCTATAACCATCCCAGATTATTTTTTGCCGAAAGTGACAAAAGAGGGAATAAATGACTATACTTTTTCTAGCTATGCAGAGGAGTCCAGACTTGTTCCTGCGATCCTAGCAATAGTATCCGAAAATAAAGTGGGGTCGGGCAGCTTGGTAGGTAATGCCGAAGAGTTGCTCGACTCTTTAAGGCTTAGCGAGAGAGAAAAGTGTCAGATCGCCCGTCCTCCCCCACAACCAGTGGCATTTTCCCCCCACTCACTTCCTCACTCCCCCTGTTTCCCCCAAATCCTTGGAGTTATAGCTAAATTTAAAAACGAAATACCTGAGTCCAAGGAGAACCCATGCCTCGCGTCCGAGCCCCTGAACTCCCCGAAAACTACCCCTGGCTAAATACCGACAAACCCCTCTCCCTTCAATCCCTCAAAGGCCGAGTCGTGCTCCTCGACTTCTGGACCTACTGCTGCATCAACTGCCTACATATTCTCCCCAACTTAAAATACCTAGAACAAAAATACAAAGACTCCCTCACCGTCATCGGCGTCCACTCCGCCAAATTCGACAACGAAAAAGACGTTGAAAACATCCGCCAAGCCGTCCTTCGCTACGACATCGAACACCCCATCCTCATCGACAACGACATGAGAGTCTGGGACGAATATGCCGTCCGCGCCTGGCCCACCTTGATGATTATCGATCCCGAAAGCTATGTCATCGGTTATGTCTCCGGCGAAGGCAACCGAGACGCCCTGGAAGAGATTATCAGCAAACTGATCCAAGAACATCAAACCAAAGGCACGATCCACCCCGCAACTCTCACCTCACTCCTAGAAAAACAAAAACAACCCCTCTCCACTCCCCTGGCGTTTCCCGGTAAAGTCTTAGCCGTCGCGATCGCCGCCACCGAAGCCAAACACATCCCCAACTACGACGCAGTCCTCGGCAAAGCCAGCCATGAAGAACAAGACTCGATCGACGAACCAGTCCTAGCCGGGCCCCTGAACTCAGTCCAAGAAAGCTTAGTCGAGTCCTGCCTCTTCATCGCGGACTCTGGCCACAACCGCATCGTTGTCACCACCCTCACCGGTACAGTGCTCCATGTTATCGGCACCGGCAAACCTGGTTTAACCGACGGTGGCTTTACAGAGGCTCAATTTTTCGCCCCCCAAGGCCTGGCCTTCGATCCAGAAACTCAAAGTCTCTATGTGGCTGATACGGAAAATCACGTCCTGAGAAAAATTGACTTCACCACTCACCAAGTCACAACCATTGCTGGCACCGGTTCCCAAAGCCACCAGATCCCACCCCACAGCGGCCCCGCCTTAGAAACTGAGTTAAACTCTCCCTGGGATTTAGAAAGAGTGGGCGATCGCCTCTATATCGCCATGGCCGGTTGCCATCAAATCTGGGTGATGCACCTCGACACAGGCCTCATTAGCACCTACGCTGGTAATGGTGGAGAATCTTGCCGAGATGGTTCCCTGACAGAATCAGCCTTTGCTCAACCCAGTGGCCTCAGCACCGACGGCTCAGAATTATTCGTTGCTGACAGTGAAACCAGTTCGATTCGTGGGGTTGGCATCGCAGAAGAACCGAAAGTCCGAACCATTTGTGGCAGTGGGGATTTATTTAGCTTTGGCGACCTAGATGGTCATGCTTTTGACGTGCGCCTGCAACATTGTCTCGGCATTGAATACACTCAAAATTACCTGTGGGTGGCTGATACTTACAACCACAAAATCAAGCGAGTTGACCACCGCAGCGGCCTTTGCCGCACCATGCTGGGAGATGATACCTCTGGATCTCAAGATGGTAGGGGACTCAGCGCTCGTTTTTTTGAACCGTCAGGGTTGAGTGCGATTGGGCCTCACCTGTTTATTGCCGATACCAATAACCACCTGATTCGCAAAGTTGAACTCGATACGCTAGAAGTCACCACCCTCACCTTCCCTGGGTTATGTGCTCCTGATGTTTGCCTTCCAACTTGATGCGATCGCCAGGGGTGAAGAGGTCAGGGAGGCAGCTACCAGGGAAAATCAGAGCATTCAAATCAAAACCCCCACCCTTTTCGGGTGAGGGTCTTGATGGAAGTGGAACTGGGCAGAATCGAACTGCCGTCCAAAATGGGTATTAACCCCCCGATCGTTCACAGGTTTAGCTCTTCTGATCCTCAGAGCGGGAACTGTCCATTATCCCGGACGGTGGGATGCTCTGGTGAAGTCTTTCTTAGGCAACCGACCAGAGGCAGTTAACTAAGGCATCCGTTGGGGTTTTGTCTGTAATCCTTAACGGAGTCAAACTACAGACGCTCGAACCGTGTTATGGGTTATTAGGCAGCGACAGTGGCAGCCTTACGAGCAAAAGGTACAATGTTGTTTGCACTTATTGTTTATGAGCCTTGTATTTCCGAGAGGAGACTCACTCTCGACCTGCATCACGAAGTAGCGTTCGCCACCCTGTCGAAACCATTACAGTCCCTTGTGTGCATAGTTCCATCATAGACAAGATTTTTTGTCAAGTCAAGGGCAAGGGACAAGGGGGCTATCATCAATCTGGCTTTTAGCATCGTCTCGATCCCCCTAAATCCCCCTTAAAAAGGGGGACTGGAGAAGACTCTCATCCTCTCTTCCCAAGGAGGACTGGAGAAGACTGTTGTCCCCCCTTCAGAAAGGTATCAACCATTTGGCCGGGGTTATCCCGGTCGGGCTGCTGGGACTGGAGAAGACTCTCATCCCCCCTTCCCAAAATCTGGCTTTTAGCATCGTCTCGATCCCCCTAAATCCCCCTTAAAAAGGGGGACTGGAGAAGACTGTTGTCCCCCCCTTCCCAAGGAGGATTTGAGAAGACTGTTGTCCCCCCTTCTGAAGGGTATCAACCATTTGGCCGGGGTTATCCCGGTCGGGCTGCTGGGACTGGAGAAGACTCTCATCCCCCCTTCCCAAAATCTGGCTTTTAAGCTGCTACGCAGCTATATTGTATAATGGGCAGACAACAAAAGTAAGCGAGCGCGAACTACAGATGCCAGCCAGAAATCATTTATCTCAAGAACAAAGAGAAAGACTTATTAAAGTC
>JBLNEP010000179.1:0-16363 GCA_050262755.1 Actinomycetota bacterium | reverse complement strand
ATAAACAAGTGATTGTCATAGACTGCGAACCCGACAACGCCGCTAACGTCCCCTTGGTGTTAATTAACCCAACTATCAAAAGTTATAGCCGTCAAGCCAGCGTTTGCCAAGAAGGGTGTCTTAGTATTCCTGGCGTGTATCTGGAAGTCAAGCGACCAGAAGCTATTGAAGTTTCCTACCGCGATGAATACGGCCGTCCTCAAACGCTTACAGCCACACAACTCTTATCTCGCGCCATTCAACATGAAATGGATCACCTCAGTGGCGTCTTATTTGTCGATCGCGTCGAAAATAAGCTCGCCCTCACGGATGAGTTAGTCAAACATAAATTCTCACCGAAGGCGGTTAAATCGATATGATGGCAGGAACTCCAAAAAGTATGTTGTTGTTGGCTCTTTCTTGCATCAGTGCGATCGCCGCTGTTGGTTCGATCTTCGAGCTTTCTTCTGGAACCCCTGAACTGGGTACTGTAGTCACTGGCGTCATCCTATCGCTCAGTGTGCCCTTGACTGGCTTCTTTTTCTACGCCGCGGTTCGGGATGCTCAAGCGAATCAATAACAATGGTTGACTGGAGACTGGGGATGGAGGATTCAGCAATGGTTGACTAGAGACTGGGGATGGTAATACTGGTGCTCAATCAAGACCTTTAACAATGACCCATTGTCAGCGATCGATGCTCCATTCCCCATTATCAAAGAACAACGAAAATGGGATTTCTGCGACAGATGCCGACTGCGGGTGCTGTTGGGTCACAACCACCCAAGCATCCGCTTTCTGAAACTCAGGAGGTTGTGATTGGACGCGATCCAAGCTGTCAAATTGCTTTGGACTCAACTGTCTATGGGATGGTATCCCGTCGCCATGTAGTCATCCGTCCCTTAGCTGCTAGCAGTTTTCCGCAGTGGGAAATTTCCGACTTAAACAGTGCCAATGGTACTTATCTGAATGGCCGACGGTTACAAGGATGCAAGACCTTAACATCAGGCGATCGCATTACCTTGGGACAAAATGGACCGGAATTTAGCTTCGAGTCTCCGCAAATTCCTGCTTCTATGCGAGCAACTTCGCCAGGAGTTGCTGCTAGCTTTTCCACCCCTCCTGAAAAAGATCCCCTCACCTTAACGCAATTATTTCCCATCGCTTCCACGGGACGACAATTAACTCAAAAAGCTTACCTTTATCCCGGCGTTGCTACCGTTGTCTTTGTCATCTCCATGTTTGGAGCTGTGGGCAACCCCATTGCGTTTAATGTATTGTTAGCTGCTTATCTAGCCAGTGCTGCCTACTATTTTATTTATCAACTTTGTGGTAAACATAAGCCTTGGTGGGTTTTATTTGGCTCAGCTTTAACAACTATTTTAATTTTGATGAGTCCCCTCCTCATTGCTTTTATCGTTGTATTTCGAGCAATTCTACCCGGTAAACTACCAGCGGAGGGCGAACAAATTAGCTTTTTCCTACTCCTAGTCCGAATGTTTTTTGGGGCGGGATTAATGGAAGAACTGATCAAATCTTTGCCAGTTTTGGGAGCGTTGCTGCTGGGGAATTGGCTCCGAATTCCGTGGCGGGAGCGCATTGGAGTCTGGGAACCTTTAGATGGAATTTTGTTAGGAACTGCATCAGCCGTCGGGTTCACACTCTTAGAAACTTTGGGTCAATATGTTCCGAATGTGATTCATAATGTAGCGCTGCAAGGGGGAGCAGAAGCAGGTCAATTGGTGGGTTTACAATTATTGATTCCCCGGATTTTAGGTTCAGTTGCGGGACACATGGCCTACAGCGGCTATCTGGGATATTTTATCGGATTGAGCGTTTTAAAACCGAGGAACCGCTGGCGCATTTTGGGTGTTGGCTATTTTAGCGCTGCGTTCCTTCATGCTTTATGGAATGCGTCAGGAACCTTTAGCGTCTTATTATTAGCATTAGTAGGCGTTTTATCCTATGCCTTTCTGGCAGCAGCTATTTTGAAGGCAAGGGTACTTTCACCAACACGCGCTCAGAACTTCGCAACTCGGATTTCTGAATAAATAACAATGTTGGCTCCCTAATTAGGGCTTGATGAAGCAAGCTAAAAGCTGCATTCCTCAAGGGTCTATTCGGCCTGAAAAGTCCTGTCAAGCGCTCCCAAATCTGGTGCGAAACCTCAAAACGTTTGCACTTTTTCCCCTTTCTCCCCTTTTCCCCCTTTTTTCCCTTTTCCCCCTTTTTTCCCTTTCCCCCCTTTCCCCCCTTCCCCCTTCTTCAGCAAACCCTAATTGGGAATAGGTAATCATAACGGGGTAACAGTTACAACTACAGACTGAGGAAAAATTGACTCAGCTCTCTCTCTAGAACGGTGTAACTCGCCACTCAGGGTTGTTAAGTTAGCAAAAGATAACAACAAATACACTCAGAGGCATTCTGCCACTCCGTCTATCGTTGTTCTTCGTAGAAGCTGAACTTTAGAGGGAGAGGGTGATTACAAACTTGACTGTAAGCAGGGTGAAATTTGGGTTCCTTTTGATACTGTGTTAGTCCCGGTTACAGCAGGAAGAATTCAGCCTTGACAGTCAATTCTGTTATCAATTCGTGTGGCAAAAAGTAGAAATAGTAACTGGCAAAATCAACGAACCGATCTAGACAGGAAAGCAGAATTATGAATGAAAACAACCAGTCTTTCGATCGCTCCCTGACCGATCAACCAGACAATTCTTCGACCGAAGCAACGATGGGAAAGATGGTGAACAAGCAGCCTGCCGCTCTGGAAACACAAAATGAATCACCCATTGAGCCATCTCAGGGTCATCCGGTGGCAACTCGCATTGGTGCTGCTGTGGGTGGAGTTGCAGGTGCTGCCATTGGTAGTTTAATTGGTGGCCGACCAGGAGCCGTAGTGGGAGCGGTTGCTGGCGCCGTCGCTGGCGCTGTAACTGGTAATGAAGCAGCAGAAGGTTTGAATCAAACTGTAGAAGGCGTCGTTGATGCGGTTAAGGAAGTCGCTGAAACAGCTCGCGATACCGTAGAAAACGTCGGCGAGACGGTTAAAACTACTGTGGTAGATGTCAAACCTTCGGTAATTGGCATTGCAGAGTCTGTGAAGACGACTGTGGATGAAGCGAGACCTTCGGTGGTTGGCATCGCAGAGTCTGTGAAGACGACTGTGGATGAAGCGAGACCTTCGGTGGTGAGAGTTGCGGAGTCCGTCAAAGACACGGTTGAAGATGTCCGGCCCTCGATCGCCAGTGCAGCCGATAGTCTCCAAGAAGCGGTGGAAGAAGTTCGGCCGGCGGTTCGGGAGACGGCGGCATCCGTAAAAGATGCGGTGCGGGAAGTGAAACCTTCGGTCGTGGAAGCGGTCAAAGGTTCCGCGGAAGGCGTGAAACGATCGGCGATCGGCATCGGTGATGCGGCTAAAAACGCCGCTGAGGAAGTCAAGCCTTCGGTCAAAAATTCAATCCACAATGCAGCCGATCGCCTCAAATCCTCTACCAGCGATCGCCCTGGTCAACGGTTTGAAGAACCCTCGATTCCCCCCCTACCGCCGCCGCCTCCTCCTCTGTTACTCGATGAGGCGGGGATGCCGCTCAACCGTGGAGAAACTCCCCTCCCTCCCCTCTCCCCTTCACTCACAACTGACCGAGTGTCAGAGCGAGTGACCCCGGTGGAACCGCTTCTGGGCAATCAAACCACCCCTGCTAAAAAAGTGGAAGAGTCAGTGACCGACGAGCAACGCCTGAGTCGGAAAAAACCAACTTCTACCAAAGGTCAAGACCGTTCCGGTATAGATCCGACCAAAAAGCAACGATAATTTAAATCAAGTTGTGTTTCCTGGTTGACTGATAGCTGTTCATGAGTGAGGTTAACAGTTATCAGTCAACTGTTTATTCAGCTTGATGATGGAATTGGGAGATGGCATAACGCGCGATCGCTAAACTTGCTCTTGCTTTTTCAATTTCAGATAATTCTGCCCAATACTTACCCGCAGTTACAGCCAATTCCATTGTTTCTGATTCAGCATCACGCATGGCATAGGCTAAAGGACGAGCCAATACTTGTAAATCTTCCTCGCCCCATTGAGGTAAAACTTCGAGGACACACTGAACCATTTGCTCCGCTAAAGATTGAGATTGAACCGTTAAATTTTTCACCCTTTGAACGATGCAGGTGAGTAACTCTTCAGGGACGCGAGAAAATTTTTCCAACAAAGATTTTTTCAGAGCCGTTGTAGACCAGAGTTCATCCAATTGAGCAAATAACAGTTGCGATTTTTTAGCGGCTTCGGTATCGCTGAGGCAATCTGAAACAGAAAATTCCTGTTCTAAGGTAGTTAAATAAGCTTCTGATTCTGGCTGAGCGGGATTCCAAGCGTAAGGAATATCTGCCTGAACAATGGCTTCTAACAGTTCTAATTCTGCTTGAGTTTGCAGGTCGAGGCAGGGTTGAGAATGAGTGGGTTGAGTAACCATGATGCAATTCCTGTCGAGGTTAGGAGGATTTACAAGAGGGGTGAACGGGAGAAGGGTATTAGTTGGGAGTTGACGGTTGTAGAGGATCTCAGGTCAAAGTGCCTAGGATTCTTCAACTTCAGCCATTACCCATTACTTAATTAGCTACAGGAGCGTTCTAGTTGGTTCCGCAATCACTTTTAGTTTGGTGAGATGTTTGTGAAATTTCGATGATAAACTCGAGCGTTTGACCTTGAGAACTGCCAAATTTTAGCTGTACTCCCGACTGTAAGGGAAGTTCTTGGTGGTGAACTCGCTGCCAACCATCTGGCCCTAAAATTAAAGTGCCATAGCGGGAAAAGTCCCGCAAGAAGTAAGCTGGTTCAGTCTTCGCCTCAGCGACACTATTGCGACAGAAAATCTCAGCATGTTTTTGGGAAACCCACTGTTCCCGAATTACAATATCGTTGTCTTCTTGGCGTCCGACTCGCACAATGCCGGCACGAATTGGCCAGACTCGCTCGCTCGCTCCCGGTGAGTCGGTGTGGGAACGCAGATAAGCACTGGGTAGCGATCGCCCGACCCAGGTTGATGAATTCGGCGGTAATTCTGTTTTGATGTCATCAACAGGCTGAATTAATTCGCCGTCGAACTGGGGGTGCATATACAGCACAGGTAAGGTCCATGCTGGCTGATTGAATTTATACAGGGTTAGTAGTTGTTGCCGAGCTGTGGCAACTGCTTGATCGATCGCCATCCGCTGGGATAAGGCTTGAGCAAATGCTTGAATAAAGCTCAGGGCTTCGCGATCGGCAATGGAGTCTCGCATTCCTAAAATGGCGGGGACGCCGTGGTGGATCAGCACCTCTGCCAAACTGCTACGGGGCATTGCTTGCAGGTTGCCAGAACTCGTTGAGGGTTCAACTGCTGGTTGAGCTCCCCAGCAGGCATTAAAGACCGCTAGTGTCACTCGACACCGCACCAGCACTTGAGCCAATTCTGTACCATTGAGGGTGGTGTCAGACCGTAAAAAGAGCAGACCACCGTCGGGCCCCGGCATCCCGTGACCCGCATAAAACAAGATATTGTAAGGACTTGTCCCCCCACTGCCCCTATTTCCCGATGCTTGACCGGTTTCTAAGTAGGAAATGAGTTCGGCAGCCGTGGGTTGAATCAGAATGTCTACGCGAGTCGGAACGCTACTCTCGAGATAGTGACCGTTCGGGTCGATTTTGTTGGTATTGAGGACATTGGCTAAGGCAACTGCTTCTTGTTCGAGTTGCAGGGGAGTCAAGGGGGAATTGCCTCCCTGTTCTCCTAAAACCAGCAGGATATTTAAGGAGTCGGTCGGCCGCAAAGGTGGTAAGGGTTCAACGTCGCTGGTGGTGCGACTGAACAGTAATTGCTGACTGAGGGAAATGGCGGGTTGACCTGCTTGAGGCTGCATAATTTCCCACGGTATGGCAATTAAGTCAGGTTCGCGGAGGTCTAGCCGCACTCGCAGGGGCTGGTTTTGTCCGATCGCAATGCCTTTACTTTCATGTAGGCTACTTCGGATCGGTCCTTCAAACAGCCACTGCCAAAGGTTCATGCCTAAATGCTGCATCAGTCGGCTGCTGTAACTGGGAGTGGGACCAGTTACAGCAGCATCGGTGGATGGTAGCGCTAACGCCAGCAAGGCTGGGGAAGCAGTGGCGGATTGGACTAAGGTATGGGGGGAGAACATCTCCTGCCATGCTTGCCAGGTTTGGGACAAGGTTTCTGGCCATAGGCAGTCGTGGTGCACATACCCACTCGGATAGGGGGCTTGTAGAACCCAGGTGGCAAAGTGATTTGCCCCAGCGGTTCTCAGGCGAGCGATCGCAATACTGAGGCAAGGACTGTCAGGGCGCGGCATTTAATGCTACCGACTCTGGAGTGGTATCAAGTTTCTCTCTCAGTTTATCGGGTTTGGGGTGATGTACACCAAGCTTTACAGTAGGGTTTGCTGAAGAAGGGGGAAAATGGGGGAAAATGGGGAAAGGGGACAAAAGGGGGAAAGGGGACTGCACCGGTCTAGAAGTTAGGCTGTTGACCCACCCTTCTCAAAATACTAATGGTGTTCGTCAGGGGTATCCAAGATGAGAGCTTGACGCAACTACCTTCAGCGGTTGGAAAACTCGCCGTAACTTCTGTAATTGTTTGAAATCAACGGTCACTCAATTTTTAGGACAATCCGGTCAATGGGTTCATAACCCCGTATAATTGCGTAAGACAAATGGCGGATGCCAATTCGCACTTTAGCGGATGTCTCTCGATCTTAAAAATTGAAACAATAGGTTTCATCGAGCTGTTGCTGTAAGCAACAACTGACACATCAAGTTTTTTAATGCTCAAAAAAACCCCTTATTCTTCTCTCCATCCAGCGGTGCAAAAGGGGCATAGCCAAATTAATTCCATCCGTTATTCTTGCTGAATCTCATCTTGATTTTGATTGAATCAGACCTGAACGATAAAACTTTCAAAAAAATATAGCAGAGTGCTGTTGTTTCTGGGACTCAAATAACTACAAATTCCTGATTGAATGCTAACAATCAGAATTCAAATTATTTGGCAATTTTCCACTCATTTATTAATTCATAGAGTAGGTATTTGTGAGAATTAAAACGAGTCACCCTTCTGCAAAAGTTTTTGCTGTAGCACTCGCCTACGGATTAGGATTCACAACTCTTCTAGAAATCACTGTATTTAAAAAGGATTTAGCCGTCGCTGATGAAGTTAAAAAGCAATCTGACTTGAGGGAAAAGTTTTCGGTTTGGGAACGACAAACACTACAAACAGTCGCTACAATTTCTCCCCGACGTTTTGGGGATAATTCGACCCAAAGCTCTCTAGATTTTACTCATAAACTTCTTAAAGCCAATAAATTTGTTTCCCAAAGCTTTCTCACTAACCCACAGCCTGACTTTCACCCGCCTTTTAGTGTTACTGAGCGCAACCCAATGGCGCAAGTAACTTCTGTCTCTCAACTGTCGGACTTACAGCCAACTGACTGGGCTTTTCAAGCTTTACAATCTCTGGTTGAACGCTATGGTTGTATTGCAGGATATCCTAACAATACCTATCGTGGCAACCGAGCTTTAACTCGCTACGAATTTGCCGCTGGTTTAAATGCTTGTTTAGACCAAATTCATCAACTCATCGGGACTGGTCTTGCTCATCAAGTGAGCAGAGACGATTTAAAAACTTTGCAACGATTGCAAGCTGAATTTGCTGCGGAACTGGCAACATTGGGTCAGTCTCTCAATCGTTTAGAGGCAAAAACAGAAGCGCTGGAATCTCATCAATTTTCTGCGACCACTAAGCTAAAAGCAGAAGTTGACATGGCTGCAATGAGTGTGTTGGGTCGTAGAAGACCGGATCGTGGTAGTTTACCGAGCAATCTGACTTTTGCTAGTCGAACAGTTTTATCTTTTGATAGCAGTTTTAGCGGTCAGGATTTGTTGCGTGTCCAGTTAGAAGCAGGTAATTTAACGGGATTTTCTTCGAGAAATACTGGCACTAACATGCTCGCCTACAATTTTGAGTCAGGGGGGCGAAACCTGAATCTCAGTGTACTGTACTATCGGTTTCCCCTTCCCTTTGCACGCGATCGTGGCAACATTTGGCTGACCACCGCAGGTTTGGGGGCCGATGATGTCGTCAACCCCCTACAATTCGCAGGATCTCAGTCCCGTTTTGGTGCCCGTAATCCCCTTTATCGCCTCGCTGACGGTGGCAGTGGTATCGCGGCTAACTATAAATTAAGCAATCACTGGGAACTGGCTTTAATGTACCTAGGCAATATGTACACTCAAGGCGATCCAAAGTACGGCTTATTTGACCAATATACGGGTTTTACCCAATTAGGTTATAACAGCGACCGCTTCCGGTTTGCTGTCAACTACTCCCATTATTACAATCCTAAACCAGGCAGTTTTTTCCCGAATGTTGCAGGCAGGACAGGCAGCTTAAATGCTCAATTTCCGTTTGGCCAAGAGACTCCCACCTCTGCCAATGCTTTCGGTCTTCAATCAGCCATCCGTCTCACTCCTAATCTCGATCTTTCGGGATGGGTTGGCTATACTCAAGCGATCGCAGAAGGCAGTCCGCGCCGTTCTGATCTGGATGCACCGAGGGGGTCTCGTGCCAGTTTGTTCACTTGGGGAGTAACCGTTGCTGTTAAAGATTTTTTATTAGAAAAGGGTGCTTTAGGCTTCATTTTGGGAATGCCACCCAAAGTCATTGACAATCAGGTGAAATCTCGCCAAGACCGAGGGACTTCCTACCACTTTGAAGCTTTTTACCGCTATCCCCTGACTAGCAACCTCACGATTACACCCACTATTTATTTCATTCTCAACCCGGAACACAACAACCATAACTCCCCTATTGGAGTGGGACTGATCCGAGCAAATTTTACTTTTTAATCTTCGAGTACAGTCGAAGAACTTCCTCAATTAATTTCTTGCTTAAAGCTTTGATATTTATCTTTCCCTCAACCCCCTATCAACTTATCTAAATCTGGCACACTCACCCAAGTTCCTGTTGCATTCGATTCATGGGTTAAATCCATTAATAACTGTGAATAAACTCCCTCTCTCAGCGAAGGAACTAAAGAGTCTCCTGTCTGGATGGCTTCTACCCATCGATCGATGACCCGCATAAAAGGTGCAATTCTGCCATCTGGATAAACTTGCGGAAACTCAAGGTGTTTAGGAATTTTAAGTTCTGCTAAGGGTTGCCCGCCTTGGCTTCCCCACAGGCGAAACCCATGCACATAATCCTGTTGATTGTCACTGCCTAAAACTAAAGTACCATGACTCCCGTACACTTCTACCCAGTGACCCCTTCCCTGATAAGTAACAGAACTCAAACACACTTGACAAGGGGTTCCATCTGCTAATTCCAACATCAAAGTACAGCTATCATCGGCATCAACGGGTTTGAATTTCCCCCCTTCCTGAGGATCGGGGCGCGAGGAAATGCCAGTGATCAAATGCCCAGATAGCCGTTGAATGGGACCAAACAGCCAGCTAATATAATCAAAAGCATGGGAACCGATCGCCCCTAAAACACCCCCCCCTTTATCTTTCTGAGCGTACCAATTCCAAGGCCGAGACGCATCAGCCCGACTGGACACCAACCAATCAATTTTAATTAAACGCTTTTCTCCCACATACCCCTGTCCTAATAACTCAGCGAACAGTTGCCAAGCTGGGATGAAGCGAAATTCAAAATCCATGATGGTTGCACAGCCTTTGAATTTTGCTAAGCGGTGCAATTCCTTCGCTTCAACGACTGTCAAGGTGGTGGGTTTTTCCAAGAGTAAATGCTTCCCAGCTTGTAGCACCGTCTTGGCCATTTCAAAGTGTAGGAATGGGGGTGTAGAAATGCTAACGCCCTTCACTTCGGGGATCGCAACAATATCTTCGATCGCATTGGCGGCATAGGGGATGCTGTGGGTGGAGGCGATCGCCTTCGCCTGGTCTAAATCCCGGTGATAAACCGCCACGACTTCCGTCTGAGGAGTTGCCTGAAATCCGGGTAAGTGCACCTTTTGACCAAACCCTGTACCAACAATTGCAATTCCAATCGGGGACATAGAGATAGTATTCATGCTGGGTTTCTGCTACTGTCGCTGTTGCTCGATCCAAGCGATCGTCTGTTTGCCGAGGTTCACGCCGTCTAGCAAGTCAATTTCTCTAACGCCAGTGGGACTGGTGACGTTAATTTCTGTGAGATAGCCACCAATGACATCAATCCCGACAAAATATAAGCCATCCCGTTGCAGCACTGGGGCTAATTGGGCGCAAATCTGGCGTTCTCGTTCTGTAATTTCAGTCTTGGCGACCCGACCACCGACGGCCATATTGCCACGAAATTCATTGCCGGTGGGAATGCGGTTGACAGCACCGATGGGTTCACCATTCAGCAGAATAATCCGTTTGTCTCCGTCTTTGGCGGCTGGCAAATAAGTTTGTACCATCACGGGGACTCGACCTTGCTGGGTGCTAATTTCAATTAGGGAGTTGAAATTGCGATCGCTTTTGTCTAAGAATAAAATCCCTTCCCCCGCTTTCCCGCCTAAAGGTTTGAGGACCGCTGACCCTTTTTCTTCTAAAAATTGGCGAATGACTTGTTTATCTTGGCTCACCAAGGTTTCTGGAATTGCCTCTGTAAACTGCAACGCATACATTTTTTCATTGGCGCTTCGCAACCCGCTGGGGGAATTGAGCACCAAGGTTTTGGCGGGGTCAATATAATCCAAAAGGTAGGTGGCGTAAAGGTAAGGAATGTCCACGGGTGGATCGGTCCGCATCCAGACGACATCCATCGCCTCTAGGGGATGCCAACTAGGTGGATCGAGTTCATACCAAAGAGGGGGGGCCACCCAGCGCCCTTCGACTTGTTGTACCGGGTTAAGCGTCACCCGGCTCAGCAGCCCCCAAGTTTTGCCACCGATCGCGCTTAAGAGTTGAGCTTGCGTCACCCAAACTTCGTGACCTAACTCTTGGGCGGCTTCCATCAGTGCCACACTGGTATCGTGGCCGGGAATCAACCGCGGCATGGGATCGATGATGAATGCAACTTTCATCTATTTTGTCAACTATCAGTGGTCGGTCAGTGGAAAATGAGCAATGGATACTCTCCGAGCCCCTTAGCCATTGGCTAGCATTGGATCGAGTTTACCTTGAGCGTCGAGGGCGTGGATGTCATCACAGCCACCGATATGTTGGTCGTTGATGAAAATTTGAGGCAGGGAACGCCGTCCTTTTGCCCGTTGAGCCATTTGGTTGCGGGCTGCTTCATCTCCGTCAATGGCGTACTCGGTAAAATCAACATCCTTTTGCTTGAGCAGCGACTTGGCTCGAATGCAGAAGGGGCAAGTTCTCCAGGTATAAATTTCGACTTTAGCAGGCATAAGAGGTCCCAAGATTTAGCAATATTTCTTAATTTTATCGGCTCTTGTCCTGGGTCTTGATGATACCAAGAGGTAAATTAACTCATCCTTAAGCAAACTGAACTCTGACCCTGTGCTGCTGTCAGAGGGGAACAGAACTCAATCATTATATTTCTTGATGCTCAATTAGATAACGTTATGTTTTGGATATATTTCTTAATCTTAAAATTTAGACTAGGTCCGTTCGGCGTTTGTCGGCAAGCAGTGGGGTAAAAACCCTGCAACCGCCTCCAGATAGTCTCCTAGCGCTCCTCACTAATTTGCTTCCGCTTTCTAACAGAACAGATCATCCCGACACCCGTCAACAGCAGAGCCGTTACAGTTCCCGGTTCGGGAATAGAGGTCGGCTTTTGAGCATCGCTGCTGTAAACAGTTGTAAAGCTACTGGTGGTGTTAGCACTGGGTAGCGGACAAGCATCGGAATAGTTACCAGGTTGGTTACACAGGGTTGTGTTAGCTGAAGCCGGAGGGGCTGCGGCTAGATAATAGAACCCTGCTACAGCTAGAGTAGAGAGTCCGATAGTTAGCTTTACCATTGGCCCAGACATAATGCTTTATTCTTTAATCAAACATTGGCAATTATTGAAACACTAACAGAACCATCTTGCTGAACGATTTTTAGCCCCCTCGGGAAGACTGGGTAGTGGCGATCGCTAGGCGAAGCGTGAAACAACATTGCGAACCCAGGGTATAATCCCTTTAAGACCCAGATCTTACCGCTGTTTCACAGGTGCAGCCTCTTAATCTATTCTAACCAACCGCTACCACAGCGTTGTTTGAAACTTTTCTTTTCACCCAGCTCTCCTCACTTAACTTCATTATAAGGCTGATCTGAAACCAAGACTGCTCAACCATCCTACGATGAAGCTGAGGGGGCTCATAAGTTGATCGTCTCACGCTTCAAATGGGTCTGTCTTCAGTATATACACTTAACTTTTCTTTAGTCAACCACTTACCGGGCAAAATTAAGTGTTTACCGAGGGGCAATGGCGTACTGAATTAACTGAGCAAGGCGTAGGCGGAGCGTTTCCAAACCGATCGCGCAAGCTGCGGAAATGAACACAGCCTGAGGAAACTCTTCCTGAGCCAGCCGTAGGGTATCCCCATCTACCCGGTCGAGCTTATTAAAAGCAACCAAGGCCGGACCAGGCGTTACGGGCATAGAGGCTAAAATGCTCATCACCGAACGAATTTGACTTTGCCAAGCGGGATGGGACAGATCCACGACATGCAGCAGAGCGTCAGCATCTGTCACCTCTTCCAAAGTCGCCCGAAAAGCATCAATCAAAGCGGGAGGCAGTTCGTGGATAAACCCGACTGTATCCGTTAATACAATCGTCTGAGATTCACCCGTGCTGGCATCAGGAATGGTCAACCGTCGCGTAGTTGGGTCAAGGGTCGCAAATAATTGGTCAGCTGTATAAACCTCGGCATTCGTGAGGACGTTTAATAAGGTAGACTTCCCCGCATTGGTATAACCCACCAGTGCCACAGAAGGCACTTCCCGATGCTGCCGTTGCTGTCGCAGTCGGGAGCGATGAGCTTGCAATTGGTTAACTTCCTGTTGCAAGCGAGCAATCCGGCGGGAAATGGCGCGGCGTTCAGTTTCCAGTTTCGTTTCACCCGGTCCCCGGGTCCCAATACCACCCCCAAGGCGGGACATGGCTTGACCCCGACCCGTGAGGCGGGGCAAGTTGTATTCAAGCTGAGCCAATTCCACTTGCAATTTACCCGCGCGGGATTGAGCTCTCTGAGCGAAAATGTCGAGGATGACCTCCGTGCGGTCTACCACCCGAATGCCAATCTGAGCTTCTAGATTCCGTACTTGTGCGGGGGAGAGGTCGCGATCGAATACCACAAGGTTTGCACCTACGGATTGAACGCCCAGGGCAATTTCTTGAACCTTCCCTTCACCCACCACTGTTTGGGGGTGAGGACGCGATCGCCGCTGCCGCAGGGTTTGCAAAACCTGACCCCCCGCGGTATCGACCAACCTCGCCAGTTCTGCCAAGCTATCCTCAAATTGCAGGGGCGTCATTTCTTCCGTCATCACCCCCACTAACAGCACTTTATCTTGGTCTACATCAACCTGCTGGGCGATGAACTCCCGCTCAAATTCAGCTTCGAGATTATCTACTAAGTTGAGAAAGTCTTGACCCGCTAGCGTCTCCAAGCTAAGTGGAGTTGAGACACTACAAAAATTAGCAATGGGTACTGGAGAGTTAGTCTGAGACAATTCGCCCAGAGTTTCGCGACTGGGTTGAGGGATGAGGTGAGCTAAATAAGTTTCTTTGATATAACCAGCGGCACCGCCTCCCCGTCGCTGAAATCCTTCTCCGGTCAGAGTTAACCACACCAAGGCATCCAGCCGCTGAATTGCCATTGCGGTCAGGGCCGCCTCATTGGGTGGTTCTGTCTTGAGGTGGGTGGCGATGCAGCGAATCCCACTCAGGCGACCTCCCCCATAGCGGGGCAATTCTAGAGGCGGGATTTGAGTTTGGCGGGGAGTCCCAACCCCAACGCGGATCGCTTGTCCTCTGCGGTTGATGTAGGTGCAAACAGGTTGGTCAATTTCCGTGCTGATCGCTGCGAGGCGCTGAGCGAATTCAGGGGTCACGATGCGATCGCCTGGTAAGCGCTGGTGATACAGCCGCTGCAATTGCTTGAGTTGACTGGGCTTTAAACCTTGGAGGTTGCCGAAGATCGTCTCGATAGGTCTTGCTCCTGAAGTTAAGTTTATTTGCTATTTTACTCAGGCAGATTGCGAGTTAGCCTAGATTCGGAGGAAAGAATTTAGACTCCTGTCTGTTGCCTGGGCAGGACGGTGAACGGTGAGATTCCTCTAGGGGTGAACGGGCCGCCAAATTTTAATCGTGCGATCGCTACTACCACTTGCCAAACTTCTCCCATCCGGACTAAATGCAATCGACGAAACTTTCTCCCCATGACCGCTCAGAATTTCCAATAAATCGCCACTCTTCACTTCCCACAAATAAAGATTACCATCCTCATTGCTACTGGCTAAAATTTGACCATCGGGGCTAAAAGCAACGGATAAAACCTCCCCTGCTTCTGCCTTCAGAGTTTGCCTGAGTGAACCTTGACCGCTATAAATGCTCCACAATTTTACCGTCCCATCACGACTACTACTCGCTAACATTGCTCCTTGCAAAGGAGGATGAGGATTGAAAGCAACTGCACTCACCCAATCCTGATGATCCGTGAGACGAAATATTAACTTACCGTTCGCCACTTCCCAAACAAAAACAGCGTGGTCTCGACTTCCACTTGCCACAAATTGACCATCGGGGCTAAAGGCAACGGCCTGAATTCCCTCTGAATGACCTGTCAGGGTACAAAACCACTTACCTTTATTCAAATTCCACACTTGTACAGTTTTATCGCGGCTGCCACTGGCTAAAAATTGACCATCTGGGCTAAAAGCAACTGCATAAACTTTATCAGAATGCCCCCTGAGGGTGTACCACCACTTGCCTTTATTTAAATCCCACATTTCAATCGTTTTGTCCCGACTGCCACTGGCTAAAACTTGACCGTCCGGGCTAAAAGCAACGCAGAGAATCCAATCAGGATGATCCGTCAGAGTGTACCACCGCTTGCCACTATTTAACCTCCAAATTTCAATGGTTTTATCTTCACTGCCACTGGCTAAAATTTGACCATCTGGGCTAAAAGCAACCGAGGTCACTGCGTTGAAATGTCCGGTGAGAGTGTGGATACATTTCCAAGTTGGCGATCGCCGTGGCGTGACTTTAACCGTCGATACCGGTTGTGTCACTGGCATTGAGGTTGGAATTTGAGGCAGTGTTGCGGGTGATTTTACCGCAGGAATGGGGGGATTCCCAGCCTGAGCCATTCCTTGGGGATGCAAAGAGTTGAGAATTTCAGCGGCCGATTGATAGCGACGATTCAAGTTAGATTCTAACATTTTATCCAGAACATTACCCAATTGGTTACTAACCGGACGACCGCTCAAATAATCTCGCCAAACCCATCGGTCTAAATTAATATCAAATAATTCAAAGGGAGAAACTTGAGTTAATAAATGAATACAAGTTACCCCTAAACTGTACAAATCACTGGCAAAAACTGCATGACCTCTAATTTGTTCGGGGGCCACATATTCCGGGCTACCGATCACGGTTCCAGTCCCCGCTAAAGCCGTTTCTGTTAAGACTTTAGCGGCTCCAAAATCAACAAGCACGAGTTGACCCTTCGCTTCACCAACCAGGGAGGGAGACGCTTTCTCTGGGGGAGGAGAGGTTCTTCTAATAATATTTGCAGGTTTAATATCTCGGTGAATAACCTGATGTTCATGGACAAACTGGATAACGGGTAATAACTCATCCAGTAATTGTCGAATTTTTGTTTCGCTCAAACAACCCGTGCGGCTTAATTCTTGAGCTAAATTCTCACCTTCGATAAATTCCTGGATCAGATACTGATGGCCATCCTGCTCAAAATGAGCGAGTAAATCGGGGATTTGGGGATGCTTCCCCAATTGATCTAACCTCTCTGCTTCCCGGTTAAATAACTCCGCAGCTTTTAAAGTAGTATGGGGATCTTGTCCTTGGGGGAAAAATTGCTTAATTGCACATCGAGGTTTGGAGGGTTTGTCTTCGTCTACTCCTAAGAAAGTCCGGCCAAAACCCCCGCTTCCAATGGGTTTGATTGCTCGGTATCGCTCTTTTAGCAGTAACTTAGCACCGCAAGTCAAGCAAAACTTTGTCCCACTAGGATTAGGGGGATTTTGGCAGCGAGGATTGAGGCAATAGCTCATAGGAAGGAGAGAGGGGGAAATGGGGAAGTAAGAATTGGGAAATGGGAATTGGGAAAAAGTTGATTCACAAGTCTTTGCTAGTTTCGTCGATTTTTAGCAACCATTTAGCCGTTAATCAAAGCTGCCAGGAGCCAGCTTAATTTAAAAGCTTTTCC
>JBLNEP010000178.1:0-10674 GCA_050262755.1 Actinomycetota bacterium | reverse complement strand
TTTTCCGTTTCTGAGCTTAAGTCTTTTGTCAATCTCACACCCTTCTCCTTTTTTCTGTACTCTCCTCTCTTTTATACATCACTTTTGAAAAGAGTGCAATTTATTCTGCATGATTACTTATCATAGGGAGGGGGTTCTGTTGCAATTTTAGTGGCTTGAAAAAAAGCACGAACCGTCATTTTTTATTGCATTTTTGCTAATACTTTCCGAATCACATCCGACCCCACTCGATCCGTCACGGTTACAGTTCCGATTTGAGTCGGCAACACAAACCGAACCTTGCCATCTTTCACCTTCTTATCAGTTTGTAGGGTATCAATGATTGCCTCAATCTCTAATCCTGCCGGTAACTTCACTGGCAAAGCAGCCTTTTCCAGTAATGCCAATTGTCGCCGATCGCACTCCGCATCCCACAGTCCCAATTCCACCGCGATCCGACTGGCTGCTACCATCCCGATCGCCACTCCTTCCCCATGATTCACCACCTTATATCCCGTCAAACTTTCCACCGCATGACCGATCGTGTGGCCGTAGTTTAAAATCGCCCTTAATCCCGATTCTCGTTCATCTTTACTGACTACATCCGCCTTGGCTTGGCAAGATTTTTTCAAGATTTCCGCCAATAAATCCGCCTTTAAATAGCGAATTTGATCTAAATGCTTACAGTTTTCCAACTGAGCAAACAAATCCGCATCCCAAATCACTCCATATTTAATCACTTCTGCCATTGCTGCTCGAAATTCCCGCGCTGGCAAAGTTTTTAACACCTCTGGATCGATTAAAACTAACCGGGGTTGGTGAAACGCCCCAATTAAATTTTTTCCCTTGGGATGATTTACTCCTGTTTTACCCCCGATCGCAGCATCCACCATTGCCAGCAAGGAAGTTGGAACCTGTACCCCATTAATTCCCCGTAACCAAGTTGCTGCTGCAAAACCCGTAATATCTCCTACTACGCCACCTCCCAGTGCCACCATAGTGGAAGCACGTTCTAAGCGGTGTTGCAGTGCCGCGTCATAAATCTTCTGGACTGCCGTTAAGGTTTTATATTGCTCTCCTGTCGGGAGAATGCAGCTAGCCGCCTCAAAACCCGCTTTCTGAAGTGATGCGACCGCACGTTCCCCGTAGTGGCGAAACACCACTTGATTTGACACTAATAGCACTTTCTGACCCAACTTGAGAGAAGCCATCTGAGGACCGAGGCTGTCTAAACCGCCAGATGCGATCGCTATCTCATAAGACAGTGGCCCCAAATCAACCTTAATGACTGACTGCATCGTCACAACCTCAATCTTTACGCCCCTACGGCGTGTATTCTATCGCACTCCATGTTTCAATAGGTGTTATCGATTTTGATGGAGAAATGTAAATGAGCGCTAGTGGAGTCATCACTTACTTCTTGCTGTTAGGCGGCGGGATCGGCCTCGCTGCTGGACTAATGTTTACCTTGCGAGCTGTCAAACTGATCTAAATGGTTAGGTGGGCATTGCCCACCTCATCCCTATTTTTAATACAATTGTAAGCCGATTGCCTTCACCTTCTCTGAGCTAGAAGCAGGTAATTTAATTGTCTTTATTCCCAAAATCTGCCCGGAGTTAAAACCCTGAACTCAGAACTAAAATCATGTTCAAAACAACTTCAGTTCTGAGACAAGGACTTCACAGACGACTCCAGCTTAAATTGAAGAAACAACTGCTTCCGCTTCCTCAGGTTTTTCGAGCAGTTGCCCTTTTGTTGCCTGAAACTCCGCGATTTGCGCTTCAATATGTTGGCGTACAACTAAGCGATAATCCAGAAAATGCTCGTTGTGAGCGCAGACTGTTAGATAATGATCCCACACCGCTGGATTGTGCTTAATAATGCTGAACAAGTGATGCCAGAATTTCCAGCGAGTCTTGCGCTTAATTCCCTGACGCCAGCAGATTGTTAACAAAGCCCGCACATCAATCCAGTTAGGAGTTTTTGCTGGTGCTTGTACTTTCGGTGCTCCTAACATTAAAAAGTGGCGGTAAGTCCGGTCTAAATAACGTTCTGGATCGTACAATTCACAAAAAGCCTCAATGTATTCCCGACCGATATCTTCAATGGACCGAGTCGGGATAAAGTTCATTAGACTTGCTTGGTTAATATCGCTGCGATCGACAAGCAATCTGCCTTCTTTGTGAAGCCGATGCCATAAAGCTGTATTCGGCAACGCTTGCAAAATTCCAAACAAAGCAGTAGGAATTGCTGTTTGTTCCACAAACCGAACAATCCGCGCGCCAGCCCCCGGTTTTTCCCCATCAAAACCGATAATAAACCCAGACATAACGCGCAATCCTGACCGAGTAATCTTTTGGACAGCCTCGGTTAAAGAATTCCGGTTATTTTGAAACTTTTTAGTCAGTGCTAAGCTGTCTTCATCCGGGGTTTCAATTCCTAAAAAGACAGCATTAAAATTGCATTCCACCATCAAATCCATCAATTCTGGATCTTCCGCCAAATCCACAGAAGCCTCAGTATTAAAGACAAAAGGATATTGATGGTCTTTTTGCCAAACTTTGAGTTCGTTCAGCAACAACTTAACATTGCGCTTATTGCCAATGAAATTGTCGTCAACCATAAACACAGTCCGTCGCCAACCGAGTTGGTAAAGCGCCTCTAACTCAGCTAACAATTGTTCCGGAGTTTTGGTTCGGGGCTTGCGACCGTACAGAACAATAATGTCGCAGAACTCACACTGAAAAGGACAACCTCGTGAGAATTGAATGGACATTGAATCATAGGCATTCAACTCTAATAAATCGAAGCGAGGCACGGGCGTAGTCGTCACATCCGGCTTTTCACCCTCAGAGCGGAAAATGCCACAGGTTTGATTCTGAGCGATCGCGTCCACAAACATCGGCAACGTGATTTCACCTTCATCCAAAATCAAGAAATCAACTCCAGCAGCCAGAGGTGCATCTGGAGTCGAAGTGGGATAAGGCCCGCCACAAGCAACCAGTTTTCCACGCCGTTTTGCTTCCCGAATTTGCTCAAGTAAATCGTCTTTTTGAACAATCATGGCAGAGAGAATCACCAGATCTGCCCACTGCCATTCCGCTTCGGTAATCGAGCGAATATTGCGATCGACCAGCTTAAATTCCCACTCTTGGGGAAGGATGGCAGCTACTGTTACTAACCCCAGGGGTGGCAATAATACTTTTCGATCGACGAGTTCTAAGATTTTTTCATAGGACCAGAAACTTTTCGGGAATCGGGGGTAAACTAATAAAACTCGCATAGCTCCACTTCCCACCAAGGGAGTTCGGTTAATGAATTCCTTTAGCGTACCGCGATCTGGTGAATTTTGGGGGTTAGTGAGCGAGTAGCCTCCGATCGCTCTCAACTTAGAGCGACTTGAACGGAATTTGAGGAGGTCCCAAGCGATCGCTATAATAATCTCCACTGCCTACAATTCTGTGTGCAAAGATTATGGCTACCCCCCCTCCGCCCTCTCCCCACAACAAACCCCTCGGTTTCGATGAATTCATAGCAGTTTTGGTCGCTTTCACCACGATCGGTATCATCTTTCTGGTGTCCATTGGCAGACGCACCAGTGAACCGATCGCCAGTAATTTACCCGTTGCCCCAGCCTTCCTCGGTCCCTGGGCCTCCACAGAACCAATTTCAGTGGCTCCCGCATCCTCACAGCCAACTGTCACCCCAGCTAAACCAACAACCACCCCTCAACCGTCAGCAGTTCCCTCGCAGCCGCCTCAGTCGATCCCATCCCCACCTGCCATTATCCCCATTCCGGTAATTGGAGACACTTCCTCTCCCCAACCGACGACAAGCCCGACTGTTAAATTCTCAGACGTTCCTAGCGACTCTTGGGCTGCGCCGTTTGTAGAAGCCCTCAGTGCCCGTCAAATTATTGCAGGTTTCCGGGACGGTAAATTTGGACCGGATCAACCGATGACGCGGGCGCAATTTGCTGCGATTCTCCCCAAAGTAATCGAGCGCTCAGCCAACCTCAATTCCATTAAATTTAAAGATGTGCAATCAGATTACTGGGCCGCAGCTTTCATTGATAAAACCGTTAAAATGGGATATTTAAAAGGATATCCTGGCAACGTTTTTCGCCCCAACGAACCAGTTTCTCGCGTCCAGGTATTAGCTGCTTTAACCAATGGCTTAAACCTGAAAGCAACCACCTCCCCGACCAAAACGTTAGCGATTTTTAAAGATGCTAAACAAGTGCCGAGTTGGGCAACCAATCAGGTTACAGCCGCGACTGAAGCAAGTTTAGTGGTTAACTATCCCAAGCGAGAAATGCTCAACCCCACTAAACCAGCTACTCGCGCTGAAGTTGCTGCAATGGTTTACCAAGCTTTGGTTAAAGAGGGACAAGCAGAAGCAAAACCTTCTGAGTATATTGTTCGCCCTTAAATAACAGAGTGCAGGGTGAGTGAGTGTAACTTCCGTTCAACCCTCCCTGAAAAACCAGCCCCCGATTTGTTCCCCTCCTTCAGTGGATTCTTAATAGGATGGTGAACAAAAATTATTATGGGTTCCCGACTGCTCATCTTTACTCAGACGAGAGGGAATCAACTCTGAGTTTAAGCTTCCTGAGAGGTGCTTGTTTCTGCTGGCTGAATTTTTTCTCCGATGCGGGGTTCCGTTCCATTCAGCAATCGCTGGATATTGCTACGGTGTCGGACAATCACAAATAACCCGCCAGCAATTCCAAATAATTGATAAGCGAGGGGCTGATGAAACGCAAACATCAACCCAGATACTGCGATCGCACCCATGATTGAACTCAGAGAGACAATGCGAGAGATCGCCAAAACTGTCGCAAACACCCCCAACGTTCCCAAACCCACCGACCAGGATAACCCAAACAACACGCCCAAACTCGTAGCAACAGATTTACCGCCTGTAAACCCTAACCAAATCGATTTACTGTGACCGAGTACCGCGGCTAAACCTGCTAAAGTCAACATCCAAGGCAGGATTTCCGTCGCCTCTGCTGGTTGACTGATAAAATCCAGAGAATAAGCATAGCGAACCAGAGCGATCGCCAGCACTCCCTTCAAAACATCCACCAGCAACACCCCCAACGCCGGCACTTTTCCTAACGTCCGCAAGACATTGGTTGCACCCGTTGAACCCGATCCCACCGTGCGAATATCAATACCTAAAACCCATTTTGCGACTAAAAAGCCAGTGGGAATCGAACCTAGCAGGTAAGCCACCAGCAACAACGCTACATTAAATGCAAACCACACACCCATTCCAACTCCCCCTTCCCGTTCAAGGTTTATAATTTGAGATTTCGAGCAAATTACCATCTGGATCGCGCACATAGATAGACTCAAGGGTCCCGATCGCGCCCGTCCGTAGCATCGGACCTTCCACAATCTCCACATTGCAAGCGTGCAAAGGTTCCAAAAGCAGTCGCATTGGCATCTCAGCCACGAAACAAATATCAGCCGATCCCTCGAGCGGATTTAAAGCCTTGGGTTCATACTTGTTCCCAAATTGGTGCAGATTAATTTTATAAGGTCCAAATTGCAACGCTTGGCGATTTTCTCCCAATCGCACCGCTTCCATACCTAAAACGCGGGTATAAAACTCACAACTCACCTCAATACTATTAATTGTGAGTACGAAGCGATCGCTCCGGTCAACCTTCATAAAAACTGTCTCACCGCTAAGAAGTTTTCGCTGCACTACTGGCAGGTTCAACCTGAGAATTAAACTTGGCAAGGTACAAGCCGTTGGGAGCAAGGGGGCACTCAGTACCGCCCTTAGAACCTTAAAATCTTCAGTGTTGCCGTTACCAACTTTCAAACTCTTTAGGAGGTAGAGTCTGCGGATCGGGAGCAAACGCTAGCCATAAGGGAAATTGCAGCATTGACAAACTGATTTGATCTTCTGTCTCATCAATGACGATCAGTGGCAGTTTCCCCTCTTTCACGAGCCGATCCGCCTTTTGTGCCAGAGGTTCCGACTCCTCAAATAAGACAATTCCCCGCTCCGGACCAAAGTCATTGCGGGTAATGCCCAGACAATCTTGCAACCCTCGACGCCATTCTCCCAAACGTTCTGGGCTATTGGCAAGTACGAGGGTTCGCAGGCGTCCTCCATAGAGCGTTCTGAGTACAGAAATTACGGTGGAAGCGATCAGGATGTTTTGCAAACGGGAACCCATACTCCGCAGTCCCCCCTTGCCACCTTGGGTAAAAAACCAGTGAGAGACTCGCTCGGCGTGAATGGGTTCAAAGGTGCGTCGCAGTTGCCAAGGTGGGCCGTAGTAGTCGGGGAGCGTCCGGTATTGATCGAGGATGCGACGAATTTGTTTGGCTTGTTCCTGAAATCCTGACTCGGCAAATTTAGGGGTAGCCGGTGCCGCCGCTGTTGGTTTGGGTTCCTCCACGGAGGGTGCAGGTTTGGGAGTTTCTTGCACCTCTGGTAGTAAGTCTAATTGTTCAGCGGTACTCACCAACTCCTGCAAGCTACCCACCAGATAGTCTTTAAAACCTTGGACGCGAATGGCTAAGTCTTGGGAAACGCCTGCAAAGGTGGTTCGCATTTCTTTCTGGATGCGGTCGCGACGGCGCTCTAATTTTTCAACCTCAATTTGCAGTGTTTGTTTACGTTGTTCTAATTGTGAGATGGCTTCTTGTACCAAGCGACCCATTGCGGCTTGGGTTTCACTGAGTTCTTGCTGCACCTGAGCTTTTGTCGCTTGCAGTGCCTCCACTTCTCGCCTCAGGTTGTCTTCTTGCTGCTGCAAGTCAGTCACTTGCTCGACCAACTGGTCTGTAACGCCTGTAGTAATATCTGTGACCAGCTCGGTCATGGGGTTGAGCGGTGTCACCTGATTCGTAACGAACTCGACCGTCGGCTCTGCTGGCGTCGGGGTGGAGGTTGCTTCGTCACTACTTGCTTCTGCCACGGGTTCACTGATAGAACTTTCTGCTTCTGGAGTGACTGGCGTGGTAGCTGGGTGTTGTTCTGGGGTTGGAATTTCGTCTGGATTCATGGGAATGGAAATGGGGAAGGGGAGGAAAGAAGGGGATAGGGAGAAGGGGGGAGAGGGAAGGGAGGAAGACAGAACATTTTCTCACTTTTCCTGTCTCCCCTGTCCCCCTATCCTCCTGTCCCCTTTAATCCTTTCGTGGACAGCGCTGTTCTAAGCAGGTCTGTAGCATTTTAGGATCGAAGAGGATCGGGAGGAAGTGAATGCTCTTGACTTCTCTAAAGTAGAACAGAATCGGCAGAGGGGGCCAGAAGATGCGCCAGTTCAGCCATTCTTGGTAGGGAAAGCGACGGATCAGGGTTTGTGAGCGGTAAACGTCTAAGGCGGTTTCGGTGAATTGCAGGCGGATGGTGACGGCCTGGAACATCAGAAAGAGTCCAAACAGGGCGATCGCTAAACTCACCCACTTTTGCACCAGCAGCAGTGGCACAGCGACCACTACCAATACCAGAGGAATCGCGTAACTCGGAGCCAGCTCAATAGTTTGTCTAGCTCCGATGGAAGACGAAGTTGTAGTCACAGGCTCGCTCTCAGCTTGTAAACGAATGTTGCTAATTATTTATTTTATCGGCTCGAACCCTCATAAACCTTGGAGTACGACGCTGCCGGTCCCCTGAAACATCAGCCAGGACAGAAAGAAGTTGCAGATAAAGATGGCTAGCAAGGCTGTCACCACCGCCGTAGTCGTGGATTGCCCAACGCCTTTGGCTCCGCCTGTGGTCGTCAAACCCCAACTCGTGCCAATCACGGCGATTAATGCACCGAAGACGAAGCCTTTAATGGCTGCGCTGGTAAGGTCCCAAAGGTCCAGGAAGTTGCGAGCAGACTCTAAAAACACAGTTTGAGAAATCCCGTATAAATGGGTGGCAATCAACAAGCCACCTGCCATCCCCGTTACTAGGCACAAAATGGTGAGAATTGGCAGCATCAGGCAGCAAGCAATCACACGGGGAACGACTAGATAATCAACGGGATCGGTTTTTAGGATATAGAGGGCGTCGATTTGCTCTGTGACTTGCATGGTACCGATTTCCGCGGCAAAGGCGGACCCGACTCGCCCCGCCACGATCACAGCGGTGAGGACTGGGCCGAGTTCGCGAGCTAAGGAAAGGGCAAGCACACCACCGACGGCATTACCAGCGCCAAGATTGATAAATTCCCGCGCGACTTGAATGGTAAATACCATCCCAACAAAACCGGCAGTGATCAAGGCGATCAGGAGAGACTCCGGACCGACAGCGACCATTTGGTCGAGGGTGTTGCGACGGTGTACCTTGCGGGTAAACAGGTGTAGAATCACTTGGCCACCCAACAAGATAGCAGCTAGCAATCGTTGAGCCCATAACCCGAGGCTGGAAGGAGTAGTAGTCTGGCTCAAGGTAACGGTAATTGTAACAACAATTGAGAAAAGTGAACTCTATCTACAAATCTTAAACAATTTTTTTTAACTCAAAATTTAAGTTTTCTGACAGAACGGTTCCGAAACTGCGATCGCTCTTATCGTAGAGAGAGATTAGCAAGTACCGTTCACTTCTATGCCTTTAGGCAGTTTAGCCGAATTTATCAGCCTTCCTATGAGCATCGGGCCTAATTTTCTTCGCTCTGTACTTCTGACAAGCCTTTTCAGCTTTGTCGTCCCCACGCTATTAATTGGCGGGGGGTGGACGAGCTTTTGTTTGATTAGTTATCTTCCCTTTCTCAAAGGAATTGGTCAGTCTGGTGCTGACTTGATTTGGCAGTTCCTGGCAACTTTCGGCAGTGGTCATCCTCTGCAAGGATTTTTGGTAATTGGGATTACATTTAGTTTGGTAGGAGCTTTGTTTGATGCTTATGCTTACCATCAAACGCCTCGGGGCGGTTGAGTTTCTTAAGTTGGGTTACAGGTGAGCGCAAGTCGCCAATTGCGAAGAGGGCAGGTAAATGTACGGAAATGCGACCGCTAATTTGGCAAAGAACCGAATCTCCTAGAAGTTGGATGTTGAGTAGAGTAGATACAGGTTAAATCCAGCTTTTCTCAAAGTTTAAAGATTCAGGAGATAGGGGGTATTAAATATGGCTCTTATTCGTTGGGAACCCTTCCGAGAAATTGATACCTTACAGCGGGAAATGAATCGCTTGTTTGATAGCCTCACGCCTGCTATTAATAATCGGGAAGGTGACGGTATTACTTTTATGCCTGCTGCGGAACTGCATGATACTCCGGAAGCGATTTACTTGAAGCTAGAAGTTCCGGGGATAGAAGCCAAAGATCTGGACGTGCAAGTGACCGCAGACGCGGTCGCGGTTAGCGGGGAACGCCGTTCTGAAATACGAGCTGAAGAAGGAGGAGTAACTCGCAGTGAGTTTCGCTATGGCTCCTTCCGTCGGGTCATTCCTCTACCAGTCAGAATTCAAAACGACCGGGTACAAGCTGAGTACAAAGATGGTTTACTGAGCTTGACTTTACCGAAAGCAGAGGCGGAAAAAAACCGAGTGGTTAAGGTTCAAATTCAATAATCTTTAGGAGTAAGAAAGGTGGGGAAGCCCACCTTTCTTTAGTGATGAGCAAATGACTTTTCCTCTGAATTTTTTAGGGAACCTGACAAAATCTAGAGGAAAATTGATAGCTATTTAGCGATGCTCAGGCACTCACAGGTGTTCTGGAGGAAGTTGGTATCCTCATCCAGAAATTATATAAAATTTCATCAATTCCTAGCTGGGAGCAAGAGCCAGAACAGGTAGGATTCAGTTCCACTGCTCGAGCAGTTTATGGTACGATGAGCCTGATGACCCGCTCCTTCAAAAGCTGGTCGATCGCGGCACCAGAGATTAGCTTAAGCATCAAAATTAGTCAACCTGTGACTGGGAAAGGTGTCGCTGAGTGTAGAGATTGAAACAGTGACGCTCGCTCATTAAAGTTTGATAGTAATTAGACCGCCACCTCCGTTTACAATCCTTCCTAGAGCGTTTTTCCAAAAATGAGGTACAAGTGAATGCCTGACATTGTTGATATTGCCGTGAGTGCCGATGCTTTCAAAACCCTCGTGACGGCTGTCCAAGCCGCTAATTTGGTGGATGCCCTCAAAAGTCCTGGACCCTTTACGGTATTTGCGCCGAATGACGATGCCTTTGCAAAGCTGCCACCAGGAACTATCACCACTCTGGTACAGAATATTCCGCAACTCAGTCGGATTCTCAAGTACCATGTCGTTGCTGGTAAGTTTATGAAAGCCGATCTAGCAAAACTTGATTCTGTGACTTCCCTGGAAGGAGCGCCGATCCCCATTGATTGTTCTAACAGTTTTGAGGTCAAAAATGCCACGGTTTTAGCCGCTGATATTGAAGCAGATAACGGCGTTATTCACGTGATTGATACGGTCATCCTGATGGGTTGATTGGACCCTTAGGCAGGCGGAGCGAAGCGAAGGAAATACTCACCTCACTGTTCTGTCGCTATTGCTCCGCTTTTTTAGAAATTTCAGCCCTTCAATCTTTAATAAAGTGTGAAGTTATTTGTAGTTTTTCTCAGTTTATTTTATAATTATTGTAGATAGAATTAGTTAAATTTACCGAAAAATTGGGTTTAAAGCCCCGTCCTTTCAGGACGGCTTTTCTTGATTTTCTGTCCATGATAGAATGATTTATGTTAAGAGCAACGACGTAAATGCTGGTATTTGAGGCAAAAC
>JBLNEP010000177.1:0-33595 GCA_050262755.1 Actinomycetota bacterium | reverse complement strand
TAGGCTCTCGGTGGAAGTGCAGTAATGTATGAAGCCCAGGAGTCCTAACAGACCGAGGACTTGACCTCTTTTTCTTTTTCGTTGCTATGCAGTCTTCAATTTTTTGTTTTCTTGTTACTGGAACTCAGGTCTAGCCAGATAGCTAGTGAGTAATCTGTTCCTGGTTCTTGGGAGGGAGATGCCAGCAAGCTCTCCAGCTCAAAGAATTCTTCCCTCCTCATCAGATTCTTTGACTCCAACCTTTCTCTATCAGTCTGAGGGAGGCTTATACGGTTGAGCTTTTCTTCTTGATGCTTTGATTCTTCTCTTGGTCAGATCTTTCCTTGGTAGATACATACTGCTCTTTTGCCTCTTGCGCTGTACTCTGCCACCCTGACGCGAAGAGACTTTGTACCCCTTTAGCGTTCTAGAAGCGCTCTGGAGCTGTTTGGCTCAGATCAGCGAGCGCTAAACTCTTCTTTGGGTAGGATTTTCAGGATTTGGCTGATATTTCGATCTCGACAGAGTCACACAAGAGCGATAATGACTACCTTAGTCATTGCTTAGCAATCGCTTTAAAGGGTTAGGAAAAGATACTTTTAGGCAATAACCACCCTCCTTGTACGTCATAAACCCGAAATCTGCTGTAGGTGTTAACCCTCTCTTCTCCCCTTAAGCGTAACTCAACTCTCATCATCGTGTTAATATTCTTAGGGCTGCTAACTTTAAGACCCAATATGATGATAAATTAGAACTAAATATAATAATACATGTTGCCTACTTTATCAAAAATTGAAAAAAAATTAAAGAATGCTGTCCATATTTATCTTCAAACCCTAACATTTGGAGTTGATACCTAGCTAGTAACTGCCATCGATCAATTCTAAAAACTTTATGCGCTTCTCGATCGGTCATTCTTGTTTAGATAGATAATTTTGACAAAATAGGGAACATTGCTGTCTACATTATTAAGTTATGTACGAAAAAATCACACCCCCCCCAACTGGTTCCAAAATTATTTTCAAGGATGGCGAGCCTATCGTCCCAGACGATCCAATTATTCCTTTCATCCGTGGTGATGGAACTGGCGTTGACTTATGGCCAGCTTCTCAGAAAGCGATTGATGCTGCTGTACAAGCAGCCTATGGCGGAAAGCGAAGAATCAACTGGTTCAAAGTTTATGCTGGTGATGAAGCTTGCGAACTGTACGGCACTTACCAATATTTGCCACAGGATACCCTAGAAGCAATCAAGGAATATGGTGTTGCAATTAAGGGGCCATTGACGACTCCGATCGGAGGTGGCATCCGATCGCTCAACGTTGCTTTGCGGCAAATTCATGACCTTTATGCTTGTGTTCGTCCTTGTAAATACTATGCGGGGACGCCTTCTCCACACAGGAGTCCGGAGTTACTTGATGTGATTATCTACCGAGAAAATACGGAAGATATTTACCTGGGGATTGAGTGGCGACAAGGTAGCGAAATTGCCCAAAAATTGATTGAACTTCTCAATACAGAGTTCATTCCCTCGACACCAGAGCATGGTAAAAAGCAAATTCGCTTAGATTCAGGCATTGGCATTAAACCAATTAGTAAAACAGGTTCTCAGCGTTTGATTCGTCGTGCAATCCGGCACGCTTTGCGGTTGCCCCAGGCTAAGCAACAGGTGACTTTGGTGCATAAGGGCAATATTATGAAATACACGGAAGGTGCCTTCCGTGATTGGGGTTACGAGTTGGCAACAACTGAGTTTCGTAATGAATGCGTAACCGAGCGAGAGTCTTGGATTCTCAGCAATAAAGAACATAATCCTGAGATTAGTTTGGAAGAGAATGCACGACAAATTGACCCTGGTTATGATGCTTTGACAGCGGAGAAGCAAGCGCAGATTCATAAAGAAGTTGAAGAGGTGCTGTCTGCAATCTGGGAAACTCATGGGAATGGCAAATGGAAAGATAAGGTCATGGTGAATGACCGTATTGCTGATAGTATTTTCCAGCAGATTCAAACGCGACCCGCAGAGTATTCAATTTTGGCGACAATGAATTTGAACGGAGATTATCTGTCTGATGCTGCCGCCGCAATTGTTGGAGGTCTTGGTATGGGACCTGGTGCAAATATTGGCGATGAATGTGCAATTTTTGAGGCGACTCATGGCACGGCACCGAAGCACGCTGGTTTGGATAAGGTGAACCCTGGTTCGCTAATTTTGTCAGGCGTGATGATGTTAGAATACTTGGGTTGGCAGGAGGCCGCCGATTTAATTAAAAAAGGAATCAGTGGCGCCATTTCTAACGGTGAGGTGACTTACGATCTTGCCAGGTTGATGGAACCACCAGTACCGTCTCTGAAATGTTCAGAATTTGTGGACGCGATTATTAAACATTTTGAAGATTAGGTTACTGTTGAGAACCACAGATGAATCATGTAGAGCAATCAGTCTACGATCGTCTGCGTTCATCAGTGACTGGCAATGACAACTGTTGGTAATTGCTTACCATTTAGGAAGGACACAGCTATTGCTGTGTCCCCCGAACACATCGGTCCTTGATGAAGTTGAAAACTGTTGTAACAGGAGATGCGATCGCTCTTGTTATCAAGCTGGCACAGCCATCCCCTTCTGCACAGCGGGACGCTGTTCCACCGTTTCTACCCAACGCTTGAGATTGGGGTAAGGATCGAGAGTTAATCCCTGAAATTCATAAATAGCAACCCAAGGATAGGTGGCGATGTCAGCAATCGAGTAGTCACCACAGATATATTCATTCTTGACCAATTGAGCATCTAAAACACTGTAGAGTCGCAGAGTTTCCTTTTCGTAACGTTCAATGGCATAGGGAATTTTTTCCGGTGCAAAACGCTTGAAGTGGTTGAGTTGACCGAACATGGGGCCTACTCCCCCCATTTGAAACATTAACCACTCGATCGCTTGATAGCGACTTTTAGGATCGGTAGGTAGAAATTTACCTGTTTTTTCAGCAAGATACATGAGGATGGCACCAGACTCGAAGACGGTAATCCCAGTTTCTTGGTCGATAATAGCAGGAATTTTACTGTTGGGATTGATGGCAACGTATTCTGGTGTAAATTGGTCGTTTTTCCTAATGTCAATGACATGGACATTATAGGAGAGACCGACTTCTTCCAACATGATGGAAGCTTTGCGACCGTTAGGAGTGGTAAAAGTGTAGAGCTCGATCATCGGTACGCGGTTGATAGAGGAACAAGCGTAGTTTAACTTAAGCAGAAGATAATTGTCGTAAGCTATCGCACCACCTTGGGCTAGGAGGATACTGAGCCCACAAAAACTTTAAGCAATAAAAACGTGTCAATTGCAGATAAAAAGTAACTAGGGTTTGCTGAAGAAGGGGTAAAAGGGGGAAAGGAGAGTCGGGACAAAAAGTGCAAACGTTTTGAGGTCTAGCACTAGATTCGGGAGCACTTGGCAGGGTTCTTAATGCCTTCCGAATCCTTCACGAATGCAGGTTTTAGCTTTTTTCAGCAAGCCCTAAAAGGGTAAAAGGGTAAAAGGAGAGTCGGGACAAGAAGTGCAAACGTTTTGAGGTCTAGCACTAGATTCGGGAGCACTTGAGAGGACTTTTCAGGCCGTAAGGACCCTTGATGAATGCAGGTTTTAGCTTTTTTCAGCGAGCCCTAACTAAATTAGCAAAAATTTGCAATTTTTAGCCCATCACAAACCTAAAAAACAACCCCCTTAATCTCAGCAAAATTACTCATTATCTGGCTTGAGGAAGCTTGTATTTGCTTGCAAGTAACTGAAAAACTGCTTCACTACTAATGGGTTTTGAGAACAAATAACCCTGTCCATATTCACAGTTTAAAGATTCTAATTCTGCTAACTGATTAACCGTTTCCACTCCCTCAGCCACTACAGTTATATTCAAAGTATGAGCCAACATAATAATAGCTTCTACGATCGCAGAACTCTTCTTATCATCCCCAATTTTCCCCACGAAAGAGCGGTCAATCTTTAATGTATCAATGGGAAATTGGTGCAGGCGACTTAAGGAAGAGTAGCCCGTGCCAAAATCATCAATTGCTAACTGTAGCCCCAAAGTTTTGAGTTGCTTTAACATTGCAACTGAAGCAGCTTTTGATTCCAGCAAAAAGCTCTCTGTAATCTCTAACTTCACTGAACTCCCCGAAATTCCCACCTCTTGCAACATTCGACTCAGTTGCTCCAACAAACCCTCTTGCTCAAGCTGCTGTCCCGCAAAATTCACACTCATGGTTAAAGGTGGGTTGCTTGGAAATCGTAATTGCCATTTTCGCAACTGGTGGCAAGCTGTACTGAGCACCCACCAACCTAAAGGCTCGATCAACCCTGTTTCTTCCGCAATGGGGATAAACTCCACCGGAGAAATCAAACCTCGCTCTGGGTGCTGCCAGCGTACTAGCGCTTCAAATCCTGTAATTTCGCCGCTTGCTAGCGAAATAATCGGCTGGTAGTGCAGTCGGAATTCCTCATGCTCCACGGCACGACGCAAGTCATTCTCAAGTTGCATCAAAGCAGCAGCTTGGGCGTGCATCCTTGCCTCAAAGATGACATAGCGATCGCGCCCAGCTTTTTTAGCTTGGTAAAGTGCTCCATCAGCAGCAGCAATCAGCGTTGCTGGGGAAGCATTGTAGTTAGGAATTAAACTGGCGATGCCCATGCTCAGCGTGACATACTGATTAATCGGCGAGCCAGTGTGGGAAACCTTCTTTTCCAAAAGTGCCAACTGCATCTGTCTGGCAACGCAAGTCGCTCCTTGCAAATCCGTGTAGGGTAAAAGGATGACAAATTCTTCACCCCCGTAACGCGCAACTAAATCCCCCTCCCGCTTGACAACAGAACTCAAAAGGCGAGCAACTTGTTTGAGGCATTCATCGCCGGCAGGGTGTCCGTAGGTGTCATTGTAGCGCTTGAAAAAGTCCACATCGACCAAAATCAAAGACAGCGGCGACTGCGACCGCGTGGACTGTCGCCAAACTTGCTCCAGATATTGATCGAAATAACGACGGTTTGCAATGTGAGTCAAACCATCTTGAGTTGCTAAATTCTCTAACTCCTGATTAACCTCGGCTAACTGTTCATAAAGTCGGCTCTGTTCAATCGCAGCTTCCTTGAGTTCCTCCAATGCCTGCGATAACTCCTGACTGCGTTCTACCACTGCCTGTTGCAGAAAATATTGGTCAGTAATATCATCAATAATCCAGAGGCGACCAGGCACATCACGAACCCGAGTTGGGGTACTAGAAATACTCAACACTTTTGACTGAGGCTGGCTGAATATCCACTGCCAATTCCGTACCTCAGCATTCGGAGTCGCAAACAACTGCCCTCCCTGAGTCGCTAGCGCATCGTGATTATCAGCACAGAGCCGTAACTTAGCCATTGCCTGCGCGATCGCAATGGGTGTCACCGCTCCTGTCTTTAAATTCAGTTGTCTCGCTGCTGCTTGATTGATCCAGCCTTGTTCCCCACTCTCGTCTACAAAAACCACCCCCTGCGGAATCGTTTCTAAAATCGTGCTGAGGCGAATTTGTAACTTATCGAGGTGAAAAGTCGCATCTTGAAATTGCAACAGCGTCCGCAACTCGCCGAGCAGTGACTCTAGGAAGTGTTGCATCTCAGGAGACAGAACAACGGAATGATACCAAATCAGCAGGATCGCACCCCGTACCACCTCAGAACCCACAGCATGTTCAATCGGCAACACGACCAGGGATTGAGTGCCAGAAGCAACCAGAGTCCGAGCTGCACCCGGAGTTGCAGGATAATTGGAATAGTATAAACAGCAGTGCTTTTCCAAAGCCTCCGCAAACACCTTCGGAGTCGTTAGTTTACAAGGTAAAGCTGCTTTAGGCAGGCAAGCCACTGCCTCAGCTGTCACCTCATCCAGTTGGCGCAGAGCGATCGCTGCATCAGCAGAGGTTAAGTCACGGATTAAGCTCAAAGTTTGACCGATCACCGTTTCAGGAGTTGCAGCCGTCCCAGCCACAGTCAACGTTAGCAACGCGGTGCGTTCAGCCAACCACCACTCAACTTGTCGCAAGAAGCGATTCACCAAGCTGCCGACAACCACCACCCCCACCAAAGCGATGCCAGTGACGATTCCCAACTCATCACCAATCGGCAGCATCCCCATCAGATCCAAGCTTACCCATGCAACCATCGCCATCGGCACAGCGATCGCTGGCAATAAGCTGCTGACTGCCAAGATTGCCAGGACCATCAAGCAAGAAGACCCCCACTCCGCCAGTATCCCTAACACGAGGAGTACCACAGCTAGTACCAGGATAGGGACAGCAAAGGTTGGCAAACGGTCAGCCGGACTTTGCGGTCGTGAGTAAAATCGGAGGTACGATGCTAAGGACACAGACATGATGCGATCGCCTTAATGACCTCGTCAGGTGCGCTCAGGTGGGGTAAATGACCTTGGGCTGGAATCTGAATTAGCTTGCTTTTCGGAATCTTCTCAGCCATGTAAAAACCAACTTCAGGCGGTACAGCAATATCGTTGCTGGACTGCAAAATCGCTGTGGGGATGCTCAAGTGTGGTAACTCAGCACGATGATCGGATTGGTAAATCACACGGGCAATTGCTTGAGCAATATCGGGCCGTAATGCCAACAAAGTCCTTGCAAATTCAGCCCCCAGTTCGGGACGCTCAGGGTTGCCCATTGCTAAGGGTGCGAAGCCACTAGCCCAAGCATAGTAGTTAGATGACATCGCTGCATAAAAAGCATCTAAATCCGACTGCTCAAAGCCACCAAAGTATCCCACATCATTGAGGTAGCGAGGGGATGCACTGATGAAGATTAGTCGCTGGAAATAGTTTGGCTCTGTTAAAGCAGCCAACAAGCTCACCATACCGCTAACCGAGTGACCCACCAGGATACAGTGACTGAGTTTTAATTCAGCACAGAGATCGAGTAAATCCTCGGCATAGCTGTAGAGGGTGCTGTAGCGACGAGAGCTATAGGCGCTCAAGTCAGATTTGCCGGTTCCTACATGGTCAAATAGTACAATGCGATACTTCGCTTCAAACGCCTTTACTTGATGTCGCCAAGTTGTTTGATCGCTGCCGAAACCGTGAGCAAAAATAATGGTTTGTCTGCCATTGCCAACTATATTGACATGATTGCGCTTAAGGATACTGGTTCCCATAAAGTTTCCTGATTCGCGATCGCTGGTACATCGAGTTCCAATCCTTTGTCTTCCTTGATTTGGAAGCTAGCGGATCTGAGAGCGCTCGATCGATCGCCCAACTGTTGAGAGTTGAGCTGAACTGAGACCCTCTTCTCGCAACTGGCTCGCTGGAGCTTGTTTATACTCAAGAATGTGCTGGTATTGGCCCTGACCCGGCGTGGTCGCTAGTCAATAGTCGCTGTTAGTTGAGAATACCCATCGCTAGCTCGCTAGCTGGGTTGAGCCAATCAACGCTCTACCTGCTAGAAACTTTTAGTCCTCATTGAGGAATTTTCGGCATCGCCCTTTGAGAAAAAAAGATCTATCTAATAATAATTAAAACAGAATTTAGAATCCTAGAGAATAGTTGGCAGCCCCTCTCAAACTAAAGGTTGGTTGCCCCAGTGAGTCAGAGTCGAGAACAGTAGCTCTGTTAATCGGTATATGTAGCATTAGTGAAGGCTTGAACTAGGAGAAATCCTCGTATTTCTACGGAATTTCCTTGATCCCATCTCTAAAAATTGGGTGACAGGTAGTAAAAAAGTCAAGTAAAAAGATTTATGAACTTTTCAGTTTGGGCTTTCAACCTTTAAAAGTTTTAAAGTTGGGTTTGGCGACAACTCAAACCCAACTGATGACATTTAACAGTCAAGTATTCCGCAGTTAGACTGACAAGCACCCTGACGGTCTTAACTAGAGCCCGCATGGTTTGAGACTTCTGGCATTGCCTCCACAACTTGCCGGGAAATAAACGGCAGAATCTCTTCATTTTGACTGTTGGTCTTGCCTTCAGTAAAAACGACCAGCAAATAAGGCTGCAAATTAGGAATTTCAATATAAGCAGCATCGTGGCGAACTGTGCTAGTCCAACCCGCCTTAGACCAGAGATTTGCATCCAGAGGGAGTCCACCCCCTAAAAAACCAACCACCTGATTCTCTGGATCGGCAGCTAAGTCTGCTGGGTCCAGCGATCGCCTCATCAGATTCAACATGGCTTGGGATGCTCTGGAAGACACCGCCACCCCACCCATAATACTGTGCAGCAGGCGGGCTGTGGCATTGACCGTCAACATATTGCGATTTTCCATCAATTCTCCCAGAAAAGCTCGCTCCCGACCGTAAGGGCCATCGCACCAAGTTTTCTGATTAACATTAATTGTTTCTAACTCAGGCCAATTCAGAGACTGGAAGTAGCGGTTAACCAAATTCCGTTGCTGCTGCCAAGTTTGAAACGGCCCCAGTGGCAACTCCGGACCGCTAGTAGTACCCGTTAAAATATCAATAACCAGACTCGTCGCGTCATTGCTAGAATCGACAATCATATCTCGGATTGCCCGTTCCAATTCCTGCGACATCACAATCATGCCTTTTTCTAGCCATTCATAGACCGCAACGAGGTAAAAAAGCTTGATAATACTAGCGGGATAAATGCGTTCCTGACCGCGAACACTAAAACCCCGGACTTGATACTTCCAAAACTCCTCTGCACTCAGAGCTCCACCCGTATTCACGGGAACTGGTGGATCGTACACGATCCAAGTCATTGCGATTTGATTGACAGCACATTGGGGAAACTTGGCCCTCGTTGCCTCTATAATCCTACTGCCGAGGGTATCTAATTGTTCGTCTTTGCGGAAGAATGTCATGGGGAATGGGGAATGAATTGCTGTAGAGTCAACCGTTAACCGTTAACAGTCAATGACCAATTACCAATTATCCGATCGGGTGGAGTACCAGATTCGAGAGAACCTGAATCTCTATGATTCCCCTCAATGCGACCGTTTGGCAACTCAGGCAGCGGCGGGACGGCATTTGCGGGTTGTCCTGTCCTTCCCCGCCACAGTCCAAACCAAAGAAGAATCCACAACGGTGAGGGTGCGACTGTGCGAAGATGATTATCCGGGATGGTTCGCTCTCTCAGATGTGGAGTTTCTAGAGGTAGCGACAACGCCTTATCAGGCAAAGGTAGTTTCCGCAGCAGAAATTCAAGAGAAACTACCAAGTGCGATCGCCTTCACTTACAACGCCATGAACCAACCCAACCATTATCTCTGGGGGGGTACCGTTTCGCCCCATTACGACTGTTCCGGCCTGATGCAAGCAGCATTTGCCTCCGTTGGGATTTGGTTACCACGAGATGCCTATCAGCAGGAAGCGTTTACCCAACCGGTTGACCTAGAGTCGCTACAACCAGGCGACTTGGTGTTCTTCGGTCCCCCCCAAAAAGCAACTCATGTCGGATTGTACCTGGGTGAGGGACGTTACATTCACAGTTCGGGAAAAGAACAAGGTCGCAATGGCATTGGCATTGATAGTCTGTCCCCACAGGGAGATCGGATCGGTCAAGCTTATTATCAGCAGTTGCGGGGAAGTGGTAGAGTCGTAGCGAGTTATCAGCCAACTTTTTGGGCAACCCTAGAGAAGTCTCAGGCCTGAGAACTGACAGAGACCTGACATAAGGTGCGATCGCAACTTGACCGTAGGGATGACTCAAAAATCCCGAAATCCGAAATCGAGGCAAGAATTTCTGTGGGTGTGAGATAGTTATGTTATCAACTGAGGCAATGAAACCTGAATTATTCGTAGAGAAATTGAGAGACCAAGAAGCGAGTTCTGAGGTAGTGCCACAAGTTTCGGTGGTCGTTCCCGTTTACAATGAGGTCGAGAGTTTGCCTCATTTAATCGAGGCGATCGCTTCCACGCTTAAAGACTCAGGACTCAACTATGAAATCATCTGCGTGGACGATGGATCTAAGGATGGTTCTGCTGATTTTCTCAAACAACAAGCAAACATTCGTAACGATTTGAAAGCGGTCATTTTGCGCCGAAATTATGGACAAACTGCCGCGATGTCAGCCGGCTTTAATCATGCTCAAGGTCGGGTGATTGTGACTTTAGACGGAGACTTACAAAACGATCCAGCGGACATTCCCTTACTATTAGCTAAGTTAGAAGAAGGCTATGATTTAGTAAGTGGCTGGCGGAAAAATCGCCAAGATAATACCGTGAGTCGCCTGATTCCTTCTAAAATTGCCAATTTGCTGATCGGTCGCGTAACGGGTGTCAAATTGCACGACTACGGTTGTTCTCTGAAAGCCTATCGAGCAGAATTAGTCGCAGATATGAATCTGTATGGCGAATTACATCGCTTTTTGCCAGCTTTAGCTTATATTGAAGGGGCGAGAATAACAGAAATGCCAGTCCGTCACCATGCTCGTCGCTACGGCAAAAGTAAATATGGAATTTGGCGGACATTTCGCGTTTTAATGGATTTACTGACCATCGCCTTTATGAAAAAGTTCCTAACACGACCTATGCACGTTTTTGGGCTGTTAGGGATGATTTCAATGCTATTAGGAACGGCGTTAGGAATTTATTTGACTTTCCTGAAATTGGGTTTAGGAATGAGCATTGGCAATCGTCCTTTACTCATTTTAGCCGTGTTACTCTTGGTAGGAGGCGTGCAGTTATTTTGCTTCGGATTATTAGCAGAATTGCTGATGCGAACTTATCACGAATCGCAAGGAAGACCCATTTATCGGGTGCGTGAAGTTGCTGGGTATAAATAGAATTTGAAGTAGAAAAGGTAAAAAAAACGTTTTTTTACTTTTTCCTCAACTTCGGAGCAAGCGGTGTCGATCTAGAGGTAGCTAAGCTGATGTGCAGCTAAATTGCCCTAGCGAAATTGTCGTAATGGGTGTGGGGTGTGGAAATATGTAAATTAAATGCGTCACAGCTTATGAGCGATCCTTCTTCCCTTCAGTCAGAAGATACTGCACTTGTACTCTGATGGGGACTTTCAGTAACTGGCAGTACCGGCTTACCTGAGAATCCCGATTTCACGCATTGTACTAACAAAAAAAAGCAGCTAGTTTGAGCTGCCAAGTGGAGAAAACCATTGTTAATTCTTAGGAGGAAATAACGCTTAAAAATTTAAATAGCCTACTCACTGTTTTTGAAGGTTTGACCCTGACTACTCCTGACTTTCCTGCTGTCAACTCGCCAGTTGAAGCATTGGGGTCTTAACGATTGATGATTGCACAGCTCTTTTTACTACCTATTCTCAGTATCGCAGGTGAGCCCAAAAAAATCAGTGATTTGCCTCTAGGTTTCCTGTGAATTTCGTCAAAATTCTTAGTGATAATAGAAACCCTGTTCCCGTGATAAACAACACGGTTTTGAGTGATATCGATCACAAAAAATCAACACCCTTTACCCGTAGCAATCGATTTCAAGCCACTTCACAAAAAAAAGCAGCTTTGGCAAGCTGCGGATAGAATACCACTATTGGCTGAGAAGATGAAATTTACAAGGTGTCGAGTCTTGCTAGGTTAGTCCATCAACCATCGATCGCAGATTAGAAGGTACAAGCTGAGAGTTCCTCTACCACTTGCACTCGTCCCTTAACAATTAAGCGAATCAGTCTGTCAATCGAATGGCGTTCTTCTTCCGTGATGGATTCATCAAGGATAGCAGCCAAGATCCCGTAGCGATCGGCCTTGGTGAGTCGATGAGTTTGGGCGACAGAAGCAATTAATTCATTGATGGCACCAGGAAGAAGATTGAGGAACATGACACTTGTATGGAACTCGACATCTTTATCATCGCTCCTTTTATAAAAGTAAGAAGTGATGGTTACAGGGATAATGATGTGATCGTAGAGAGAAAAATGTGCGATCGCAATGCTAGCTTCCTCGTGAGTTGTAGCAAACCTTTCCTGTGAGGCAAATCACAGGGATCGCTGTCCCTACCAAGGATTCCCAATCAGCGTAAAAGCCGCCCAATAGTAAGGATGGGATAACAGGCGATCGCCCCTGCCAGCAATGGAGGGTGGTAGAGGGATGCTTCCCCCTTTTCCCAATAACCGTAACGTCCCAGCTTCTAACCGTACTTCACCCCGCAGCATTGCCACTTGCGCCCGTCGCAAGGCCTCCGCCTTAATAGTCGGGTTTCTCTCTTGTCTCCCTTGCTTTAATTGCCGATAAAACTCAGCCATCAGTCCCAAGGTTCCCTGATCGCTGACTTCCCACAAACTCGCCAAGGCCGATCGCACCCCACTTGCCACCGCCAACCCCGCAAACCCCAACTCAGCATTCTCATCTCCTAATGCTGTACTACAAGCACTTAACACTAATAATTCCACCGCCGGATCGTTCCACTTCAAATCCTTCATTTGATTCAAGCGCAGTTTCTCATCCCAAAATTGAATGTAAGAATTGCTGGGTTGTCCTGGCAGAAATTCGCTATGAGTTGCTAAGTGAATCACTCCAAAAGGTTGAGTCACCCGTTGAGTTTGTAGGTTGCCTAAGGTGAAGGCTTCATTAAGAAAAGTTTCCCCTTCCCATAGCTTATTCGCAATTAACGATAATTCCAACGGCACTGCGGGGAGGGGGGCTTTATCAGCAAACTGAGACGCCCCCATCGCCAACACTTCCTGGTTGCGGATGTCTTGATAGCGAGTATCCGTCAAGCTGAGGCTAGGCATAATACTAATACTATAGTCTTCTACTAAAAAGGCCCGGCCGTTGTGGAGGGCAGCAAACGGTACACTTCGCAACCCCGCCGCTGGAATCAAAATTAAATTTTGAATGTTTAAAGCTTTTAACTCTGGTTCTATCGGAGCGATTAACCAGCGATATAATTGTTGAGCAGGTTCTAAATAGGTAGTAGTATTCCGCTGTTGAGGATTGGAAATAGACCGCTGGAATGCTTCCGCGACTTCTAAGATTTGTGACCGCGTCACTCCCGGAACGACTGTGCGAATTGGTTGTCCAGAAGCTTTAATTATGATTAATTCTAAGCGATCGCCTGCCACGGAACTCTCCATTCCTGGTTGATTGGCTGAGTCGGAAGGGTCTCTCACCCAATTGAGGTAAATTACCGCAGATTTAACTCCTGTTGCTGCCTCATTTTTCCGAAGCATTTCGTAAATCACCGGCAGATTACTAATGGGTTCTCTGGCAGGTAATCCCAAGTATTTTTCATACTCACGGGTGAAGTTTTCATCAAAGGTTAATACTCCGGCAATATCAACTTTTAGAACCACAGAGGGTACATCACCCTTAGATTTTATTCGTGCTTCTTCTTGGGAAGAGTTTTGTGATTGTCTCGATGCTTGTAAAGAGGTGGCAATTGTGCTAATTGCTGCCTGAGAAATGGGTAAGGGTGTTGGTGCAGGATTTGGCGATGGACTCGGTAAGGGTGTTGGTGCAGGATTTGGTGATGGACTTGGTAAGGGACTGGGTGTAGGATTTGGTGATGGACTCGGTAAGGGACTGGGTGTAGGATTTGGCGATGGACTCGGTAAGGGACTGGGTACAGGATTTGGTGATGGACTTGGTAAGGGACTGGGTACAGGATTTGGTGATGGACTCGGTAAGGGACTGGGTGTAGGATTTGGCGATGGACTTGGTAAGGGACTGGGTGTAGGATTTGGCGATGGACTTGGTAAGGGACTGGGTGTAGGATTTGGTGATGGACTTGGTAAGGGACTGGGTGTAGGATTTGGCGATGGACTGGGTGAAGGTGTTGGTGTGGTAATAATTTGAATCTCGTTTGGTGAACTTCCTTGCCTGTAAGTGGCAGGAAACGATCGCCTTGGTAAAATGACGTTGTTATCCCCAGCATTAATGCCCCCTGCTGTGCCATTGCGACTCGCATCCCCAACCACAAACGGCGTTTCCCCACTTCCCCCTCCGTGGCGAATCGCGATCGCACCGCCACCCACACCGCCAGCAGTGGACAGACTTGCCACCACGCCTTGAATATCAGTTAAGGTTTCCGTGGCCCGGAAAAAACCAGGAGTTGCAACCGTAATCGTCCCCCCTTTACCATTCTTACCCCCTTGAGCGTTGATTTGATTGACCTCAATATTGCCATTACCCGCATTTAGCGAGACAGTACCACCGCTGTCAATACTACCGCTAGCGTTGACAGTTCCCGCTGCAATGCCTCCAGCAGCGTTGACAGTTACATTTCCACCTTTTGTACCCGCAGCATTCAACCCCTGAGTGCTAACCGATCCGCCATTGCTGGTAATGGCGATCGCACCCGCTGTTGTGGTTGTGGCAGCAGTCTCTAAGACTCCCGTAGACACACTATTCCCTTCTACCCGAATCTCCCCGCCATTGGTGGTAATGTCGCCACTGCGGAGATCGCCTCCCGCCACCAAATTAACGCGGCCGCCATTGGTGGTAATTTTGCCTTGAATCTGGAGGGTGTTACTTTTAATCTCCACACCGCCAGGTGCTGTTACAGTCCCCCCCACCGTCGTCGCACCCGTCGCCTCTAGACTCAAACTCGGCGCAACAATGGCAGATTGCAGCGCGATCGCACCCCCCTGAACCACCACTGGCGCATTAAACGCCACCGGGTTGACAAGTGAAATGGTGCCGGTGCTACCGCTGCGTCCGATCGCGATGGTCTGCAATCCCGGTCCCAATGCACCGATCGTCTGGGCTGTCAAGTCTAAAATTCCCTGATTATTCGTCGGCCCGCCGATGCGGATATTGAGGTTAGGCGTTAAAGGTTCAAAGCGAATGCTTCCCCCTGGACTGATCGTGGAAGCGGTTCCCCCCCGCAAGTCGATCCAGTCACCCTTCAGCGCAATATTGCCACCATTGGTATTGAGTCTACCGAGAGAGATGCTAGTGGCGGTGATATTGAGACCGCCCCCTTGAGTTTGAATAACATCATTGGGATCGCTGACAAAAAACACCCCGCCAGCTTTAAAAATCACGGCATCGCCTGCTCTAGCTTGCAGGGAGAGGAGGTTATCCGGTAAGTTGTCAAGGATGATGTTGTTAGCTGTCTCCAAAACCACATTGTTGCCAGCCGCCACCGCTTCTAGTTGCGATTTAGAAATGACGGTTGAGTTAGAGTCAATTTGGGTGGCCGTCCTCTGATTGGTGGTGGAGAAAGGGGGGAGGGGTGAGGAGTTTTCGGGAGTTGCTGCGATCGTGAGATTGGTGGGATCGAGGAGTAAGGTGCCGATCGCGCCATGAGGAGCACGAGTATCTACAGTCCCGGCAAAGGTGAGTTGTTCTTTGCCGGAAACTTCCACAAAACCGCCATTGCCGCTGGCGGGTGAACTGGCACCACGAGCAGTAATCTGACCGTAGAAGCGAGTGGTACCATCGGCCCAGAGGATCGCACGGCCGCCATTGCCGGTTAGGCCGTTGGCGTTCAGGGTGGAGTCTCTGCTGACATAAGTTTCAGTTGCGTTAAAACTGCTGTTGCCGCGTTCCTGTCCCCCAAGCAAGATCGTACCGCCGTTGCTGCCGAAAGCATCGATCTGGGCGGAAAGAACGCCGACGCGATCGCCGAGGACCACAACTCTCCCCCCAGGGAAGCTGGGACTAGAGACATTGAGGGAACCGGAAGCGATCGCGGTTCCTGCGAGAGTGGGAATGGGGGTGGCCGTCGCGGTTAATTGCAGTGTACCGTCGTGGTTGACTGTGATTCCTGTTGCTTGAGTGCCACCTGCACCGGTGAGTAATTGCGGTAGCGAAACGGGTGTTACTCCTCTCTGGCCGTCCGGGGAAGGTGAAATTTCTAAGTTAAGCAACTGTCCTGCTTGGGCGATCCGGACAAGTTGTTGGTTGGGGACCGCTGCGATCGTGATTTGACCGCCTGGTGCCGTTAAGGTCCCAGTATTAATCACCGCCGATCCTAATAAGGTTAAGGTTTGTCCGTTGGGAACTGCTAAGTTACCCGCATTAATAATGCCACCTATTTGGGAATTATTAAAATAAAATCCGCTGGGATTTCCCCTCAAATCTGAATACTGATTTAAGCTATTGGCGTCAAATAAATGGTTTCCAAAATAAATACCATTGGCGGTTGTTGCGAAAAAAGAAGCTGGTAAATCCAGCCTCGCTCCTTGACCGAATATAATCCCAGCCGGATTCATTAAAAATAAATGGGAGTTGCCACCGCTAACCGCAATTAAACCATTAATTAATGAGGCATTGCCACCAACCACCCGCACTAAAATATTTTGAATAGTGGGATTGGATTGGAAATTGGCGCTTTGATTTTCTCCCAAGCCAAATTGACTAAAACTGTGAAAAAGATTTGCGCGATCGCCAGACAGTTTGCCACCACTAATGTTAAAGCGATTTCCCTGTTGTTGAACGGCTGTACCCGTGCCGTCGGCAGCCGGGACAATAGGCTGAGCCAGCACTGCACCGCCACCCAGCAGCGACAAGCAAGTCAAAAGTGTTGACAAGCGAAAATTGGTCATTGGCGATCGATCGTGGGTCATCAGTTACTGGGAATGGTAACCCTAAGCTCCCTAACCTAAGATTTTAGCTTGCGAGTTGGGAGTTGTCGCTCAAAATCAAAAAAATCAATCATTTCTGCTACTTTTTAGAAGTTGAGCTAGTTAGTTTGGTCTTGGGTTCAGCCGAGTTCCCTCCTTAGCAATTAATCTGGGTTTGATGATTTTTTAAACTGCAATTTGCAAAATTTTTGCAGTTATTTTTGTTTTTTACTTTTGAGCAGATAAGCCATCATTTTTCCCTTGCCTTTAATCTGAATTTCTCCCCGTTCCTCAAAGAGATATTGCTCTTTTAAGTGTTGATAGGTTGTTTCTGAAACTTGGATGCAGTCGGGCAAGCCGTGAGATTCCATCCGCGAGGCAGTATTAACCGTATCCCCCCATAAATCATAGGCAAATTTTTTCAGACCTATGACACCTGCTACCACTAAACCACTGCTAATGCCAATACGAATCCGGAAATTTTGATTGTTTTCCTGGTTAAATTTTGCTAAGACTGTTTGCATATCTAGAGCCATATCAGCAATTGCTTGGGCGTGGTCTGAACGGTGTTCCGGTAAACCGGCAACCACCATGTAAGCATCCCCAATGGTTTTGATTTTTTCCAGTCTGTGATGTTCCACTAAATGGTCAAAAACAGAGAAAACTTCGTTGAGTAACTTTACCAGTTCCGTGGGTGAAATCCGGGCAGAAAGCTCGGTAAAACCAACAATATCAGCAAATAAAACGCTCACTTCTGCAAAGCTGTCGGCGATGGTTTGAGGTTCCTGCTTCAAGCGTTCAGCGATCGAGCCGGGCAAGATATTCAGTAGCAGGCGCTCAGACCTTTCTTGTTCTGCTTCTAAGGCCCGACGAGCGCGAAATTCAGCTTTGGCTAAGCGTTCGTAGAGGTAAACTGAGAGATTACAAATTAAACAGACCCAAAATAAATAGAGGTAAAGCATCCCCATTGAGAGGGGCATATATTCCGGTTTGACTTTTAACTGGAGGATACCATTCACTCCAAAATAATAGAAAAAGACGCCCAACTGCGCGATTAAATGTAGGGGCCAGCGCACTGGGTTGAGGGTCGCTTGACCGAAAAACATTAAAGTCCAGGCAATGATATCAGGTTGAGCTGCACCGAAGAAGGTTGCTCTTAATTGCGGGATCAAAGTGGTTGACCAAGAGAGCCCTAAGAAAATAATAGCCGGGTAGCGACGAACTGCTGGGTTCCGCAGCAGGGCAAGACCAAACAGCAAAACTAATTGCACGGTAATTTGGGTTAAAAATAAGGAACCGTCGAATTTTTGGCGGTTGAAGACAAACCGTGCTAATTCCAAAAGGCTAAACGTAAAAAAGGTGAGCAATGCTAGCGATAACCCTAGGCTCATGCGACTAAGCATAAAGCGGTTTCGCCACGCTTCATAGTCAGGATCGTTAATGGTTTTGCTGATACGCTTGAGAGATTCCAGCAGGATGCTGGCAAGCGATCGCAGGCGGGTTAGGCTCACATTCCCTCGCTTCATGGTGATATTGGCCTATTTAATGAATGGTTCTGTCATTTCTATCAGGGAAACTCCCCTGAACTCAAATCTCACCTGTCTTATCCACAATTGTGCGCGCTCATGCTTCATACTGGGAATAATTGATTTTTCCCCAAGCCGAGGATGGAAGCTCAAGGTTCCCAATTGCCCACTACCCAATTAGTTGAACGGATCTTGTCTGCGGGCAATCTTAGCAGAGCCGATCGCCAGCAGCTTAAGGCAGCGCTGTTAGATGAGTCCATTAGCGAAACAGAGTTGATGCTGATTGAACAAGTAATTGACTCAGTACGCAAGGGTCTGCTGAATATCATCGAATAAACCCGCCACTTTTGTCAGCAGTAGACTCCAGACTGTTAGTCGTCGATGAAACCTTCCTCGTTACGGACCAGTTCCGAGGGAGGGCGATCGCTACTCCAGGCCCACCAAGCGCTACCGCATTGGCACTCGTAAAATTCTTGCCACTTGCGACGGTGAGTTTCAGTGTAGACTGGCGATCGGCGGTTGATCCAAGCTCGAACTGATTCTGTACAGCTAGCTTGGCATTTGGGGCAACAAAACTTTGTAGCGTGAATCGCTGTTGCAGCCCATTCGGGAGGGGTTGGATCAAAAGCGTCCATGTTTCCTGGTTTGCAAAAGGGTGGGGAATTGTTAATAACCGGTGCCGATCGCCTGCTGTGCGAGTTGCTCTCGGCTGCTGTTTCTCAGTGAACTCACCTTAACAAAATCTTGAAGTTGAGATAGATTATGCTTTTCCTTATTTATTTTACGACTTCACCTGTACCGAAGTGCTCCATTTAAGGTTAATTTCTTTGGTGTGAGGCAGTCTTGACCGCTTTGGGCAGAGGCTTACTGAGGTCACGCCTGCCACCTGCCGCTCAGCCACCTCAAGGAGTAGGCTCATGTCTATCTACAATCTCATTTCCTTTCTCGGCATCTTTGGCTTATGCCTGATCGCCTGGATTTTTTCGGAAAACCGTAAATTGCAGTATATACCCTGGCGTGTCATCATCTCAGGTATTACCTTGCAACTGGTGCTGGGAGCTTTAGTATTTATGTTCCCGCCCACCAGGGGTGCGTTGCAAGCATTTAGCGATTTACTCAATGCAGTCTTTGATGCGGCTGACTTCGGGGCAAATTTTATCTTTGGAAAAAATCTTGTCCCCATCCCTAGCAAACCGCCTGATGTAAATCTCGGATACATTTTTGCCTTTCGCGCTTTACCGACGGTCGTCTTTTTCTCTGGCCTAATGGCACTGCTCTATAATATCGGGGTGATTCAAGTCATCACCGATATTTTTGCCAAAATCTTTTACAAAACCATGCGGTTGAGTGGAGCAGAAGCGTTGAGCGGTGCGGCCAATATTTTTGTCGGAATTGAGGCGGCGATTGTCGTCAAGCCTTTTTTGGCTAAAATGACTCGCTCTGAACTCTGCGCGATTCTCGCTTGTTGTTTTGGCACCGCAGCGTCTTCAACCTTAGCCATTTATGTCAGCTTCCTCAAGCCAGTTTTTCCTAACATTTTGGGGCATTTAGTTTCTGCCTCAATTATGGCAATTCCGGCTTGTTTTGTGCTGTCCAAAATCTTAGTTCCAGAAACAGAAGTGCCTCTGACGGCTGGTGGGATTCCGAAAGAAGAAAATCATCCTCAAGGGAGAGAATTTGTAGGGGAAGAAATTGGGGATGAGGAGGGTCATTTCAAACAAGAAACAGTGGGAGGAGAACCCATTGAGCGAGTGAGTCCTTTGGATGCAGCAATTGTAGGAGCGTTGGACGGGGTGAAGATGGCGGTGGCGATCGCGGCTGTCTTGATTTTAATCTTAGGTTTGGTTTCTTTGATCAACCAAACCTTTGGGGCTTTAGCTGCCTTGCAAACTTCAACTAATCCTCTCCTACAACCCATCGGTCAAGTTTTCAGCATCATCACGCTACAGAATATTCAAGGAGTCTTATTTTACCCCCTGACTTTATTAACAGGCGTTCCCTTTGAGGACTCTTGGACTGCTTCTGTAATCATTGGACGGCGACTTTTAGAAACCGCCATTCCTCCCTATCAATCTTTAGCAGAAGCAGCGAAGCAAGGGTTAGTCAGTTCCCGCACCGTGTTAATTGTTAGCTATGCCTTGTCTGGTTTTGCTCACCTCGCCTCGGTTGGGATTTTTGTGGGGGGTACAATTGCCCTAATTCCTTCGAGGCGGAAAGACATTTCAGAACTTGGTTGGAAAGCTTTATTTGTGGGGACTTTAGCAACCATGATGATTGCTTGTGTCGCTGGTGTTTTTGATAATGGTAACCCCAGTATTTTAGGAGAAACAACGGCTCCTGTTGTCGCTCCTCTGACCACACCCACGACTCCTAAATCAAGGGTATCAGCCCCTGTTGTTGGGAGTCCGATTCTGAAAGCTTCTCCTGTCGGGAAAGCTAAAGAATCTCCCAAGCCAAAAGCTTCCCTGGCTCCTCAACCGAAGGGTAAACCGTCCCCAGTTCCTGGGTCTCAGCCGAGTCCTTAAGGGGGGAATGGGTCATTGGTAATGGGTAATCGCACTTGTCAGAGTTCGTAGGAAGTTATGGGCAACTGACTCATTACCCATTACCCATTTTTAATGACCGATTTTTAATGATTCATTTTTAATTGCTGATTCTCCATGAACCCTGAACCAGAAATTCGCCGACTCTTAGATCTCATGCCCGCCTCCGGCCGCATGATGGCTAAAATTATGAGTAAGCCTCAGCAAGTAACGGTGATTGCAACCCCGTTTCCAGTGCCTTGGCAGCCGGATCGACCGATTTATATTAATTTTGATTTATGGCGACGGTTGCCGAAGCCTCAGCGAGATTTATTAATATTGCGGACTGTGAGTTGGCTGTCCAGCATTAAGTGGTTTAAACCAGATATTTATCAAGGCGCTGCCCTGGCTGGGATCATCGGTAGCCTGATGGAATTAATGCAGAGAGATATAGTGGGAGTGGTAGCGGCTGCTGGATTAAGTGCAGTTGCTCTGACTCGAATTTGGCAAGCAAACCACAGTTCCCAATTAGAATTAAATGCAGATGAAGCAGCGATTCGCGTTGCCGAAAGACGGGGTTATGCAGAAGCGGAAGCTGCTAGCCATTTGCTATCTGCCATTGAAGCAGTGGCAAACATTGAAGGGCGTTTGAGTTTGAATTTTACTGAGTTGATTCGGTGTCAAAATTTGCGGGCGATCGCTGGACTTTCTGCGGTTGGGGTTCCCGATCGGATTCGACAGGAATCAGGGGGATGAGGGTTAAGGTCAAGGTTTTTGGAAAATGTCTACGGAATTATCATCCTCAAAACCCAGTTTTTGATAGTCTTCTAAGGCTTGTTGTTGGCGTTCTTCTTCAGGATTGAGTGAGGGTTTTGAGGGTTTTTGCTCGGTGAGGGAGGATGGGGACTTGGGGGACTTCTCCGCCCGGTCTGTTTCTGAAAGCATGGTTAAACTCCTGAGTGGTAAAAACTTGAGAGAGCGATTGCTGGATAATGTATTAATAGCGCGGTCGCTCTCTGATTTAGCTCCCTCTCTCGGATGAAATGAACTGAATTTTTAGTTAACCCAGCCACCCAAGACTGCAAACCCCCAAAATTTCCAAGGCACTGCTACAGTGGCAAATCCTGCCGTTGTCAGCATCTGCAAATGAGCTGATAATGTTGCTAACTGATCGGAGTGAGAATAGCCGTAGGGCTGACTGGTGGCAATCTTAGCGCGAATGTCGGATAGGGTCATTCCTTGTTGGGTCGCCCACTCTTCTCGCACTGTTTGGTAAATTGCTTTCAGACTGTCTGATTCTGCTAGAATAGGGTCAGCATTCCAAAAACAACCGCCAGAGTTTAAACTTTGGCAAATCCGCTCAAATAACTTTGCTTTCATTTCATCTTTGAGGTGGTGAATTGCCAGAGAAGAAACACAGGCATCAAATTGACCGGAAATGGCGGAAAAATTGGGTTGATTTGCCCAGTCTCCGAAATCGATTTCGATGCCAGTCCAGTTAGAAGCATATCCTGCTAACTCGATTTTGGCTTGAGCAAACTGAAGCATCCGGGGTGAATAATCTACAGCAACAATTTGAACAGAGGGGTAGTGACGCAGAATTGCGAGGCTGAGTTCGCCAGTACCACAGCCGAGTTCTAAGATGCGATGAGCAGATTGAGGTAAGCAACGGGCGATCGCATCTAGCATCTCGTCATATTTAGGCAATAACTGCCGAATATCGCGGTCAAAATCAGCCGTGTTGGCAAAAACTTCTCCAGGGAAAATTGAGTTAGCAGTGGAATGAGAACTCACGATCGCTCACCATCTAAACTATCGATATAGTAACTGAGGAAGGGAGAGCGCGATCGAGCACTATTGCTGAGTTCTGAATTCTCTGGCTACAATGATCCGTAATTTCGCGGAAAAGCTGAAAAGGTGTGGAAGGATCAGTAACAATCTGCTCTATTAGCTAGGGACGATCATGCGCCAGTTCAGTGCTGACCTGTGGAAAACCTTTAAAAATTTGCTTTACAAGCGAATTATCCTGGTTGTGACAATTTTGTTCTGCATCGGCGTCGGGGTGGCAATGGCCAATATGTCGAGCTTGTCATCAAACTTAATTAAATCACAGGCTCTTGAGAATTCGACTCTCTATGCTGAAGCGATTAAAGAATCACGAACTCTCTACAGCTCTGAAGTTGTCAGTCGCCTCGCTAGCCGTGACGGAATTACCTTTACTGACGATTATACTGCTAAAAAAGCGGGAGTTCCTCTCCCTGTTACCTTCTTAATCGAACTTGGCAAGCGCCTGGGTGAAAAACATTCAGAAATATCGGTCCGCCTCTATAGCGAGTATCCTTTTCCCTACCGCCGAAAAGAAGGGGGTCCCAAAGATAATTTTGAGCGACAAGCTCTCACTTATTTAAAAGATCATCCCCAAGATCGATTCTTTCGCCTCGAGCAATTTCGAGGAAAACCGTCCTTTCGCTATGCGGAAGCGGATATTATGAAAGCTAGCTGCATTTCCTGTCATAATACACGTCCAGATAGCCCGAAAACAGATTGGAAGGTGGGAGATGTACGGGGGATTTTAGAAATTACGCAACCTGTAGAAAATATTACTCGTAAAACTCGCGCAGGTCTGCGGCAAATGTTTTTTGTTTTAGCAAGCATTTCAATTTTAGGGATTGCCGGATTAACGTTAGCGATCAGCAGGTTGCGCCAAGATGCGAAAGAGTTAGAGAAGCGTGTTCGGGAACGCACCGCTCAATTGCAACACGCAAATGAAAAACTCAGCGAGGAACAAACTAAATCTGAACGCCTCTTGCTTAGTATTTTACCTGAACCTATTGCTGAAAAGTTAAAAGAGGGCCACAGTAACATTGCGGATGGGTTTGCAGAAGTCACCATTCTCTTTGCAGATATTGTTGGGTTTACGAATCTATCTCAACAGATATCACCTGAAGAATTAGTTAAGTTTCTTAATGAAATTTTTTCAGCCTTTGATTCTCTAACCGAACTACATGGCTTGGAAAAAATTAAGACCATTGGAGACGCTTATATGGTAGTAGGCGGTTTACCAATTCCGCGAGAAGACCACGCGGAAACAGTTGCAGAAATGGCCCTGGATATGCAGAAAGAGATTGCGAAATTTAATCAGCATCATCAGGTAGCAATTAACATCCGGATTGGCATCAATACCGGACCCGCGATCGCAGGTGTTATTGGCACGAAAAAATTTATTTATGACTTGTGGGGTGATGCAGTCAATACAGCTTCTCGGATGGAATCTCATGGAATTCCAGGAATGATTCAAGTCACTGAATCAACCTATGACCGCTTAAAAAATCACTACCAATTTGAACAAAGAGGAACCATTAATGTTAAAGGAAAGGGAGAGATGACCACTTATTTATTGACTGGCAGAGCCATTTGTGAATTGTCCGTTTAATTGGTGATATGCGATCAAAATCTTTAGCTCTTTTAGGTTCTTTCCAAGCTCGCTTGTCTCGGCAAATCGCTTTGTGGGTATTTGCTAGCTTAATTGCCATAGAACTCTTGATTCTGATTCCTTCTTATGCACGACGCGAAGAAGAGCTTTTATTGCAACTAGAGCAAGTTTCTCAAGCAACTATTGACGCTCTGGTGGTGTTGACCAAGCAAGATATGTCCGATCATCAATTATTTCAAGCAAGAGTTCAAGAAATTGTTAGCAATTCCCCCATTATTTTAGGGCTATCTATTTACCAAGCGGATGGTCAACTCATTGAAACCTTTGGAGAAATCCCTGAAATTCCTTTTGAGAGTCTCAAAGATGCTAAAATTTTTCGCCAAAAAAGCTTGAGTAACAATCGATACGATATTGCTTGGACTAATCGGCATTTAGGGGGAAAATATATTTTAATTGTTCGTCTATATGCTAACTCTGTTCAATCAGAATTATATGCTTATACGGGTCGGATTGCTGTCTTAGTTTTAATTATCTCAGCCTTCGTCACTTTGGCGACCATGCTCGTATTAGGAGCCACCGTCATTGCCCCAATTTTGCGACTGCGAGATGATTTGATTGCAGCGGGAGATGCTTTGAGCAAAGATGAAGAAAAATTAGATTTTTATTCTTTTTCGGTCAAGCGTCAAGATGAATTGGGAGAAGTGATGGTAGCATTTAATCAAATGTTTCACCGAGTCTATCAAGAAATAGCACAGCGGAAGCAAGCAGAAGAAATTTTACGAGCTGAACAACAAAACTCAGAGCGGTTGCTACTCAATATTTTACCAGAACCCATTGCCCATCGCTTAAAACAAGGACAAAGCAACATCGCTGACGGATTTAAAGAAGTAACAATTTTATTTGCTGATATTGTTGGTTTTACGGAATTTTCCTCTCACACTTCTCCTCAAAAACTAGTTGAATTGTTGAATCAGATATTTTCAACATTCGATCAGTTGAGTGAGGAATATGGATTAGAAAAAATTAAGACGATTGGAGATAATTACATGGTAGCGGGTGGTTTACCGACGTTGCGTCCCGATCATGCAGAAGCAATTGCAGAAATGGCCCTCAGTATGCAGCAAAAAATGATTGTATTCAGAGCGGAATGTGGCGAACCTCTACAAATTAGAATTGGAATTAACACGGGTCCCGTGATTGCTGGGGTGATTGGGACTAAAAAGTTTATTTATGACTTGTGGGGAGATGCGGTGAATTTAGCTTCTCGCATGGAATCGCAAGGAATTCCCGGTAAAATTCAAGTGAGTCCCTCAACTTATCAACTGTTGCAGGATAAATATTTATTTGAAGAGCGGGGGCTCGTTCAAGTGAAAGGGAAGGGAGAAATGCTCACTTATCTACTCACGGGTCGGAAAAGTTAGAACGGGAGGAACAGTGGAACAGCACGAACAAGTAACCATTGCAGAATACCAGGTAACGGCGACAGATTTTCGAGAAGGAACTTGGAACCATGATGTCTCACAAAATCGGCAGGCGTTAGTGGCTGCGATGCCGCGTTATCCTGGTAAAATTTTAGATATTGGTTGTGGGCCTGGGCGAGATTTGGTTGCGTTTAAGGCCGAGGGTCATACGGTAGTCGGATTAGATGCAACGCCGGCTTTTGTAGCAATGGCGAAAGTAGCAGCGGGTTGCGAAGTTTGGCAGCAATCTTTTCTGAGTTTGACGTTACCAGCAGCTACCTTTGATGGAATTTTTGCGAATGCGTCCTTAATTCATGTACCTCGTCGTGACTTCGTGAAAGTCCTTAAAGATTTACATCAAACCTTGGTTCCTGGTGGGGCAATGGTGATGTCAATGTGTCGAGGAAATTGGGAAGGTTATGACCAGCGACCGACCGGAAAACGCTATACAGTTGGTTGGGAATATGAAACTTTGGCTCCCTGTTTAGAGCAAGCAGGGTTTGAGATCGTTAACCATTATTATCGTCCTCCGGGTTTGCCACAGTCGGCACAACCTTGGCTCGTGATGGTGGCTCGAAAAAGCTCAGCTCAAAGGGTGATTTCAGAACTTGAAAAATAGAATAGTCAGCATCACTGAGTTAGGAGTATCCTAAAGTAGAAAGTTGTAGAACAGGAGCGAATCATGACGGCTGAATCTTATATTTTTTTAGTGGGTGCAAGTCGAGGGGTTGGCGAACAAATCGCTTATTACCTAACTCAAGAACAGCCGATGAAAGTGAAAGCACTCCTGAGAACAGAGACCACTCGTTCTCAATTAGAATCAATGGGAATTAAAGTCGCGATGGGAGATGCTTTGGATGGAGCAGCGGTGGAAGCAGCGATGTTGGGAGCAGAACCCATTGAGGCGGTGATTAGTACCATTGGCGGTTTACCACAGGATGGTCAACGAGCGGATTATTTGGGGAATAAAAATTTAATTGATGCTGCGGTGAAAGCAGGAGTCAAAAAGTTTATCCTGGTTTCTTCCATTGGGACTGGTAACAGTGTGGTGGCGTTGTCACCGCAAGCATTAGAAACTTTGGGAGCAGTTTTGAAGGAGAAAGAAAAGGCGGAGAATTATCTGATTGAAAGTGGATTGACCTATACAATTGTGAGACCAGGAGGCTTAAAATCTGAGCCAGCAACGGGTAATGGAGTGCTGACGGAAGATGAGCGAATTTCAGGAATGATTCACCGAGCCGATGTGGCACAATTGGTTTGCCAGTGCTTAGTTTCGGAACGAGTCAATCATAAGATCCTGTCAGCGGTCGATCGCAATATGCTCTTTGGTAATGGTACTGTTGCCGAGTTTAGTTTGAGTTAAAGGGTTGAATCCAGCCGCATTGGTAGGCGAAATCAAGGATGAGGGTGGCGGTCGCAAACATTGCCACACTCTCCACCCCCATCACGACAAACGGCCAGAGGTGTTGGGGAGGGAAGATGCTGATTCCCTCTGATAATCCTACCTCCAACTGGGCGGAGGCTCGCACCAATCCAAAGGCGAGGGCAGTACCTGCTTTGAGTTGGGGGTTGGTGTCTCGGCGGACAACGTAGCGGTAGGTGACGCCGAACAGAAAACCGTTCAAACCAGCGATCGCACCTCTGCCTGCCCAGTTTAGATCGAAGGCGGGGATTGCCAACTCAGTCAGGGGTTCAAACTGCGGTGCCAGGATGAACTGGTTGCCGAGGGTGAAACAGGCAAAGGCGAGGAACGCTGACAAGGCAGTGAGAACCCCAGCTTTAAGTGATTCTTGGCGTTCTGCGAAACTAAAATTCGAGGAATCCTTCACGGCGACTGTATGCAGTAGGTTGCTTAAATTGAATTATCATAAGGGTTGGAGTTATTTTGTACTGTTTTTTGAACGCATCGCTATGGATATTCTGTCACTGGGTTGGGTTTCGCTTCTGGTTCTGTTCTCGTTCTCGATTTCAATGGTAATCTGGGGACGGAACGGTTTCTAAGTTCTGGAAGATCTTGTGGGGCAGGTGAAAAAGCCTGCCTAATTTTTACCAATTTTTGCCTCATTTTCCGACCGTTAACAATAATCTAATTTCCTTTACTCACTGCATCAAATCGGAGTCAAAAACATGGCTGAAAAGAAAATTTTGATGCTGGTTGGTGACTATGTGGAAGATTACGAAGCCATGGTTCCCTTCCAAGCGCTGCAAATGGTTGGTCATGCCGTCCACGCTGTTTGTCCCGGTAAAGTGGCGGGTCAATTTGTTCGCACTGCCGTTCATGACTTTGAAGGCGACCAAACTTACAGTGAAAAACCGGGTCACAATTTCACCTTAAATGCAACGTTTGATGAAATCGAGGTCACTGACTACGACGCTTTAGTTATTCCTGGTGGCCGCGCCCCCGAATATATCCGCCTCAACGAGAAAGTGCTCGAAATTTGTCGCCACTTCGCCCGTGCCAATAAACCGATCGCCTCCATCTGTCACGGTTTGCAAGTCCTCGCGGCCGCTGGTGTTCTGGATGGCAAACGTTGTACTGCTTACCCCGCTTGCGGTCCTGATGTGATCCGCGCTGGGGGTCACTATGCGGAAGTACCCGTTCATGAAGCTATCGTTGATGGCAACTTAGTCACGGCCCCCGCCTGGCCGGCCCATCCCCAGTGGTTAGCAGAATTCCTAAAAGTCCTCGGAACCCGGATCGAACATCCTGAAAGGGTTGCCGCCTGAACCCAACCCGGAGTTAACACCATCCTTCGCCTTACCGGACGGGTCTTCCACCCGTCCCACCCACCCACCTTCATCTACCAAGGGGAGGAGAAACCACTCGCAAAATTTCTGAATTTTTCTACCATAAGTTGGCTCTACTTTGTGATAGAGGCAACAAAAGTTTAAAAAAATTTAACTTAGATTAGCAATGAGAATGATGCTCTAATCTAAGGAGGCGAGATATGGCTCTGAGCAAGCAAGTCACCATCCAAACTTTAGAATCGCTGAAGTCAGGAATGGCAGAATTTTACACCCCTCAGTCTAGCCACGAGACGATGTTAGTGCAAATCCCTGCTTGGGCTGAGGATGATTTGTTTGTCCACCACTTCCAAACCGACCAACTGCTGGTCGTGCGCGGTAAGTTTGTGTTAGTGGTCTTGCAGAATCGTCAATATCGGTACTTACCCTTGAGCGATCGCATCCCCGCCGTCATTACCATTCCCCCTGGCGTTCCTCACGGAGCCTTAAGCTTTAGTGACGAACCTTGCCTCGTTGTGAATGCAGTGTTGCGCCACGGGGCCGCCAACGAACGGGATTATCGCCCCCTGAAACCTCCCTTTCCTTATGACCTCACTGCCGCTCAAGCAGCGTTGCAGCAATTAACCTGTGTCCTTTAAACATGACTCTGTTCACAGTTAAAGTTAAACCAAACTCCAAACAGCAAAGCATCCAAACAGAAGCAGACGGCAGTCTCACGGTCCACCTCAAGTCTCCCCCCGTGGATGGCAAAGCCAATCGCGAACTGATCGAACTGTTGGCTGCCAAGTTTGAGGTCCCGAAATCCTACATCACTATTAAGACCGGTTTGTCGTCCAGGAACAAGCGGGTAGACATTCCTCTTCCTCCTTTGGATCAGTAGCAGGCTCAACAAGAAATCTATCTAAAGAGAGATGCAGCCTCTACTATTGACCCGTATGATGAAGCTATAGAGGTTTGGATACCAACCATGAGTCTAGACAAGCGAACCGAAGCAACTGCCAAAAATATTGAGGGCAAAATCCAAGAAGCCTTTGGTAAGTTGACAGGCAACCAAGCAGACGAGTTGGAGGGTCAAGCCAAGCAAGGTGAAGCAGCTGCAATGCACCTGAAGGAAGACCTCAAAGACCAAGCCAAAAAGATTATAGACAGAGCCTAGAGTTTTGTGCGGGTAATAGTTGGCAACAGAAATTCATCTCATTGGGGGCAATGATTCAGGCAAAAAATTGAATATACCCAAAAGATGATGACTATTACTTGACAGCAATTCTAGACTCTTCCCTAAAAGTTTCCTGCCTACTCAATCCAGCAAACAGCTAGTTTGCTGGATTTTCTTTATCAGCAGGTGGAGAGGGTCGCTCATTCTGTCAAGGCATCACCGATCGCGACACTGCCACTGCGAATAATTTTGGCTAAAACCCCTGTCTGTGCGTGGCCAAAGTGTTCTTGCAACACAGACAGTAACCGGAGGTCGCGATCGCCGGTATCAGGATTCACTTCGATATTGACACAACGACCAATCCGTGCAGCAATCGCAATTCTGGCTGTCCCCAGTTCCAATTCCTTGCCGATCCAATTAAACTCTTCCCAGGCAGAAACGCCCGCTAGCACTACATTCGGACGGAAGCGACGCACATCAACCCACTCGCCCGCCACTTCACTCAACCGATCCAACGTGGCCTGACTCAGCAGGGAAATATGCACCGGTTCCCGGTCAGGATAGCGAGTGGAACCATTGCGATTCCCCACCAAACGCAGGGGCGATCGCTGGGGATGCCGTGCCTCCGGTGTGGGTGTCAGAGTCGCCAGATAGTCGCTAAAAAAAGCACCAATGCGACTGCGTCCCGTCGCCGTCTGAGTTTCCGCCTCCAATAGCATCACCCCCTGCCGCTTCACCGTCAACACCGCAGTTTCTGCTTCGTAGCGACATTCCAGCGCTGCTAATAACGGCCAGTCATTTTGGACGGCAAAATGCTTTTTACTCTGCCACGGCACCTCACCCGCCTCAACTTCTTCTCCCTCCTCAAACATTAAGGCAAAAGCGCGATCGCCTTTAATGCCATGTCCCTCTGTGAGAAAGGCGCGGTCGCACTCGCAGGGTGTTAACCCCTTAATGGGATGAGTAAATAACTGCTGTACCGTGGCAATAGTCATGGATGAACTCTCGATAAAATTACAAGTTCATATTAACAAGTCCTTTAATTCGGTGCTTTGGCAGACTCGTTATTTTTAACGGGAAAAATGATTCGACCCCCTAATTTTTGGAAATAACTGCTGCCAACCATGACGATAAACATCACATAACCCACTGCCTGTATCAAATACAGTTTGTCTGTGTATCCAAACAGCGCCTTGAGGGCAATTCCAGGGAAGCGATCGTCAGAGAGTACCTTGCTCGTATTCCAAACCATCGGCCCTAAAATACAGGAATGGACTTTGCTAAACCGTTCGTAATAGAAACAGAGGCCTTCAGACTGACGGTTCATCTGAGCTAAGGTATTCACTGCTTCATCAAAGTGTCCCAACGTCGATACCACCAAACCTGCCACAATTAGCAGCAATAAAACACCCATGTACTTAAAAAATTGGCGGATATTAATTCTAACTCCCCACTTAAATAAGAGGACGCCAATTCCCGCAGCGACTCCCAAACCAGCCAAAGACCCCAAGGCCGGAATTAAGCCTTGTTGAAACTTAGCAACGATAAACAAAACTGTTTCAAATCCTTCCCGGAGTACCGCAATTAAAATTAATGTAAAAACACCCCAACCGGCTCCATAGTTTTGTTTGAGGGCCGCAGTCACCGCTCCTTCTACCTGAGCTTTGAGGAACCTGGCTTGCTGAGTCATCCAGATCAGCATCCAACTCAACATCGCGATCGCGATGATACCAAAGATCCCCTCTAGCAACGGTTCCATGATCGGTGTGTAAAGTTCATTCGCATTCGATATCGCTTGAATGACCCAACCAAAGATGACTCCCACCACAGCGCTAGCAGCAATTCCCACTCCCACTCCCGCATAAACCCAAGGATTAAGCTGACTTTGCTGAGCTTTTTTCAGGCAAGCCAGTACAATGCCTACAACAAGGGCGGCTTCGACTCCTTCTCGGAGGGTAATGACAAAGGTTGGAATGGCTTCACTAAAATTCATTTTTTTAATTGAGTGATTGCGAATTGGATTGGCTTGCTAGTAATTGGTAATGGGTAATTTCGCAGAGCAGCCATTACCGATTACCGAATTACTGCTAACGCTTAACTGAAATCGCGTAGCATTTTTTTGAGTTCGACTTGATGAAGCTCTTCTTGCCCGATCATGCCACGGGTAAATTCTTCCAGATAAACGCTAGCATCTGATACTGTTTCGAGTAACTCCTTATAGATGCCTAACGCTTTTTTCTCGTGATTGAGACTTTCTTCTAAAAGGTCTCGTACAGCGTGTTTATAGGTTTCCTCAATCGGAGCGATTTTCTGACTGGGATGCCCCTCTAAACCGGTTAAAATTTCTCCGACTTGTTGAGCATGAAGTAAGGATTCTGTCGCTTGAGCTTGAAAAAACTGTACAATCGGAATTCGATTGGGTCCTGTTACCATCAGGGAATAATGGGTATAGCGGACAACGCCAGATAATTCGCATTCCATAATGGCGTTTAGCAGTTCAGTGGTTTTTTTCTGGTCTAGTTCTCTCATTGGTTGTTCTTGAGGATAGAAAAACAGTAGGTCCGGCTCTGGGAATTTTGAGGGTTTACTGGGAAGCGAAAACAGCAAATAATGTCTCCGCTGCTCTCTAGGAGTATATCAAGGATGAATTTATCAAGAACTTTCGATACTCCCTTTTCACGGATTATTTTAACAAGAGACGGTTATCTGTAAGCTCAAGAATCAGACTGATTTCAACAGTTTTTGACTATCTTTCTCAATTGTCTTGATTAGTTGGCTAACTTGATCGGTCGTATTGACAGGAGTAGCAGGAGCGGTCGCACTCGGCCAAGTTTTCTTGAGTTCTGTCATACTCGTAAGAATTGCTCGATCGGTTTCGGGGCTAGCTTTAGCAATTTGACCCGAAATATTCTGGTAGAGGCTGTTAGCATAAGTCACAAAGCCACGGGAATCTTGATATTCAATGATGGCCGCTATTTTACCATTCGCAATCGATGCTTGATATTCTGAGTTAGCGGTATCTAGTAAACCGTTAATAACTTGGAGCGTAAATTTAGGCTCTTGGCGCTGCTTTTCTGGTAAGGAGGCGATCGCAGCGTCAACGGCTTGCATCGCCGAGTTAAATTCAGCCTTGACTTTACTGGCATCTTTAGCGCCGGCTTTCACCAAATCTTGTAAGTTAATTAAAGTAGTCTTGAACTCTTTAACATTGCGTTCTTTTAATTGATCTTCTACATCTGCATAAATTTCTTCGACAGGGTGACCGATGTGAGGTTCTGCCTGATCCGGTTTGCCTTGATCGAGGAGTTCTTTTGCTACCAAAAGATGCCCTTTCATCAAGCCTAATTTGGTCATATAATCAATATCTTTTGCTTCTCCCGTGAGGACGACATCCTCAACGGTCACCAAATCTTGAATCTGCTCGAACTGTTGTTGATCGATCACTTTTTTTGAGACTAATTCCTGAGGACTCCCGTAAGGGCGACTGCCTTGAATTTTGTTGGAGAGTGCGGGAACCCCTAATTTGGCTTCTAGCTTGTCTAATTCCGACAGAATCGCACTATTAATGTTAATTTTCGGCTTGTTGCCGTGGCTGTGTTCTGGGGTAGTCGCAGCGGGTGTTGCAGCGGGTGTCGCAGGGGGTGAGGAGGTCGGAGCGTTGCTGGTGGGTGTTTGGCTACAAGCTGCCAGGGCAATCAGGGCGACAGTAGCAGTGGTGGCAGACAATGCGCGAAAAACAGGTAGCATAGGAGTTTGGGAAAGTTTTACGTCAAAGTAAGGAATTGTAGGCAGTTTCTCGAAAAAGATTTGCAATAGCTTACTTAGCTTTTCATTTTCGAGCTAGTGAGAAATCTTGTCAACTGCTGAAGAAACAATCATCAACAGGCGATCGCAATTGCTCACCCCTGTAGTGACCGCATTTTTAACCAGCGTTCCGTACCAAGTCTGCGGAGGGACACTGCAACGCCGTATCCTCCCCGCTTGAGCTGCCACCGTCTTAGTGGCTGACTTCTAATACTCCGCTAGGGCTAAAAACAACCGTAAACTGAGCGGTCCTCGGGGTATCCGCGTTCACCCTTGATGGCTGCCAAGCAGACAAGGGAGTTTCTTGCACGTAATCCTTCGCCGCCTGATTGAGCGGCTCATACCCTGCGACCGCTCCGTCAGGTCTGACACGAACGCGGTAGACTAAGTTATTCTCAAAGGTGGGGCTAGTTTGCCAACCTCGATCGAGTTGGTCATACAGCTTCCGAGTCAACACCTCTAACTCAACGAGGTTTGTAATTTCTGCTGTCTGGGGAGTCGAATTCACAGC
>JBLNEP010000176.1:0-3469 GCA_050262755.1 Actinomycetota bacterium | reverse complement strand
GGATAGAGAGCTGCGTAGTTCAGCCAAGGCGGGTCAATCCGCTCAAAGTAAAAGTGAAGGGGGAGGGACTTAATGCCTCCCATGTCATTTGTAATAAATGACTATACTTTTTCTAGCTATTTGAACGCATCCTCATAAAATTTGAAGGAGCAAGCTGCTCCTTGACCCTTCCCTATTTCTGGTATTTGATATGAACTTGGTTCTCACCAACGACGATGGCATCAGTGCTCCAGGGTTGCGATCGCTCTTAACCTGCGCCAACTCTCTCGCGATCGGTGACAAAACCTTCATTGTTGCACCCCAACAGCAATTCTCTGGGTGTGGCCATCAAGTCACCACTCACAGTCCCATTCACGTCGATCGCCTCTCTGACTTTGAATATGCAGTGGCTGGCACCCCTGCTGACTGCATTCGCCTCGCCTTAGCGCACTTTTGTCCCACTCCCCAATTAGTGCTCTCTGGGATCAACCCTGGCGGCAATTTAGGCATTGACACTTATATTTCTGGTACCGTTGCTGCTGTCCGTGAAGCAGCATTGCATGGCATTCCTGGAATTGCCATTTCCCATCGCATTAAAAAACCCTTAGAAATTGATTGGCAGCTTGCTGAACAGTGGGTCATTCGTGTCTTAAAAGACTTGCTCAACCGTCCTGCTCAACCTGGAACGTTTTGGAATGTCAACCTACCCCACCTAGAACCCGGATCGGCCGAACCTGACATTATATTTTGTCCGCTTTCGACCCAACCGTTGCCAGTCAAATACCGGGTAGAGGGGGAATATTATTATTACACCGGAGAATATGGAAAGCGCGATCGCGCACCCGGTACAGATGTTGATGTTTGCTTCGCGGGGAACATTGCTGTGACTCAAATTTCACTTTAGCTACTTGGCGAAACTCACTTAAACTACTCCTAGAAATTGATAAAAATAACTCCCTAAATTCTTCATTGAACCCCAATATATTTATGAACTTGCAGCGATAATTTATAGCTGGGATTTTGCTTGAGTAAGTCTAAAATTAGCGCAATCGATCGAGAGCTATTATTCCATTCTGGCTGTAGGAAAACAAGACAATCTAGACACTCAGATAGGTGCTTTTGATAAAATTCAACTTCCTCACCTGTACCAATCACCAGCTTAATTTCATTCGCTCTTGTCCAAAACTGTTCTTGCACTGGAAATTTAGGACTAACGTGCTGCTTAGGAGACAGCGTAATCCAAGCTGCGGGTGAAATTTCTTGCCAGTAAGCGCCAGATGTTTCAATGCTTACTTGCTTGCCAATTGCTAATAAAGCTTGAACCAGGTGCGGTAAGTGAGAATGGATAAAAGGTTCTCCTCCTGTAATCACCACTCTGGGAGACTTTAACTCTGCCAATAATTCATGAATTGAGCGCGGTTTTTTCGGCAAATCTTTACCACCCTCTGCATAACCGGTATCACACCAAGGACACCCGACCGGGCAACCGGCTAAGCGAATAAAATCAGCTAAAGCACCAGTCCAGTAGCCTTCACCTTGAATGGTACTCTGAAAAGTTTCATGAATTGGCAATCTGAGTTGCAAAATTGGCTCAAGCATACTCGGTCATGGGTAATAAGTAACAGCTAATGATTTCTCATTGTAGTTGTTTCCCTATTACTCATTACCCATTCCCACGTTTCATGTCATTGGTTCAGTTTCCATCAGGGGCGCCCAGCGGCGTTTTAGAGCTAAGGTGAGACCGTCACCAATGGGGACAACACTGAGGGTAATTCTAGGGTCATGACGCAATTTTTTGTTAAAAGCCCGAATAGCGGTTGTCGCTTGATCTTGTACCTGAGCATCAACAACCCGCCCCGACCACAATACATTATCAATGGCGATTAATCCTCCCGTGCGAATCAGTTGCAGCGATCGCTCATAATAAGCTTCATAATTGCCTTTGTCTGCGTCGATGAAGGCAAAGTCAAAGGTTCCTGCTTGTCCAGCGGCTAACAGCTTGTCTAGGGTTCTCAGTGCTGGCCCTAGCTGCAAGGAAATTTTATCGGCGACTCCAGCAGCTTGCCAATAGCGACGAGCGATCGCAGTGTATTCCTCGCTAATATCGCAAGCAACAACCTGCCCCTTGGCTGGCAGTGCGAAAGCAACACAAAGTGAGCTATACCCTGTAAAAACCCCAATTTCTAAGGTTTTTACCGCCCCCATCAACTGTACCAGAAGCCCCATAAACTGGCCTTGCTCAGGAGAAATTTGCATACTAGCCATTGGATGCTGAGCAGTTTCTTCTCGGAGCTGCTGGAGAATCTCTGGTTCCCGCAAGGAAATAGACAAGAGATAATCATAAAGGGGATTGTCGAGGCTGAGAGTCTGGTTTGACATCAGTCTATCCTTGGTGCTGACTTTTGATTTTAAATTGTAAATGGGCAATCAATTACTGGCTAAGATGGTTCGATTGATTTGGGTAACAATTCTGCTGAGTTTGCTGACAGCTTGCAGCTTCGGCGTCCTCGTAACGGACAAACAACTTGTGGAAAAAGCGATCGCCTTACAAGTGAACTTATCGCAGCAGCAAGTGAGCCAGCAGCTAGGGAAATTCAATGATGCACCCCACTTTCAAATCAACCGAGTGGTCATTTCTGAAGTTGCTCCCCTGACAATACAAGATTTACCATCTTTTCGGCTGCGGGGAACTTACGATTTGAAAGTCGAGTTTCCCAAGCGACAGACAACTCAGAAGCAGAACCCGTTTGAAGTGTATTTACAACAGCAGCAAGAGGGTAAAACTTGGCGTTTGCTTCGCCCACAAGTCAGCGGATCGGGTCTGATTTGGTTCACTTATTTAATTCAATAGTCTGGGTATTATACCTCACTGCTAGTGAGTTGTAACAAACTCAAGGGCAATTTCCTAATTGTCACAGGGGACTCTAGCGTTCAGGAGTGCGATCGCTGCTTGATTCCTGTCGCTGAAAGCATCACCCATCAATTTTTTGAGATTAAATTGATAAGTCTCGATCGCCTTGGAAAAGGTCAATCGCAATCTCCACTTTTCCCCGCTTCTCTATGAAACTTGCCTAACTGTCACAGTCTCGCTATCTCCTGCTAAAAAAGCCTTCCAAAATCAAAGCAACCATCGCAGAGGAAACCCTTATGTTTAGCTTCGCAGGTTTCAGCGCTGGAGCAGCAATTTTGCTACTCCTAATTTTTAGCATTCTTCAATGGTTGCATATCCCCGCCGGTAGCTTCATAGACTGGATTATTGCCATCGCTGCCTTTGAATGGCTGTTATTAATTGTTACAGTTCCTTGGAATATTCATTTTGAAGCAAAAGCAGTCTTAGCAGAAGCGGCTGAGTCAACTCAAAAAGGCATAGCCGTCGATGAAAAACAAGTCAAATATGTCACGATTTTAGCTCGTCGTTCTCTGTGGGTGGCGATCGCACTTCACCTGATCTCCGCAGTCGTGCTTTATACCCTCGCCCTCACTGGCATCA
>JBLNEP010000175.1:0-17344 GCA_050262755.1 Actinomycetota bacterium | reverse complement strand
AAGTTGCGATCGCACCCAGGCGAACATTTACACTTTTTAAGCTGATGGGGTTGTTACCCCGTCAGATTTAAACCCCTGGAGTACAGCGAAATTCCGCTCAAAGAAAACTGGGATTTGCCTCTGAATCCTCTTGATTCAAATCCCTTCAGTCTCAAAATTCAGCTAAATTTTGAGATCTAATTTCAAAAGTTCCGCTTTCACCCGTTCATATTCGCCCTCAATTTGCTGTACCAATTCCTCAGCTTCCTCCGGTACAGTCGTCTCCCCTTGTACCGCCACCTTCGCGATCGCTTCCAACAGCTTACAAAGTCCCGGTAGCCTTTTAGCAGCAAAACTAGCACTGGTTGCCTTTAAACTATGACTAGCCCTTTGCAGAGAAACCGCATCCGGTCGCAAAACTCCCTCCCGCATCGCTTGCAACAGCTTCGGTGTATTCTCCAAAAAACTAGCGATCGCCTCCTCTAAAAACTCTAGGTCTTCGGAGTTCTCCACCCTAAATAACGCAAGCAATAACTTTTGATCGACAGCAGTTTCAATTGATGGGGACATAGGTTGCATGAAAGACTGAGGACTAGAGACTATAGCTTAAAGGGAAGAGGGAAAAAAAGGAAAAAAAGGGACAATGGGGAAAGTAAATCAAAAGCTTGGACTCTGCATTTCCTGCGCTTAAAAGCTGCTGGAGGAACGAGAGATTGATCGGGATGTAGATGCCAACCCCATCCACCGCATCCAGAAATTTTGACCAAAACACACCCCAAATCACTAACACCAGGAAACGGTTCAACTGAGCGCGGTCGCACCCTTCACGTAGAGCAACCCTATCCTGAGAGCGATCGGCTATTGCCTTGAATTTGCAAGTTCCTATGCCTTAAACCCTTGCTGGAAAGGCCAGGATGCCCTTCCAGCAACTCAGCGGCCGCTTACTTAAAAACTAGAGGTTGTGAGTGCCACCACTCCCTGATGTTGCAATAACCCATACTCCAACCCTTCAACCACAGCCTGATAAGACGCATCCAAAATATTAGTCGAGACACCGACCGTTGTCCAGCGATTCTGACCATTACTCGACTCCACCAAAACGCGGGTTTTTGCCGAAGTACCCGCACCGCCGTCCAGAATCCTGACCTTATAATCAGTCAAGGAAAATTGAGCGATCGCCGGATAAAAATTCATCAACGCTTTCCGCAACGCCGCATCCAACGCTGAAACTGGGCCATTCCCTTCAGCCACCTCCAGAATATCTTGACCATTCACGGCCAACTTCACCGTTGCCAGCGAATTCACCTTATCCTCCCTGCCTTTATCGCAGTGGACTTGAAACCCTTTAATCTCAAACAGCAACGGCCGCTGACCCAACGCTTCCCGCATCAGCAACTCAAAAGAAGCCTCCGCCCCTTCAAACTGATACCCTTGATTCTCCAACTCTTTCAACCGTTGTAAAATTTGACGACAAGCTGGATGATGGCGGTCCAGTTCAATGCCAAAAGTTCGGGCCTTCGCTAACACATTACTCAAACCTGCTTGATCCGAAATCACAATTCGTCGCAAATTGCCCACGGTTTCCGGCTGAATATGTTCATAGGTTAAAGGATTTCGCTCCACCGCAGAGACATGAATTCCCCCCTTATGGGCAAAGGCCGACAACCCCACAAACGGTGCATGATCGTCAGGTGCTAGATTGACCAGTTCACTGATCGAACGACTCGCTTGAGTTAGTTTCGCCAGTTGTTCTGGTTGGATGCAGTCATACTTTAACTTAAGCTGAAAATTAGGAATTAACGAACACAGATTAGCATTCCCGCAGCGTTCCCCATAACCATTAATCGTCCCCTGAACCATCCGCACCCCTTCCAAGACAGCCGCCAAAGCATTCGCAACGGCCACTCCTGCGTCATTGTGGGTATGGATACCGAGTTGCAACTGAGAGGGAGGCATCTGCCAAGTAGCGATCGCTGCTGTCACCTCTCGAATGATGGCTACGACTTCATGAGGCAAAGTGCCACCGTTAGTGTCACAAAAAACCAGCCATTCAGCACCCGCAGCCGCCGCCGTTTCCAGTGTTTTCAGGGCATACTCTGGATTGTGCTTGTAACCATCAAACCAGTGTTCGGCATCATAAATCACGCGACGGCCTTGACTCCGCAGATAGGCGATCGTGTCCTGAATCATCGCCAGATTTTCATCCAGAGTCGTTTTCAAGCTTTCCGTCACATGAAGGTCCCAAGACTTCCCAAAAATTGTCACCCAGCGAGTCCCTGCGGACAAAATCGGCTGTAACATCTCGTCATTAGCCGCCGTAATGCCGGGACGCCGAGTTGAACAAAAAGCAACCACCTCTGCTTGCGTTAAGGGTTGTTCTTTCAGTTGCCAGAAAAACTGTACATCTTTCGGATTCGCCCCCGGCCAACCACCCTCAATGAAGGGAATTCCGAGGTTGTCTAGCAAACGGGCAATTCGCAATTTATCTTCGAGGGATAGGGAGATTCCCTCCCGTTGAGCTCCGTCTCGCAGGGTCGTATCGTAGATCCAAAGTTGAGTCGTCATTGGTCAAGGGTCAGTAGGGATTAGAAAACAAAAAGGGAATCAAGGGCAACAACAGGTAGGACAATGAACATAAATCTTGTTTGGGTGAATCTGTATGGTCAAGGTACAAGCTCAAGGGAAAATATTTGAGTGCGACAAGGGAGCCAACCTGCGCCAAGTGTTACTAAAAAATGGCATCAATGTTTACAATGGCAATGCCTCGCTCATTAACTGTCGCGGACTCGGAACTTGTGGCACCTGTGCCGTTGAGGTCGAGGGGGAAGTTTCTGAACCTTCTTGGCGAGAAAAAGCCCGCCTATCCCTTCCTCCCCATTCTCCCACGTCCCATCGCCGTTTATCTTGCCAAACTCAAGTTTTAGGTAATATTACGGTGACCAAATATAGCGGCTTCTGGGGACAAGATTCTGAAACCGTCTGGACATCTCAGGGATAGACTTAATGTTAGGGTGGATGGGTACAATGCCCACACCACCAGAAAAATTATCTTTGCGTGTTGTGAGACAGGCATCTTGTCTGTCTAAAAGTCCATGAATCTATTGAGAGACATTCTGATTATTGGCGGTGGCATTATTGGCCTCTCGCTAGCCATTGAACTGAAATTGCGAGGGGCAACTGTTACCCTACTCAGTCGTGATTTTAACCAAGCGGCCGCCCATGCTGCTGCGGGAATGCTAGCACCTCAAGCGGAAGCAATTCCTCCGAGTCCGATGCTGGATTTATGTTTACAGAGTCGGGATTTATATCCAGCTTGGATCGATAAATTAGAAGTCATGACGGGATTAACGGCTGGTTATTGGCCTTGTGGCATTCTTGCACCAGTTTATGAACAGGAGAAGGGTGATTTTCCTGCTTCTGCTCATTGGTTGGATGCAGCAGCAATTCATCAACACCAAGCTGGACTCAGTCAAGAAGTAATTGGGGGTTGGTGGTATCCCTTAGATGCACAAGTTGATAACCGAGCTTTGTTTCGAGTTTTGCTAGCAGCCGCTCAAGAATTAAAGATTGACATTCGTGAAGGCACGGTCAAGGAAGTTATTGACAAAAATGGTAAGATTTTAAGCGTTCAAACTTCTCTTGGGGAATTGCAATCCGGTCATTATGTGTTAGCAGCCGGTGCTTGGTCAAGCGAGCTATTTCCGATTCCCGTTTACCCAAAAAAGGGACAAATGCTATCGATTCGGGTCCCAACTGCGTTAACCAAGAATTTACCCTTACAAAGGGTTTTATTTGGGACAGAAAGTTATATTGTTCCCCGCCGAGATGGGAAAATTGTCTTGGGGGCAACGAGCGAAAATGTGGGATTTATGCCAGGGAATACCGCCGCTGGCGTGCAAGCTCTACTACAAGCTGCAATTCGGCTTTATCCGGGATTACGGGATTATGAAATTCAGGAATTCTGGTGGGGATTTCGACCCGCAACTCCAGATGAATTGCCGATTTTGGGGGCGAGTGAATGGGAGAATTTGACCTTTGCAACGGGTCATTACCGGAATGGGATTTTATTAGCTCCGGTAACGGCTGAAATTATTGCAAATTTGCTTGAGAAGCAACAAGAAAGTCCGTTATTAGCACATTTTCATTACTCTCGATTTGAAGCAAGCATAACGGCATAAACTTGGTTCTAGATTCGGTTTTCTCGCTCTGGCAACGTTGAGCGCATCACCCCAAAATCTCAGAAATCCCCTGAATTAAGGGAGATTCATGAGGGGTTCATATCTACTTCCTGAATCCCAACATTTCCGACACCTGACTCAAAGCAGAGGTCGTTAATTTTCCGGCAATCTCTGTCTCATAGTAGAACTCGCCTCTTGCTCCCTTAAAAGAAGAGTTTTACTGCGAACCAGGGATTTAAATCTCTGTCAGACTCTAGCCAGATTTAGCCAGAATCATCGTGAGAATCTTAGCTAAAATTGGGAAAAGAGTTAAACTATAAAATACACAAAAAATCGCTAGTATTGGAGATGCAAAAAAGAAAATTGCACTGTAAAATTAGCGAAATAAAGTGTAAAAGATTTGTTTCTTTCTCCTTCAACTCAATAGGAACTTCAACCAATGCAAACTTTGGAAAAATCTCTAACTCTCCTCGAAGATAAATCCCTGACTATCGCGGGTAAAACGTTTAAATCTCGCCTCATGACAGGCACCGGTAAATATCGCACCCTCGAAGAAATGCAGCAAAGTATCATTGCCAGTGGTTGTGAAATCGTCACCGTGGCGGTGCGACGGGTGCAAACGAAAGCGCCGGGCCATGAAGGATTAGCAGAAGCGATCGATTGGGGTAAAATCTGGATGTTGCCAAATACTGCCGGTTGTCAAACGGCAGAAGATGCCATTCGAGTCGCAAGACTAGGGCGAGAAATGGCAAAATTGTTAGGGCAAGAAGACAATAATTTTGTGAAGTTAGAAGTCATTCCCGATCCAAAATACCTCTTACCCGATCCGATTGGCACCTTAGAAGCGGCCGAACAGTTAGTAAAAGAAGGATTCGCGGTTCTGCCCTATATTAATGCCGATCCATTACTGGCAAAACGCCTCCAAGAAATTGGTTGTGCGACAGTCATGCCCTTAGGTTCCCCCATTGGTTCCGGGCAGGGCATCAAAAATGCAGCCAACATTCAGATTATCATTGACAATGCAACGGTTCCTGTGGTAGTAGATGCAGGAATTGGCACGCCCAGTGAAGCGACGCAAGCGATGGAGATGGGAGCTGATGCCCTCTTAATCAATTCTGCGATCGCCCTCGCCCAGCATCCTGCTGCCATGGCGAAGGCAATGGGAATGGCGACAGAAGCAGGACGTTTAGCATATTTGGCCGGGCGGATTCCCGTCAAAGAGTACGCCATTGCCTCTTCACCCCTAACGGGTACCATTACCAGCAACAGCCAGCCCTAAAATTGCCATCAATCAGGCATCGCCGAGGAGAGAGTTGTTCTGAAAGCTGAAATGAATCATCCTCCTCTCCTCCTGAGGCTGGGGTAAATCCAAAGGAACTGCCCCTAAGAACGAGTGAGGGGAGCAAGTCGCCCCCTTCTCCTCCCTAAACCCAAAATACCTACCCTAAGAACCATGTTTGACCCCGGAAATCAGGGGTCAGACTTATGTTACAGTGGTGAAAACAAAAACCCTAAGGATTTGTACTCATGCGCTACAACACAGATGAAGGCGGACTATTAAATAACTTTGCCGTGGAACCAAAGATGTACAAGGCAGAGCCTCCAAACAAGACTCAACAACGGAACTATATCCTATTGGGGATTGCAGGCGCCCTGTTAGTGGGCGGTTTAATTTTTGTCGCCTCCGCTGTATAAAGCATCCACCTAAAAAACGCTGTTTTCGCAGGACCCTATAAAAATACGACCGCGCAGGCAGGATGCTCACCCACAAAAAATGTAGAGCTTGTGGAACTGGTATCCTACCTGTTTTCGGTATTAATCAAAGAAAAGAACTTCAATCAACATCATGTCTGGACAGCAAGCTTAAAAAAAGCGGTGAACAACAGTTCTAAGAAAGTCAACAAAAAAGCACAGAGGGTCTAGACTCCAGACAAAACAGGGTGAGATTGAGCAGATAATTTAAAGAGCGCTAAAGGCAGGTTATAGCGCTATCCTGAGTGAGACAATCTGAGACGAAGAAATAATATAGAGTAATTTTTATGAGGCTGCTTGTGCAGTCGTTTCAGGTCATCATTGGTGCGACTAGCTGCTAGCACCCAGTTCCAGGTATGACCGTGACAGACATCGCTCCCCAACAAGTTTCTGGATCGAACAGGCACATCTATGAGCGTTTAAAACAGGCGCTCAGCATCCATTTACGCCGTCAAATTTTTATCGCGGCTTGCGATGATTTGTGCCTGCGTGACTGCTTAGCTGCCCGCTTACAGGCAGAGTTGATTAATGGCGAAGCACCCAGGGAAATAGGCGAGGGAACCTCCCCCTCCAGTCCTGATGCCCCAACCTTCGACCCTCAATTCGTCAGCTTACCGCTGAACTTGAGCGATCCCAATCCCATTGCTCAGATTGTCCAGTGGTTTGCTGAACACCCCGCCCATCAAGTACCCAACCCCTGTAAGCGTATCCTCGGCTTTCAAATTTTGGGGGTCGAACACTTAACTCGGCAACCACCCGCCGTGCAGTGGTCATTTCTGAGTTATCTCAGGGACATAGAACATACCCTTCCGGGTTTAGAGTTTAGCTTGTTGCTGTGGGTGCCCCGCCCTTGGCTCTGTTCGATCCAGCAGTCAGCGCCAGAATTTTGGCGTTGGCGGACAGGTGTATTTGAATTTGAAGGAGAACCAACCCCAGCGACTCGCAAGGAGGAGGAAGTCAAATTTGAGGACAGAGAGATTACCCCCTCTCCCAAATCTCCGACTTCTTTGCACCGACTCATTCCTCCCTCTCTCCCCCTCCCTCCCTCCTCAGGATGGGAAAGAAACAGCCGGGAGGGTGCTACGACAGTGCCAGCGGTGAACAATGGGACGAAAGCGCCAGAGCTGAGTAGCACTGGCTCTCCGACGCTACCAGGCAATTCTGGGGAAGGTAGCCAGAACCCCCCGGGGGAGAAAGGTGAGGCTCGTTCGCCTGTAGCGTCTGTAACTGCGGTACTTCCTAGCCGTCAGCCAGAAACCCTCTGCGACCGCTCTTTTTCCCTCCCTCTGCTCAAATCAACTGAGTTAGCAGATTTAATCTTGGCAGAGGCAGAGCGGCCGGACGTAACAAGACAGGCTTTTTGGCCACTGGAAACTTTGCAATACATTGCGCTGCTGCAAGAGCAACAGTGTTCCCCTCAGAAGCTGGCTGTAGCGTATCAGATGCTGGGGAATTATTACCGCACTCGCATTGCCGCGAACGAGGTTTCGCACTCCCACCTGGCGATCGCCATCCATGCCTACGAGCAGGTATGGGAATGGAGGCAGAAGGGAGAAGGACCAGAGAGTGCGGTGTGCTTGCAGTTGTGGCAGGAGTTTCAGCAGAGTTTCACCCAAGGTTCGCACTCCCCCATGGTCGCCCTTGCTGCTCCAGAGGAGACCCTCAATGACCTTGGGACTCTCTACTGGATGTTGTCGCGATATCCACACCCTACCCAGCAACGATCGGCTCTAGAGCGCAGTATTGGCCTCTATCAGCAAGCAATGGCAGCAACAGGCTCCCAGACCCCTGCCCAAATTTATGCGCTATTACACAAAAATTTAGGGGCTGCTTATGCAGATTTAGCTCGGTGTCAACATCCAGCTGAGAACTGGCAGCGATCGGCTCTTGCCTACCAAGAAGCGCTTTTACACCTCGATGCCCTAGCCGATCCTCAACACTATGCAGCGACCTTGAATAATTTAGGAACTGCTTATTGGAATTTAGCTCAATACGCTCAGCCCATTACACAGCTCAAAAGCGCGATCGCTGCTTATACCGCAGCCCTCTTGCACTACAATCCAGAAGAGCAGCCTCTCAACTACGCTGGAGTGCAAAATAATTTGGGTACCGCTTATTGGAATCTTGCCCAACATGAACCCTCAGAAGCTTTGCTCTCCAAAGCTGTTGATGCTTATCAAGAAGCTTTGAAGTACCGTACTGAAAAGCTAGTTCCCGCGGCCTCGGCGGCAACTCAGAACAATCTGGGTACAGCCTACTGGCACTTAGCCCAGCAGCTTCCCCAGAAGCAGGCACGGGTGGAGTGTTTTCAGCAAGCGATCGCGGCCTACCAAACTGCCTTGCGAGTCGCTGAGTCCCTTGCACCCACTCAGCTTAGCTTTGATTTATTAGCCACCCACAACAATCTTGGGCTGGCTCACTATCAACTCGCGACAGACTCCCAAGCCGCTTTCGATGAAACAGCCCAGAGGACTCACCTAGAAGCAGCTCTGACTCACCAACTGCAAGCTTACCAAGGCTGGCAGTCGCAGCACGACCATTCAAAGGCGACGAAACCATTTGATCGGGAGCAGGCTGCTTTGAGTTCTATTGTCAAAACGATTCGCTCTTTCTATAGTGAATGTGGGCTACAAGGGCAAAATTTCGCTTTGTCCAAGGTTCCAGGCGATTTATTGCCTGAGATTTTACGTCGCCTTTAACAATTGGGGTTGAATTGCCCCTAGGTCTGTATCCAGCTTTTCCATTACTATGGCTAATATTCTTGCCTAATTCTCAAAGTAACTGTGGTCATGGCTCCTGCAAAGATCCTTGTGGTTGATGACGACCCGGCAATCCGAAACTTAATTCACCGCTATTTGAGCCAGCAAGGCTATCAAGTGGAGTCTGCCGGGGACGGACAGACTGCTCTAGGATTATTTGAGCAACTCAATCCGGATTTAGTCATTCTGGATGTGAATTTGCCCGACACCACTGGCTACAAACTTTGTGAAGAAATGCAACGCCGCACCGGGGTGTTCGTACTCATGCTGACTAGCCGCACTGATGAAGCTGACAAAATTCGAGGGTTTGCTCAAGGAGCGGACGATTACATTACCAAACCCTTTAGCCTAGTAGAAATTGGCGCTCGCGTGGGAGCCATTTTGAAGCGCAAGCGGATCGTTACAGTCGCAGAACAGCAAAGCCTGATTTTTGGTTCCCTCGTCATCGATCCCGCACGCCGGGAAGTGATGTTGAGTGGTCAAATGGTGGCTTTAACTGCTCTGGAATTCGATTTGCTCTATTGTCTAGCCAGCAAACCGGGCCGCGTTTGGCGGCGAGCTGAATTGCTCCAGGAAGTTTGGGACTACGAATATGTGGGGGATCAACGGGTGGTAGATGTTCATATCGGGCAAATTCGCCGGAAAATTGAACCGGATGCTAATCAACCGTCCCTCATTCAAACTGTCCGTGGCGTTGGTTACAAGTTTGAAGCTCCTGAGCTGAGTTAGGGGAAGGGGAAGATTCTGAATCGGAGTCGCTGGACATTTTTCCCTCTTCTCCTCTGTCCGTTTTCTTACTCTCCAGATGTGAGCGATCGCACCTCTATAAAAAAAGTGTCCCACTCTGTCTAGAGGCGATTCCTCGCCTCTAGACAGAGTTTTTTTAGGAGGGAAGGTTCTCAGAACTTAAAATTTGCAGGAGATGCTGACCCTATTTTCAAGTGGGGTGGGGTCAGGGTAAGAGGATGCGCTAGACAGGATGCTGGAATAGGGTTTCTAGATAAACTTTCGCGGCTTGACGGTAGCAGCGCGATGCCTCTGGCGTGTTGCTGTCTCCATTCTGCAACAAAAATAGCGACAGAGCTGCTGCAAACACGCGGTCTTGATCCCAGTCTGGATGGGTTTCGAGGTAGGTTGTGAGGGATTCGTGCAGCGTTTCGGGAATTTCAGCCAAGATACTGACAGTTGTGTTCATCATTGCTTTAATCTCACTCGGCAGGCGCAGGGAAGGGGGAGGGGAGCCAGGTAACTCTTAGAGCAGGGGAGAAATTTATCATCCTTTGTTGTTAATGCTGAGCCTCCAGTTACCATTCCTCATTCCCCGGTCGCATCATTGTGCGCTAAGAGGGGGTGGGGTTGTCAATGCTACGAAATATTACGAAGACCTGAATCCTCTCAAAAGATTGACGAGAGAATAAGCTTTTGAGGACAGTTTTTGTTACAAAAGTTTATATAATGACGCCGAGATCGGGAAATTAGCACTCAACTTCCATAATCCCCAATTCAGTCACAAGCGCTGATCGTATCGTTTAAGCTTGTGGAAAAGTCTGTCTAATCTGTGGAAAACCTCCGACTAGCTTGTGGAAACGCTGTGGAATCTCTGGGGAAAACTTGGGCAAAAAATAAGAATTGCAAAGTCAAGGGGAAGTCGGGAGAGTCGAGGGTGGGAGGCGAGAAGAGTGCTAGGCTCAGAGAACCCACTGACCGATCGCTCCTGCCACGCCAAATTGAGCGTACAGCTTGCTTCAAGCTTCGCGCTTTAGCACTCGGTATTGAGGTCGTTTCCCTGAAAATTTGGAATTTTGCTAGCACAGAGCATTGATTTCCAAACATAGGGCAATCGACCCGAAAACCCAAACTGGATCTCTGTAAAGCCTTCTGCCTTTAATAGCGTCGTGAGGGTGGGGACCGAAAAAAATTTAACGTGACCATTGTCCCACAACGCCGTGAAGTGTTGATCCATTTTGCCAGAAACAGCCAGCACTAAGTTTTTTAAATAGCCGTGGTAAGGGGTGGTCAGCAGCAAGTTGCCATTGGGTTTCAGGCATTTTTTAGCGACCCTAACCAATTCTTTGGGATAGAGTAAGTGTTCGATCACTTCCACTGCCAAGACAATATCAAAGCTATGAGCCATCTCAGCCAGGGGAAGGTCATAAATATCCGCTTCGACAAATTGACAATCGGGGAAACTCTTGCGAGCGATCGCAATTCCTTGAGCAGAAGCGTCAACACCCACCACCTCATAACCTTGCTGTGCAACGAGATGGCTAAGACTGCCATTCCCACACCCTAGATCCAAAACACGGGGTTTTGACTGACCGGTAGGCTTCACCTCAGCCAGCATTTTCAGGAGGGGAACTGTCAAGTAAGTATGATGGTATCTGGGATGATTATTCGTGTAAGTATAAGTGTATTTGCTAGAGGTTCTTTCCATCGATTAAGCTAGGGAATGGTAGCAGGAACTAATTTTGAGGTCAGGGTGGATGCACGGCTCGATTAAAAATTCACACGAGTTTTTCGGTCCCTGTGACTCAGGTATGGTAGCTCCCAACGGACGGTACTAGCAGGTTTTAATCCTATCAGCAGAGGAATCGCCATTGATAGGAGGGTGCGATCGCCACAGCGAGAGTTACCTACAAGACTTTAATGCCAGTGGTTGTCCGTACCAGAGAGAACTCTAGGGATTTCTATAATTGGGTTGAACTCTTCTCAGCCCTTTTCAGGAGTCAATGGCAGTATGATAGGACTTACGCACCCTGCGTTCAGGCTAAAAGTCAACATCTTCTAAACGATACTCCTCCTGTTTAAGGAAGCTTTGGAAGCATCAATTGAGGAGAGCAGATCGCCATTAACTCTGAGTGTGACTATCCTGTACCATCAGCGGATGCTCAACCGATCGGGTTCGGACCGCAATGTTCGCTATTGGGTGTGTTCCTTAAGATTAAAGCTGTCCTATGTTTAAGCTAGGTCAATCCTCCTTTCGCCGTATTTTACTGTCGCGGATCTTACTGCTGAGCGTGCCAGTTCTGCTAGTCGGGGAGTATGTGACCTATCGGAAGGCACGTTCAACCCTTCTGGAAACAGCTCGCCAAAATCTAACGGAGAGTGCGGGTAGAAAGGCAGAAACAGTGCAACAGTGGGTAAAATCCCTAGAGTCTAACTTAATCAGCGCTTCGGAAAATGCTGCCTTGCAGTCACCCTCGACCAAAGACTATCAAAAATTTATCACTCAGCTTGCTGGGCGATTACCAACTCATGTGGATTGTCTGCAATTAAAGAATTTACAGACAGGTTTAGTGATAGCAAGCACTTGCGGAAATCAACCCCTTCAATCTCTCCCTAAAAATTTATGGCCACAGCAGCAACAGCAATTGTTGCTAGATGATAAAAGCGTTTATATTAGCTTGTTATCGCCTCAGCAAATACCGAATCAAGGTCAGGTTAAAAGCTCACCAACTCCGGCAGATTCAGATCCAGAGCAGGTGAATGACAATAACCGAGTCAGTTTAGTTTTGAGCGCTCCCGTTTATGTTCGCCAAGGTGCAAAGAATCAACTAAGCTATGCTTTGAGCTTGCAGTCAGCACTGCCGGTACAAACCAGCGCTCCTAGGGGGTCTCTAGCTGGCTATACGGTGGTCATCGATCAGAATGGTACGATCTTGGCCCACCCTAATATCGATCGAGTGGGGCGTAATATCGATCAAGAGGCAGATGCGGAACGGCTCAAAAAAATTGTTGGGCGGGCGATCGCAGGGGGTCAAGCTTATTTACACTTGTTTTCCTTTGAAAAAAATGGTGTGGAATTGTTGGCAGGATATGCGGCAATTCCCAGTCCCCTGGCGAGAGAGCAGAACAGTAAATGGATTATTTTAGCGGTTTCGCGCCTGGATGATGCGCTCTTAGGGTTGGAAGAAATTCAGCAAGTTTTATTTAATTTGATTGTTGGTTTATTGGCCGCTAGCATTACGGCAACTCTCTACTTGTCTCGCGATTTGGCTCGTCCTCTAGAGCAACTCAGAGACTATGCAATGACAGTTAAGAGCTTAGAATCGCCGGAGGCAGTCCCCAAAAATATTAAAATTCGGGAATTTACTCAATTAGCCGAGGCGATTAATAGCATGGTCGAACGGCTGCGATTGTGGGCGGAGGAGCTAGAAAAAGCCTCGAATGAAGCGCAGGTTGCAAACCAATTAAAAAATGAATTTTTGCGGAATATTTCCCATGAATTAAGAACGCCTCTAAATGGCATTATTGGTTTTATTCAATTTGTCCGGGACGGTTTTTGTGATGACCGAGATGAGGAAATGGAGTTTTTACAGCGAGCCCATGATGCGGCGATTCATTTGCTCAATATTATTAATGATATCTTGGACATTGCTAAAATTGAAGCGGGTACGTTTTCGATGATGCTGCAAACGATCGACCTTAGGGAGGTATTGGAAGATGCGATCGATTTGCAGGCTGTTCAAATTGAGCAGAAAAACTTAAAGTTAAATTTATCTGGTTCGCAGGACCCGATCTTGGTTTATGCTGACCCAGATAAACTCAAGCAGGTGTTTCTAAATGTGTTGAGCAATGCAATTAAATTTACTGAATCAGGGACCATTACTGTCTCAACACAAATTGAACCACGGAAACAGAAAGAGGAGGGAACGAATGGAAATGGTCAGGAAATTCATCTACCACTCAGCAGTGATGCTCATTGGGTGATTGTAACCATTCAAGATACAGGAATTGGAGTTGACCCCGAACAACAACCGAAATTATTTCAACCCTTTGTAATGGCTGATGGTTCGACCACTCGCAAATTTGGTGGAAATGGCCTGGGCTTAGCGATTTCCCGAAATATTATGGGGTTGATGGGAGGTACGATTACACTGTACAGTGCTGGCATTAATCAAGGAACGACTGTGACGATCTCTTTACCACTGAGCGATTTACCGAAGGTGGTTCAGTCACAAGATTTAGTCATGGAGAATGGGTAATGGGGATGAGTTAGGGTTGTTCTAAAGAAATGGTTTTTCCGCCAAGTTTGAGGGATTCACTCAGGGCCGAGAGGATGCGGATCAATTCAACGCTCGCCCAACCGGAAGAGAGGGGAGAGGGACAGTTTTTTTGGAGGCAATTGAGAAAATGATCGCACACTCGTCGCAGTGGTTCGCTCGGTTCGATCGCTAAAACTTCCTGGTAAGAAGTCGCCACTTTCCAGGGTGCGCTCGATGTTAGCTCAGGGTTGCGATCGCCACCACCTTCTCGATAAGGATGGTGTAGTGTTAAAGGGGTATGACCTGAGAGCTCATCAAAAACTAAAGCTGCTTGACTACCAACCAAGGTTAAGCGTCGCTGTTTATCGGGATTTAACCAACACAGATGAATGAAGGCCTGGAAACCACTCGGATAGGTGAGAGTTGCCCAGACTAAATCATAGAAAGGGAAGGGAGAAATCGTTGCAAGTTCCGGGTCTTGTGGTTGCAGGTTGTGCCTAAAAGCAGTGCCAGTTGCTTGTACCTGACTGGGTACTTCTCCCAACCACGTATTAAAAATAGCGATGTCGTGGATGGCTAAGTCCCAAAGGGCATCAACATCCCATCGGACTGGTTCCAGATGGGTGCGTTGGGCATATCCGTAGCGCAAGGTTCCTAACTGGCCTGCTTGGATCGCGGTTTTGCCTCGCTCAATGGCGGGATGAAAGAGGTAGGTATGATCGACAAAGAGTTGTCGCTGCTGCTTGTCGGCGAGTTGACAAACTTCTCGGGCTTCTAAGAGGTTGAGGGTGAGGGGTTTTTCTGTGAAGACGTGGTAGCCTTGCTGGAGGGCGGTGACGATCAAAGGGTAATGAGTAGAGGCTGGGGTGGCGATCGCCACGGCTTCTAATTCTGGCAAATCCTGCAAGACTGACCCATCGGTTGCTAGCATCACCTCTTTAGGTAGATGCAATCGCTGCCGAACGGCTGTTAGCCGTTCTGGCTGGGGGTCTATGACCGCGATCAGCTCACTGAGGGGATGTTCGAGGAAGTTTCGGATCAAGTGAACTCCCCAGCGGCCTGCACCCAAGATGGCAATTTTGGTCATTGGTTCGGGGTTTGTGGCTATCAGTATTCCCAGTATGCTGGTGAATCAAACAAAGTCGAGATTAGTCGCGATGGAGAATTCCCGTCATCACCCATGACCCCAGCCCTCATCCCCACTAAATGGTTAATTGCTTAAAAGCAGATTGAGCTGCTGCTTGTTCAGCGGCTTTGATGGAGCGCCCCTTACCCTGTCCTAACAATTGCCCTTGCAGCCAAACTTCTGCTGTAAAGCGCTCTTCATCTCCATGAATGCGCCCGGTTTCCGTAACCTTATATTGTGGCAGCATTTTGTACTGAGCTTGAGTCCATTCTTGCAGGGCCGCTTTGTAGTTGTGGCGGGCTGGATCGTTGCGAATGTCGGTGATTCGCTCTTGGAAGTGAGGATCTAACCAAGGACGAATTAATTCTAAGGTATGAGTGCTGAGGTATAAAGCACCCAGTACCGCTTCAAAAGCATCGGCGAGTCGGGTCTCTTCCCCGGTTTTATCACAGGCGGCACTACTCGCAACGATTAAATATCGACCTAAGCCATAGCTTTCTGCAATGTGGGCGAGGATGCGATCGCTCACCAACACGGAACGAATGGCCGCAAACTCGCCGACGGGACACTCAGGGTAATTCTCAAATAACAACTCCGCTGCCACTAACCGCACCACTGCATCCCCAACAAACTCCAATTGCTCGTAATTGGCTTGAGTTGATACGGTTGGGTGAGTTAACGCTAAATCGAGGAAATTCCATTTAATTCCCGGATGCTCGGGGACCCCTAATCTTTTTACAAATTTTTCGAGTTGTTTTTGGCGGATTGGATAACTAAGAGCCATCGGCAAGATCTCAGAATAAACGCTGAAAGATGACGGCATGAAAGATCGGTTTAGGGAGCCGTCAACTCATTTTTAACTGTCAATGGATAGAGGGGAGAGAGCAACTCATAAGCCGGGTTCTGTTCCCTTCACTGCGTGCAGTTCAGAGGGCGGTTATCTATCTGGGACGCCTGTTACCAGACGCCTCTAGCGGTACCAAATTGCGGAACTGGTAAAAGACCAACCGTAGTTCCTCCGACCTTGCTCCCAACCGGGGTTTACCGAGCCAGCGCCTCTCGACGCTGCTGGTGCGCTCTTACCGCACCTTTGCACCCTTACCGGGATGGGGAATTGGGGATGAGGGAGGGGGGAATTGCTTCCCTCGTTCCTAGTCCCTAGTTTCCCATCCCGGCGGTATGTTTCTGTGGCACTATCCTCACGATCGCTCGCACTGGGCGTTACCCAGCAAGTTTGGTCTTTCGGGGGCCCGGACTTTCCTCAGACTGCGTTGAGTCTGCAACCGCCTACGTTTACTCTCTCCCCGCCTCTATTGTAGCTTTTGAGTTGGGTCTGCGAACCCTCAAACAGGGGGAGGGAAGAGGAAATGACAAAAAATCGCTGGTTGATGCGGTTTTTTTGACTTGCCTTCAATCCTCTTTTAGGGTTGAGAAATTCTCAAACCAGCCTCGTTTCCAGAAGAAGATAATTAAGCCGAAGGCGAGCATTGTCATTAACCCGATACAAATTGGATATCCATAATACCAGTTCAGTTCTGGCATATTCAGGGGGGATTTTTCTGTATTGAAGTTCATGCCATAGAGGCCGGCAATAAAGGTCAGAGGAATAAAAATGGTAGAAATCACAGTCAGTAGCTTCATGATTTCATTCATTTTATTGCCGACTGAAGAGAGATAAACATCCATTAAACCCGAAGTTAATTCCCGATAAGTTTCCACCATATCCATGACCTGCACGGTGTGATCGTAACAGTCACGGAGGTAGACCCGTACTTCTGAGCTAATCAAGTTACTGCCATCTCGGATTAAGGTATTAATCGCATCGCGTTGGGGCCAGATGGCACGGCGGAGTGATAACAATTCCCGCCGGATTTTATAGATTTTCTCCAGGGTTCTGCGGGTTGGTCTTACCACGACTTCATCCTCTAATTCTTCAATGCGTTCGCCGTAGACTTCCAACACCGGAAAAAATCCATCAATAATGGCATCCAACAAACAGTAGGTTAAATAATCTGCTCCATTTTTGCGAATAAACCCTTGTCCTTTCCGGATGCGATCGCGGACAGGACCGAAGCAATCATAATCTGGTTCTTCCTGCACCGTGAGTAGGTAATGTTTGCCTAAAATAAAACTAACTTGCTCTTTGCGGAAAGTATCTTCTGAGTCAGGATTTAACAAGACCATCCAGGCAATAATTAAGAGTTGGTCGTCGTAGTCTACTACTTTGGGTCGTTGGGGAACATTGACGACATCTTCTTGAGCGATCGGATGTAAATGAAACACTTCTCCCATCTGTCGCCAAGTTTCCTCATTCCCTAATCCCAGGACATCAACCCAAGAAACTGAATCGGTATCTAAGTAAGGATCTGCATCGATCGGTGTCGCTAACTTGATTCGGGTTGCTGTCACTTCATTATAGTCGATCAACACGATATCAGGAGGAAGGGCATCTGCTTCCAGGTCAAGTGTTCCCGGTGGATCGCCTGGATCGTCGTAAAAATAATCAACATAAGATTCTTCTTCCTCTTCGTAAGGATGTACGGCTGCGCTAGAATAATTGATATC
>JBLNEP010000174.1:0-9021 GCA_050262755.1 Actinomycetota bacterium | reverse complement strand
GCAGCCGTTTTTGGCGGTTTATCGGTGGCGGCTGGTGCTTTTGCTTCCCATGCTTTGAAGGCGAGGCTCAGCGATCGCGCCTTGCAAATTTTTGAGACGGGTGTTCGCTACCAAATGTATCTTAAAACTTCGTTAAGCTTATAAGCATAAGTGGGCAATAGTGGTAATCTATAGTCAGGAGGTCAAAATGAAACTACCTGACTACGCCAAGGCAATCGGCATCAGTTACACGACCGCGTGGCGGTGGTGGAAGGCTGGTAAGCTGCCACACTCAGCACGACAAACAGAAAGTGGTTTGATTATCGTTGACTACTCCCCATCAGCATCGCCCGATCGAGCCAAGAACAATCGAGTTGCTATTTACAGTCGAGTGTCATCTTCCGAAAACAAAGATAATCTCAACCGTCAATCGGAGAGATTGGTCGAATATGCAATTGCCAATGGCTATCAAATTGTTAGGAACGTCAAAGAGATTGGGAGTGGACTCAACGACCAAAGAAAACAATTAGAAGCGCTCCTTCAGCAAGATGATTACGACATTCTCTTGGTCGAACATAAAGAGCGTTTAGCTCGATTTGGGATTAATTATCTTCAGGTGTTACTTCTCAGGTTGGGAATGAGGCTGGAACTAGTCAATCTAGCAGAAAATGGGAAGGATGAGTTGATGCAAGATTTGGTGGCGATCGTTACAAGCTTTGCTGCTAGACTCTATGGGAAACGTAGTGCCAACCGAAAAACAGAAAAGATTATTGCCGAGTTAAAGAAAGGAGAATGTGAGTGCAGTTAATCGAACGACATATCATTAAAGCCACGGAACACCGTTTCGCTGAGATTGATGAATTGGCGTTCAAATCCAAGAATCTTTACAACGCTGGCAACTATCTCATACGCCAGAGCTTCATCTATGGATGGGGTTATATCAATTACCCTGAAATGAATCGTTTAATGAAGTCTCATCAGGCATACAAGGCTTTACCTGCTAAAGTTAGCCAGCAAATCTTGATGGTGCTAGACCGGAACTGGAAATCATTTTTTGAGGCACTTAAGGGTTATCAAAGCGACCCCTCCAAGTTTACGGGGCGTCCCAAAATGCCCAAGTATAAAGATAAGGCAAAGGGGCGAAATCTTCTTGTCTACACGATTCAAGCAATTAGCAGGAAGCAATTAAAGAAAGGGATAATCAAGCTTTCGGGGACAGAAATTCTGGTGAAAACCCAAGTAAATCCCGAACAAATCTGCCAAGTTAGACTAGTTCCCAAATGTGACGCAGTTGTAATGGAGGTAGTTTATGACCAACCGGAGCCCGCCCTTAGTAGCAGCAAGTCTGTAGCCAGCATTGATTTAGGATTGGATAATTTAGTGGCGCTAACTTCAAACCAGCAGGGTTTTATCCCTCTATTGGTTAACGGGCGACCCTTGAAATCGCTCAATCAATTCTACAATAAGCGGAAGGCACAGTTACAGTCTCAACTAAAGGGAGGTCGCCAGACCTCATCTCGGATTCAACGATTGACTCGCTGCCGAAACCAGAAAGTTGACAACTACTTGCATCACACCAGTCGTCTGATTATTGATACCTTGGTTACTCAAGAAATTGGAACGCTGGTTATCGGCAAGAATGTACAGTGGAAAACAGAGATTAATCTTGGGAAGCCAACCAATCAGAATTTCGTGAGTATTCCTCACGCTCGACTGATTGAGATGTTGGAATATAAGGCTCGATTAGCAGGAATTCAAGTAATTCTTCAAGAAGAGTCTTACAGTTCACAAGCCAACTTCCTGGGATTAGACCCCATCCCTGTTTACGAAAAAACCAACCCGAGTGCTGTATTCACGGGTCGGCGAATTAAGAGAGGCTTATATAAAACATCGGACGGTCGGTTAATTAATGCCGATGTTAATGCTTCTTTTAACATCCTCAGAAAAGCAATCCCAAATGCGTTCAGCGATGGGATAGAGAGCTGCGTAGTTCAGCCAAGGCGGGTCAATCCGCTCAAAGTAAAAGTGAAGGGGGAGGGACTTGATGCCTCCCATGTCGTTTGCAATAAATGACTATACTTTTTCTAGCTATTGACTAAACTTGACGATGTATCTTCTGTTTTCCGTAGGTCTGCTGATTTCCCTCTCCCCTTTCCCCTGTTTCCCTCTTCTGTTATGGACATCTCAGACGAACAACTACGCCAGCTTGTCGCCGTAACTTGCGGCTTTCCTCCTGGCAGTGCCGAACGGCAAAGAAAGCTGACTCAATTAGTAAGGGCGATTCAGCGATCGGGCAAGCTCTGGAAAGAAAATACTCCCGACTATGAAGACGCACTCCAGCAAACTTGGATGTACTTCTGTCGCAACCTGTGTGAAGCCGTGACGGGCGATCGCTACGATCCAGAGAGAGCAAATGTGAGTACCTGGCTCAATGCCTACCTCAAACGTCGCTTGCAGGACGGTCGCCTAGAAACTGCAAAAAAGAAGCATTGGTTAAGTTCTATGAGTAGCTCTGAAAGTGAGGGCAAATCTCAAAACCCTATAGACAATTTGCCAGCTCCAGCAGATTTGCCACCCATCTTAGAAGAACTCCAAGAATGGGTAGAAAAAGATTCCACTCGCGATTTACGGCGAACTCATATTCGAGACCGCCCAGATGTCAACTGCCAAGTCTTAATTCTGCGGCGCTTGCCTCCCGAAACCCCTTGGGAAACCCTCGCAGCGGAATACAATTTGTCAGCAGCAACCTTGAGCAGTTTCTATCAGCGGCAATGTCTGCCCCGCCTGCGGGAATTTGGTCAGGCACAAGGATACCTCTAATTTTCTACTCCCGCTAGTCACCTCTTAAGAACTGTGCAAAAGAAATTAGGTCTTAAAGTATAAAAATCAATCATGAACCCTCAACAGCCAACAGCCAGCGAAGATTTATCCATTACCCTGCCCATCACCGAAGCAGCGAGGCAAATCGCCCAACAGTTTGCTAGGCAACAACCTACTCCTGAAAAAGCAGCGCAAGTGCTATCAAATACTCTAGCGGTACTGGCGGTCGATGGCTACTTGCAAATGCTGGGCATCCCCACCGATTTGAAGGCTAGCGACAGTTGGAACCCTGCCGTGCGGATGTGTGCAGATGTTGCTGATTTAGAAGTTATAGGAATCGGGCGTTTAGAATGCAGACCCCTGCGAATGGGTGACGTTTCCTGCCACGTTCCTCTAGAAGTTTGGGAAGACCGAATTGGCTATATCGCCGTTCGAGTAGATAGTGAACTAAAAGCAGGAACGATTCTTGGATTTGTGCCAGTGGTTTCCGGAGAAAATTTGCCAGTTAGCCAACTACAGCCGATCGAAGAATTGAGCGATCTTCTGCACCAGCTTGCCCAAGACTTAGCTTCTTCTCATTCTTTAGAAAAAGCTAAGTTCAAGGTAAATTTAAGCCAGTGGTTCCAAAATACCTTTGAGGCAGGTTGGCAAGAGGTTGAAGCTCTTTTAAATGCTTCTCAAACCAGCTTAGCTTTCCGGTTTCGAGAAGCAGCTTCTCGTAAAGAAGAGCGACCGATTAGGCGAGGGAAGCTCATCGACTTAGGAATGCAATTAGCTGGTCAATCAGTGGCTTTAATTATAGAGATTAAGCCCTCTGAAGGAGGGACAACTCACGTCTGCTTGCAAGTCCACCCGACAGGCAGCCAAACCTACTTGCCACCTAACTTACAATTGGCAGTCTTTGATGAAACGGGAGCTCCGGTCTTGGAAGCAAACTCTAGGAGGAAAGATAATTACATTCAATTGCAGTTAAACGGTGAACCAGGCGAGTGCTTTAGTGTCAAAGTCACCTTTGCACAGGCAAGCATTACAGAGCAATTTATGATTTGATGGAGCCAATCAATCTCTAAGACTGCTAGCATTTTTTCAAATTCAGTCACTTTTACTGATTACTTGGCAGAGGAGAGGTAAAAAAATGCTTGAAATTTCGGCAAAATTAGGATAGCCTCAAATAGAAAAGCCTGAAACTAGAAAAGCCTGAAGGATAGGGCTATGAAAAAGTTAGTTGTTTTCAAATTCATTGAGGGGAGCTTTGAACAAGGCTTTCTAGTTACGCTTCAGATTGGAGGGGAAGGGCAGCAGCCATCAACAGAAATTACCAGCAAGCTCCCGGCTGCACCTGAGATTCCTCAATACTACGAACAGTGGCAAGCAACTTATCGCAGTTTGGGATTGCCTGCCCGTATCAAAGCCATAGATGCACAGGTAACCAATGTTTCTCATGCTGAAAATTGCGAAGCGGCGGCTTGCAAACTCTTAATCAGCTTAAATATGTGGCTTTGCTCCGATCTATTTCGACCGCTTCGAGAGAGATTGCTAGAAAATGTTAACCGTGCGGATGAAGTGCGAATCTTACTGCAAACAACTGACTTTTATTTACAGCGTTTACCTTGGCAGTTGTGCGAGCTGTTTGAGCGTTATTCAAATTCTGAGGTTGGTTTAAGCGCTCCGACTTATGTACCTCCCCAGTCATCAAGTTGGCAAGGTCAGGTGAAAATTCTGGCAATTTTGGGGAGTAGCAGCGGAATTGATACCCAAGCCGATCGCGTTTTACTGGAGCAATTGCCGAATGCTCAAATTACTTTTTTAGTGGAACCGCAGCGACGACAGCTCAACGATGAACTGTGGAAACAGCACTGGGATATCTTGTTTTTTGCAGGACACAGTTCCAGCCAAGGTGAAATGGGTCGCTTTGAAATTAATGATACTGAAACTTTAACGGTAAAGGAATTAAAGTATGCTTTGAAGACAGTTGCAGTGAATGGTTTAAAGCTGGCAATTTTTAATTCTTGCGACGGTTTGGGATTAGCCCAAGAACTTTCTCAATTGCAGATTCCTCAAATTGTTGTCATGCGCGAGCCTGTGCCTGACTTCGTAGCGCAGGAATTTTTGAAATATTTTCTAGCAGATTTTGCCAACGGCACTCCTTTTTATTTAGCAGTCCGCCACGCGAGAGAGCGGTTGCACGGTTTGGAAGATCGCTTCCCCTGCGCGACGTGGCTACCTGTTATCTGTCAGCATCCAGCCGTAGCGCCACTGGTGTGGCCGCAGCGAAAGAAACTACCAGTTAAAAAAGGGTGGATGGCAGGAGTTGCGATCGCATCTTGTTCTCTGTTGGCCGCGATCGGCTTGGCTGTCGCTAATCTGCAAAAGCCGGCACAGAAATTCTCCGACTCCCCCGGAACCTCTCAAGCGCTCGATCCTTTTGAGACCCGATTTAGTTGGGGAAATCGAGTCCTGATTAAAGCCCATTCTACCCCTGAACAGGAAGCTGGCGTCAAAGCGATGGCTGCTGGAGACTTGACTGCTGCGATCGCTAAATTTCAAGACGCCCTCAAAAGCGAACGTAACAACTCTGAAACTCTGATTTACCTGAATAATGCCGTTGCTGCGAAGGCAGGCAGGACGCTGAGAATTGCTACTAGCGTCCCTATTGGCGACAACTTGAACATTGCTGAAGAAATGCTGCGGGGAGTGGCTCAAGCTCAAGATGAAGTCAACCGCAACGGTGGAATTAATGGAGCGCTCTTGCAAGTTGAAATTGCCAATGACGATAATGATACTGAGATTGCTAAAGAAATAGCAGAGAAATTTGTTCAAGACTCTCTGATTTTAGCAGTGGTGGGGCATAACGCCAGCAGAGTTTCCCTAGCAGTCGCTCCCGTTTATAACCAAGGCGGCTTAGTGATGGTCTCTCCAACCAGCACTTCTATCAATTATTCTAATCTTGGTAAACATATCTTTCGTACCGTTCCCTCCGCCAAAGAAAATGCTCAACAAATTGCTAACTATGCGGTAAAAACAGCTCGCAGGATTAAATTCGCCCTCTGTAAAGATTCTCGCTTAAACGATATATTTGCTATTGAAGTTATAAAATCTGTTCAGCAGTATGGTGGTAAGGTTAGCTCTGTTCCCTGCGATTTTGCTAACTCAAGTTTTAACCCAGGCATCTTTATTTCTAGCGCGATTGCAGATGGTGCTGATAGCTTAGTTTTAGCTCCTTCAGTAGGAAGTATTAGCAGGGCTATTGACGTAGCCAAAGCCGCTAAGGGGCGACTGGCTTTATTTAGCGATACCACTCTCTATACCTTTGAAACTTTACAATTCGGACAAGTCGATGTCAATAATATGGTAGTTGCTACTGTCTGGCATCCGTCTGCTGTAGAAGGAAATGCTTTTATCAGTAGGGCAAAGCAATTGTGGGGTGGCTCAGTCAATTGGCGCACTGCGATGTCTTATGATGCAGTCATTGCCATCGCTTCTGCTTTGAAGCAAGACAGCACTCGCTCAGGTTTACAGAAAGTGCTATCTAATCCAAATTTCACAGTTGAAGGCGCAACAGGGACAGTGAAGTTTTTGCCTTCAGGCGATCGCGCCCACACCCCCGGCATCGGGCTTTTAGTGAAGGTACAGCCTGCCCTCAGCTCTTCAGTTGGCTATGAGTTTGTACCCGTGCAGCCCTAATATCAACAGGACTTACAAAAAAACTCTATTTTTAGGGTGCGTTATTAACGTTCCACCCTACGACCGCATTGAGAGAGGTCGTTCGCATCAGCCTTGATAAAGTTTTGTAAAGAATTGCACAGTAGCTCGGAGTCTGCCTGATAGCAGGATAGGAGCATGCAAGTTTACCATCATGACGCGATCGCCTGCGGTTCGCCTTCAGGGGTCACAGAAAACTATCCATAATAGCAGCTCCAACAACAAATTAAACCCACTACATGAGCGAGGAGGAACCTATTTCTATGAATAAATTTATCTATTGGCTAATGGGTGAAAGAGCTGGACGGTCGCTCATCGGTATCTGGCACTGGCTGTGGGGGATTCCAGTCGAGTCAGGCGGTAAAATTGCAGTAGAAATTGCAGAAGAATCGCTGCGCTCTATGCAAGAGGGAGTGCAAAAACTAACGGTGGCTGTTTCTACTCAAGTAGCAGCTTACCAGTCCGCTAAACAGAAATACAACTCAAAAGTTAATGAAAAGCAGCTTTTGGAAAATCAAGCAATAGCAGCCCAGAAGAACAATCGTGAGGATGCTGCCCGTCTAGCGATGTTGAAAGTGATTCAAATCGAGCAAATCCTACCACAATTAGAGCAACAAGTACGGCAGGCAGAACAATTTGTTAATGCTTCTAAGGACAAGCTAAATCGAGAGCGGATGAAGCTAGAAGCTTACAAAACTGATATGCAAAATATGAAAGATATGGCGGAGATTAATGCCGCTCTTGGACAAATCGCCAAGCTGAATAACGAACTCAATATCGATTCAGCTCGTTCTCAGTTTGAGCAAGCCAAAGGAGCTGTACAGCGTCGCTATTTACAAGAGCAAACTTTGGTAGAACTCTCAGAAAACCCAGCAGAAAAAGCTCAATCAGAATTAGACAATTTAGTAATAGATGATGAAGTTTCCCGTCGCTTACGAATGTTGAGCAGTTTTCAGTAATCAAGTTCATCGCTTGAGATTTTAGGACAGGCGATTGCTAACTGTCTTTCTGAGAAAATCAACCTTTTGTCAGAAGTTAGTGGTCGCCTTTATTCCCTTCTTTTTGCTTGATACTTTGCGGTCGCGGTCTTTTTAATCCCTCTTTTGTCACCCTGAGCCAATAAAAATCAGCATTTTCAACTGTAGATCGAGCAAGGATTTGAGCATTTATTTTCTAACAGAATGGCTGAAATCAAGATTTTTGGTAAAAGTCTTATACTATAACCATCCCAGATTATTTCCTGCCGAAAGTGACAAAAGAGGGATAAGCACATACTTTGTGGCAGAAGGACTTGTATTTCAGAAAGGACTCTGCAATAATCCTAAAGTAATTAACTGTAAGTTAATCGATAAACAGTAGTATCTCCTGACTGGTGCTGATCCCCGCCAGTCAGGTTATTTCAGCCCTACTGCTCAGCTCAGTTCCCTGGGATGAGTTGTGACTTGAGTTGCACCCATACAGAGCGCTGCCATCCCAAACAGCCTGTAATTGCAATCTTTACGAGGAATTTAAGTCATGAGTACCATACAACTTTACTTTGCGAAAGCCTCTACCTTTTCCCAACGCACCCGTGTGGTGTTGCTGGAAAAAGGCATCGACTTTACGGCGATTGAAATTGACTTCCAGAATAAACCCACTGATTTTTTGCAGGTTTCGCGCTATGGCAAAGTCCCTGCGATCCAACATGGGAATGCCAAAATTTATGAGTCTGCCATCATCAATGAATACCTCGATGAAGTGTTTCCAGAGCCGCCACTCTTACCTGGCGATCCGGAAGGCAGAGCGATCGCGCGCATCTGGATCGACTACGCCAACACTCGCCTCGCCCCTGCATTTAACAAATTCCTGCGCGGGAAAGATACCCAGGAACAAGAACAAGGCCGTCGAGAGTTTCTAGAATCTCTATTGTTTATTGAACAACAAGGATTGGGTCAACTTTCTGGTCACGGGCCTTACTGGTTAGGGGAGAAGTTTAGCCTCGTTGATATTAGCTTCTATCCTTGGTTTGAACGCTTGCCCGTCCTAGATCGCTTCCGCAAATTCGAGCTACCCGCAGAAACGCCCCGCTTGGAGAAGTGGTGGAATGCAGTACGCGATCGCGACTCAGTGCGGGCAGTTGCCAACCCGGTAGAATTTTATCTCCAACGATTTACCGCAATTCTAGGTGAACCCGCCGCTGTTGGTGCAGTTCAAAAGTAAAGCAAGGGTCTGAAAAAATAGCGAGGAGGTTAAGGTCTGGCGATCTATCGCCAGCCTCATCCAGAAGTCTTGATTAGCGCTGTGCGATGCACAGAGCAGGACGTGACAGTCGATAAAAAAATAGTTAATTAAACCGCTCAAGTCTATTTATCTCAATTACCCTCAGATAGGTAGAGTTAAGCGGTTAACCATGAGCTATGTCACACCCAAGAAAGCCGCCGAAATACTCGGAGTCCATGTCTCCAGTCTCAGAAGATGGGAGTCAGAAGGGAAACTGCAAGCCATCAGAACCCCTGGCGGGCAAAGGCGCTACAACCTCAA
>JBLNEP010000173.1:0-19075 GCA_050262755.1 Actinomycetota bacterium | reverse complement strand
GGTATGCTGTCCCCAAATCGAAAAAATTGATGTCTGATGGTAACCTCATTTCCGCAGCTTGTCAAATCAATCTTGAAGCAGCTTTGCCCGCATGACTACCCAGTCTTGAACTCACGCTTATTCTTTGAAATCTGGCTAACCTTCGTGTTGGATCGGGGTTTGACTAGCATGAGGGACTTATTTGATCGATTAAATTAGGCCGGATTTCGGTGGTCTACCTTTTCTAAAGCCTGTAAAACGAGGGAAGACCAATACTTTTGTCGAATTTATGTTCGGTTGATTGAGCAAGTGAAGCGACAGAAGCCTGCCACAGCACAGATGCTGTTTCCAATTGATTCAACGGTGGTGACGCTAACCAGTCAGCTATTTTGGCTGCAAGGCTATCACCAAGTGAAGTTGCTCAACGGGGTAAATTTATCGCAGGGTAACCCGAGTGAATGTCTGATTAATTTTGGGCAAGGGCACGACGCAAAGTTTGCCGAATTCGTAATCGGTATGATTCCAGAAGATGCAGTTTGCATCATGGATAGAGGCTTCGCAAGTTGGGAATTTCTTGACCAAATGAGCCTCACAAAAACCAAATTTGTAGTGCGAATTAAGAACAATATGAAGACCGAACTTAACCACGAGCGATCCCGCATCGTTTGGTTTTGTGACCGGGAAAGTCGCAGTGAGTTTCGCTTAGCAACCAATGTGCATGAAATGACTAATGAAGAGGTCAGTGAAACTTACCGTCATCGTTGGCAAATAGAGGTACTTTGTCAGTTCCTCAAGATGCACTTAAAACTCGATCGACTAATTACAAAGAGTGTGAAGGGTGTGAGCTTTCAAATCTACATGAGCTTGATTGCTGATCTGATTCTATAACTCATGGAAATTCCGGCTTTTTAGGGAAATAAATGACTCGATAAGTTTCGGTATTTGCAACGGAAACTGAGTCGCCACTGTTCGATAGTCCATGGGAGCTACGATAGACCCTTGTATGATGCTTGGACTCTTAAATGTAAAGTTTTATTTCTCCATTCAACACTTCTGCGATTAACTATAGCATTTCTCAGATTAATGAGGTACAGCCTTTTACCCCTTTCCCCCTTTCCCCCTTTCCCCCTTTTCTCCCTTTTACCCCTTTCCCCCTTTCATGGATGTCCCTCAACTCTTTGAGAAACGCGATATTAACTTTTCTCACTACCACTTCGGTCTACTCGCCACCAATACACTCGCTGCCTTTTCGTCCAAGGGTCTAGCAAAAAAATATCCCTGACCATATTCACATTGTAAAGCTCTGAGTTGAGCAAGTTGTTCAGCGGTTTCCACTCCTTCCGCGATCACATCCATTCCTAAATGACTCGCTAAAATTAAAATTGTCTGTACAATCGCCTCATTTCCCTCATCAATACACATCCGACTTACAAAGGCTCGGTCAATTTTTAACGCATCTGTCGGGAAGCTGTGCAAGCGACTTAAAGAAGAATAACCCGTGCCAAAATCATCAATATATAACTGCACACCCAACGCTCTTAATTGAGCGAGGAGGGCCGTGGCTGACTCCGCATTTTCCATAATCACACTTTCAGTAATTTCTAATTTTAAAGACCGAGCTTCTAATCCAGTTTCTGTTAAAATTTGTTCAATTTGTTCAATTAAATCCGGCTGCGTAAATTGTTGATTAGAAAGATTCACACTAATTGTCAAAGGCGGATTTGTCGGAAACTGCTGTTGCCATTCACGCATCTGTTGACAAGCCGATCGCAGCATCCACCAACCAATCGGTACAATTAATCGAGTTTCTTCCGCAACTTGGATAAATTCCCCCGGAGCAACTAACCCCCGCTGGGGATGCTGCCAGCGTAACAGCACCTCAAAACCACTGATGCCGCCATTAGTAAGAGACACAATGGGTTGATAAAACAGCAGAAACTCGTGGCGCTCGACAGCACGACGCAAATCATTTTCCAACTGTAACAGTGCCACTGCGCGAGTGTGCATACTCAAATCAAAGACTTCATGGCGAGCTTTCCCCAGCGCTTTGGCGTGATACATCGCCGCGTCTGCATCTCGGAGCAGTTCCTCTGGCCGCTCATATTTGAGCAAACAAGGAGAACTCCCCCCTTTATTCACAATTTCCAGTGGTTGGGACGGCGCCATCGGTCCCAGCAGCGCCCCTTTTCCTGGCTGCCATCCAGAACAAACAATGCCAATGCTAGCACTGGTAAAGACTTCGTACTCGTCGAGGATAAAAGGTAGGGCTAGTTTCTTTTGAATGCGCTCAGCAACGGCCGTGGCATCATTAGCATCTTTAATCCCATCCAGCAAAATTGCAAATTCATCTCCACCCAGACGAGCCACCGCATCTCGCGATCGCAGACAAATCTCCAAGCGTTGCGCGATCGCCACCAACAGTTTATCTCCCACCAAGTGACCGAGGCTATCATTCACCACTTTAAAGCGATCGAGGTCAATGAAGAGTACAGCAAAGAAATAATCTTGGCGACGTTTCGCCAGATCGATCGACTGTTGCAGCCGCTCCATAAAAAAGGAGCGGTTTGGCAAATTGGTGAGTGTATCATGCAAGGCTTCATGCACCAATTTCTCCTCTGTCACCTTGCGATTCGTAATATTTTCAACGGTGCCTTCGTAGTAAAGTAACTGACCCTCCGCATCACAAACCGCCCTAGCATTCTCGGAAACCCAAATCTTACTACCATCAGCGCGGTAAACTTGGGACTCAAACTCAAACACCGACCCTTGTTCCTCCACCAAGCGGATAAACTCACTGCGACGAACCGGATCTACATAGAGTTGGCGATCCAGATCGTGGAGTTTGGTCATCAGTTCCTCTGGTGACTCATAGCCATAAATGCGAGCCAAAGCTGGGTTTGCGCTGAGGTAGTGACCCTTGGGAGTAATTTGAAAAATACCCTCAATCGCATTTTCAAAAATGCTGCGATATTTTTCCTCCGCTTGTCGCAGAGCAATCTCAGACGCTTTGCGATCGCTAATATCAGTCAGAGTGCCGACATAACCAACGATCTCCCCTGTTTCTCCAATTTCTGGCACCGCCTGACAAAACACCCAAGTTTCCGAACCAGCAGCATGCTGAAAGCGAAACTCTAATTTTAAAGGTTGTTTCTCTTGTACTGCCTGTTCCCAGTCTGCAATGACGCGAGAGCGGTCACTGGGATGTAAATTCCGCATCCAACCTTCTCCCAAAGCTTCTGTCAGCATCATTCCTGCCAACTCACAATACTGCTCATTGACATACAAGCAATCACCGATCGCATCCGTGCGGAAAATTCCCACTGGCAGCATTTTCGCTAAGGTGTAATAACGGTATTCGCTTTGTCGGAGGGCTGTTTGAGTACGGTGGCGTTCTAATTCCGCCGATGCCCGCACCCCAAAGATTCTGAGGATGGAGAGAGCTGGGTCTGGTGTTGGTAGGGGCTGGTCATGGAAAATGCCAATCATACCGAGGAGCTGACCGCTACTGTCGGTAAGTGAGACTCCCAGAAAGCTGCAAGCGCCCAGGATGGCTAAGTATCCGGTGTCAGGGAAAAATTCCCACAGGCGATCGGGGCAGTAGTACATTCCCTGTTTAACGGCGATGGCTTCGGGAGTATTGGCGAGGGGGTACTCTAAACTGCTCGGCTGCCAACCTTGCCCCCAGAAACCGAGAATTTTGAGCTTGGCGGAGGGAGAGTGAGTATGATAGGTGTTAGTGCCGATTAGTTCGGTGACGATCGCACCTTGCACCCCCAACAAAGTCGCCAGTTCGCGGGCAAACTGAGAGAAGAAGTCGTTTCCTGGGAGAGCAGCCGTAGTCGCCGCGATCGCCTGAAACGTCTCTGTTCCTAGAGGGAGGCTCAGCCAGGTTGCCTCCGAGCGGTTATCTGTTGAGGAATTGGGGTCTGGAGTGGCAAGTTCTGACCGAGCAATTGTGACTCGGCAAAGCTCGGTATTCCAGAAACCTGCACTGTAGCGACTTTCCAGTTCGCTCGTCGGCTCAATCTCCCAAGCTCTACCCCATAGATCCCGGAGCTGTCGCTTGCTAAGATAAGCCACCAGTATGAGCGCAAAAGTAGCCGAAAACCCCAGCAGGTATGCAGCAGTGCCATCGACCAGAAATGGTTGTAGAGCGCACATTGATTAGCACCCCTCAGTTGAATGAATCACATTAAAGCTGACTTTCTCAAAATAACTAACCGTGAGCGATCGACTCACCCATGTCTGTTGAGGGCTATTTTAGTCGGGAAAGTAAACTCTCGGAAGTAGTAGATAGTCCCTCTCTAGAAAGTGCCGTTAGGTTTACGTAAAAGTCCAATGACAGGAGCTTATGCCCCAGTAACCTCCTGCCTAGGTAAGTATCATGACAACTGCCAAGAGCCTTTTAGCGCTCTGTCCCTTTGGAAATTCACCGCTGCTTGAACTTGACTCAGCAAAGTTTTCATCAATCATCCTGCCATCAAAACTTGCGTATTAAAGGGATGCAACTAGGCTAACAAATTTAGTACCCTTGCTGTTATGGCAAAGATCGTCCCCTGGCTGGAAAAAAGCCAGCGTTGCTTTCTCAATCTCAGGGTAGGATCAGCTGATAGTTTCGGATAGTAAAGCCAAGTCGGATAAATTTTCAGATGAGAGCGATCGCCTTTGATGTGCCGGGGAGTCCCGAAGTCCTGCAACTGCAAGACCTCCCCGTCCCTACTATTCAGAAGGACACAGAAATCTTAGTGAAGTTGAGGGCCGCAGGTGTCAACCCCATTGATACGAAATTGCGCCGACGGGGAACCCTGGTTCAGGGCCAGACTCCTCATATCTTGGGGTGCGATGGTGCTGGCGTAGTGACAGCGATCGGCGCTGGTGTCCAACAGTTCCAAATTGGGGATGAAGTCTATTTCTGTAATGGCGGTTTGGGGGGTCCCACCGGTACCTATGCAGAATACACGGTAGTTGATGAGCACTTTGTTGCGAAAAAACCCACTTCACTAAGTTTTGAGGAAGCAGCAGCAGCTCCTTTGGTATTAATTACCGCTTGGGAGTCATTATACGACCGGGGTCGGTTACAAGCTGGGCAAAAAGTGCTGATTCAAGCAGGTGCTGGTGGTGTGGGTCATGTCGCTGTGCAGTTGGCTAAATTGCAAGGCGCAGAAGTTGCCACAACGGTAAGTTCTGAAGATAAAGCTGATTTTGTCCGGCCCTTGGGTGCGGATTTGATAATTTTATATCCTAAGACTGATGTGGTTGATGCAGTATTAGGTTGGACTCACGGAGAGGGAGTCGATCTTGCATTCGATACGGTCGGCGGAGAAACGTTTTATAACACGATCCCAGCCGTGAAGATTTACGGGGATTTAGTAACCATTTTAGAACCCGATTTCTCCCTAGGCAATTTGAAAACAGCGAGGACGCGAAATTTGCGAATTAGCTTGGAACTAATGCTCACACCCATGCTAGAAGGGTTAGCAGAGGAACAGTACCAACAAGCTAAAATTTTGCAGCAGTCTGCTCGTTTAATTGACCAAAACTTGTTAAAGATTCATGTTAGCAAGACTTTCCCCCTGGAACAGGCGGTAGTTGCTCATCAGGAGTTAGAAGCAGGTTCAACGATCGGTAAGTTGGTACTGACGATTTCTGAGTGATAGTAGAGGGTTGACAGTTAACAGTTAATTGTTAACTGTTGACAATCTGTTCCTATTTTCCCGCTTCTAGAAGCTTTAAAACTCCAATCGCAACCGGTTTTCCGTAAAAATTCGTTTTAGCTCCATAAATTTTTAGATCGATTAAGTTACCAGTCTTTTGCTGACCTTTAAACTGAAAAGAGAGGTTTTTACTCATCCCTTCAATACACTGATTAATGGCTTCTTTAACTTGTTCTCGCTCCTCTGGGACTACTAAATTAAACAAGGATTCTAAAATAACAAATTCACTAAAACGATAACCAAAAATTTCTACTAACCGAGAATTCATATACAAAAATTTAGCATCGGCTGTAATCATATAAATTCCCAGTTGAGCCAGTTCATCCGGTTCTATCCCTGAAGGTTGCTTCGAGTACGACGGCTCAATTTGACGGTCATTTATTTTAATTTCTGGCTTAGCTTGCTGACGTTCAACACCAGATTGAGCCTTGTCAATGACTAAAGCAATTTGATTCACAATCATTTGCAATAAATTCACTGACTCACTCTGAAAATGATTGGGCTGTGAGTGCATAAGCGTCATTATTGCCAATAAAGATTTACCCATAAAAATGGGGACGCATAACGCTGAACGCACTCGATAAGGTTGATTAGAAAATGTTAGCCAACGCTCGTCTGTTTTCGTATCTGTAATGAGACCGAATTGACGATTTCGACTGACCCAACCAGCCAAACCTTGATCCAAAACTTGACCAATTACGGTTTGTTTTTCTTCCCGAATCGTCGCACCACGAGCTAAAATACTCTCAGTGACAACGCCATTATCATCTAAGAGAAATAAACTACTTTCCTCCGCATTTGTCAGTTGATTGCAAACCTTGATAATTTTTTGTAAAATCCCTTTCAGCATCACCGAACCCGTTGCTGCCTGCTGCATCGCCATCAAGCTCTTACACAGCTCATCTTGAGTGTCAAACGCTTTTTGCTTAATTTTCAGCAACGCGACCTCTCGGCGGAAAGATTCTAATTCCTGAATTAACTGCTCTTTGGATTGATCGCTCTCGCTCATTTTGAACCGATAACTTTTTACAAAAATTCAGATTTTTTGACGACTACAACACCCTCAATAAAGAGCAGGAGGCGAGATCCGCTATGTGGAATTGCCCCCTGGTAAAATCACGAGCTAAATAACAGCTCAAATTCCTCAAACTTTCGCTTCCAAAGACTTGAGAAACTCTGTATTGACGCCGGATTCCCTGGTGAGAGCAATCTTTCCAGTCCGAGCAATTTCCCGGATGCCAAACTTATTCAAAACCTGTACGATCGCAACCATTTTTCCCGGATCGCCCACCACCTCCAAGGTCAGCGAATCCTCACCAATATCCACCACTCTCGCTCTAAAAATCTGAGCCAACTCAATAATTTCCGACCGCGACCCCGAAGAGGCATTGACCTTCAATAACATCAACTCTCGCTCAACGCAGGGAATTTCCGTTATATCCTGTACCTTGAGGACATTAATTAACTTATAAAGTTGCTTTGTCAGTTGCTCAATGATCCGGTCATCTCCAGGCACAACCATTGTAATACGAGAGATTCCTACTTGCTCAGCCGGACCCACTGCCAAACTCTCAATGTTAAAGCCCCGACGGGCGAATAAACCAGAAATGCGAGACAGGACGCCCGCTTCATCTTCAACCAAAACCGATAGAGTATGTTTCATATCCCCATAAAGACGCTAACGCGCGATTTGACTGTTGTCTGCTCACCTATCAACAGCACCGCACACTCATTTGATTTACATCAATTATTTTATCTCGACTCCAGTCCGGAGAATAAATAAGAAAAGATGAAAGTTGCGACCGCTTCGACCCTCCGACTTCAGCGATTGCCTCTCCTGTAAAAGCGATATTTTTCCGAGGAATTTAAGTAGGATCTCAAATCCAGTCGCATCGACCCGATCTAAGGCCGTGTCAGCACTTTCCTTCGCTTCTGGGTCATCTGTAGATCGTTTAAACTCAGACAGGATCTGAAGTCCGTAGCGGGTGGGAGGAGAAGGAAACAGCCAGATCCGGACCCCCCCTCTTTCCCGCTGAGGAGGGGTCTCCATTAAACAGGCGTTTCTGACTTCGCCTCAGGGATACTTTCCTTCAATACAATTCGCAAGAGTGGCGGTGCGAGAAACGTGGTGAGGATCACCATCATAATAATCGCCGCCTCCAGAGGTGCCGAAAGGGCACCACTGGCAGAACCGACGCCAGCGAATACCAGACCCACCTCTCCTCGCGGAATCATGCCAACTCCGATCGCTAAACGGTTAATAGACTGCTGACCCCAGACTGCGGCACCGGTGACAACTTTACCGACTATTGCCACTGTAATTAAGAACGTTGCGATCGCCAAACCTTCCCGGTTTGCAGGGACTGCTGGGTTCAAGACCCCTAGATCCGTCTTCGCACCGACACTGACGAAGAAAATCGGGACTAGGAGATCGGCGATCGGCATCAATTGAGCTTCCAGTTCTTTGCGCTTGTCTGTCTCATCAAAGACCAACCCTGCTGCAAAGGCCCCAAGAATGGCTTCCAAATGAATCGCTGCCCCAATATAGGACAAGATAAAGGCAAAGATTAGCGCTGGTATGATCAGATAGCCACGGGTCTTGAGTTTGTCTGCGATCGCCACAAACGACTGATTGAAGACATTCCCCAACAAAATCGCGCCCCCTAAAAACACAGTGGAACTGACAATTAAGTAGACTACATTCGTTATGTCTACCTCACCGGTTTTCGCCAAACTTGCCACCACGGCCAGCACGATGATACCCAACACATCATCGATCACCGCCGCACCGACAATAATTTGACCTTCCTTAGAAGTCAGGTGACCGAGTTCCGAGAGTACCTTGGAAGTAATGCCAATACTGGTCGCCGTCAAAGCAGCACCCGCAAAAATCGCCGGCACCGCAGGCACACCAAACAAATACATGAGTCCCCCCGTACCCGCAGCAAAGGGAACTACTACCCCCACGCAAGCAACCACCGTCGCTTGGATACCAGCTTCAAGGAGTTCCTTTAAGTTTGATTGTAAACCCACTTCAAACAGCAGGATCACCACCCCCAATTCTGACAGGATGGAAATGACCTCACTCTGAGCTTGAAACGTTGCCTCTGCTGCTTCCGGGTTTAAACCGGCAGTGAGTTGAAGAAAGGCCATAATTGCAGAGTCAGAACTACTGGCCCCTCCTTCGGGAAATACCAGCAGGTGTAGGACCGACAGTCCCACTACCACCCCACCGACTAATTCACCGAGCACAGGCGGGAAACCCAGCCAATTTGATAACTCTCCCCCAATTTTGCTGGCGAGGTAAATGGCGACTAAACTCAACAGTACCCCAGCGAGTACCATTGAAGATTCAGCTTCTGTTGCCGTTGCTAGCAACGGTTGGATTGGACTCGAAAATGAATCCGAGAAAGTTGGGTGCAAAGATAAGACCCAGGAAATTAAATCAGTCATCAGTTCCGTAGAACTCTTCCTGTCTAATTTACCGCTTTGCCACGGATTCAAGGGTGCAGATGTCAAGAGATCTGCAAAAATTTGTCAAAATTTGCGTAAAAGTTGGCAATTTCCGCCGGATTTAGGTGTTGGTAGGGAATCGATCGGCGTGTTGTCAAGGAGAAAATTATGAGTGATTCCTTGATATTCGGGTCTTTCAAATCATCACTCATAACTTTTTTCCTCACGATCTAAACGTCATTAACCATTAGCAACTGACGAAGACAGCCCGGATGCTCGCAGAATGATCTTACAACTCACTCTTATCGCTCACATGGTCAACTCGTTCTAGTTGCCAGAGAATTTGGTTGCCCTCGCGACGTACCCGTGACACAACCCAGTTGCGCCAAACCCAGTTATCACCGCGACTGGTGACAGCACTGGCATTGACGTCCATGAGGTCAGCGAGCTCAGAGCTGGTGATCAGGTAACCTTTGGTGGCAACTTCATCAGCTATGTGCAAGGTCTCTATGAGGTTGCGGAGTTGCTCAACTCTCACCTCACGGGGCAAGCTGTCCTGGGCATCTGCTGTTGAGTCCATCATGTCAGAATCAGAGATGAGAAAGTTAAAGGCTACTTTTTTGGATTGTATCGCTTCCTTAACAGTTGCGTCCGTTGTTTCTGAAACAATTGTATTAGGGGAAGCGGAAACAGCAGAAACCGCTTCCTCTCTCGACCTTTCCGGGTACTGGGTGGGAGTATGACCGTTGGGAGTGAATTCTTGCTGTTGTAGGGAAGGAGTTTTGCCGAGGGAGAAGGTGCGAGCGATCGCATCACAGCGGTCGTTATAGAAGTCTCCAGAGTGGCCGCGGATATGTTGCCATTGGACGAACCGAGAATTGAGGCGATCCAGGGACTGCCAAAGGTCTTGGTTGAGGACCGGTGCCCCAGTAGAGGTTTTCCAGCCTTTGTGCTTCCAACCTTTAATCCATTTAGTAATGCCATTTTTAAGATATTCGCTATCCGTGTACAGGGTGATAGGTTCTGTTTGACCGGAATGAGCGAGAAATTCTAAGGCTGCGATCGCAGCTTGCATTTCCATACGGTTATTGGTCGTTTTTGCATCGGCACCGCCTAGTTCGTGCAAACCACCATCCGCAAAACAGACGACAACACCCCAACCGCCAGGGCCAGGGTTCCCAGAACAAGCTCCATCGGTGTATATGCTTTTGATTGTCGGCGTTGACATAGAGAAAGAGGAAGAGGGTAAGGCTGTTTCGTTCTCTTAAAGCTCTAGTCCAACAGAGGTTTCAACCCCTGCCTCACAGCAAAAGTCCTGCGGGAAAGGACTTTCATGCAAGTCTGATTCGTCTTCAGACAACTGGAGTCATAAGACTACAGACTTAAACCCCTAGTGGGTTTCAGGAGCCTGGCTCAGCCCTGAGGAAGTAGGGATAAGGGGAAAAAGCAAAAAAGGGAACAGTGAGGATTGTAGCGGTTTGCGACCGCTTCCAGTACAAACTCGGATTTCTTGCTTGCTGTTCTCAAGTTCTCTTCGCTTAGATCAGTAGGAAACTGCTGGCATTGAGATCGACGCTTACACCCTGCATGGTAAATAAGAAGGTATTGCCACCCACGGTCGAACCATTCGAGTCATAGTAAATATCAAGATTGCTACCGTTGGTAACTGCTAAAATACCAGGGCTGTTGCTGAGGCCTAATTCCGCAGTGGTGAGATTAGCTGCTTGCCTGAATTGGTTAATGAGCAAGGTCCCAGTGTTCGTGAATCCAAAATTAGCTGCATTGATGACAATGAGATCGATGCCAGTCTGGAAATTGAGGATCGTTTCTCCCAAGCCGCCGTCTGTGACAGTATTGTAGACAAAGAAGTCTGCATTCGAGCCACCGACGAGTACATCTAGATCTGCGCCTCCGATCAAGGTATTACTGCCAAAAGAGCCGATCAACGTATCGCTACCCCGATCGCCACTCAATAAGTTATTGCCACCGGACAAGGTAGAAGGGCCAACTATTTGCAGTAAGTCGTTGCCATCACCACCCAGCAAGGTGTTATTGCCAAAGCTGGCAAGGATCGTATCGTTGCCCGCATCGCCTACGAACAAGTCGTTGCCGTCTCCAGCTTGACTATTAGCGGCCGCAATTTCTTGGAAGAAGTCGTTGCCGTCTCCGCCGTAGAGGGTATCGTCGCCAAAGTCCCCAATTAAGGTGTCGTTGCCCAAACCACCGAAGATGAGATCGTTGCCGTCACCCGGTAAACCATTATTACCAACTCCGCCTTGCAGGAAGTCGTTGCCATCGCCACCCAGCAGGGTATCATTGCCAAAGTCGCCAAAGAGAGTGTCGTTGCCTGCATCGCCAGCGATCGAGTCATTGCCATCACCCGCTAAACCGGTACCGACACCACCGGAGAGGCAGTCGTTGCCATCGCCACCCAGCAGGGTATCGTTGCCAAAGTCACCGATCGCAGTGTCATCTCCTGCACCACCCAAAATGTAGTCATTGCCTGCACCCCCTTGGGGGCGGTCGTTGCCATCACCACCGTCTAGGGTGTCGTTGCCCTCGTCACCCAGCAAGGTATCATCGCCTGCCGATCCCAAGAGCGAGTCATCACCCTGAAACCCCTCTAGGTAGTCATTATCCAGGCCACCATCTAAGCTATCGCTGCCACTGCTGCCCAGAAGGGTATCGTTGCCTTCTAGACCATTGATAATCTGAATGGCTTGAATGTTGACCGTGACGGGGGCTGTTGCGGTTAAGGCGCTATCACTAACGGTGTACTGAAAGCTGCCTGTATTGACTGGGTTGACGTTGGGCGTGAAAGTAATCGTTGTACCAGTCAAGACGACTTGACCATTCACAGCGTTGCTGACTTGAGTAATGGTGAGGGGGTCGCCGTTTGGATCGCTGTCATTTGCGAGTAAAGTGGCTGTGGGAATATTCAAGGCATTAAAGATCCCTGGTGATGTCAGCTGAATCAAGTCAGGATTAGAAGTTCCCAATAATAGATTCGAGGTTGTCACTGTATCTGCCACTGCCAAGGGAGTTTTGTTGGTTGGCTTGACTTGGATGGTCAGATTTTTTTGGACGCTGAGACCTCCGCGATCGGTACTGAGGACGGTGATGGTGTAGTTGGAATTGGTGTTAAAGTCAATTAAGCTGCCATTCGCCACCAATAACTGATTGCCACTGCTCGTAAAACGCCCACCTGCACCATCTAATAACCTGTAAGTAAAGCTATCACCAACATTGGGGTCAATGGTAGTGAAATTACCGATGAAAGTTGCATTCGAGCTATGTTCGCTGATGCTGGCGGGGAAGAGGATAATATCGGTGGGTGACTGGTTTCCCAGGATCGTTAAATTTTTCTGAACGCTGAGACCTCCTCGATCGGTCGTGAGCACTGTAATCGTGTAGTTATTATTAGTCTTCAAGTCGATCAATGAGCTATTAGCAACAATGAGCCGATTGCCACTCACGGCAAAGCGTCCTCCGGCATCATCCAAAAGTTTATAAGTAAATGTATCTCCAACATTGGGGTCAAGGGTCGTAAAATTACCGACTAAGGCTGTATTAGAACTGTTTTCATTGACCCTCCCTGGAGATAATAAAATATCGGTGGGTGGTTGATTGGTGAGAGGCGTTGGTGTCGGGGTTGGGTTAACGGTGGATGAAGTGGTTCCCTGGAGGACCAAGACATTTTTCAAAACTGCTAAAAATTTATCAGTTAAACTGTCCTGAATAATTGCATCTTTCGCATAACTCCCACTGCCTTGAAAAATATTGAGATGACTGAGTTGAGTGCCGAAGGAAGCTAAATCAATCACGCTCCTCCCTTGACTCAATAGCTGCTGGTCATCTGCAAAGCGAATCACGTCCTGACCGTTGCCAAAATCTGCTACAACTACCGCACCGGCAATGCTAGAGGCGCCCCTTCCGGTTAAGACAAAGCTATCCTCTCCCAAACCCCCGATGAGGGTATCGGCACCCTCAGCCGCTTCCAAGAAATCGTCTCCTTGGTCACCCAATAAGTAGTTGTTGCCTTCTCCTCCCTGGAGGGTGTCATTGCCCTGACCTCCTGATAAGATATCGTTACCAGGGCCTCCGTCTAAGCTATCATTGCCTTGATTACCAAATAAGTAGTCGTTGCCTTCTCCTCCCTGTTCCGTGTCGTTGCCGTCACCGCCGTAGAGAATATCATCTCCCTGTCCACCGTCAATGTTGTCATTGCCAGCAAAGCTGTAGATAATCTCGCTTTCTTGCGACCCGATGATCTCATCATTTTCTGGCGTACCTCTCATAACTGGCATGGTTTTGATTCCTCCTGTGCGAATCATTTTATGTCTAGTGGTTCTTTATGACTGAGCCGTCGTTGCTGCGGGTTCTGCGTTGAAAAAAAGCTGTCGGCAGTCGCGGGTAATCTCTCAATTTTTGCTTTTAATCCACTCTCTGTCAAACCCCCATGAATTTGCTAGCACGAAGAGTTGACTTATTCCTGGTTCTGCGTCTAATTACCTCAAAAATTGAGGCGAGGTTTGCTCTCAAAACAGGCGGATGCTGGTTTGTGTCTTTTTCTTTATTAATGTTTCATTCTTCGGCTCAAGCACAGATGATTCCGGCTGCTGATGGCACTGGTACTGTTGTCACTCCAGTTCTGCCAGCAGGGGGAACAGTGGGACCAACTCGCTTTGACATTACAGGGGGTCAAATGTCGAGGGACCGAGCCAATTTATTTCACAGTTTTCAGCAGTTTGGCTTGAGCGAAGGACAAATTGCTAATTTTGTTTCTAATCCTGGCATTCAGAATATTTTAGCTCGAATTGTCGGGGGGCAATATTCACTGATTAATGGCACGATCCAAGTATTGGGTGGCAATTCTAACTTATTTTTAATAAATCCTGCGGGAATTGTGTTTGGTCCTCAAGCGAGTGTGAATGTACCTGGGTCTTTTACGGCGGTGACTGCTACGGGAATTGAGTTTGGGGATCGGTGGTTTAGTGCGATCGCACCCAATGATTACGCAGCTTTGGTGGGAACACCCAGCGGTTTTTACTTTGGAAATGCACAACCAGGGAGTATTGTCAATGCAGGTCAGCTCCAGGCAGGGCAGAATTTGACCTTGCTGGCGGGTACGGTGCTGAGTAGTGGCACTCTAGTGGCATCAGGGGGTCAAGTGACGATCGCGACGGTTCCGGGCGATCGCTTTGTTCGCCTCAGTTCTGCGGGGCAATTGCTGAATTTGGAAATTGGGGCAAAGGAATCGCTCTCAAATTTGCGACCGCAGCTTCCGACTCCTCTGGCTTTACCAGAACTGCTCACCGGAAGCGGGATGAGCAATGCTGCGGGTGTAGTAGTCAACCAGGATGGAACCGTTCAGCTCATTGGCTCTGGTTTAGAGGTGAAGGCGGGAGATGTGGCACTCTCTCACTTAAATACTTATACTCATAATAACCCTAACGTTCACCTACAGGCCCAGGAAGCTGGTTTATTCGCAGCCCATCACCTCACGTTAGCTGGCAGTCAGCTAGATACAGCAGGCAATTTAACCTTGCAGGCGGCCGATACGGTGCGAGTGCGGGACAGCGTCACCCATCCCTTTCTCGCTCGTGCGGGTGGCAATTTATCCATCCAAGGCGATCGCAGCATTGACATCTTAGCGCTGAATCCGGTCCCAGGCGGGAACGCCCCCTTTCAAAGCGCTGGCAATTTAACTTTAATCAGTAACGGCACTATCTCAGGAGATTCCCACTTCGCTGCTGGCGGTAGTTTCTCGATCCGCAACTTATCCGGTGGACCCGGTAACTTCTTCAGCGAGTTCGATCCGATTATTAGCTCCGACGGTAACGTCTCCTTCGGAGATTATACCGGCGCTTCCCTGAAAGTGGAAGCAAAGGGCAGCATCGTCGGTGGTGATATCACCATTACCGGACCCGATACCACCCTCACCGGTACCGATCCCGATCTTCCCACCTTAACCAGTGAGTCTGCTGTCATTTTACGAGCAGGAGTTACGAACCTCGCTCACGCACCCAATGTACCCTTGCAACCAAGTAATTCCCAGACCCTATTTTCACCCGCCACTAATTTACCCTCGAACTCAATCACAGTGGGTAGCATCTCTGCAAATGGGTCTGTGGTGTTGTCCGCACCCGGAAATATTACCAGTAGCGCGATCGATGCAGGCAAGATCGCGATCGCCAGTAGCAGCGGCGCAATTATAGCAGTGGATTCATTACAGGCGAGTGATACGATCGCCCTGACGGCCGCCCATAACATTTTAACCACCGATCTCGTGACTACTGGCAGCAACAGCGGTAACATTTCCCTGAGTAGTCGTGGCGGCGACATTCAAACAGGAGCGATCGCGGCGACCGGTGAGATCCGACTGGATGCTGCGGGCAATCTCACCATCCAGAACCTCACAGGCGAGACCCTGAAAGCAACCAGCACTGGGACTTTGACTGCTGAAAAAGTAGAGGTCAGTGGCACTGTCAGTCTGGAAACCGGGGGCAACCTGAAGATGGAAGATGCGAAGGGGATCGATCTCAGTATCACCAGCCGCAACGGTGGTATTACTGCCAATCAAATCGAGGCGACGGGGAATCTCACCCTCAAGGCCGCGACTCAACTGTCACTGGGAGATATCACCGCCAGTACCTTAGAGGTGACTAGCCAACAGAACGCGATCGCTAGTGGTAACATTCGGGTGACGGGTAATGCCACCTTCACCGCCGCTGATAATCTTTTGACAGGCAACCTGCAAACAGCCGGTTTGACTGCCACCAGTCGCAACGGGACAGTGGCACTCCGAGGTGTGACAGCAAGTGGCACGGTGACTTTACAGGCAGCCGGTAACCTCACCGTTGGTCAAATTGAGGCAAAGAATCTCAGCGCTAGCAGCAGCAAAGGAGAGGTTAACCTGGAAAAGCTCAGTGCGACTGGCCCGATCGCCCTCCAGGCAGCAGGCGACCTGAATATCGGCAACTTGACCGCAACCAGCCTAGAAGCGGTGAGCAACACAGGAAGTGTGAGCACTGGTACGCTTAACACTCAGGGCAATGTCACCATTACCGCCGGTCAGCAAATCACTCTCGGAAAGGTGAGTGCGACCGCGAATAACCCTGCTGTGACACTCCAGGCTGACAATGATATTACTGTGGAATCCATCAATGCTGCGGGTGGTACTGTGGTGATTGCAACACCTCGCTTTTTCCGAGCAACCGGTACTTTTACCAATCCCAATGGCATTGCAACCAGTCTCTCCACCGTAGGAGAGGCGGGAGGCGGGCCCATTACCATCCGCCACGGGGGTGGCAATACGAACCCAGTAACGCCGTTTGTGGTCGGAGATGCAACCACGAACGGCACCGCTGGTGCGATCGCCAGTAGTGCCAGCAATGTGATTCGACCGCGCCAATCTTTCCCAGCTTCCTACACTCAGGGCGATATTTCGATTGTTACGGCGGGCCAGGCAACCCCGACACCCACGCCTACACCCACACCGCGACCCACCCCGACGCCCGCACCGCGACCCACCCCGACGCCCGCACCGCGACCCACCCTGACGCCCACACCGCGACCCACCCTGACGCCCACCCCGACACCCACTCCTACTGTTATACAGTCGCCCCCTGCGATCGAGACCGAGACCCCGGTCGTCACCCCAGCCTCCAGTGAAATTCCTCGACCCACCCCTACCCCTGTAGTCGTAGTACCATCACCCCTACTATCCCCGCCCCCCCTTCTCAACCCAGCGCCCCCAGTCCCAACCCTCGAAGAGCAAACTCGCCTGTTGCGGGACTTGCAAGGACAATCAGATGCTGTGCGACCGCTCCCCTCTGAGAATGCAGGCCTGAGAACTATCGCCAATCCCACCCTCTACGAACCTGTTTTACAGTCCACGTTCCGTACCACCATCAGCAACAGCTTGGACTCCGGCAATCTCCAGCAGGCAATTTCCCTCTTGGATAAGTCTTTTACTCAAGAATTTAGAGAATACTTCAACCAAACCTTTAGCTTGACCGCGCCTTCGGTGGAGGAAATCCAGAAAACTTTGAAAATTATTGAAGAGCGAACCGGTACGAAACCCAGCTTAATTTATGTGTTCTCGCGGGACGAGCAACTAGATTTAGCGCTGATCACAGCCTCGGGACCAGTCGTGCATGAAAGCATTACAGATGCAAAGCGAGAAGTGCTACTGAAGGTGGTGAATCAGTTTAGAGAGGATATTACCAGTCCCCGCAATCGCAATACCACCACCTATCTACAACCGGCTCAGCAACTGTATCGCTGGATGATTGCACCGTTGGAGGCAACGCTGAAAGCGCGAGGCATTGATACGATCGCCTTTACGATGGACCGGGGTCTGCGGAGTTTGCCAATAGCGGCTTTGCACGATGGTCAACAGTTTTTGGTAGAAAAGTACAACCTGGGTTTAATTCCCAGCTTAAATTTAACGGATACTCGTTATGCAGATGTCCGCAGGGCGACGGTTCTGGCAATGGGGGCCTCGGAATTTCGAGATGCAAGTCCCTTACCTGCTGTACCCATTGAGATCCAAACCATTACTCGAGAGTGGGGGGGGGCTGGTTTTCTCAATCAGTCTTTTACCCTGAGCAATTTGAAGCAGCAGCGACAGGCGAAGCCGTTTGGAATTATTCACTTGGCGACTCACGGTGAGTTTAAAGCGGGGACACCTAGCGATTCTTTTATTGAGTTGTGGGACCAGAAATTGCGGTTGAATCAGCTACGGCAGTTGCAATGGAACGAACCTCAGGTGGAACTGTTGGTTCTCAGTGCCTGCAAAACGGCGGTGGGTGATGAACAAGCTGAGTTGGGTTTTGGGGGGTTAGCGGTACAGGCAGGGGTGAAGACTGCGTTAGCGAGTTTGTGGTATGTCAGTGATGAGGGGACGTTGGCTTTAATGGCAGAGTTTTACCACGCTTTAAAGACGGTTCCGATCAAGTCGGCGGCTTTGCGACAGGCGCAGATAGCGATGCTGCGGGGACAGGTGCGATTGCAAGATGGTCAGTTGAGGGGGACTCCAGTCGGTGCAATTCAGTTGCCACCTTCCCTGCGTCGGGAGGGAGAGAGCGTTTTATCCCACCCTTACTATTGGGCGGCGTTTGTGATGATTGGTAGCCCTTGGTGATGTTTAAAACATCAAGATTTTACGATAAAAAGGGCCCAGAAGAGGGGGAACTTCTGTAGTTTTGAATCAGGGTGGGGATGTGTTAAAATAGCGAAGTACAAATGAAACAATACGCTAAAGGGAAACGCCGGTGAAAGTCCGGGGCTGTGCGGCAACTGTTAACAGAAAGTTAATGGGAAATCTTAACAATTAAAATTTTGCTGTTTTGATTTAGATTTTGAAGGCTTAACCATCTGTAAGCCAGAATGCCTGTGGCGTATTTTGATTCATCCCGGTCTCCCGCCTTGCACGGGAAAGGAGTTATTATGGAGTTTGCGAGTCAAAATTTACCCACTAGCGATCGGGAGTTGATGATTTCGACTCAGGGCTTTTCTGCGATTGCTGGGGAACAGGCACAGAAGCTAGATTTAAATCAGTTTTCTTTTTCTCCCCTGCCGCTCAATCGTCCGTTATTGATGGTGGGTCACGGAACTCGGGATGCAGAGGGACGGCAATCTTTGTTAGATTTTGCGGCTGCTTATCAAGCGTTGGATCGATCGCGTCCTGTGGTGCCTTGTTTTCTAGAATTGACTGGTCCAACCATGCAAGAAGGTATTGATTCTTGCGTGGAAAAAGGGTATTTAGAACTGTCAGTCTTGCCAATTTTACTCTTTGCGGCGCGACATAATAAATATGATATCACCAATGAGTTAGACCGGGCAAAATTGCGCCATCCGCAGTTAAAATTTCACTACGGGCGACATTTTGGCATTACTCCCAGCATCTTGGACTTGTGGCGCGA
>JBLNEP010000172.1:0-15249 GCA_050262755.1 Actinomycetota bacterium | reverse complement strand
TTACGAACGAACCTGGCGGTACGAATGGCTTCATCAAGCTTTTCGTACTGCTGTTTCGCTCCTTCAAGTTTTGCCTCAAATACCAACATACTTACGCTGACTGGCTGAGCATAAACGTATTATAGCTGATGAAAGCCGTCCTCAAGGACGGGGCTTTGGACCCAGTTTTTCGGTAAACACCTGAGTGGGAGTCTGAGGTTTTGACGAGCAATCGAGATCGGTTGTAGATCGAGTCATCAAAGTTGACAAAATACCCCTCTTCTGTGAATCTTGAGCGAGAATTTTCTGGAACGATTAGTTGGTAAAGCTGTCGTGCTTGGGAATCCTCAATGATTAAAAATGACTAAAATCTAGACAGCCCAAGGCGAAGGTTTTTTGCTCGGTCCAACGTGACAAAAGAGGGGAATAGGGGTGGTGGGTATTTGCTACAATTGATCTGACTGGGTTGTCACCTCATCCAGGAACAATTTCCCATTACTCTCAATCGCTCCAGTCTACATGAGTTGCCTGTACCTTAACCCCGCCTGTCACCACACCCCGAAAAGCAGCCGTTCCTCCAGGTGGCACCACTTGTGGCTGAGCAACAATAAACCCATTGTCAATCTGATTGCCTAAATCGTCTAATACCGCATAGTTGATTTTCAGGTTCTTGACCGTTTTGCAACTTTGATTGCTCACTGTCCCGGTTAAAACATTGCCATCATAATTGACCTTCGCGATCGCTAGATTCGCAGCCACTGAATTGCGACTACACTCTGGAGACTTTGCAGGAACTGGCGACGAACCACACAACTGAGTGAGATTCACGATCCTCCCCTCGGAAGTAGTCATATAACACAGGGGTTCATCGATCTCAGCTTTCTGGCCCGCTAAGGCTACTTTCCCTGAGAAACCATAAGAACTCATCACCTCTGCTACCAGCGAGATCAGTGCAGCCGATAAAACCCTCACCAACACCCACTTTCTTGGTTGCATCGCCATGAAAACCTGCTATTGAGTAAAAATCACTTCACTAGGATTATTACTACTTCCAATTCCCGGTACCCGGCGACTGCGACCCCTCACACTTTGGCTTTGTCTTCTACTGCTCAAGGCCGCGGCCTCTGCTCGCAACCCCAAATCTTCTAAAATCTCGATCGCAGCACGTTCGCCGGTTTCAGCACCTCCCTCCATGTAACCCTGGTATCCCACGGAAGTGTGTTCGCCTGCAAAAAACAGATTCCCCACTCTTTCTGCTTCCACACCCCGGATCGTCGTCCATTGCCTGAGTAAATAACAGGAATAGGAACCTTTCGTATAGCGTTCTCCCGGCCAATAAGCACGAACCGCAGAGCCAGTGCGGAGATTTGCAGCTCCCGGAAAAACTTTATTAAACTGGGTGACAAATCGCTTTGCTTGATTTTCAGCGGTGCCACTCCCCATTGCCAAACCATCAATCCCGCCATTAAAAAATGTGACTAAACCCTGGATCTCTCGATTAAACGGAGTGGCTTCCCAGCTATTTTGAAACCCTAAGTCCGTAAACGTATAAGCGGTTGAGCGGAACAAATCCCGCCAGATGCGACTCTGATAAGCCGTAATTAACTTAGAATTGGTACCGTAGCCTAACTCATTAATGGCAAACCGCTTCAAGGGTGGCAAATTGACATTTATTTGAACATCTCGCAGCGTACTAAACGGCAATGTCAATAAAATCCGCTCGTAGGTGCGTTCAAAACTGCTTTGTCCCGATCGCAAACTCACTCGATAGCGACCATCTGACTGAATCGTAATCGCTTCTAAGGCCGTCCCGGTTTCAATCGAACTAAACCGTCCCACCACCTCAGCCAATTTCTGGATAATTTGTTCGTTGCCACCCTCCACCTGATAGCGTTCATCGCTATCCCCAAAAACATTCACGCTTCCCGGTTCAGTCCCGATCAGAGTCAACAAATTCAGGCTCGATTGTTCCTCAATATCTCTGCCATACTCAGAGGTATAAGCCACCCGAATCAGTTGACTGACAAAGGCACTGGCTTGTACTTGGCTTAAATACTGAGCTATCGAAAGGTTATCTAAACGTTCTGCCTGGTCATTAGATTTTTTGTAACTTACGGTATCGCCGATCGCAGTCAAATCCTTTTGAATTTGGTTAACCACTGGGGTCAACTCGTTTGCCAATTGCTCAATCGTGATTCGTCGGCCTTGCAAGAAAACCGTATAAAGAACCAGTTGCAGTTGCCCTTGAAACTCCAATAAATCAACCAGCCTTAGTCCCATTTCGGTCGCCAGTGAAATCAGAGTTTGATGGGAAGAATCAATGAACTCGCCCCCTAGATCTACGGGAATATTAGTCCCCGCAGCTTTTGGCAAAGTCCGGATCCGGCCACCAATGCGATTGGTAGCCTCAATGATATCGGTACGAACTCGCACTTGACTCAAGCGATAGGCTGCGGTCAAACCAGCAATTCCCGCACCTACAATTAAAATCGGGGAAGTGCCAGCGGTCTGGGCCACTGCCCGATGGCTGTCCCGCGTCCAGGTTGTTGCTGCGATCGCCCCAGCCATTGCCAGACCCCCCTGTAAGAGGCGACGACGAGAGACGTGAAGGTGTTTCTCTGTATTTTCTTGCAGCATTCCCAGTAACTCATGGGTGGGAATTCCAGTTTTGATTGATAGTTGGGCAAGGCTGCAAGCACGACGCAGCATTGACATCAGGGCGGATCTAGCCATACTTAAGGCACTCTTCCCAGTTGTAATTGCAGACTCTTTTTTACCTAAGGTAAGATAACATATAACTTTGGCGAGCGAGCCGGAATATTTTTAACGAATGTTAGACCTCAGAACCCTATTCGACAACACCTATTATCTAGAGACGAATCCCGATGTCGCTGATGCAGTCGCTAGAGGCCAGTTTACCAGTGGGCTCGATCACTTTAACCGAGTTGGTAAATTTGAAGGTCGCGATCCGAGTCCTTTCTTCAATACCAGCTATTATCTAGAGACCAATACGGATGTCGCTGCCAAAATTAAGCCCGGTGTCTTCTCCGCCGTCGATCACTTCCTGCGATTTGGTCAATTTGAAGGTCGCAACCCGAACCCACTATTCGATACTAATTATTATTTAACCAATAACCCAGATATTGCCACAGCCGTTCGCCAAACTCAACTCACTGCCTTCGAGCACTTTATTCGGACCGGTCAATTTGAGAACCGGAGTCCGAGTGCTTTTTTTAATCCCACTTATTATTTGCAAAAGTACCCATCCGTCACGACCGTCATTCAAACTGGAGCCTTGAAGAGTGCCTTTGAGCATTATATCCGCTATGGCATCTATGAAGGTAGATTGAGTACCTTACCAGACCCAAGCGAAAATTTAGATCTAGCTCGTAACTTGGGGACTCTCAATAGTACCCAAGTTTTAAATGATTTTGTTGGCAATAGTAACCCCGTCGATATTTACCGTTTCATCCTCAATGCTCCTAGTGTTTTCAGCTTAAGTCTGGATGGTTTGAGTGGAGATGCGGATGTGGATTTAATTCAGGACCTCAATAACAATAATCAGATTGGTTTAGATGATATTATTGCTTCCTCGGTCAATCAAGGGAGCAATTCAGAAAGTATTGCTCCGACTAAACCGTTACAGCCAGGGACTTATTTTGTCCGAGTGTCTCAGGTTCACGGCGATACTACTTATACTCTAAGATTATCCATCAATTCAACCAATCAACCTCTTTTGTAATCTTCAACATCAAACAGGTCGGTTGAGTTAACGGTTGACTGGCGTCGGTGTGTTGCTCTCCCTCTGTGAGCCAGTCTCAGGAGTCGATGAATTTTCAGCAGGAGAGGGAACGGGAGCCGTGGGACTGGGCGTAATCGGCCAATTGGGTCGCGGTCTCATTAAAGTCGTAGAGACCAAAGCATAACCCAGGAAAGCCGGAAGTAGCATCGCCGTCATTAAGGCGATCGCAGTCAGCCAAGCCAGTAAATTCGACTCTTGCCCATAGTGACAGCGATAAGGGTCAAAGCGTGGTAAATTGGATTGCACCATCTCTCGCATCGCGATCGGTCGCTTGAACCGCACCCGGCGATCGTCCAGCTTCTCCAGTAAAACCCAACCTGCCTCAGCCTCCTCTTGGCACAGTCGATAAAACGTTCCAGGGTTGCGAAATAAATCGCTAGAGGCCCGCACGATCTTAAACTCCCAACCCATAAGCTGGGAATCATGACTGCTAGTTTTCGGAGTACCATTTGGCTGAGACTCCTGAGCTGGGGGAAGATTCTCATCTTTGGATTCGTAGCGTGTCAAAATCTCCTCCTCCTCCTTGCATTGTTGCCCCAATAAAAATTGCTGGTGGCGCAGCCATTGACCCACCACCAATGCCTCCAGACCCAGGCTACCAACCATCAAGCTCCAAAGTACAATTTGCACCATACGAGCGATTCACAATTAAAAACCAATCCCTACTTTTAATGGTTAATGGTTAATCTTTAATTTTCAAATACCCTTCGATTAAGCAGTCTAACCCAACAGAGCGCACCGCTACCCGGTCTAACGTTAAAGCCTCCGCCATTGTCGTCAGTCCCAGTTCCCCCACTGGCGAAGGAGCCGCGGGCCCACCGATAATTTTCGGCGCGATAAAAGCCAAAATCTTCTGGACCGCTCCTTCTGCCACTGCTTTCGCTGCCAAAGTCCCCCCGCATTCCCACAGCACCGACAGAAACTGGCGGTTGTATAACTCAGCCATCACCGTCGCTGGAGTCAAGGGTGACAGTTCCACCACTTCTACCCCCTTCGTCCTTAAAAATTCCTGAAATTCAGGATTTACACTGGGTTCTGTCAACACCAAAGTTTCCGCCTCAGTTGTATCCCACAGGCGAGCTGACCTCGGTAAATCCAGTGTCCGACTCATCACCACCCGTAGCGGGTTATGAGGGCCGACTCGGTGGCTCGTCAACTGAGGATTATCCAGCCGCACCGTATTCCCCCCAACAATCACAGCATTGCAACCCACCCGTAAGCGATGAACTTCGCTGCGAGCTTCTTCGCCCGTTACCCAAGTGCTATGACCGGTACTGGTGGCAATTTTACCGTCAAGGGTCATGGCATATTTCAAAATCCCGAAAGGCTGATGGTAGAGGATGCGGTGAACAAAGGCTTCATTGAGTTTCTGGCAAGCTTCTGTTTCCACCCCAGTCAGAACTTCGATGCCAGCATCTCGCAAGCGCGCGATGCCTCCACCAGCCACTAAGGGATTGGGATCGACCATCCCCACCACCACTTTTGCTACACCAGCCGCCACCAATGCCTCTGAACAAGGGGGGGTGCGGCCGTAGTGGTTGCAAGGTTCTAAGTTGACGTAAATTGTCGCTCCTGTTGCTAAGTCACCCGCTTCTCGCAGTGCAAAAACTTCTGCATGGGGATGTCCGGCACCGGGATGGAATCCTTCTCCGACAATTTTGCCATCCTGAACAATGACTGCACCCACTAAGGGATTGGGAGCCGTTTGACCGAGAGCGCGATTTGCCAATTCGATGCAGCGACGCATCATAGCTCGGTCGAATTCTGTGACAGCGTTCGCTGGGGGAGTTTCTGGTAGGGTGCTGGCTTTGCTGATGTCAACTAGATTCAGTGGAGTGTGGGGGGGGGACGTTTCCATGATCAAAGCGATTGTAGAGTTGCTAATCGGGAATGCTTCCTCAAAAGATGGCGTCTTATGTGCATTGGGAGGCTCTCCTGTGCTTTATCCGTTTTTGAGGCGTTGCATTAGCCAATCAAATCGAGAATTTGTGGCATTATTAGATGCCATTGCTTGCTGATTGGCTTCGTCGGTGCGACTTTCTTGGTAGAGGAGATAGTCTGTATCTTGGCTGAAGCGAGTGACTGTCCCTCGCAGCCGGGTGGAGAGAAATTTAGTAATTGCCCGGTAAAATCTCAGGGAGAAAAGTACATCTTGTTCGAGTTTTTCTGAGAGTAGGCGTCTAGGAATTGATAATACGAGGCAGTCTTCAATGGCTTTGACGGTGGCAGAGGGGAGGCGACCATCGACGAAGGACATTTCGCCTAATACTTCGCCAGTGCCAATGACTCCTATTTCTCGATTGCCTAAGGCAGCGACAGAAACGCTTAAGGTTCCCTCTAAGACAATGTAGAGGGCGTCGATGGGTTTACTTTCGTAAATGAGTATGGTGCCTGCGCTCAGGTGATTGCGGATACCGTTGGCGAGCATCCAATCGAGGTCGCGATCGCTCAACTCACCTAGTATGACTAGAACTTTGCTCATAAAATTTTGGTCTGGGGAGAGGCTGGCTGGGGTTTAATTCTGATCTTGATATCTTAATCTGATTGCGCTTGAGTGCTGCCGTTGTGGATGGTTCTATCCTTGGCTCGGCGAGCTATATCAAGGGTATCAGTTAAAAGTCATGGTCGGTGTTCGTCGTTCACTTTCATTCGCTTTTCCCATTTCTGGAGAGTCAAGCAGCGGGGAATTTGGATACTGGCATTTTCCTGAGTGCCAACCTCTGCCCGCAGTTTTTCGCTGAGTGCTCTCAAGATTTTTCTCTGGGGTACAACTGGAGTCGAGCCTGCCTCTCTCTCAAATCACAACTGATTCGGCAATTTTTAATAAATTTTTCAGTATAGCGATATTTTTTTGGAGGGTCAACCTAGCGATCGCCTCAGTTGTTTGTAGTGGTTTTACAACTGTCAGTTAATACGACTTTTATATCTTTTGAATCTGGTCAATTGCCAAAAAGCATGATATGATACCGCCAAATCTCCCAAGCAGTTGGCTAGTTCAAGGTCGAGCAGTAAGCTCGATCTTCTTGGTCAATCGCTTACAGATTTGTCTAGGAAATCTCAAACTAGGATGGACTCAACTGTCTTTGCTTCCAGCCTGTTTTCAGGGGTGGGAAAGAGCATTTACAATCAATCCTTCTCAGGAGGGATTTTCAGCACGTTGATTGCTAAAATAAACTTTTAACACACCCTTGAGTGAGGAGCCACTGTGAATACTCTATTCTTCAAGTCTGCTTCTGTTGTACTAAATATCGCTGCTCTAGCTATGGCTGGCAGTGCGCTATCAGCTCAAGCTGATCCCCTCAATTCCCAAGCAACAGAGACTGCTGAAACCTTATCTCTTCAGATTTCTGACTCAGCAACAACTTCTTTGAAATCAGACGAAGCAACAACAGCAATTAATAAAGACCTTGACTCCCTAACTGCATTAAATTCTGCGGTTAAATCACTCCCTAAAGCAGCCGAACAAGTCGCTGATTCCCAGGCTATTTCTTCAAAACCTGAAGTAGTTGGAGTCAGTCCTATTAACACTGCTATCCCCCAAAAACCTTCTCAATCATTTGTGGCTCCCGCTCAGATTCAGAATGCAACAGGAACCAAAACTGAGAAGGATGTTAGCTCAGTTCCTCCTTTAGATCCAACCACTCTTACTTCAGCATCGGCGCTGACAAATGAACTAGCAGTTTCTCCTAAACTAGAACCGGCTGCTGTCACCTCTGACTCTGAAGTTGCTCAAGTCAATGTCAGACCTGGGCGAACCACTACTTCTGGCCCGAGCTATATTGGAGTAGCAGGCAACATTGGTTTTAGTGGAGATAGCAGATTAGGGAGTAGCTCCTTTGCCATAATTAGCAAAATCGGGCTAACCAATAATTTATCGGTGAGACCTGCTGTTTTCATTGGCGATAATACCGCCTTTACAGTTCCTCTCACCTTCGATTTTCAACCGGAAACTGTAGATGATGAGAATCGCATCAATATTGCTCCCTATGCTGGCGCTGGGATTGCAGTTTCTACTGGCGATAGGAGTCGTGTTGGTTTCCTGCTTTCTGGCGGTGTCGATGTGCCTCTCTCCACCCAATTTACAGCAACGGCTGGCTTGAATATTGGCTTTCTCAGGGATACAGAATTTGGGCTGCTAATCGGGGTTGGATATAACTTTACAACGACTCCTGGTAGGTAGTTATGCTCTTGAGCGAGCGGTTGTGCCGTTAATCATTAGGGGTTGGCTGTTGTTGGATAGCTAACCCCTTTTAAATGAGTGAAATTATAAAGATTTTATAAATTTCTTAAGTTAGCTAATATATCTTGAAGATTTAACAACACAATCCTTCAACCGGATGACCCAGTTAAACTGTCATGCTTGAATTGATTAGGTTGGCATTCAAAATAATTGTTGAGGTTGCTTATGCAAACAGTTTTGGTTGTAGAAGACGATCCGATGAATTGGCGTGTTTTTCAAAAAATTCTGACGAGGCGTGGGGGGTTTGCTGCTCGGCATACTGAAAATGTAGAAGAGGTACTCCAGATTGCTTCAGCTAGAGAAGCAGACATTATTTTGATGGATATTGCTCTCACCAACAGCTATTATCAGGGTAGAGCTGTAGATGGTATTGAGATCACCCAGTTGTTGAAAGCCAAGCCTCAAACTGCTAGCATACCGGTGATTTTGGTAACAGCTTACGCTCATGATTATGACCGCGAAAAATACCTCGCCAAGAGTGGTGCTGATGGCTTTATTGCTAAACCGGTGATCGATCACCAAAATTTCGTGGATCAGATCCGAGCTAAGTTGTTAGTACCTTGCCGATGACTGGGCGATCGAAAACGGAACCGACAGTGTCAAGCTGGTGTCTCAGAAAGACTTTCACCTAGGCACGATGATTGATTCAGTGAGCATCTACTACTATGATTACGGTTGCCATCGCAACACCCAGAAAACTGTTATCAAAGATTTGATCTTTAGAAAGAGTCAGCCGACTCTGCGATCGCACGAGTTGCGGTCAATCTCTGTTCTGTCGTTCGTGCCAGTTTGTCCCTTTCCCTTCAGCTTTCCATCAGTCGTTGTGATTGACCCACCGCCAGTTCCATGTACCGACAGTTAGGAGAGCCTTTGACAGAACCCGAATCAGCCTTTCTGAAGCATACTTGCCCCCAACCCAAAAAACTCTCGTACCCTGACCCAAAAAAAATTTGAGACGTTGACTGTAACTAGGTTACCGTTCGCGAGTACATCCTTAATTGCTCAAGCTGATTCAGAACCCCAGCATGATACCAATATAGTTGGTACAGTCAAGAGACCTGGTTGGATGGCCTTTGCGCTTGCTGGAAATCATGAAGAGATCGCTCCAAAACATAGCCAATCGTACTAGAGCTCCTGCCACTGAGTGGCTAAACTTCTCTAAGACTATGGCACCCAGTGTAGAACGGACACTGACCTGGTTTGAGGTATTGGGCTATACAGTTTTGCTCCAATCAGATCTAGTCTCAGGACGACATCAGGCAATTTTGCGAAGTTATAACCAAGGCATCCTGAGCGATCGCTTCCGTCAGGCTATACAGCGAATCAACCCAGAGGTTCCCCCTCAACAAATTGAATCTATCCTGCATCAGCTCATCGCAACTCGCACCATGCCGCTAGTGCAACAGAACCGTCAATGGCATCTGCAATTGTTACAGGGGATGAGAATCAACTCTTTAGCGACTGGTAAACCAGCAACCTTGCAACTCATAGATTTCTCCAATCTGCTGAACAATGATTGGTTGGTGCTCTACTCCTTTCCTGTCATTGAAGGAGACTATCAACATTGCCTCGATCTCGTCATCTTCATCAATGGATTACCCTTAGCAGTCTTTCAGGGCCTTCACGGAGGAAATCAGCCATGGTCACTGAGAGCGACTTATTTACAGTTGCAAGAGTATCAAGCTCACCTCCCCAAGTTTTTCTCCTTCAATGAGTTGCTGGTAGTTTCTAATGGAGTTAACTCTCGCATCGGTACACTCACAGCTTCATGGAAACAGTTTCTTCCCATTCGCTCAGTTAACGGAGAAGAGTTCCCTTTTCCAGGACAGACAGAGATAGAAACCTTAATTCAAGGTTTTTTCGATAAACGGCGCTTTTTAGAAATTATCCAGCACTTCATTCTATTTCGACAAAGCCGAACCAAGCTAACTAAGAAGTTACGTTCTCATTCATTTTGTACGCTCAACCTTCCTAAATCTTGGAGATAATTCGCTCTACTGCCATCATGAACCGAAGACAATTTTTTACCCGGATTTCCTGGTTTGTAACTACATTGGCCCTAGCACTGATCTTGAGTCTGAGTCCTGCCTTGAGGACTATTGCTCAATCACCGATTACATTAACAGTCTCATCAGGCGCAGGCTTGCGAAATGTCATGGAGGCAGTTCAGCAAGCTTATGCTCAACGTGCTGCCAATATTACGATTAACTACAACTTTGCAGCATCAGGCGTGCTGCGACGGCAGATAGAACAGGGCGCCTCTGTAGATATCGCTCTGTTGGCATCTCAAGAGGATATGGATGCGTTGCAATCTCAAAATCTCCTCCTAGAAGGAACCCGTAGAAACTTGCTAAAAAGCGAAGTTGCATTGATTGTTCCCAAGAATTCTACAGGAATCTCTAGCTTTCAGGATTTGACCAGTCAAACCATCAAACGGATCGCGATTGGTGAGCCGAGAAGCGTTCCGTTAGGGCAATATGCTGAAGAAGTGTTTAAGTATTTTGGGATTCGCGATCGAATTCAATCAAAGTTAGTCTATAGCCGTAGTGCCTTGGAAATTATGAGCTATGTTGAGTCAGGAAATGTGGATGCGGGAATTGTACATGATACAAATGCTAAACAATCGAACCAGGTGCGGATGGTGGCAATTGCTCCCGTCGGCTCCCATACTCCAGCGATTTATCCGATCGCTGTCTTGAAAAATAGTCGGAATCCGAGTGCAGCTAAAGCGTTTCTTCAGTTTCTTAATAGCGCTCAGGCTAGAGCAATTTTTCAACAGTATGGCTATGGCCTACCACAGAATTAGTCACCTTTGTTGTTTCTCAGTGAGTTGCTTCTACCAGGACTGCTACAACAAAACCGATTGCTGAGACTGTTAACCCATTAGCGCCTAATTTTCCTTTCTTTAGAGGCAGCTCTCTTTTTAATCGCAGAGTCGCTTAAAAAAACATATTCTAGTTAAAAAATAAAAATAAAGTCTGCAAAAATTTGCTGAAATTTCAACAAGAAAGTACCAATTTCTGAATACTTAACAGTAGAGGCGAACGACCAAGAACCCAGACACCCGTCAAGCATTTCTGAATCATGTAACGGCAAACCTTACTCACCGATGCCAGCAGTATCCAGCCGCTAAGTCGCAGAAAGCAACCAAAAACGACACTGCCAGCCAGTCTACCAACTAGAAGCTTGGGAGACTCATGAGCCCTAGGGTAGAATTAAATAAAAGGGTTAGTGTCACCAGTGCGACACCAAAAATTTCCACTCAATTTAGGTACAAAGAGGCGACTGCTGTGAAACCAATTCGTTCACTAGAAGATGCTTTGAACCGTTGTCAGGCAATGGGGATGCGCCTGAGCCGCCAGCGTCGCTTCATCCTTGAACTCCTCTGGCAAGCGAGAGAGCACCTCTCAGCACGTGAAATTTACGACCGCCTCAACCAACAAGGCAAGGCGATCGGTCATACCTCCGTGTATCAAAATCTCGAAGCACTCTCGCGAGAAGGAATTATCGAGTGCATTGAACGTTCAGAAGGTCGTTTGTACGGTAACATCAGCGACTCCCACTCCCATGTCAACTGCCTAGACACCGAGCAGATCCTAGACATTCACGTCGAATTGCCACCTGAATTAATTGACCGCATTGAGCAGCAAACGGGTGTTCGGATCACCGATTACCGCATCGACTTTTTTGGGTATCGCTTGCCAGCCTCGATCGCCAGCAATGATGTCACCGCAGAAACTCCCAAAGCATCTTAAAAACTCTGAGGCGACCACAGCCTTCAGTTTCCACTGCTAAGGCCGAGGGTCGCTGGGTCGGAAAATTTGGGAGCAGGAATTGCCAAACTACCTTTAACCAGTCACAATAACTTGAAACCTTGACAATGGGTCAGGGGTGTATTTACCAGTTCAGGTTTAGCAACTGAAACTAAAGCCTGTGTCCAACTTATTGGGTTTGTTGATAGATCCATTCTCAGGTGATACAAACAGCAGCAAGACGAGTTGCAACTCGCGAGGTGGGAGACCCCCTAAGAGGGGCGACCCGACAGTGAGGGGGTTCGTGTCACGAACCGTGCTTAAATAGGGAGGCGAGAGAGAGCACTTGTCCACTTTCTGTGCCATCAGCCAACCGTAAAGGCGTTCTCCTATGCAAGCTTCTGACCTTGACTCCAGCTTCGTTTCAACTGCAATCTGCCTCCCAACTGGGTGAGGCGACCTAGAGCATTACAGGATAGGGTAACGTAATGGCAAGACGACAATCTGACCAATCCCGCAAACCATCACCAAAATACAACCCATCCACCAATCCGTCGCCTCAACTCAGTACCGACGAGGTGAACTCTGACGGAGCATCTGCTGTCGGTGACACCCTGGTACTCAATCGCAAAAGCTTTTGGAGATGGCAACTCAGCTTACTGGGCTTACTCTTGGTGCTAGGGGTGACGGGAACCGCTGCCCTCCTGTGGCTCTTGACTATGCCACCCCCTCCGAACTGTCAGCAAATCTCGCCCCTGGCAGCAGATGGAGAACGCCTCTACTGCGCTCAGCAAGCAGCACAGTCTGGAAAGTTAGACCAGATCGAAAAAGCGTTTGCTCTGGTTGAAAGTTGGCCTCCCTCTCACCCGCTCTACTCCCAGGCTCAGCAGTTAGCGGGAGAATGGGCAAAAGCTATTTTAGAACTGGCGAGTCAAAAAATTGATCGAGGGGACTTGCAAGGCGCCCTCGACTTGGTGGCGAAAATCCCGAAAACCAGCTCAGGCTATTCAGAGGTAGAAGCGGCGGTCGCAGGTTGGCAGAACAATTGGTACGAAGGCAAAAAACTCTACGACAAAGCCCAAGAAGCTCTCAAAGCACAAGATATGAAGAAAGCTTCGGACTATGCCCAAGCTCTCTTCAAGCTCAATAACGCCTTCTGGGGGCAGAAACGCTTTAATCAGCTTGTCGAGCAAATCGCCTTAGAACGCCAGGGTTGGCAACGGTTGAAAGAAGCGCAAGAAATGGCGAAGGAAGGAAAGCTAGACAAATTTGGGGAAGCGATCGCTCTGGTCCGTCAAATCAACCCGAAACTCTACGCCTATCAACAAGCTCAAATCGAAATCACTCGCTGGAGTCGCAGCTTACTCGCCATTGCTGAGAAGCAATTACAGGCCAAGAACCTGATCGGAGCTCTGGCTGCTGCTAACTTAATTCCCTCCGGTTCAGAACTCTACGCGGAAGCTCAAGACTTGATGCAGCTTGGGAGAGCCCAAGCGGTTACTTGGAACCAATCAATGGGAACGCCACTGCTGCAACATATTTTTGCGTTGTTAGAAGGGCAAGCTGCGGCCGCTCAGATTGCACCGGGTCGCCCCCTCTATCAACAAGCTCAAACTCAAATCCAAGGCTTGCAGGACCAGTTCCAAGATTTGCTCCGCCTTCAGATGGCAAACTCGATCGCTGGTATTGGGCAGCCGTTCGCATTCCAACTGGCGATCGACCAAGCGCAGATGATCGGCTCTCAACGACCGAGACGGGTTCATGCCCAAACACTGGTCGCTTACTGGCGTAAAGAAATCCTCCGCATTGAAGACCAGCCTTACCTGTTGATCGCCAAACAACTCGCAGGGCCAGACACCATTTACGGCTTACAAACTGCGATCGCCCAAGCTGCCTCCGTGGCTCCGGGACGCCCTCGACGCATTGAGGCGCAAACCCTGATTGCTCAGTGGAAAAAGCGCATAGAAGTCCTCGAAGACCAGCCCTTATTCAATGAATCCCTTGCCCTGGCAAAAGAAGGGAAACTCGCCCCCGCCATTGATAAAGCATCTAAAATTAAAAAGGGTCGCGCCCTTTACGCACAAGCTCAAACGAATATCAATCAATGGGTGGCTCAACTGCAAATTGCCCAAGACCAACCCATTCTTAAACAAGCCTCTAGCTTGGCTTCTGAAGGCAACTTAACAGCCGCTATTAATGTCGCTTCTCAGATCGGCTACGGTCGCGCCCTCTATGATGAAGCTCAAAGTTCGATCGCTCGCTGGGCCTCAGAACGAGCAGCTAGCTCCGCACCCGCCGCTCCAGCAGCCTCAGAACCGACTTCCCAAACAGCTCCGCCCCAGGAACAATATTCCGAGCCACCGCCCGCTTCTTACTCTCCCCCCGCTCCAGCAGAGCCACGGTATTCTGAACCTGCGCCAGCAGAGCCACAGTATTCTGAACCGGCCCCGGCTCCTAATTATGCTCCAGCCCCAGCAGAGCCACGCTATTCTGAACCTGCGCCAGCAGAGCCGCAGTATTCTGAACCGGCACCAGCCCCCCAAGAGCCAGCACCCGCTCAGCCAGAACCAGCCCCTGAGCAGGCTCCCCCTGCAGAAGCCCCTGCTAGCACTCAGCCACCGGCTGCTACTCCTGATAATAATTTGCTACCAGAGTAAGGTCGGTCAGTTAGTGATTTGCCCTAAACACTTGGCTTGCAACCGATGAGCAATGACTCGTTGCCAATTCGACCCCTCCGACTGGTACTCATTGACGGCGACCCGATCTTCCGCTTAGGGTTGAAGACTGCCTGCGAGCGCTTGACAGATTGGCAAGTGGTGGCAGAGGCTGCGACTGCGGGGGAGGCTGTGCAAGTTTTAGCTGCTTTGGCTAGAGAAGGTGGGGAGTCTGGAGAGGTGAAGGCGGTTGATGTGGCGATCGCGGCTCTGGAGGGACTAACAGCAGGCGATCGCCCCAGTAACGAAGCAGAAACAACGACCGTTTTAGCTTTTTGTCAGCAGCTTAGAACGTTGTTTCCTAACTTGCCAATATTACTCCTCGGTCGAGCTTCGGCTTCTGAGTTGGCGATGCTGCGACAAGCGGGCGTGAATGGCCATTGCCCAAAAGGAACTGAAATATCAAGATTAGTGGATGCTATCCGCTTGGTCGCTAGGGGTGAATGGTTGTGGGAAGTGGTGGAGGCTGAAGGAGGACAGGAGACGGGGAGAATGCTGAACTCGTCGCCGACTCTGGGCGATCGCCTCGCTTCTCCAGTTGCCCAGCTTTGTTACTCTGGAGTCCGCCAAATTGATGCCACCCTCGCCCAGGTAACAGTGGAATTGCAGCAAGCAAAAGTCCTCCAGGGGGAAAATATCGGTTCGCTGCTAGATTGGGTGTTTCTCAGTGGCCGTCGCCGAGAATTGTTAGCGGCTCGCTGGATCGTCAGTCGGATGTTACCTGCGACTCCCAGGCCAGAGCCGCAAAAACCACGACCGTTA
>JBLNEP010000171.1:0-6249 GCA_050262755.1 Actinomycetota bacterium | reverse complement strand
GCAACCAATCCTTTCTGAATGGCGAGGACAGCCGCTTGGGTGCGATCGCGCACTTCCAACTTCTGCAAGATCGCGTGGACGTGAACCCTGACGGTCCCCGGCGCAATATATAATTTTTGGGCAATTTCTTGATTACTTTGACCCGCTGCCACCAAGGCTAAAATCTCCTGTTCCCGCTTCGTCAGCGGATTTTCTAGCAGCGTCTCCGACTGGGTCACACTTTTCGATTCACCGACAAAGGCGGTCCGAATTTCCACCGTTGCCACCTTATCCCACCAAGATGCACCCGCTGCTACCGAACGGATCGCTAAGACTAAGGTTTCCGCAGCAATTCCCTTGAGACAATATCCCTGAGCTCCCGCTGCGATCAACCGTTCGATTAAGGTTTTTTGGGAGTGAGAGGTTAACACCAAAATCGGCAGATCGGGATGTCGCTGCTTGATTTGGCGGCAAGCTTCAATGCCACCAATTCCCGGTATGCCAATATCGAGCACGACTATGTCAGGTAGGTATTGCTGGGTTAATTCCACCGCCGTCTCGCCATCTTCCGCCTCGGCGATGACTTGCAAGCAATCTTCTTGCTGCAACCGCGTTTGGAGTCCCAGACGGAACAATTCGTCATCTTCTACTAATAAGACTCGTAGGGGATCAGCAGGTTTCATAGTGGGGAGTGGCAGGGAGTCGAAATCCAAATAAAGCGCCGTGAGGCGATCGGTTTTCTGCCCAGATTGTACCGCCGTGGGCGTCAATAATTTGGCGAGATAAGTATAAGCCAAGGCCCGATCCTTTTGCTTGGCGATCGCTGTGTCCTTGGTAAAAGCGCTCAAATAAATAAGGAAGTTCATCTGCGGTAATTCCTAACCCGCGATCGAGCACTTTTACCACCTGATAGCCAGCCTGAGATTCCATCATCACCTCAACTTTGCCACCTCGCGGAGAATGGTTAATGCCATTGGTGAGTAAATTAATGAAGACACGCTGGAGTTGCAAGGCATCTCCATTCACCCATAAGGCACGGCGGAAGTCTGAAGGTCCGTAGCTAATGCTAATGTACACCCGTCGCGCTGCGGATAACTCGATCAGGGTGGCAATGACTTCTTCGACTAAAGTGACTAAATTCACGGGTGCGAGTTGCAGCGTCAACCCCTCTGTATCGTTGCGGTAGATATCCAGCAACGTTTCTACCAGTTGCAGCGTTGTTTGATGGGACCGCGCCATTGTCGCCAATACCCGTTGCTGGGTACTCACGATCGGTCCAAATTTCCCTTGTTCAAAGGCTTTGATGGTTTCAATTGCCCCCAAAATTGGGGTTTTTAGGTCGTGGCTGAGGGTGGAGACAAAATCTTCTCTCATCCTAGCGAGATGTTGCTGGGATTCCAATTGTGCCTTAGCCTGTGCGATCGCAACTTCGTACTGTTGATTGCGGGAACTCAGCCACCCAGTCACCGCCAGCGCCATCACTGCGATCAGCCGGTTCGCTACCGTTGCCAAGGGAATGGTTTCTATTTTCGGGACAAACAAGTTTAACAGCGTTAACCCGGATGCTATCAGCGTCACTTGTAACTTAGCGAGGCAACTGAGGCGTGAATTGGTGAGTAAAATGGGCCCGGTGTACAAGTAACCAAATACATATTCTGAAGGGGTGGCAAACTCTAGCAGTGCCACAACCAAGAATAAACTGATAATGAGCCAGCGTACCTGTAATTGTGGCTCTGGAATTGCCCATCCTTTTTTAAGGTTTAATCGGTAGGGAAACATCCTTGACAAGTGGTGGGTAAGAGTGCATCTAAGTCTAGTTTATAGCGATTTACACGGGAAGCAGGTGCTGGAACTTTGTTTCTCAGGTTGTTGAAAACTGCTGTCAGCTAATTTTTGGGTGTTTATACACGATCTATATCTGCAAGCATAGACAGAGTTTAGAGTTATTATGACTTTAAATCTATCCAATACGACCGCTTCTTATAGGCAGAATTTTATATCAGATGACTCATGATTAATTACGGAAAAAATTGGATAATCAAAGACGATCGTTAAAGATTTGGGCAAAAGCTTTAACGAACTTTCAAGGGTTCTTACAGATTTTTATCAGGATTAGCAATTCCCCTTTTATGCTGCAAGGATTCTTTCAGATCGCTTTGATTCTCGTCATCCTAGTAGTCATCTCTCCTTTTTTAGGAGAATACTTCAGTCGGGTTTATTTGGGAGAAAAAACCCCTTTTGACTCTTTTTTTAAACCCGTCGAACAATTGATCTACAGTGCCAGTGGCATTCGCTATCAAGATGCCATGACAGGTTGGCAATATACCCGTGCGGTACTATACAGTAATTTAGTCATGGGTATTTTTGTTTATGTCGTGTTAATGTTCCAGGCATCGCTCCCCCTCAATCCGAGTCAATTAGGTATGCCAACCTGGGATACAATCCTGCATACAACGATTTCTTTCCTCACGAATACTGACCAGCAGCATTATGTCGGTGAGACAACTTTCAGTTATTTCTCTCAACTCACTTTAGGGTTTTTAATGTTTACTTCTGCTGCGACTGGTTTAGCAGTAGGAATTGCCTTTATTCGGGGAGTAACGGGTCGAGCGCTGGGAAATTTTTATTGTGATTTCATTTTGTCGATCACCCGGATTTTACTCCCCAGTTCTTTCATTTTAGCTTTATTCCTTTTGGTTGCAGGCGTTCCAGAAACTTTGGCAGGAGCGGCCACAGCTACCACCCTAGAAGGAGCCAGTCAAATCATCGCCAGAGGTCCTATTGCTCATTTTGAAAGCATTAAACTGATCGGCGAAAATGGCGGCGGATTTTTCAGCGCTAACTCCGCTCATCCCTTTGAAAATCCCAACAATTTTACGAACCTACTCGAAACTCTCGCAATGGTTTGTATTCCAGCCGGTCTGATCCATACTTACGGCATTTTTGCGAATAACAAAAAACAAAGCTGGCTGATTTTTTGGATGGTGTTTCTCATCTTTGCGGGACTGATTGGAATTGCAGCCGTGGGCGAATACCAAGGGAACCCAATCATCGAGCGCCTCCTCGGAGGAAACCAGCCAAATTTAGAAGGGAAAGAAGTTAGATTCGGCTGGGCACAAACGGCTCTCTGGGCTGTGACTACGACTGGCACGATGTGCGGTGCTGTTAATGGAATGCACGATTCCTTAATGCCAACGGGGGTCTTTGTCACCCTCTCTAATTTGTTCTTACAAATTATCTGGGGAGGTCAAGGAACGGGAACTGCTTACCTATTTATTTACTTGATTTTGAGTGTGTTTTTAACCGGGTTAATGGTGGGAAGAACTCCCGAATTTCTGGGACGAAAAATTGAAAAACGAGAAATCGTTTTAGCGAGTCTCATTCTGCTGATTCACCCGATCGCTGTCTTAATTCCAGCGGCTGTTACTCTCGGCTTTCCTGATACCCTGAGCGGTACGAGTAATCCCGCCTTTCATGGGATTTCGCAAGTCATTTATGAATATGCTTCTGCTGCTGCCAATAATGGTTCTGGTTTGGAAGGATTAGCGGATACTCAACCAGCTTCGACCGCTTTATGGTGGAATCTCAGTACCTGTTTTAGCTTATTAGCGGGTCGCTATATTCCCATCATTGCTCTACTCCTGCTTGCAGATAATTTGGTTAAAAAACAGCCAGTTCCGCCAACGGTTGGAACTCTCAGAACTGATACTCTTTTATTTACCAGCGTCACAGCCGGAGTCATTTTAATTTTGGGAGCTTTAACCTTTTTTCCAGTTCTGGCTTTAGGACCAATTGCAGAAGCATTCTCCCTCGCGCAATAGTCCTGTTAAAACAAGGCGAAATACCAGCACAATTCTGTCTCTCTACAAACTCTCTCCTTAATTTCATCGGTATGGCTGCTCAAAAAAATTCCGCTTCTTCTAAGCATCACCGCCGTTCTCAAGGTCCTCGCAATCAACGGCGACACACACCGAAACTAAATCTTGAAGGACTCTACAAAAGAGCTTTCAAAGATGCTTTTACCAAGCTGCAACCGCGAATCATGCTGAAAAATCCCATCCTCTTTATTGTTTGGGTTGGGACCATTATTACCGCTCTCCTTACCCTTGATCCCACTCTCTTTGGGCCGGTCTCTGGCGGGAATCAACGGTTATTTAATGGTTTAGTAACCGTAATTCTGTTTTTCACCTTGATCTTTGCTAATTTTGCCGAAGCAGTGGCAGAAGGCCGTGGCAAAGCTCAAGCAGAGGCGCTGCGAGCGACCAAATCAGAAACGACGGCCCGTAAACTCTTACCAGATGGTTCTGTCCAAGCGGTGAGTTCTACTTCCCTCCGCAGTGGAGATTTAATTCAAGTGATGGGTGGCGATCTCATTCCTGCGGATGGTGAGGTGATCGCGGGGGTGGCGTCGGTGGATGAGTCTGCGATCACGGGGGAATCTGCACCGGTGCTGAAGGAACCGGGTTCAGATGTGGCGAGTTCGGTGACGGGTGGAACGCGAATCATTTCGGATGAACTGACGATCCGGGTAACGGCCGATCCAGGGAAGGGGTTTCTCGATCGCATGATTGCCTTGGTAGAAGGTGCTGAACGAACGAAAACGCCGAATGAAATTGCCTTAACCGTGTTACTGGCGGTGTTGACTCAGGTGTTTTTGATCGTAGTTGCCACCATTCCTCCGGTTGGTCACTATGTCCATACGCCGGTGGGGGTGGTGACGCTGATTTCGCTGTTGGTGGCGCTGATTCCCACGACGATCGGCGGGTTACTCAGTGCGATCGGGATCGCGGGGATGGATCGGGTGGCGCAATTTAATGTGGTTGCGACTTCTGGACGTGCGGTGGAAGCTTGCGGAGACGTGAATACGTTGATTTTGGACAAAACGGGGACGATCACGTTGGGGAACCGTTTGGCGGAGGAATTTATCCCGGTGAATGGTCATTCTGTTGAGGAAATCGCGACGGTGGCGCTGGCGGCGAGTGTGTTTGACGAGACGCCGGAAGGGAAATCGATCGTGCGGTTGGCGCAGAAATTGGGGGTTCAGGCAGATTTTGAGCGGTCGCAGGCGGAAGGAATTGAGTTTTCAGCGAGGACGCGAATGAGTGGCACCAATTTGCCGGATGGGACGGAAGTGAGGAAGGGTGCAGTGGATGCGGTGAAGGGATTTGTGCGATCGCGCAGTGGCACCTTAGCCGCGGATCTGGATCGAGCTTACGAACGGGTTTCGCGTCTCGGTGGCACACCGTTAGCAGTCTGCCAAGATGGGGATATTTACGGCATTATCTATCTAAAAGATATGATTAAGCCGGGCATTCGCGAACGTTTCGATCAGTTACGTCGCATGGGAATTCGCACCATTATGTTAACCGGAGATAACCGAATTACTGCATCAGTTATTGCTCAAGAAGCAGGGGTTGATGACTTTATTGCGGAAGCAACACCGGAAGATAAAATTGAGGTGATTCGCCAGCAGCAAAGTCAGGGAAATTTAGTGGCCATGACCGGGGATGGTACGAATGACGCACCTGCTTTAGCACAGGCAAATGTCGGCTTAGCCATGAATTCTGGCACTCAAGCAGCGAAGGAAGCTGCAAATATGGTGGATTTAGATTCTGACCCCACCAAGTTAATTGATTTGGTGACCATTGGCAAGCAGTTATTAATCACTCGTGGCGCGCTGACGACCTTTTCGATTGCCAATGATATCGCCAAATATTTTGCGATTATTCCGGCAATGTTTGCACCGGTTGCCTCCCTCAATATCATGGGATTAGTGAGCAGCCAGTCAGCGATTTTATCTGCTTTAATCTACAATGCTTTGGTGATTCCGGCGCTCATCCCCCTCGCATTGACCGGTGTCAAGTTTCGACCCCTAACGGCGAATCAGTGGTTACAACGTAATATTTTAATTTATGGCTTAGGAGGTGTGATTGCGCCCTTTGTTTGCATCAAAATTTTAGATATGTTCATCGCTGGCATCGGTTTAGCGTGAAAACAGGTTGGTTTTTCCGTGTAATTTGGGTTTTCCAATAGTATCAAAAAAATGAAACGCAACAACAGTCATTTAGGAAATCCGCTTAGGGTTTGGCAGAACTCTCTTAATCTAGGACGAATCCTGAGACAGTCCCTGCCCCTCCATGTCTTACTTTTACTCTGTTTAAATCTGCTGATTGCTCCTGCTGTTTATGCAGCCGTGGGTGGAGGAATCACTCGCCAAGCTGCCTGGATGTTAGGCGTTTTAGGTTTAGTCACTCTGGGGCTTTCTGTTTA
>JBLNEP010000170.1:0-7905 GCA_050262755.1 Actinomycetota bacterium | reverse complement strand
CCATGCGGTGAACACGACCCCGCAATAAATTCATTTGGTGGCGAGTCTCATCCGTCAGAGAGTCGGTGAGGTCTTCTTCGATCCAACTGCTCAGGTTTGCGATCGCTCTCAGGGGTGCTTTTAAGTCGTGGGAAACCACATAAGCAAACTGATCGAGTTCATGGTTGCGCTTCCTCAATACCGCCGTCGTTTCCGTCAACATCCTCGTAGTCCAGGCTAATTCTTCAGCGCGTGTTCGCAGTATCTCCTCTGCTCGTTTGCGTTCCCGGATGTCTTCCACCACACCCATGAGAGATGGTTGACCATTGGGCTGGCGCAGCAAGTATACTGTTAAATTGCTCCACACTAACTCCCCGTTTTTGCAAAGATAACGCTTTTCCATCGAGTAAGTTTCAATTTCTGCTGTTAATAGCTGAGACAAATGTAACAGCTCAATTGCCAAGTCTTCTGGGTGAGTAATCTCCTTAAAATTCTTCGTTAACAATTCTTCCCGAGAGTAACCCAAAATATCACATAGCTTTTGATTCACTAACAACAACTGACCTTCAAGATTCGTCTGGGCCATTCCCACTGCCGCCTGTTCAAAAGTTGCCCGAAACCGCTGTTCGCTTTCTGCTAAAGCAATCTCAGCTCGCTGGCGCTCCGTAATATCCTCAAATGTACTTAGAATACCAACTACATTTCCCGAGCCATCTGTGAGGGGAACTTTATTAACATCAAACCAGACCGCTGGTATCTGAGAATTTGGCAACAATAAGGATTCACGGAGGTGATATTTCGGAACATTTTCTTGAATCACAAAGGCGTCGCTAGCACGATACCTTTGTGCTTGTTCGATGCCAATGGGCAAATCATAGTCAGTTAAGCCAATAATTTCTGTGGGTGTGTTAAATCCGAGCAGATTTGCAAAATTTTGATTGCACCCCCTGAAGATTAAATCTCGGTCTTTCCAATAAATAAATTGAGGGATGTTATCCATCACTAATTGCAACCGTTGTTGCGACTCCCGTAAAGCTTGCTCTGTGCGTTTGCGGTCGCTAATGTCATTGTTAATTTGTAAAATGGCTAAAGGTTTGCCTTTCGGGTCTCGCTGCAATGTCCACCGCGTCGCCACTGTGACTTTTGTCCCATCTTGCTTGGTATGGACCAATTCGCCTTCCCACGCTCCCTCACGAACACATACTTTCTTAATTTCCTCCAAAGGTTGGGGAAATTCCGTTTTCAACAATTGATGTATATTTTTGCCGATCGCTTCTGACTGGTTCCATCCGTAGAGCCGCCGCGCTCCTTGGTTCCAATAAGAAATGGTTCCATTGAGGTCTTGAACTGCGATTGTATCATTCGCTAAATCAAGCAGTTGTGCTTGTTTACGAAGCGTATCTTCTGCTTGTTTTCGCTCGGTAATATCCCGAAAAATGCCAATAAATAGATGTTGATTAGCGAGCTGCATTTTACTAACAGCTAAATCCATCAAAAAAGTTTTGTAATCTTGGCGTCGCCCTATCGTTTCTCGCTGGCAAATCTCTAATTTAGCAGTCGGGTGAGCTAAAAAGTAACCGAGAGCATCTCCCGTTGTATCTTCCCGAAGGGGTTCAGCGATCAATTTTCTGATATTTTTACCAATAATTTGGCTAGGTTCGTAACCAAAAATTCGCTGAGCAGCACGATTAAAAGATTCGATATTGCCCTGCTCATCTAAGGTGATAATGCCTTCGGCCGCGTTGTCTACTACTGCTTGAATGCGAGTTTTACTCTCCTGTAAACTGGTTTCTCGATTCCTCAGTTCCCGCTCTAGTAATGAAAATAAAGACCAAGTAGCTGCGCCTCCTAATAAACCCACGAGTAAAGCAACTAACTGAACTCCGTTGGTGAGTTCAGCCCATTGCTTAGTTTGTAGCTCTAGTTGACTCTGCAACTCTTCTTGGGTATCAATAAATTCATCAATTTCTTGCCGTAAAGCATCCATTTTTACTTTACCGCGTATCAGCAGCTCAGTTAATTGAGCATACTTTCCTGGCACTCCTAGAAGTTCTATGGTCTTGAGAGTATTCTCTAAAAATCTTATTTGTTGCTGAGTGTTGCGTTGAATTTTTAGCAAGCGCTGAAGCTGAAGTGGATTATTTTTGACCTGCTCCTTCAGTTGTTTCAGGGTGTCCGGTAGGCTCGCTTTAGCAGTTAGATAGGGTTGGAGAAATTCGAGGTGATTGGTGAGGCCGTAACCCCGGACACCTGTCTCAGCATCTACTAAAGTTTTGAGTAAGTGATTGGTTTGTTGAATGACCTGCTTGTGCTTATCCAGTTGCTCTCTGACTTCTATGGTTTTACTACGTAGTCCTGCAATGGTAATCACTGAAGCGAATAAGCAGGCAAGAGGAATAGCAAGAATGAGGGTTCCTCGCTGGCGAACCGGTCGGTCTAGCCATAGGAATTGGAGGATGCGAAGGAGAGTTGTTTTCATGGGTTAGGAGCGCCGGAGCGATTCATTCTGTCTCATGTTTAGTTTTAGTTGTATTGAATTCTTCAATCAACGCCTGGAATGAGTTGATTGGATGCCACAAGGATGAGGTCTTAGTAGAGGGAACATCTGCTTTAGGGTAGCATCTCACTGGCACTTGAGGACAAGCTTAATGTTCATCTCGCCAGAGTTTTTACGGAGGATCTGAGGGGATCAGTTGCATCATTGTTTGTTCGCTCCCTCTTCCGAACAGGAGAGAGGGGTTTTCACCCCCCAGGAAGAGCACTGTTTCAGGGCAATCACCTTAGGCTATTAAGTGTACTGTGCCTAAGGCGATGCTTTCGCCTCGTCAAACAGTGGAGGAACGTGGAATGTTTTTTGAGCTGGTTTGGAATGAACAGCAAGCCTCTGATGTCACTGCTAGGGGTGCGATCGCCAATCATCCTAGTGCCAGGAATGGCTTAAATCGCTTTAGTCAACTTGATGGTACTTGTTCTGCTTTGACGCTAGAGCAATTGTCAGGAGAGCAGCTCTTATCAGGGAACTTTTATTTACCTCCCATTAATATTGCAGAGTTGTTTAGTCGTGCTTATGAGCGAGGGGGTCTGACACGAGCTGATCGACTCGGATTGATGTCAGCTTTTTTAGCGAATGTACTGACTGATGAGGAGCACTTGGCAATCAATCGCCTCCTCTACTCTTTCCGCCGGGGACGGTTACAATTTCTAGATTAAAAGAAGGTTGGTTCTGACAGTAGGGGAGTTCCAATTACCAGTTTACGACTGGGCGATCGGATCGGTCGTTGCCAGCCTCAAATTTTTGAGGGGGTTCTCCTTCGGCGAACTTTCGCCAGCTGCTTTTGGATGTCCTCGGTCCGGAACCTAGAGGTGAGATGGCTTCAGTTTTAAAGCTTAGCCCAGGCTTGAGTCTATGGGTCATAAAATTTAATCAGACTATCATCGGAAACTTTTTATCAGTCTCTTCGATCCCTTAGAAATTGATTTTTTTATCATACTTATTTTTATTTGTCAAGATTCCTCAAGAGAGGAGAGGACACTGCCAATTACTATCAACTTGAGAAGTCCTGATTAAATCCCCTGCTTGGAAGTCGGGGGATTTCCCCATTCGCCATTCCCCATTAGTATGAATTGCGCTGCCTAACTAACAAGCCATTCACCCCATAACCCCTAAGAATGAGCTACACTGATCGGGTGGCTTAAGGTCTAAAGCAGCTAGGGGGCAGTACCGACTATTGCAGCTCAGGGAGCTTGTAGTCGCAGGATAATGACGGTTAGTAGTGAAGCGGGTAAGAAGCAAACTTTTTTTCAGGAGGGAGGATTTTTTTGCCACTCATTACTAATTAATTGCTGAAACATAGCCTTGTCATTAAGCCATCATCACTGAATTTGCTAGGCAGTTATTAAGTCTTAATAGTTTACCTCTAGAACCCCGTTTAAGATGAGTCGAATCTTTGGAGAATTTTGGGAAGAAAGCCCAGCTTGTCAAGAATATTTAACCCTCGTATTTTCACCCAGTTCTTTACCGCTCAAAAAGCGCTGGGTACATAATGGCTTATCAGCAGATTTTTTGGCTGGTTACTTTTCAACTTTCTTTCCCGGAGGTGAGGGGAAAACAGTCGGAGTGAATCAGCAAGCTGAAGTCAAAAGTGCTGTGAGTTACATTGCTAATGAATTATTAGAAAATGCCATGAAATTTTATGATGACCGCTTGTCTCATCAAATTACTATCACCCTACAATTGCACGCGCAAAAATTGGTGTTTTTTGCAACTAATACGGTGAAGCCAGAAGCAGTCAATGAGTTTCAATTTTTCATTCAAGAATTAATAGGAAACGATGCCACTGAATTATATATTCGTCATTTAGAAGGAAGCTCAGTTACTGCAAGCAGTCACCAATCTCGCTTGGGGTTTCTCAGCATGATGAATGATTATCTAGCGAAGCTTGGATGGAAATTTGAGCAAGTTCAAAAAAATCCAGAAATTATCATTGTTACTACAATGGTACAGTTAGAAGTATAGCTCCCAGAAATAGCGCTCGCTCGACGATCGCGGGTACAGAACTGATTGCTAATCCTTCGCTGTTTACCAGCGATTAGCCAGTCCCTGATTCTCAATTCTCGCTTAGCGACGAGTTTGAACCGACCTTAACAGAACCCTGACAGTAGATAACACTATGGAAATTAAGAGCGAAGATTACTGCATCTGGTATGACCCCATGACGAAGACAGTAACCTACAATGGCTCTCTCCGGTTGAGTAAAACAGAAGAATACGCGCCAATTGTGCAGTTGCTCAACGAGATCACTGATGAACAACCGCCTCTGATTATTCTCAACTTGCGAAAGCTAGAATTTCTGAATAGTTCTGGGATCAACATCTTGTCAAAGTTTGTGATTAAAGTGCGTCAACAAAAAAATATTCAAATCGTGGTGCAAGGATCGAAAAGCATCCCCTGGCAGGGTAAGTCCTTAAAAAACTTGCAGCGGTTAATGCCTTCTCTCCACCTGGAATGGGAATAATTATTGCAGACTAGAAGATGAGGGAAAAAAGATCTAAGGACCAGGAGCAAGTGTTAGGGTCATGCTGGAAGCAGAAGCATCAAGGGAAGAGCTAGCATTGGAAGTGAACCGTCTGCGCCAAGAACTTGAAGAAGTAAAGCGCGAAAAGGCAGACTTGGAAATTTTGCTGGAGACAATGACGGAACACTCTGACACAATGGAAGCTCAGTTACTGGGAGAAGCTGAGTCAGCATGGCGTGAGAGTCAAGAACGGTTTCGAGCGATCGCAGAAGCAACTCCGGTACCAGTGGTGATTAGTCGCCTTGCGGATGGTGCGATCCTCTATGTCAACGCACACTCTACTTATACCTTTGCGATTCCTGCGGAGGAGGCGATCGGTCGTCGGACCGAAGAATTTTACGGCGATCCCTCCGAACGGCGAGCACTGCTAGACTTACTGGCCAAAGATGGTCGCGTTCAAAACTACGAAATCCAAACCCGGAAAGCAGACGGAACCCTGTTCTGGGTACTGGCATCCCTAGAGCCACTGGTGTTTAATGGTCAACCAGCTATCCTGACTGCTTTCTACGACCTTACCAAGCGTAAGGAAGCAGAACAAAATTTACTCGATAGCGAAAGGCGGTTACGTCGGCAGAGTTTAGCACTGTTGGAGTTGGGCCGGGAGCGGACTCTCAGCAGTGGCGACTTAAATATGGCAATTCGGAAAATTACAGAGGTGGCAGCTCAAACGCTGGAGGTGGATAAAGTCAGCGTGTGGCTTTATAACGATTCTCGGTTAGGAATTCGCACCCCGGTGGAACCCAGCGAGTTGGCAGAAGCAGAAACGACCCACCCCTCGGAAGAGTGCCACAACCCCCTGAAATCAAAATTCCCCACGCTTAAGCTAGTTTGCATCGACCTCTACGAACGCAGTAGCGATCGCCATTGGAGTCGGATGGAACGCGCCACTTGGGAGGGACATGATTCGATGTTCAGTGGAGAATTGGAGGTAACTCAGGCCAAGCTGGAACTGAGCGATCCAGAGCAGCGATCGGTGAAAACTCAGGGTTCGGCAAAGGTTGGTTGGAACAAGTTATCTGTAGAGTGTGAAGGAGAGACGGTTCCCCTGTCGCCGAGTCAGCAAAACTCATCAACGTTGAATGTGGCGATCCGCCTCGGTGGTCAGATCGTTGGGATTCTCTCCCACGAACAAGCCAAAGGTCCCCACCCATGGACCTTGGAAGAGCGCACCTTTGCTGATTCGCTGGCAAATTTAGTGGCGCTGGCGATCGAGCGGTTTGAGCGTCAGCGGGCCCAGGAAGCGCTCTCGAAGGCGAAGCAAGAATTGGAAATTACCGTTGAACAACGCACCGCTCAAATTAAAGGAGCGAACAAGTTACTACGCTTAGAGGTTGCTGAGCGCAAGCGAGCCGAAGTGGCGTTGCAGGAGGCGTTGCACAAAGCTCAAGCAGCTTCCAGAGCAAAAAGCTCGTTCCTAGCGAATATGAGCCACGAGTTGCGAACGCCGTTGAATGCCATCATTGGTTACAGTGAAATTCTGCAAGAGGAAGCGGTCGCAGAAAGCCTCAACTACCTGCTCCCCGACATTGAAAAAATTCGTTCGGCGGGTCAACATCTACTGACTCTCATTAACGATATCCTCGACCTCTCGAAGATTGAAGCCGGTCGGATGGAGCTTTACCTAGAGACTTTTGATCTAGCGAATTTGGTGGAAGAAGTGGTCGCAACGCTGCACCCATTGGTTGAGAAAAATCATAATCGGTTGGAAGTTTCTTGCTGCCAGAATTTAGGCACGATGTACGCTGACTTAACGAAGGTGCGACAAATTTTGTTCAACTTACTGTCTAATGCTCTTAAGTTTACGGAACGAGGGATAGTGCGACTGACAGTCACTCGTGAAGGAGCTGGCAATCATGATTGGGTGTATTTGTGTGTGTCAGATACGGGAATAGGGATGTCAACGGAGCAACAGCAGCACTTGTTTGAAGCTTTCACCCAAGGGGACGCCTCGACGACGCGCAATTATGGCGGTACGGGATTAGGGTTAGCTATTAGCCGTCGCTACTGCCAAATGATGGGAGGCGACATTACGGTTGAGAGTCAATTAGCTGCTGGCTCTACGTTTACCGTGCACTTAAAAGCCAAAGTTGAAGAAAGAGCTGAGGCTTGAGGGTGGGATGACAGCAAGGTTGAGGTGAATGAACCGCAATCTTGAAGGCATTGACGATTACATCTCTTCTCGTCGTTTTCCCAGTTGCCATGCCCGCCAGCTTAGCACTGTTGCGACCATCAAACTCGGAGTTAATACGGCGGTGAGAGCAGTAGCGGTTGTAGAGGGAATGCTCAGGGTTGGGCCGACAGCCTTGATCGCAAGGGAGAGTGCGATGGAGAGGAGGAAGACTTTCAGGATGAATTGAGTGTTGCTATCCATAGAACGGGTCGGTAATTTCATCATTTGATTTTGGGAAAGGCAGAAAGCTTAAGAAAGGAGAGCTGTTTGCAGTAATGAGCGATAGTGACGCCTTTTGATCTTAAAGCAAGTTGCGTTCTGATGTGTGACCAGCTTGCTTATAAGGTAGGTAGGGTTTGCTGAAGAAGGGGAAAATGGGGGAAATGGGGAAATGGGGAAATGGGGAAATAGGAAATGTTTTGAGGTCTCGCACCAGATTTGGGAGTGATTGAGAGGACTTTTTATACCGTAAGTACCCTTGATGAATGCAGGCTTTAGCTTTGTTCAGCAAGCCCTAGGTAGGGAAAGAGAGAAAATTTCTGTCGGATAGCGCTGAGTATTAGAATGGAAGTAGGTCATAGTACCATTTTTTTTAGGTCAGGAGCAATGTAAAATGGGTTCTCAAACAGCAGAGTTATCAGAAATAGTTCGCCAGTTATTTGACAATTCACCTTTTCCCCG
>JBLNEP010000169.1:0-24651 GCA_050262755.1 Actinomycetota bacterium | reverse complement strand
TCACTAATGGATTCATCCAAGATGGCGGCCATCATGCCGTAGCGGTCAGCTTTGGTGAGGCGGTGAGTATCGGTGACGGTGGCGATTAATTCGTTGATGGCGCCGGGGAGGAGGTTGACTGGGGACATGGGGTTGCTTTGAACTCGACATCTTTATCATCCCCTGGTTTCACTTAGCAGCAAGTGATATTCCTGGTAGGGTCTCCGTGATAATACGATGCCTATGGGGTGAGCCAGAGCTATGGTACAAGTGATGGAAGTCACAATCATGAATCCGCTGTGCATCAACTTGAACTCTTTCCCCAACCAAAACCCAGTAGTCACGCCAAAGCCCCTCAATTGCTGATGAGTGCCGAAGCCTTGCAGGAATGGAAGCAGCGCATTTTCAGTTACCAGCAATCTGCTAAACAAAACTCAGCACCACAACAGGGGACATTGTTCGACCTCGCCCCCAATCCTTTTGACCCCGACACGGTTGACCCGTTCTCTCTACGCCTGCAAAACTTAGCTTGCCTGGACCTGCCCGATCCAGGCGATGAACTTTGCCTCTATTTCGTGATTGACAACACCCTGCCGCTGCTGCTCTACGTGGGGGAAACCAAGCGATCGCCTAACCAGCGCTGGGCTAATCACGATTGCGAAATGTATATCAGCCGCTACATTTCATTACACCGACGCTATTCTCTTGATGTAGCAGTGAACATTGGGTTTTGGTTTGGTGCACCTGCGAGCCGGAAGCAGCGCCTTCAGTTGGAATCAGACCTGATTTACAAGTGGCGATCGCCATTCAATAAGGAATGTTGGCAATGGTGGGGTCAGCCGTTTGGGAAATGAAAAATAACGCCGTTAATCATCAACAACCAATTGTTTTTTTATAAAAAATATGGGCTACGGTTTTGCGTTTATCTCTGTTATTTTCAGCCTATTTTTTTGTTTACTACTTCTGTTCAGCTTAATTTATGTCATTAACTTACTGGTCTACAGATCGTTTAATTTCCCGCAGATTACAGGCTGGACGTATTTGGGAGCGATATGCGGAACCTTGCTGGCTACAGGCATCTTAGGGACTTTGTGGAATTTACACCAAGGTCCAATCAAGTATGGGGATAGAATTAATTTTACAATTTGGTACGACCAATTTATAAATATGCCAGTCTATGGAACCTTATTTGGAGGTTATCCGGGTCGGTTTATTGGAGAGCAAATAGGGAAGTTATCGATTTTTCAAAGGAAGGCGATCGCAATCAGTATGATTGTATTCGCTTTGATTGCATTCTCTAGCTATTTCAACACAGGGGCAATTAGTTATGGTGACAACTAATAGCTGACGATAATTACAGCGGTCCCGCTGTTATGAGGTACAGTAGAATTAGTTAGCAAACAATCTCTCAAATTTTGCGACTTATTGAGAGTGTACCGCATTACAGTGGCAACTGCTGTAATTAATTATTATTCTCATCTTCATCAATATCTTCGTGAGTAATATCGTTTTGACTTGGTTTGTTATAAAAATGGAAAGTGTTGCCTGATTCAATTACTTTTTGCATTTCATCATACATGGGATAGTAACCAATACCAGTTAACGTTACCCATCCTCTTGCTCTAGTTAACGCTACAAATAATTGATTGCGTGTATTAACATCATTAGCATTTTTAGCAACATTATCAAAACCAACAACATATACCATATCAGCTTCATTTCCTTTGGCACGAGTAATGCGTGAAACTGTTACAGCATCTTTATACCAAAAAGAATCTCGGTCATTATTGGGATATTGTGGATTCAATTGATTCGGTCTAGTAGCACTAGGGATAAATATGTTAATTCCTTTTGCTATGAGGGATTGAGCCACATCAGTTTCTAATTTTATTGCTTCATTAATATTGCCTAAAACAATAACTAATATTTGGCGACTTGGTTTAAGTCCATCAACCTCAAGATTGTATTTAATATTCTTAGCTAATGCTTCTAATTCTTCATTTCTCGTATTGTAAAGCTCAAGACCAATAACACTTTCGTCCCAAAGTTCAGGAATAGGATTAGGCGAGTTAATTAGAGGTCTACGTAAAGTAATTAAAGAATCTTTTTTACGAAAATCTCCCTCAACTTCATAACCAATTCTATCCCATTCCTTTTTATCAGTAATTCCAGATAGCATTCCCTCTGGACGTAAAAAACCCATTCCAATTGCATGAGCAGCAGTTAAAATAGGAGCAGGTGTTCGGTAACATCTTCTCATTACTTCAGATTTTTTTATGTTACCTTTATGATTACCAGTTACAAATCGCTGAAAAGATTTATCTTTTCCAAAAATGGCTGGTGCTGAGGGAATAGTTTGAGCATCTAATCTCTGTGCTTCATCATAAGCCCAAATTAAACGACGTTGTTCTGGATGTTCAGGATCGCAAGGTCGTAGAGATTCATAAGCTAACCAATAAATGACTTGCTTATCTTCTTGATATTTTAATTCAAGTGGATCTACAACCAAGTCTTGCCCTTCATCAATTAGAATTGCATCAAACATTGGTTCGATAGCAGTTTTTTCTAAAAGATGTTTACAAATATCAGCTAGTCCTTCATTAGGTTGTTTATAACTTGTATCTCTTACGTTCAAAGGATATTCATTATGTTTCTTGCATATAGTTCGATAGAAACCTTCTCTATCTCTTGCTCCCCATGCGTGTAGTATTTTGAGTTTATTTTGAGCTTGAGGATTATTTTTGTAGCTAATTTCACCATTACTATAATGACGTATCCATTTATCAACTAAATTAGTAATTTGGTCATACAAAGAACGGGTAAAAAAGACTAAAGCAATATCCCAATCAGGATGCTTCAGGTACATATTAGCTGCTTTTTGACACAGTAATACTGTCTTACCTGAACCAGCAATACCTCTAATTCTTTGCGCTCCTGGTGGAATTTCTGTACCAATATGAACTTGTTGGAGGTCTAATTCATAAAGACGCTGGTAAAGTTGATTGATTATACTAGAGCGCGTTTTTTTACTTTGGTTAATTACGGTAACTTCAATGGGGGGCTTACGATAAATATTACCTCCACCAACTACTGATAATAAAATTTCCCATTCAGTTTCATCAAGATTTTTACCTACTTGAACTGGTGGTGTTGTTTCAATAACTTTAATTAAAGTTTTTTCTCCAAGCTTATCTTGAAAGATAATAGGTGGACAATTAGGAAGTCTGTCAAATCCGCTTTGTTGCCATTGCTCTCCTGTAATAAATGGTAAAGCTACTAAGCATCTTCCTCTAACTTTACGCCTAATTTCAGGTTCTTTATCACAATACCCTAAAATAGCATATAGTTGATTTTCTGCTTGTTGATACGGATTACCATTTGATACATAAAAGTTTTGATACTGCCATGAATGACCGTCTACTTTAGTTATTTGATTAATACTAATTAATTTAACTTCAATAATGATTAAACCTAATTCTTTATCGACAATAAAAATATCAGGCTCTTTACGGCTTTCTCCTGTCTTAGAAAAAATTGGATATCCCCAATAAGCTATACAATTTCGGTTACTAAATGCTTTTTTTACAGCTTCCCAAACTTTTTTTTCTCCTTCTTTACCAGCTTTAGAGCCAGGATCGGTTTCTATGAATTGTCTGCCTTTTTCTTCAAATCCTACTGCCATAACTATTACTTTGCTCTAATATTAAGGATAATCATGTGTTTTCGTAATTTCGCGTAAACAAACGCTCCCAAACAAAGTCTCAACTCACTTTGTACGCTGTAAATATGTTCCAATTCGACCTCTACATTATCTCTCTCTTTACTGCATTGCTGCATGAATACGTAACAATTTGTAACTCATCAGCCTCCATTACCCTACACACAAACCCCCAGTTTTGCGCCGGGGCGGGGGTTGACTGAGATTTGATTTGTGAAGGCGATCGCATCCACAAAAAACGCGGAGTTCCGTGCTTTTCAAATTAGCGATTAGGTGGCGAGGGCGTATCTATTAACAGCCACGATCCAGATCGCCTGAATCTCCCTTCTCCCCAGTCGCAGGTATCACCAGCAATAAACCCCGTCCAATTCTCTCCAATAACTCTGAACGCGATAAACCAAACGAGGAAGCGATCGCATCTAAACCCACCTGGGCTGTAGGTGTCACTGCATTGTTCATGTAGACTTTTTTCTCACCATATTCTCGGCGTTGAGCGCGTTTAACTGCCATATAACATACCTTTTCGCTTGTACTTGTACAATTAATATGCTATATTATTATAGCAAAACAATACCTGCAACGCTTACTTTACGAGGGTCAACGTTGCAGGTATATCGCTCGCACACTAGATGGAGCAATAGTCATTATGGCGCAGATTATTCGCGTTGTGGAAGATGGCGTTGAGTTTTTCACCGTTCAAGCTACTGGTGAAAGTGGAATGAGTCAATCTGGACTTGCTATTTTATGTGGGGTTAGTAAACAAGCAATCTCAAAACTGGTTTTAGACCTGTCAAGCAAAGTCGCTCCCAAACGGCTACAACCCTGGATTGGTAAGGATATTTGTTTTGCTTTAACTGCTGAGAAGAGAGGGGGAAAGCTCAAGATTTTTAAAATGGTTTTTGCTTTAGATGTAATCAGACATTTTTATGCAGAAGGAAAATGCACAGTAGAAGGTTGTAAATTAGTAGGTATGCCACCATTGCGTACAAATAAAAAAAGGTATGCAGAATTAATTGAAGGTAAATACAGAGATAGATTAGCTATAGAACTCAATGGGGAAACTGAAGTTGTAACACCTGCTGGTAGAATTGATGTTTTAACACCTACAGAAATAATTGAGGTAAAAGATGTTTGTGGGTGGAAGCAGGCAATCGGACAAGTATTAGTTTACGGGAAGTATTACCCAACCCATAAAAAAAGGATTCATCTATTTGGGGGGATTAGTGAGGCTCAAATTAAATTAATCCATAGCCATGTTAATGATTTGGGAATAATACTGACATGGGAACAATAACAATTTACAGCACGACAGTGAATCAGGCTCCCAAACGGCTACAACCCTGGATTGGTAAGGATTTGAACCTGTCAGGCGAATACACCAAAAAAGGCGGGAAAGTTAAAATCCTTCGTTCTGACTTCTGCACTACTGTCATTAAACACTACGCACTTGAGGGCAACGAGATCGCTGAGTACAGCCTAGAGAAGTTCGCTGATATAGGGATGCGGTCTTGGATTCAAAATATCACAGGCTGGCAACCTCAACAAAATCAAGCGCTAGAACAGTGGCAAATTGCTCGACTCGCCAGCAAGCAAACACGCCGCTGCCTAACTGACGCAATTAAGGCATACATCGATCGCCATCCCGAACTCTCAGAAAACAATCGCAAATGGCTTTATGTCAATGCTTCCCAACGAGTTACTTTGGTAGTCTTTGGGCGCAAGGCAAAGAAATTAGCTGAAGATTTGGGCGTTGCCACTGATAATTTGAGAGATGCTTTAACTCCTGATGAATTAATTTTATTGCAGGAAGTTGAAGACACGGCTATCCGGTTAATTGACATTCAAGATATGCACCCTGATGATGCCATTAAACAGAGTGCAGAACGGTTACTCATTCAAGTGCAGACCAGGGCGTTGAGTTTGAAGTAATCTTGGGTTAGCGGTTAATGTTGACTATTAACCGTTAACTACATTTAGGTGTTCGTGTCGAGTTTTTGGGGCGGAGTGCGTACGTTATTTTATCGCTGTTACTAGGATAAGCGAGACATTCAACCTGAAAGCAGTTCCCGAAAATCTCCAATGCCAAACTCACCTAAACGGTGAATAATATCCTCGGCTGTCCGCTTCGCTTCTTCGTTGTTTCCTTCAATAGCAGTAGCCAAAATAGTTTTAACTTGCTTTAACCTCCAGTAAAGTTGCCATGCTCTCTCCTCTGTATTAAGAATCCTTCTGAGACACTCAACCGTTAACTCAGGTTTTATTTCAGCAAGTGCAGCTAAGCGTTCAACAACTAAAGAATCTGGTGCTACATTACCAACTAACTCAAGAACCTTTTTGAGCTGTTCAATCGCCCAAATATCATCAAACTTCCCTGATGCAAACCACTCGCCAAAGGCGCTAAGTTCAGTAGCACTTGCTGTAGGGTTCCCTGAGCTAATTGCTATCTCAAGGCGCTTTTCCCAAAGTAATTGGAGTCCCTTGAGGATTTCTGGATCTATCTCCTCTTTTGTGTTATGTAGACTCCGCCCTACAAAGTTAAAAGCGTAACCACGAAGTGCATCAGATGCTTGCCTATAGAACTGCGCCAGCAAACCATCTGATTGCTCGATACTTAGCTTTCCACGCCAATACAGTGTCATCAGATGCTCTGCAAGTTTTTTATCAAGATCGGCAATTTCTTCTTTCTTACTATCGGCTGAATTGAGTTTTTCAACTGCATGGCTATATTCTCCAAACAAAACCGCGAAAACACCATCAAATACAGGCCCTAAAGTGATATAACCTTCCCAAGCTGCACCGCGTAGCTCGCTTAAAGTTTCAGCCTGTGGAAAAATTTTTGCCACATTTTCAATTGCCCAGTTAGAATCTAGCAAAAGGAGCCAAGGGAAACACTGACCGTAGACTGAACGGATAGTAAGCGAGGGATCTTGTTCTATGTCAAGATGAGTATCAAGTAAAAGCCGAACTTCTGGTATCTCGTCAAACCCCCGCGCAATTAGTTCTCTAGCATTAGCCATTTGCTGAAAGTGGCGTCGCACCCAAAGCGCATAACGCACAACAGCGTGCATCGCTTCACTACGAACTGCGTTTAGAGAAAGCGTTTGCAAATCCATACTTATTCTATTTCTTTCGCGGTCTAGCGTAGGATCTGGATCGAGTGTTAAAGGGCTTAAAGATTTCCAAACTTCACTGCGTAGGTCAATGGGAATTCCAATTTCACCCTCGACCTCAAGACCAACCTGAAGACAATCTGCTACCGCACGACGTGCTTCGTACCAGTAACTATTTATATCTGTTGTCTCGCGCTCCTGAATCTGTTGCGATTCGTGTACTATCCAACAGCAAAGCTTAAGAATTGAGTGCCAAGAAAATTCCTTTAATTCTTCCCCTGGCACTCTTGTAATAGTAAGTGCTTTGCATAGTCCCCGAAGCAAACCGCACCCGTATTCTGGTTGCAAATATTGAAAGTAATCAGCTATCAGCGCTAATCGCTCAGGATAACGTTCTGCAACTTTTGATAGCTCAGAGCCCAATCCAGCGGCGGATGGTTTAAAAGGGTAACTGGAGGAAGGCTGCCAATTTTTTAGGAAAGAAATTAGCTCCTCATTGCTCATGGATTCCAGCTCGAAAGCAGTTTTGGGAGATAGCGGACCAACGCTAACTTCACTTACCCCTCTTAACAGAAGCTTGTCAAGTTCCATATTACCAAATTCACTAGCCAACTGCTTATACTGCTGCTGCCATTTGGTAGGAAGACTATCCTTTAGAGGAGTTAACTTTTTCCACTGCCAGCGTCTTACCCATGAAGCTCTTTCCCTTAAATCTTCTGGCCCATATAAATCTATCTCGGGATTTTCAATCCAATTAAGAATCTTCTCCTGGTGTTCGGGAGAAAGCTCGGCAAAATGCTCCTTAGCTAAAATTGCATACTCATAATCTTGGTCATCAGAATTATGAAAGTATTTGTGGTCAGTTAGCTTCTCAGCAATGAGATTAAAGTCTGAATTAGGGAACTTGTGAATTAAGTAGAGCCCAATACGGTGAAAAACTCGCCAGTGCTGCTTCTCTAGGATTACCACAAGTGAAGGTAATTTGGCTGAGTCTGCCTTTATGATCTGCTCCGCAGCATCTCGTATTGCACTTACTAGATGCCTTCTGGTTTCGGTGGAAAGGTTTCGAGGATGGTTTTCAATAGCGGGTCGCCAATAAATTGAACCATCTTCCCAGATAGGGGAACCTTCCTGTTGATTATGCTCCTCTGCTGATGGTCGAGAAAATTTAATTGCTTCATAAAGCAAACTACAAAGCATTTTTAAGGTTTTTTCTCCGTCAACTGTCACCAACTTTGGCACATATTCTTGAAGAATTCGTTCGTACTCCCAATATTTAAGTCGAGGTTGAAGGTTAGAAGAAAGACGATGAGTTCGCTCCTTACCTGTCCTCTCATTCTCTGCGATGGAGTTTTGCTTGAAACCAAGCAGCAAACTAAATATAGAAATGGCTTTTTTTACTTGACCACCCTTAGCAAGATGTAATGCAAAGGTAGCTACTTTCTCTGGAAAGATAGCTGAATAGTACGGAGACTCTATCCAATCTTTTACTTTAGCAGTGAGTGTCACGGCTAGTTCGGGGGAAATTTGCAATGCGGCTTCAACAAAGTGCTCTTGAACTCTAGGATTATCCGTTTTTATTTGGAGTGCAATTTCCATAACAGCCTTAGGCTCGTGTACAGCCATCCGTGCTAAATAGCGAGACTCCGGCCAAAATGGGAGACTAATAGTACCATTGTCAGATTTATCAATAACTTGGGGAGGATTTTCAAAAAAATGTTTTTTCTTTAATGGCTCAATCCACTGTGGATTTTGGAGACGGTTAAAAAAGTAAGAGCGTTGCTGAGGGTGAATAAGTAAGGGAATAGCTTTCTCTACCAAGTCAGGATTAGCTTCCTCCACCAAGTCAGAATTAGCATTTTTTAGGATTTCATCCAGTATATCTGTCGTATTATAAAAACTTTTAACAATTGTTTCAAGAAATGATTCAAATAACTCAAATTTATAGCATAAATCCAGGTCATCACGCTCTGCTACATCGGTTTGACAATTCTCATGGGTTTTTTCCATAAACCACTCTGTGATCTCCCACCAATGCTTAGCGATGGGAATCAATGTATTTGGGAGCGGTTCATTCGCCGGAACGCAGCTCTTAAAAAAGTTGAGCGCTTTTTCCGTGTTTTTGATAGGAACTGCATGATGTTTTTCGAGAAGCTGTTGAAATTCCCTAAACAATTGACGCGGTATAGGAATGTCAGGAGAAAGAGAAGGTTGGCTAGTTTCAGCATTAATGTTGCTATCTGAAGGGAATCCATCTATGCTGAATCCACTCATCCGCCAAGTTTCAGAAAGCTGGTCTAGCTCTTTTTTATATTTAACCGTCTCTCCATTTTGAACACCGAAATAGTCTGGTAAACGATTGCGAATTTCCCGAACAGCATGAGCTACGAACCGTAAACGGCCAGGAATAGGTTTTTCAAAAATCAAGAACACAGCACCTTTATAGAGCTGAGCTAAAGAAGGAGCTTTTTCAGACAACCAGGAATAGATGGACTGGCGAACAGTTGTCCAATATTCTGGAGAGGCTGAAGGTGAATTTACTGAGCTAGGAATTTGCTGTTTAGGATTGATTTCCACACTTTTATTGGCAAAATAGTCATGGGTTTCCTCAATTTTAGTAGGATATACAATTAAGTGCCACAGGGGGCTATCCTGGTAGAGGAGAGCGAGACTCTCCGCTTGCGTCGAACTCAGGTTTTCTTAGGAAGTGGCGCAGGTTGCAGCTCCCCACTCCCAATGGTCACAGTATTTTTGGGCAGAGGTTAACCATTGGGAAATGAAAAGCGTCATAAATGACGTTTTTGATGTCGGACAACGCAGAGTTGCGCTCTCTCCTGATGAGTTGGGCTTTGTCTGGATGGAAGCGATTGCTTTCTACTGATGAACTTTAGTAATTTGCTTGTATCATTTAATTACAGCGCTTTGCATTTCAATGCAGTACACCCCTCCCCAGCCCTCCCCGGGGCATACGTGGGGCAGGAGAAACACCTGCCTCGACCCGATTATGCTGCCGTGACTACTGCAATAGCTTAAAGTTTACGTCCAATTCTATATGCAACATTAGCTTTTAGCTTTGGATAAGTAAATTTATCGTAATACTCACAAAGGTCATATTTATTCTCATCGCTGGGAGGAATCATAGAAGTTTCTTTACTCTCGATAATTTGAACACCATGTTTTTTAGCCAACTCATCAAACCAATCATAAAAGTTTGAGTTGTTGTTATCAACAAAAAGGAATAATGCACCGCTTTTAGCACTCTTAAACAAGTTTTCAAAGTAGGCATCAACATTATCCCTAAAAGCACGTACTTCTGACATAAAGTAAATCATAGTAAACAGATCTGACTGGAGATATTTTGTGTGATTTTTCCAATCTTTAGGGTCAGTAACATCAAGAGGTAAATAGGAAGTGGAGATACGGAATTCCGGATCGACTTTATCATCAACATCACTCCAAGACTCTGCCCACGTCTTCTCTCTATCGCAAAGTTGAAACTTTATAGTAGTTTTTTTGTCATTAAGCATCAAGTATTTTAAAATTCCTAGAAAGTCACTACCAGGACCCCCTCCAATACAAGCCACATTCACTTTATTTTTGTCAAAAAGTAACTTCAAATCATGGCTCTTTTCAATGACAGAACAAACTATATTCGCATGAGATGTAACATAAGCGTATATGTAAGCGAATCTGGTAACTGGATAGCTGTAATCTATATCTATGCCCTTGAGAAGCTTAGAATACTGTTCGCGGAGGTCTTCTAAAGCATCTAAAATGAATTCATCCTTTTCTGCTTCACTTCCTTCAATATCATTGTATGCTTCGTCAAGAACACCCTTAATGATTTGAAAACAATTCATTTTTTACTCCTGTTAATTTCACTATGAAACTAGATGACTTTACTTGTAAACAGCTTTCACTTTTTGATAACCTTAGCGAAGAGGTCAACAGAAACCAGGGCCAAGTGTTCTCCTTACCCGATGCTGAAATAGTATTATATCGTAATTTTTTTAACAAAGACGAAAGTAGCGCTATATTTACTGATTTGTATGAAAACATACAGTGGGAACAAGAAAGTGCTTTTCTGTACGGTAAAAAAGTTGTTTTGCCAAGGCTAACTGCTTGGTATGGAGATCGAGGAAAAATCTACACATACTCAAAAATAAGGATGGACCCCAATCCCTGGACTTCTAATTTGGAATATATTAAAAGTCAAACTGAGGGAATACATAGTGAAAATTTTAATAGTGTTTTGCTAAATTTATATCGTGATAATTCAGATAGCATAGCTTGGCACAGTGACGATGAAAAAGAACTTGGTGAAAATCCAACAATTGCTTCTCTAAGTTTTGGTGAAACTCGCTCATTCATGCTTAGGCACAAATTTAAGAAAGAGTTAAAAATTAGCTTTAAACTAACTCATGGCAGCCTATTAATAATGGGAGGAACAACTCAACATTACTGGCAACATCAAGTACCCAAGACTCGCTCATTAATAAAACCAAGAATTAACTTAACTTTTAGAAAAATCCTGGGATAGCGTATTTTGTCGCGTGCTTTCCACCGTGCTTTGCAGCATGATAAACGCCTTTAACAAGCACTGGAACAGCAAGTTCTATTAGCGGGAAAGGCATATTTGGTTTCTCCCTTTGTTTTTTTAATGTTCAAAAGCTATAAAGCTATATTCAAAGCTTAAATCTGCTAGAGGAAAAATTCATCAGTATATTCTCCCAACGGATTAATTAGTTAAACTTTTCCCCTCTGTAATATTACTGCTCAGACCGCACTCCATGAACTAACCCCGCCCTCGCGCCAGCTTCTCGCAAAGTTGGGTCGGGTACGCTCCGGCATCAATCAAGCAATCCTCGATGCCATTCCATCCATCCAACCTCAGCGGCCACGCTGCTAAAGGTAAAGTCGCCCACTGCTGCACGAAGTCGGGGACGCTCTTGGGTAGTTTACTTCGGTCTACTTCCTGCACCGCGCAGGCAATCAAAAGCTGGTTCACACCCCGCAGCAGGTCATCGGGATAAGGAAACGGATCGACTTCTCCAGCGCGGACTCGTTCTAAATAGGAGATTAAGCCGGATGCCAGCCAACAAAGCATTTCACGGTGGTTGAGCTGCACGGGGTCGTAGGTCATATTACGTCGAACGCATCTTTTTAAATTTATACCTACAACGGCTTTTGATTTTAGGGGAGGAGTTAGTGGGTGAGGATGGGGGAGCGCTCTCCTGGGGAGTCTTCAAAGATTGCGCCTCGTTTGATTAGGTCTTGCTTCATCTCTTCGGAAATTCCTTTGCTGTAGCTGAATTTGGTCTCTTCAACATTTGCACCACTCAGGTTAGTAACGCTCAGGTAGGCATATCTCAGGTCGGCATTGTTCAGGTTGGCATTGCTCAGGTTAGCACCGCTCAGGTTGGCATATCTCAGGTCGGCATCGCTCAGGTCGGCACCGCTCAGGTTAGCACCGCTCAGGTCGGCATCGCTCAGGTCGGCATTGTTCAGGTTGGCATTGCTCAGGTAGGCACCGCTCAGGTAGGCACCGCTCAGGTAGGCATCGCTCAGGTAGGCATCGCTCAAGTAGGCACGGCTCAGGTAGGCACGGCTCAGGTAGGCATATCTCAGGTAGGCATATCTCAGGTCGGCATCGCTCAGGTTGGTATTGCTCAGGTAGGCATCGCTCAGGTAGGCATCGCTCAGGTCAGCACGGCTCAGGTCGGCATCACTCAGGTCGGTACGCCTCAGGTCGGCATTCTTCAGGTTGGCATCGCTCAGGTTGGTATTGCTCAGGTAGGCATCGCTCAGGTCAGCACGGCTCAGGTCGGTACGCCTCAGGTCGGCATTCTTCAGGTTGGCACCACTCAAATCAGCATCGCTCAAATCAGCACCGCTCAAATCAGCACCGCTCAGGTTGACACCACTCAAATCAGCATCACTCAAGTCAATACAACGCAAGTCTCGCCCTTGAATTTGATTAGTACGAATTTCTTCTACTAAACGCCACTTTTGTTCGCTGCTTTCATCATCTTCTGGATTTTCCACCAATCTTTGGATATTTTGAACAGGATAACCATTAATTTCTGTTAGTTCTCCTGACTCAAAATCAGATAAAAGTATATCGATATCTTCTTGACTGCCTTCTATTATTAGTTTGATACTCCCTTGTTTAATAGCTTTAATTTTTAAACTACTGCCAGGATATTGCTCTGAAAAAAATTCTTGCAAAATTAAGAGGTCGATTTTAAATGAATTGATATCGCCTTCCAAAACAACAGCAGCAGTTTTTATTTCTTGACCTTGTTCGTCAATAGGAAGGACTACGCGAGTAACTGTCTGCACTGCTTCTCCCTCCATTGTCATCTTAAAGATAGGTTCTATTTGTCTTTGGTCTATCTGTTCAAAATTTTTATCTTCGGTTTCTCCTGCAATTTCCTTCCAATCTAATTTTAGTTGATCGCATATCCTTTTAAATGAATCTTTTTGAATTGGCTCTCTACTGAAAAACTTTCTAATTGTACTAGGACTTAACATAGTGACGTCAGCCAATATAACCTTTGAACCAACATTTCTTAGCGCTTTATTTGCCTTATGTAAACCTACCTCTGTTGCAACATAAGTTATTCTTTTCATATCTTCTAAGGCACGTTACAAATTAACTAAGGCTTTTAATGAACTCTTAACGCAATCACATTGAAAGCATAAAATAATCATAGATAAACCAAAAAATGTAAACAACGAAACCATTGCCTAGTCAGGGTTTCAGGCTTTTGGCTCCACAGTAGAAGTAGGACGTTTACAGGTTCTACACGACTATGAAAACCAAACCAACCCCCAAACCTCACTCTGCGATAGAAACGAAAATTGCCAACGAACGCCTGCGCCAAGCTCGTTATAGCTTCAATGCCGCTCTAATAGCAAGCAGTATATCAGCTTGTGCGGCTGTGGCTGGTGCATCACTTCTGCTGTGTGGCAAGGTTCCAGAAGGAACTGCTGCCACATCTGGCAGTGCTGCTATCTGCATGGGGTGCGTTCGCCTTGCCAAGGATGCAAACGATCGCCTCGACAAAATCGCCCAAGAGTTAATGGATGAAGATTGATTAGCAGAAAGCGGAGGCTTGGGAGGTGGAGTCAAAAGCGCGAAGCTTCGCGTTTTTGGTTGAAGCGAGCGCACCTTCCTAGTGATATTCCTCTGGTTCCCACCTTTCCCCCGATGGTTGGCGGATGAGGTCGGCGCTGAGCCATTGGCGGACGGGTTGGGCGCCGATTTCGCCAATTTCAACAAGGTAAACTCGACAAAATTGTTTGCCAATCCCGGTTCGTAATTTTAATTCCCTGATGATTTGGGCTTGATACCACTGATTAAGCCAGAATACTTCGCAGGGAATATTGATTGATTTATCATCAAGAAGTGCATCTGATTCTACTATTTTTTGTACCTCAATTTTGACAGGTAGAGGGTTTTTTGTCTCGCCCTCCTCTACGTAATCATAATCATAATCACAATTTTTAGTGTAATTCTCCCAAGCTTTTGTAAACAAAAGTAAAAAGCAAGCGATCGCAGTTAGTACACAAACTGCAAATAAGAATGCCAGGAACAGATAAGAGCCTATATGAACATACCAAGGTTTAGGGGCTCTTTCCAAAAACATTGTAACGACAGAATAACCGCTAAAAATAGCTAAGCTTCCCAGTAAGATTACAAAAATTTTACTAGCAATACTCATTGTTTTCAGTTTTTTTTTACAGTAATAGTCTTACCCAAAAAGCGGAATCATGAGCGCCTTCTAAACCTAACGGCAGTGAAAAGCGCGAAGCTTCGCGTTTTTAGCTGGGGCGATCGCTACCTGATGGACTTGATGGGTGAAGGCGATCGCCCCCCAAAGCAAAAACGTCATTTATGACGCTTTTAGTGTATGGCAAGGCAGAGGTGCGACGCTATCTGATGAGTTGGGTTTGGTCTGGATGGAGGCGATCGCTCTCTCCTGGTTTGGTTATTCTGGATGTGATCGCCGCCTCACTCTGTTTAAATTTCAGACAGATCAATATGTTTCAAAACGTCTAAATAATGTTTCTCGTCATGGCTTGAAGTTTTAATTAGAGAGGTTTCATCTACGTTGATTATCTTAGGATGCACGTCTTTAATGGGTTTTATACTCGTAATCTGTAGATTTAGTAAATAGATTGGCAGCAAATTCCCCTAATTTTAATCCACCCGCTCCAATAAGACCATTTGCAACAATAGTAGCGACAACACCGCCAGGGAGTGCGAATTCTGGTAGTAATAATACTGCCACTACTCCTAGTACACCACCAGCCATTTTAATTGCCTGATTAACCTGATCGGAATTTTTTTTACCTGTTTTACACCAATGAGCAAAATGCTCGCAATTGTTTCCAAAAAGATTGTAGTCTGGTTCACCTAATTTAGAAATTGCTCTATTAACAACATTTTCATCGGAATAACATGAACCTTCTTTATATTGAACTATATAAATATCTTTTTCTGAAGCAAATTTTTCATACGAAAGACCTCTTATTTGCCCACTTTTTAATTTTCCTTGATAATGAATGACAACATCTTTATAAAATCTGTTGTTGTAATGAAAATCTCCGCAATATATACCATGATGAGAATACCCTGCACACTCATAGAATAAATGATCGCCGGGTTTTATTATATATACAGTCATTGTTCAATTCTATTGCAGCTAATGTTTATTTAACAAAACTTATGATTGAAATATACTCCATAATTTGCGATCTGTTGTGATATTTGTCACTTAATTATGTGATTGATATCATTCCTTTTATTTAGATGCTACCATTACAAATCCGCATTCTGAGGCTGGTAATAGGAGCAGCACCTTTTTAGTAATCTTATCTACTGTGCAATGGCAGCAACGGATGGAACGAGAAGGCTAAGCTGGAATAAAACCAACCGCACCCCATGACCGACACCATCACCGCTAAACTCTCTTCTGCTGCCGAGGGTCTACTCTGGATGAGCGAATCAGAATCGCTTCTGGTTCCGTTCTGCTGGAAATCAGACGGTCAGCCGCTCACCCCGGCGAAGCTGCTGCAACTTGCTGGACATCCCGCCAGCTCTCCGGTGCAGGCGATCGCCGTTGATGAATTCTTTGCGCCAGCAATTGAGGAGCAGGACTGGTATGGCGACGAGGAGAAAGCAACGGCGCTCAGATACCGAAAACTGGTGGAGTTCCTCAAATCAAACCTCACCGATATAAAGGTTTACCGGGTTGGTCAGTCGCCAGAAATTCACATCTATGTTGCTGGCATCACTAGAGATAATAATTTGGCTGGGATTAGCACCACTAGCATTGAGACTTAGGGATTGTAGCGCTTGCTTTCAATGACTTTCTGCACCGTCACGGGAACGTTGGAGAAAAAGTCATAGCCCGTTTTTTTCTGTACATCATCAACAGTAACGATATAGCGCTTCCAGTCAGTGTTAGCGATCGTCTTGTCGTTGGGCATCCACACTGCAATCGTTTGGGTTTGAGCGGTGACGCCCTGCAAGCCGCTGCCGGGTTTGTCGAGAACGAGTACCACTTTCCAGTTATCAGTTGGTACAGTCACTTTCCCGTTGGCGATCGCTCCCTTTTTCCCGTAAGGTCCCGCGATGATGTAGAGTTCTTTGCCTTGAGAGACGAGCTGGCGGCAGTGTTCCTCGAATTCGCGCCATACTTCCCGGTTCAGTTCCGGTACTTGGGGAAGCATATTAGTCATCAAGAAAGTAGCTGAGTTATCTGCTTTGCTAGCAGTGCGATCGCCGGAGGGGATGATATGACCACGGTCATAACCCGTATTGGTGTAGTCGTTGGGGCGGACTTGGTAAAAACCAGCGGGGAGAGACGTATCGGGGCGGAAATCGTTGCTGCGATCGAGAGTGGCAATCCAAGATTTATTACTCTGCCAGCTTACCCAGTTCGCCGTTCCTTTGCTGTTGTTGTACGAAAGAGCGTACTGGGGCTTGACCATCAAGTAGTTGTCAGCGTTGGCAGTGCTGGCAGTTGCATTGCTGGGATTTCCCGTCAACAAGTTGGGATTGTTCGCTGTTGGAGACTGGGCGACAGGCTTTTGAGCAATCGGTTTTTGAGCAGTCGGCTTCTGAGCTTTCGGTTTGGCTGGGGTGACTTGAGGGGGTGGTGAGGATGGTGCTTGTGAGGGCATCTGAGGAGTACATCCAACGGCAAACAGCGCTAGTGTTGCGATCGCGATTCCTTTAACTTTTCTTGCCATGTTTGCCCTCACTTTCCAGCTCAACTCTCTATCTTGGCATCACCTGTGCCATCAAGATATTACGACGTGGCGTTTGAATAAAATATGATCTATGCTTGCAGAAAAGCAGAGAGCTTGGGTGTTTGGTTCAATAAGGCGACGGTAGCTGCCCGTGAAGGGGATGGCTACCCTCAAGAAAAATTTTTCTTTTCCATGGATCGGATGCTCATGTGGGGTGGTCTAAGTAACGATTGCTGCTGGGCTTGCTATAAAATATCTTTAATCTAAAGAAGCTCTGTAGCTCTCCCAAAAACTGGCATCACGAACCATCGGTCAGTAAAACACTTATTATAGCCCAAAATTTCGTTAGCCTTTATGTTCCAGTAGCCTATTCAAATCCTATTGAGAATAAGGAGAATACAGTATGTCATTAGAAAAAAAGATTTCAAGCAGCGATAGTCCGACTCGTGAAGTAGCAGCAGCAAAACTTTCTGAGCTGCGTAATACTTATGGAAATAAGGCTGGTCTTTTAACTGAGTCTAATGAGGCAAAAACTCGTCTTTTAATTATTGATTCTATTCTTGAGTCTCTTGGCTGGAAAAAAGATGATTTTAATCCTGAACATCCGGTTCCGCACATTGGTTTTACAGATTATTTGGTTTCAGCAGATAGTATTCCCCGATTTATCATTGAAGCAAAACGTGTTGGCAAAACATTTAGACGTCCTCAAACGGGATTAAAGAAAACATTTTATCAGCTTAGTTATGTTTGTTCTTCATTTGGTCCAGCGGTTACCGAAGTTATCAAGCAAGCCGAAGGTTATGCTAAAGAAACTGGAGTGCCATATGCTGTAATTACTAACGGAGCAGAGTGGATACTTATACAAGCTATTCCATTTCGCAATAGAAGGATAAATGATCTACACTGTATCTACTTTGGAAATCTTTTATCAGATACAACACATTTCGATCTTTTTTGGGATGTTCTTGCGAAGCCATGCGTTCTTAATGGCTCAATTGAAGAGCATTTTTCTGAATTGAATTCTGTACCTTCTGAATTTTGTGTAACACCAAATTCAAAACTTCCAAGAGTAAGCTGGTCACGCTCGGCTGAGTCTGAAAGATATATTCGGGAATTTTACGACTATTTCTTTGGCGAGATTGTTGATCCTGGTCGTCGTATGATGTTAGAGCAATGCTTTGTTACTAATCCGAAACTCGATCAATATCAAGGTGACTTAAAGCGTACACTTCAGGACACAGCACCTATCTATATTTCAGACGCTACTGAAATTTCACCCGATTATGAAAAAGCTGAGTTTTTATCTACCGAGTCAGGAGATCGGAAGGGGCGAGTAGTTTTGATTACAGGCTCGGTAGGATGTGGTAAGTCAACTTTAGTTAATAAAGTTTTAATTGAAACAGATCAAAAAAATCCTCGAAAATCATTTAATTTTTTAATTATCGATTTAATCAATGAATTTGATGAGACGCCAGAAACTATCAATAAGTATCTATTACAAGAAATTACTAATAAATGGAAACAAAAGCGTCCTGAAGCTTATGAATACGAAACTCTCCGAAAAATATTCGGACGAGAATTGCAAGAGTTGCGAAAAGGTCCATATGCAGAAATTTTTAAACAAGATATACAATTGTTAGCTCAAAGAGAGGCAGAGAAATTAAATGAGCTTTCTAACTCACCGTTTCAGTTCCTTGAAAGAAGTTGGAGATACTATGCAAAGGAAAGCAAAAAAGGTGTTGTAGTCTTCCTTGATAATATAGATAGAACATCAGATCGGTATCAAAGAATAGTTTATACGCTTGCTCACAAACTAGCTAATCAGACTGGGGCGACAGTTATTATTACCATGCGTGAGGGAACCTACTACCGAGGTCGGGAATCTGGATTTCTAGATGTCCGTTCAGATGACATTGTTTATCACCTTCAAACTCCTGACTTAGTACAAGTGCTTTCCAAACGTATTGAATACGTAGAAAACCTAGAAGAACAAAAAGGACCAGACAAAAAAGATCATCGTTTAACTGGTTGGCGGCGTCAGCCTAATTGGCATGAATTTTCTCAGGCTATATTGAGATATGCAAAAGTAATCAAATCAACGTTTCTCACGTCAGAGACTGCCAATCAAGCTATAAGTTTAATTGCAGCAACTTCATGGCACAATGTTCGCTATTTCCTTGACATTCTACGGGATATTCATTTAATGCTGGGCAGTGAACCTGAAATTTGGTCATTCTCCCATATAGTTGTTGCTTTGTTAATGCCCAATAGTTTAAGTGGAAGTCGCCCGATATTACCAAATTTATACTATCCAGTATATCCAAGCCATCCCTGTTATTTTCTGAAAACAAGGCTGCTTCTGAGATTAATCTATGGAAAACACACTTCAGAATTGCGACGCGGAACAAGCTTAAAGTCCCTCCTAAGCTTCACAAGAATGTATGGTTACTATGAGAGGTGGACACGTCTTGCAGTTAGGGACATGGTACGTGAGCGTCTCTTAGAGTGTATGGAAATTCCCTTAGAAGCGGATTTTACTAAGAATTATGAAGTAAGAGAAGAACATTCTTTCAGAGTCTCTCCTCTTGCTGTTTTCATAATAAAACATATTTATTGTAGTAATGTTTATTTGTGTATAATAGGTAATGATTTACCTTTTCATCGTATTGAAGCATTTGAAAATTTTATTTCAGCGGTTAAAGATACTGTCACTATTTTATCAAATGAATCGCTTAATAAAGCTGGAATCGAACTTTTATTAGAAACAAAATCAGATAGTATTTTAGCACGATATTTGGTAGAAAGATTTGAAGAAGAGCAACCTGCTGGTGACGTGGCAATACATTTTCCTGAAGTAAATATAACTGAAGAAAAACTCAAAGAGATGATAGCTCAAATTCTTAAAGTTGCAGGTGTAACTATACCAAATCAGACCTCTAACAAAGTTAACGAACCTCGTTATAGGAAAAAAGAGGATGAAGATCCAGAGTTCGTTCAGCTTTCTTTATTTGAAGATAGCCAGGAGATAGAGCCGTTACACAAGGCTAATAGCGTACAAGTCCCTAATGAATTAATTGGTGTTCATATATCGCAACAAGGATTAGCTCCAAAAATTTTTTGGTCACTCGTAGAATTAAGAGCTAGAGGGAAGAAACGAGTTATTGGCGCAGAAATTTCTAGAATAATTAATCAGTATCTTGTTGACGATTTAACTAAAGTAGAAGCGACTAATGTTTCAAAAGCTTTACGAGGCAAAACTCTACATTCTCAGCCTTGGTTAGCCACTGAACAGACTGCTTCTGGCAAAAAGTTTTATGGACTATCAGACTGTTGGGAGGAGCATTGGGGGAAATTTTTTAAGGAAGATCCTCCTTCTTTAGAGTGACACACATTAATGGGACTTGAACAAATTATGAGCTGAAATCGGCCTCTATTCCTCTCTGGGTAAGGGATTTAGCTCGATGGGGGTAAATGAGCCTCAAACCCAGCCGCAGCAAGGAAAAAGGCTAAATGACCTTAAATGGTTGTGACTACTGGGTTTGAGCCTGTTTTCAAGATAAATTTTGTCTAAGTCCCATTAACTTAACTCCAGAAATAGTTAATATGTCTCTTGCCGTCTCACTCTCCAAATCAAAATCAGTAGCAAACCATATTTTCAACAAAACTTTACAATAATCATCTTTTGCACATATCTTGGCAGGGACTCTATTTTCTTCCTTGGTGCAGTGGCAGCTCGTGATTGCTAATTATTATTTGTTATTTTTCCGCCACTCCCAGGGGCGTTCAGGGTTGGGCAATCGCCACACGCCTGAGTTTTAATCTCTTGGCATAATCCTCACTACTCTTGACTGCTTCCCAATTGGGAGAGCGAAAAATTTCAGGGGAGTTCGACTGAGGAAAAGCAAGCTCATACACATCAACTAATAGACACATTGCAAAAAACGCGAAGCTTCGCGCTTTTGCCCAAACCTTCGCCCATGAAGCTCAGGTGCGATCGCTGCCATCAAAACCCCAGGTGCTGCACGGCCCGTCGCTTCGTCCTCACCACCAATCCTCGCTCTTTACGGCAGACTCCCAGACGTGGACAAAACACGCTTGATATGAAATCCTCATTTCTCTCCTGTAGGGAAATGAGGCGCAGGCTTTCTGTGGATGAAAGCAAAGTGCCACGGTTTCCCCGGTGTGGACTGTTTAAACCAAGGACAGCCAGCGTTCGTCTTATCGGTATCGAGAATAACCGCTGCTGCTAAAAGGCCCAAAAATAGCGAAGCTGACACTGGGGGCAAAGTAGCCTATGAAACCCTTACCAGCTAAGGTTTTTAGCGTTTTTTTGTGTTCAGCTCCTCGCTTGACGCACCAGCAATCCTCATTTCACCACGGCAGAGTAGAGCCACTACTATGCACCAATAAATTGAGGTATAGAGCGGGAGCGCTCGATATCTAATGAGATTGGAGACATCACCTCGAGCTCCTGAACTTGCAGTTTTGTGGCTTTATATCTGTGCCATGCCTCCATCGACAAAGAGTTCGATGCCATTGACAAAGCTGCTGTCATCGGATGCGAGGAAAACGACTGCTTTCGCAATTTCATCCGGTGTACCCACTCGTCCCAGCGGGATTGTGTTGAGCTGACCTGTCACAAAACCCTGCACCTGTTCCTCGCTCAGCCCTAGGAGATTGTATCCGGGAGTAGGCACAACACCAGGACTGATGGCATTGACACGAATTTTGCGCTCTTTGAGGTCAAGTGTCCAGTTGCGGGCAAACGATCGCACGGCGGCTTTGGTGGCACTGTAAACGCTAAACGCTGGAGTACCCTTGATGGAAGTGATCGAGGCATTCAGAATAATGGAAGCACCTTCTGGCAGCAGCGGCAGAGCCTTCTGCACGGTGAATAGCAAGCCTTTAACGTTGGTGTTGAAGGTTTTGTCAAAGTGTTCCTCAGTGATCGATCCGAGCGGGGCGATTTCTCCACCGCCGGCGTTGGCGAAGATTACATCCAGGCGACCTTGCTCTTGCTCGATTGTGGCAAAAAGGCGATCGAGATCTGCCAGATTCGAGGCATCGCTCTGAACGCCCGTGACGTTGTTGCCTATTTCTGCCACGGCGGCATCCAATTCAGCCTGACGGCGACCTGTAATGAAGACATAGGCACCTTCGGCAACGAATCGTTTGGCAGTGGCAAGACCGATGCCGCTAGTGCCACCAGTGACAAGAGCGACTTTTCCTGAGAGTTTGTGTGACATTAATGATGTTTTTTTGAAGAAAGTTTAGTGATTCAAGAGCGAGAACCGCGATCGCAGCTAAAGCTGCCAAGAACCACTTTATTCCAGAAGTTACAGCTTTGGAAGGTCTTGTAGAGGTCTATTCATAAGAACCGTAAAGCCAATTACCAGAAGCATTCAAATCATCACTGATATGAAACTCTTGGGAGGCTTGGATATATTCATCGCGTGAAATATGTCCATCACCGTCGCGATCTAAATGAGCAAAAGCTGTTTCAGCATCTTTTTGGGTCAGACCAACAGCTACACAAAATTGTTTATATTCTGTCAGACTAATTTGACCATCATTACTAGCATCCAAAATGTCGAATATCACATTAGCTTTATTTTTGTGAGCGTCTTGAAGTACGGTTGAATTAGAAAAATTACTAATCGAACTATCTGCTACCTTCAAATATTCTTCTAAGCTAACTTGACCATCACCACTAATATCAGCAGGCTGCCAAAAATTACTCCATATTGCCGAATATTTTGCTTTTAATTCTATAAAATCTGATGAATCTGGTTCCCAATTACGCAGCTTAGCAAGATTGCTGGCACAACGTTCTAGATCGGCTAATTCTACAAATCCACTTCTATCTAAATCGTAGACCTGAAAATTTTTAATGTGTTTTTTTTGCAATAGTTGACTTAACATTGATGTTTTTTTACGATTAGTACATAATCGATTAAATTTTATCATAAGTTTGAAAATAAAGCCACTTTTTTGATGGGAACCTTACTTTTCCCAAAAACGCGAAGCTTCGCGTTTTTGCCCAAACCCTCGCCCATGAAGCTCAGGACACCAACCCTCGCTCTTGACCCCCGCGTTAAGAAATTCCACAGGAGTAATGCAGTAAAGCAGTAAATATGACAAACTCTCAAACGTGGACAAGACACGCTTGAGATGAAAATAGAAGGGTACGGTCAAGCCAAAATCTTAACCCAAGCAGAAATCGAGCGGCTCTTTAGCGAAGGATTGCAGTGCGATCGCGACAGGGCTCTCTTTGGAGTGTGTCTGTACACGGCTTGCCGAATTGCTGAGGCTTGTTCGCTCATGGTCAAGGATGTTTACACGAGCAGCGGTGTTGTGCGCTCTACAATCAACTTCCGCAAGAGCAACACCAAAGGGAAGTTACAGACTCGCACCATTCCGGTCATTGAAGACTTGCGATCACTGCTCACCTCTTGGCGGTCTCATACCGGTCAGATTTATCTATTCCCCGGTCGCCACCGCTGTCACCATTGGAAGCACTTGCACCCAGATTCAGCGGATATGATTTTAAGGGAAGCTTTTGAACGAGTTGGCATCGAGGGAGCCAGTTCTCATAGCTTCCGCAGAACCGCTCTAACTCAAATGAGTAATGCTGGAATTCCGCTGCGGGTGATTCAAGAAATCAGTGGCCATCGGAACTTAGAACAACTCCAGCGGTACTTGGAAGTTCGACCTGACCAAGTGCGGGGAGCGATCGCCTCTCTTTCCATGCTGTCTTACACAGGGAAAACCGCATTACCCCAGGTAGAGGATGAATTGTCTGCCGCGCCGTTACTTCCGGAGCAACTGTCACAACCCCTATCTGATGCCTCGCCCTAGTCTAGCCGTCTAGGTTCACCCCTCAGATAGACACTCTTTCATCCAGTGTTGTTACAATTTTTCATCGTTAGCGGGTGCATCTTCACAACCTGCTTTAAGGAGCATTTTCGACAATGTGGCTAAAATTTGGTGTTGCTCCCAGTGGTGAACTGGTGAGCATTGATGAAGTTGCGCGTGGAAAAACTAACCTCACCTGTCTCTACTGTGGCGGTGAACTTACAGCGAAAAAGGGGAGCATCAAGGAGCATCACTTTGCTCATACCGCAGAAACTTGCAAGCCCGTGAGTCAGCGAATTAAAACTAAAGCTTTCCCCTCGCTGCCCCTGTATGACAATTTCCACATCCAGCTCAAAGGCGAGGAATTGGATCAGCTCAAAGTTCTCTGGCGCGAGTACGGTCGGGAGCTGCTACCGATTCCCAGAGACTTGGTAAACTTGCGTTGGCGGTTGTTGGGATTGTTGGAATCAGGGAGCGATCGCTGTTACCAATTCACCAACTTAGGGAAAATTCCGATGGGAGCGCTTCCCCTGGCGCTGTTTAATCAAGTGCAGGAGCCGCTGTTGCTGACTGAATTGGCAAAGCTAGAAAGAGAAGCGACAACTGCACAGCGAGCGAATCTTTCTTGTTTGAATGAAAGACTGGCTGACCTCAGGATTTACCGCGCTCAATTCCGACGCATTCTGTTAAATTCGCTCTACTTCCTTGAAGTGAAAGCGGATGGCA
>JBLNEP010000168.1:0-6993 GCA_050262755.1 Actinomycetota bacterium | reverse complement strand
CGGTTTAACAACAGGTTACGCCAGCGAGTAGGGCGGTTAGTACGGAAAACTTTGTCGTTCTCGAAGAAATTGAGCAACCATATCGGTGCAATTTGGTATTTTGTTCATCATTACAATGCCTGTCTTCGTTCGTGACCATTACTATTCACCACTACCAAAAAGGGCAATTGACTGCATCGAAATTGCGTTTGTAAAATAGGAGGGAAGTGTTCAGAAAGTGAGGATCAAAGTGTTAGCAATTCACCTTTAATTTCCTAATAAAAACTCTGCTTTGATGTTCCAGCGAGAGTTGTCATGAATCAGTAGCGTTAACTGAGAAGCGGTAAACTCAAAGTCGAGCGACCGCTGCTCAAATTTGGGCCAAGCTGCTTGAAAATTTTTCCGGGTTAAGTCTCGAAAAGCAACGGTCATGTGAGGGGAAAAGGGGCGAGTCTTAGAAGCGGGATCGATAATTCCTAAATTCGCTTCCAAACCAGCCATTAAAGCTTGATGAATGGCTAATAATTCAGGGGTTTTGATGACATTGACATAAATGACGCGGGGTGGAAACGCAGCGAACCCGGAGAGAGTGATGGAGAAGGGGGAGCGGGGAGTTGTAAAATTTGCCAACCATTCCTCTAGTCTGGGTAATTCTTCTGGCAACCATTCAAAGGGGGGTTGCAGGGTAATATGGGGTGGCGACTTTAAAGCGTGACGGCTGGCATAATGCTCTGCAAAATGTTGTTTGATCTCTGTAATAGAGGCTTGAATTTCCTGGGGAGGTAGGAGGGCGATAAAAAAAAGGCGTTTAGAAGCGTTCATGGGTTGAGTAACTATACAGAGAGTGGATAGAGAGGACTCGCTTCCCTCTAGGATAGTCTGACAATTTGTAAGCTAACTGGGTCTGGGTTTACCAACCGTGACTAAAATTAAGAATTAGTTTTGTAGCCGATCGCAGTGGCGACTGGCTACTCGTTTTTCACCCTTCACTCTTAACTGCTAACAATGGCTTGGTTTGTCAAAATTGAAACAGGACTGGTCGAAAAGCCGATCTTTGACCAGTATGTACCGGCCCATCGTGCCTATGTCCGGGACTTGATCGCGAAGGGACACCGGGCGAAGACGGGGTACTGGGCAAGGCGGGGCGGTGGGATGCTGCTATTCGAGGCAGAGTCAATGGATGAGGCGAAGGCGATCGTCGCTGAAGACCCTCTGGTAAAGAATGGTTGCGTCAGCTATGAACTTTATCACTGGTGTGTGGTTGAAGAATAAAAAATTATGTTATATTAGTCAATGAACCGGACCCACGCGGTCACAACGCCTAAATCTTGTCAGGACCGGAAGGTAGCAGCAACACGGGATGCTTGTGGCAGGCGTGGTATCCGGTTCACCTCGTTTAAGGGAGCTGTAGTTGCTATGCCCGGTTTCGGAGATATTTTGCAAAAAGCGGTTTACCTAGGGGTTGGGCTAGCCTCTTATGCAGGCGAGAAGGCGAGTAGCAAATTAGCTGAGTTGCGGACAGAAGCCCAAAAGCTGGCCGATGAACTGGTGAAGCGTGGCGAGATGAGCACGGAAGAAGGTCGCCGGTTCGTGGACGAGATGATGAGACAGGCGCAGCAGCAACCGCCCGTAGAGGCGTCGGGTGAACCGAAAAAATCAGAACCCCGCCGGATTGAAATTCTTGACGATCAGGAAGAACCTGCTAAGCCGGAGGGCCAGGGAGTCGATCAATTGCGCCAGCAGGTGCAGAATCTACAGGATGAGCTCCGACGGCTGCAACAGGAATGAAGCGAAACGGCTGAGCGATCGCGGGTCTTTCTCGCCTTCAGGCGCTGTCAGGGGAGTTCGCGGGCGATCGGCAAAAAGCAATAGAATTGTAAGAACGTGCTAGAAACTTGGAAACAGCGGGTTGCCTGAGCACGCTCTTTATTGTTTCAAGGAAAGCTTAAAAGTCAATGGAAGAGTGGCAAAAAAGTTTTTTCCAAGCTGTAGAAATAGCTGTGTCTGAGGTCGATCGGTTTTTTAATGAAATGAGCGAAGAATTCACAGAAGTATTCGACGCGATCGCTAAGCTTTCGGACGAAATTAGCCAAGAGGTGCAGACCAACCTTCTGAATGAGCTAGAGCAGTGCTTTACTGAGTTTATCGAACCGATCGTTGATATTTATTTAGACTTGGATGGACAAGTCGATGAGATCGATCCGTCCTTCATCGGTTACGTACATCCCACGCAGACAGAACATTCTGCTTGTCAGGGTTGTCGCCACTATCATGGTCAAGTGTATGGGGGGAATTTGTTAGTTTGCGGAATGCACCCTTACGGAGTTGAGTCAGAAAATTGTGCAGATTGGGAATCTTTTGAAGAGAGTTGAGAGGGGTGAGGAGATCGGGAACGACTCTCTAGAGGGAAATCAGTCTTAGTTAAACAAAAGCTCCTTCCCCAGGCTACCATCAGCCAGAGAGAGGTCAGAGCAGACTAAAATAATTGATGACAATTAAATTTAAGCTTAGCCTGCCTTTGACTCCACCAGTGGTGAATCTATCGATTGTCAATCAGCTAGAATTAGGGTTCCCTAGACTACCGCCGTCCCTCCATCTGCGGCCCTATCAGCGACAAGCGGTGGCGAATTGGTTTGCCAATCATGGCCGCGGCACTCTCAAAATGGCAACGGGAAGCGGTAAAACTGTCACCGCACTGGCGATCGCGACAGAACTCTACCAGCAAATTAATTTACAAGTTTTACTGGTGATTTGTCCCTACCGCCACCTCGTTACCCAGTGGGCGCGAGAATGTGAGAAATTTGGCCTCAAACCCATTTTAGTCTTTGAAAGCGCTCGCCATTGGCAGAGTCAACTCGCCACGGGTTTGTATAATGTGCGATCGGGGAATCAACCCTTTCTCGCTGCTATCACCACCAACGCCACTTTGATCGCAGATAGCTTCCAATCTCAACTGCGATATTTTCCTGAAAAAACGCTGATAATTGGCGACGAAGCTCATAACCTGGGTGCACCCAAATTAGAACAAAGTTTGCCTCGTCAGATTGGACTACGCCTCGCTCTTTCTGCCACTCCCGAAAGGCATTTTGACGAAGCAGGAACTGAAGCAATTTTAGAGTATTTCGGTCCAGTTTTGCAGCCAGAGTTGACCTTAGGAGATGCCATTCGTCAAGGAGCACTGGTCCGCTACCTTTACTATCCTATTTTAGTAGACTTGACTGAATCAGAGGCTCGCGCCTATACCCGCTTAACTTCCAGAATTGGCTGGGCCTTGTTAACCAGTGGCGAAGCCATAGAAAATTTAGATTTAACTCCGTTATTGATGCAGCGAGCGCGATTAATTGGAGCCGCTGCTAATAAAATTAAAGCCTTGCGACAATTAATGGCGACGCGCCGAGAAACAACTCACACGTTATTTTACTGTGGCGATGGGTCCGTCGAGGGGAAAACTAGTAACACCAGTAGTCGCCAATTAACAGAAGTGACTAGAGTTTTGGGAGCAGAAATTGGCTACCGAGTGAATACTTATACGGCGGAAACTCCGTTAGTGGAAAGAGAGCAATTACGACGGCAATTTGAAACGGGAGAATTGCAAGGATTAGTGGCCATTCGCTGTTTAGATGAAGGAGTAGATATCCCAGCGATTCGGAATGCCGTCATTTTATCCAGTAGTAGTAATCCTCGTCAATTTATTCAGCGACGCGGTCGCATTTTACGCCCTCATCCTGGCAAGCAACGCGCGACTTTATTCGATATGATTGTCTTGCCTCCTGATTTAGGCCGAGAAACCTTAGATGTGGAGCGAAATTTGCTCAAAAAAGAGTTAAAACGTTTTTTGGAATTTGCAGATTTAGCTGATAATGCGGGAGAAGCAAGGATGAAATTATTGCATCTGCAAACGAGATATGGGTTGTTAGATCTTTAAACAGCAGTAGCCAAGAAAAACGATCCGAGAGAGCAATTATTGTCCCGTTTCTGAAACGCAGAGAATCTAGAAGAGGTTAGAAGCAAAGCACTGGTGTCAACCAGCGGGTATTGTCTCTCGAGTCAGTGTTTTCACTTATCATTTGTGAAGTGATTGCTCGGAAGGAAAATTTATATTATGATTTCCTTAAGACTCCCAAGCTTCTTAAAATTAAATGACGGCAACCTTTCATTACCCCAATGGTGGCACAGCTCCCATCCTCGGAATTGTAGCTGAAAAGCGCTCCTCCTATAATCAGGGAAAGGGAAAAGTTGATTTCAGTGATGTGCAAGAGCCAATTACCAGTGCTAATGCAGAAGTGCGCGAAATCATTGAGCGGGTATTGCAAGCAGAAAAAGACAAACTTTATATGAAACCGCCCCGCAATATTAACGATGACATTTTGAAAATCATCAAGGAAGTCATTCAATGAAGCTGATTTCAATTGAACTTTGCAATTTTCGCCAATTCTATGGCAAAACTCCCAAAATTAATTTTGCATCTGGTCCCCGTAATATCACGATGATACATGGCAATAATGGCGCTGGAAAAACAACGCTGTTAAATGGCTTTACCTGGGTACTTTATGAAAAATTTACTGCTGCCTTTGCCGCCAATGAGCAGTTAGTAAATAAACGGGCAATTACAGAAGCAGAACTCAATAAAGCCGTTACTTGTTCGGTTGAGGTGGAGTTTGAACATGATTATAAGCGCTATCAAGCAAGACGTCTGTGTCGCGCTTACAAAACTGAAACAGGAATCGAACATGGCAAAAATGAATTGTATCTGCAAATTGCAGGCGAGGATGGCGCCTGGGTGCCGCCAACCGAACAACCAGAGGCGATAGTCGGGCGAATTTTGCCAGATAGTTTACATCAATATTTTTTCTTTGACGGAGAGCGAATCGATCAGATTGTCCGCTCGAATAATAAAAATGAAATTGCAGAAGCTACTAAAGAATTGTTAGGAATTGAAGTATTAAATCGTTCGATTCGTCACTTGGGAGATGCCAAAAAATCTTTAGAAACTGATTTGAGGTTAATTGGGGATGCGGAGACGAAGAAGTATCTCAAAGAAAAGCAGAGATTCGAGAAAGAAGTCGAAAATTTATCACAGCGTCAAGTTGAAATTGCCCAAGAATTAGAAAATCAAGGAGAGTTAAAAAAAGTGATTAGTAGTCACTTACTGGAACTCAGCGGTGCTGGTGAATTGCAACAATTGCGCTCGGAGTTGGAGAACCAAGAAGCTGCGATTAAGGAACAATTGAAACAGGCAAAAGAAGCGTTGAAGCGAGCAATTTCTACGCGGGGATATACGGTTTTTATTTCTGAGACTGTAACTGCCTTCCGGGGAGTGGTAGAGGAGTTGCGAGAAAGGGGAGAATTACCGACGGGAATTAAACAACAATTTGTGCAGGAATTATTGCAGCGACAGCAGTGTATCTGTGGTGCAGAATTAAGGGAAGGAACAGAGGCGCATCAACAGGTGAGTCGCTGGATCGATCGAGCAGGAGTTGCTGAGGTTGAAGAGGCGACGATTCGTGCGATCGCACAAGTAGACGAACTGGAAAAACAAGTGCCAGAGTTTTGGGAGGAAGTGGATCGGCAACAAGCAAGTTTGAACGATCATCGCACAGAATTATCTCGTATAGAAACTCAGTTAGATGATATTAAGAAAAAGTTGCGAAATTTTCCGGATGGAGATGTCAGTCAGTTGCAAAAGCGACTGGATGAAATTGAAGCAAAAATTGGTGATTTAAACCGGGAAACGGGTTCTAACCAGCAGCAGCTTGAGACTTTAAATCGCGAGATCGAAGCGTTAGCGAAGAAAATTGACAAGCAGCAGATGAATGAGTATAAGCAAGCTTTGGCTCAAAGGCGAATTGCTGCAACTCAGGATGCAATGGATCGGTTAGTGGAGGTGCGATCGCGCCTAGAGCATCAATTCCGCTTACAGTTAGAAAAGCGGGTGCAGGAGTTGTTTAGCCAAATTTCTTTTACTCCTTATATTCCAAAGCTCAATGAAAAATATGAGTTGATGCTGGTTGAAAAAACTGGCGGAAAAGAAGCAGATGTCGCAGCTTCTACGGGGGAAAATCAAATCCTGAGTTTATCCTTCATTGGTGGCATCATTGAGGGAGTGCGGGAGTGGAGTCAAAAGAATGCTTTGATGGGCCCTGATAGTAGCACATTTCCCATTGTCATGGATTCTCCCTTTGGGAGTTTAGATGAGATTTATCGGCGACAAATTGCCAAGAAACTGCCGAAATTAGCCAATCAATTGGTGGTGTTAGTGACTAAGACGCAGTGGCGGGGTGAAGTTGCAGAAGAAATGGCTAATTACATGGGTCGAGAATATGTGCTGGTGTACAATTCTCCTAAGCCTGATTGTGAAGAAGATGCAATTGAATTAGGCGGCGTGCGCTATCCTCTCGTGAAGCAAAGTCTGAATGAGTTTGAATATACAGAAATTGTTGAGGTGGAATATGGCTTCTAGTTCTACACCGATGCCAGATTTGATGACAGATACAGGGGTTAAGGCGACTTGGGAGGAATTTCTGAGCTTGGTCGATCGTCTGCCTGAAAAAGGCAAGTTTTACTATCATTCAGGAGAGATGAGGGTGGAAATGGCAGCAGTTGCTCCCCTTCACAGTCGTTAAAATTTGGTTGTGGCTAGAGGAGAACAGCAAGTGCGGAAAGAGTATTATAAGTTAGTGCGCGATCGCATTCCAGAAATCATTCAAAAAAATGACTTGCATTGCGAAATAGTAACTCTCTCAGAGCGAAAATACCGCCAAGCATTGAGACAAAAACTCATGGAAGAAGCACAGGAAGCAGCGGAAGCTAATGAGCAAAATTTAGTCACAGAATTGGCGGATTTATATGAAGTGATGGATGCAATTTTAGCAAGTTTCAATCTCTCCCGTGAGTCAGGGTAAACGCATCTTAAGCGTTACCCCAAATATGATATAATTAAAAATTAACCAACTCGCATAAGTGAGGGGTTGTCGTTTTTGAGTCCGAGCGATGGCAACAGGTTTTAATCCCACT
>JBLNEP010000167.1:0-38221 GCA_050262755.1 Actinomycetota bacterium | reverse complement strand
TAACAGAGGTATTGAGCTTTTAACAGTCAATCCTGCTTACTCCAGTATTATTGGCTTAGTCAAATATCTCAGGATGTATGGCTTGGCTAGTGATGAAGCAGCGGCGTTAGTTATCGGTCGCCGGGGTATGAGATTGAAGGAATTGATACCAGGCTCCTTAGCCGCCTTTGTTGATGTGAAATCAACCAAGCACGTTTGGAGCCTGTGGCATCAACTGAATAAAAAAATCAAGCTTTCTGGCATGGTGACTACTAGACATAGTTACTATGCTATCTCTAACTGGGATTTCCTGTGCAACCTCAACATTGAGGAAGCATCAGCGATAGGAAAGAATGCTTAAGAAACTTACACCGCTGAGTCTTGCTAGGTTTACCTAGATTTTTAAAAGCGGTTGCCAGGGTCATCATCAGATCGGCTTGGGGGGGTCCCCCGGTTTTGAAGTCCAGTTGACGAGGCGTATAAGCTTCCAGCACAAACACACCGTGCGGTCGCAATCCAGCTACTACTTGCCGATGAACCTTGGCGCGAACGATGGGCGGCAGGTGACAGAAAATCGAGACGATCGCATCCCAAGCATCGGGTTGAATCGAGAAATCGCTCAGATCCGCCGCGATCGTCTCGAGCTCCACAGAACGCTCTACTGCCAGTTTCCGAGCTTTTTCTAATCCCACCGCCGAAGCATCCACAGCCGTCACCTGGCATCCTTGCTGTGCCAGATACACTGCATTCCTGCCTTCCCCTTCTGCCAGACACAGAACCCGACCTTGAGGAATCTGCTCAACGACTGCCACCAGAAAGTCGTTTGGATTCTTGCCATAGACATATTCCGCTTGACTGTATCGTTCATCCCACATAACCGCTCTTCCTATTTCCGTTTAATGCTTATATAGTCATACAATGGATGCTAGATCAACTCATGGGATGAGGAGAGATATCAATGGTTCAATCTCAGACTGGGCAAACCCTTGATTTTCACAGTGACACCTACCGCGATGCCTTCAGCCGCATCAATGGCATTGTGATTGAAGGAGAACAGCAGGCCTACGATAATTTCATCCGTTTAGCGAACCTGCTACCCGATCATACAGAAGAATTAACTCGTCTTGGCAAGATGGAACATCGCCACAGCAAGAGCTTTGAAGCTTGTGGACGTAACCTGGATGTCATACCGGACTTAGCGTTTGCTCAACAGTTCTTTGAGGACTTACGGAAGGCCTTCCAAGACGCAGCCGCGAATCAGCAGATCCCCACCTGTTTACTGATTCAGGCCTTAGTGATTGAGTGTTTTGCGATCGCCGCCTATAACAACTACATTCCCGTTGCCGACGACTTTGCGCGAAAAGTGACAGAATCAGTCGTTGCTGATGAATATCTACATCTCAACTTTGGCGAAATTTGGCTCAAGGCCCACTTTGAGGAAGTCAAAGAAGAACTAGAAGCCGCCAACCGACAGATTTTACCCCTCATCTGGCGAATGCTGAATCAGGTAGAATTGGATGCCAATGAGATCGGTATGAGCAAACAGTCCCTCATCGAAGAGTTTCTAGTGCGATATAGTGAGGCACTCGGTCAGATTGGTTTCACCAATCGTGACATTCTACGGATGTCGAGTCAGGGTTTAGCGACCAGAAAATCTGAAACATCTAGTACATGAAAAGATGCTAGGACTGCTACTACCATGTAAAGCGTTGAACCTCCTCACCCAAGCGATCGATTTCCTTTGAGGTGACGCTTGTCTTCAGTCAAGAACTGATTGCGTCAAGCTGGATCGTGAGAATGCCGAGAACGTTTGAAAGCCAGGAATCACTCATTGTTTCTGGTAAGAACCAGTCTGAGTTAATTCAATCCACGGCATAGCTAAATATTAAGCGATTCAGCGATCGGCCGGTTAAAAAACCAATGGTTCCACTCAGAAAGGGGAGAGAGCATCTCCCTATTTTTTCACGTTCAGAAAATCCCCCTCGAAGTTAAAGGCTGAAAACCACCCTAATTCAGGACCAATGAGTTTCTGCCTAGTTTAATGGGTAATACTAATTTAATGTAAAGTTGCACAGACCGCGATCCTTCTAAATCTCTCTTAAAAAGGGGGATTTTGAATTCTTGCTCCCCCTTTTTAAGGGGGCTGGGGGGATCGAATTCTATGCAGCCTCATAACAAATTGGTATAAAACCGCTGCTATTAAATTAGGATCTCAGCGTTTGTAAACCCCCATTCTTACAGAAGAATCTAGCTTGTAACCAGTCGCAAATCGTAGTTTTTTCAGGAGGTATGAGTTACGCCAGGTCGTTAATAATATGCTGATTAAATATTATATTTAAGGAGTTTTATTATAAAATTAATTCTTAAATATTGGGAGAATTTTTGTATTAGTTCTGCCGATGCAATAATAGTTAAATCTAATTTTTTATTGGCTATTAAATTCTTAATAAAACTTTTATTTTAAAAGTTCCTGTAAAAAATAAATTATTTTTTGATTTATTATCAAGTTGCTTAATTTTTTAATGATTAAATGAGTCAAAAAAGGGGGGCATGATTTTTTGTCCGCATCAGCCAAGCTCTGCTTTTCACTGTCCTTGACACGAAAAATGCTACCGCATTTGCTCTAACAATTGGAAAGCCACCTTGAACAACAGCTAAACATTTGGACAAAAATCAAGCAACTGCCCAAGCGAAACCCTCAGCAACAGGAATCGACTATCAATCAGCTATCAATCAGCTTCCAGGGGATTGACAATTACTTAAGATAGATACCTACGCTACATTCATTCACTCTGGTGGCTGGAACAATTGACTGCATCGGCAGAATTGGCAAGCCATCAAATATTTGAGATGATAGGTAGAAAATTAACTAATTGTCCTATGACACCAAACGATCATCTGACTGATACCTATGGACAACTGATGGTGATTAGCCAGAGAATGCTGCAAAGCGGACATTATGAGGTCGCTTTCCACAGTCTAGAAGCAGCCTTCCACTGTGCAGACGACCTCAAAGATGAACAGCGACTGATTGCAGTTCAGCGAGAGGCAGAACGCCAGCGAGACTTCATTGATGCAGAGGCTCCAACCCACCGGATGTCTACCCAAACAGCTAATCAACGGGGTGGGCAAAATATGTATAGCCTCCTGATCCGACAAGCAAACGTGCCACTCAACCAAATTAAGCATAACAGGCGCCAGCAACAGCTTGGCCTGCCAAAACAGTAGGATTGATCCCTAATATTCTGGCAATGAGATTAAAAACATTAGGGGTTGTAATCGGTAGCCACACCCTTCAGTGATGCTGAAATGAACTTAAGATCATCCAATCACAATCTTGCTTAACCAAACCTCATTCCTCTAGCAATTCTAAGGTGATTCCAGAGAGGGAGATGCGACAGAGAATCAGTGGCTACCCTAGGAGAATGCGATCGGTTGCAACAGAACTCTCACCTTAAATTACCAGGTAGAACAGGAAATTGTGCAATCTCGATCGCTGTCATTGATGACCAATTGTGCCTCAGAAACAGGGCGTGCGAGCAAGAAAAAATCATGAAACCAATCATCATCGTTCATGGTGGAGCAAAAACAATTTCAGCAGATAAAGTAGCAGCCAATCAAGCTGGATGCCGAGCGGCTGTAGAAGCTGGTTGGGCAGTGCTGTGCCGGGGGGGTAGCGCAGCTGCTGCCGTTGAGGCAGCCATTCGGGTGCTGGAATCTGACCAGACATTTAATGCAGGCTTTGGTTCGACCCTCAATCAAGAGGGAGAAGTTGAAGTGGATGCTGCAATGATGGAAGGTGCAACTCTGGCTTGGGGGGCTGTCGCAGCGGTCCAAGGAGTTAAACATCCCATTTCTGCTGCCCGCAGACTGATGGAAGATCAACCTCGATTGTTGGTTGCTGAAAGTGGGGAACGGTTTGCCCTCGAACAGGGGTTAGAAATGTGTGCCAAAGGAGCTTTAATCAGTGAAGAACAGTATCAGGAATGGAAAGAGGAAGCTGAAGTTTTAGATCGTCCTAATACTGTAGGTTGCGTGGCACTGGATCGGGACGGCAATCTCGTTGCCGGCACTTCCACTGGTGGCATCATGGGGAAACCGGAAGGTCGGGTTGGGGATTCCGCCGTGGTCGGTTGTGGCTTGTATGCTGACAATCACTTGGGAGCTTGCTCAACCACAGGAGATGGCGAGTCAATTATTCCAGTGGTGTTGGCAAAAACTGCAATTGATGGGTTAGCGGGAGGAAGGCATCCCAATGAAGCCGCGCAACAGGCGATCGCGACTTTGGTCGATCGCGTTGAGGGAGAAGCTGGTTGTATTTTGCTCGATGCGAAAGGACGGGTTGGTTGGGCCCATAACTCTTCAGATATGGCAGTAGCCTATATGTCCGACGAGTTAAAGGAACCCGCCTGTTTTACTCGCCAGGATCAAAAGCTGATGGCTGTCTAAACACCCAGTGATGACGGACCTCTTTTCAGTTCTTCCTGGTTGGCTCAAGACATTGGCGATCGCACCAATCACGAATCAGTCACTCAATCAACTTAATACCTCTAGCTTTTGAAGGAATCGCGTTTGTAAGTCCAAGCGGATGTAGAGGAGTAGTTCTAATGGGAGTCAGCGATCGCAGAGGCGACCGTTAAAATTCCTCTGGCATGGCAGACCTCCAGGTGCAAGCCGATCGCGCGATCGCTGAGAGGTGAAGGCATCAAATCCAGTCTCAGCCTTTGTTTTAGCTTTTTCCAATCCCTCAAACTCGCGCTAAGATCGATTGACTGCGATCGATCTTCCTATGACAGTCCACTATACTCAGCAACAGATTCAAGCTTTCACTCAAGCAGCTTTACAGGACGGATTTTGCATTCTGCGAAACCATTTTTCTCCTGAGGTACTCCAGGAGTGGCATCAAGCCTTTACCCCATTACTGACAGACCACATAGCCCGTGAAGGCGCACTGCAAAACCGAGGTTCCGCCCGCTATTACGTCACTCTACCGTTTATGGCTCCCTTTGCCAACCCAAGCATTTATGAAAATGACACGATTCTGGCGATCGTGGAAGGGTTAGTGGGTCAAGATGCAGTTATGTGCCAACTGGCAACGGATACACCATTATTGGGGTCAGACTATCAAACCATTCATCGAGATGCACCTCCCCTGTTTCCAGAAATGATTCAGGAAACACCCCCGTTTCAACTGGCAGTCAATTTTCCACTGGTCGATGTCACCCTAGAAAATGGCCCCTTTGAAGTGGCGAGGGGAACCCAGATGATTACGAAAGAAGAAGGATTGCGCCGTCTGGAAGCGGGAGAAGTCCAGCTAGAACCGATCACCCTGAACCTGGGTGATGTCATGATCCGAGATGTGCGGGGACTGCACCGAGGAACACCCAATCGCACTAACATTCCGCGTCCAATGGTGGTCATCGGCTATAGCCGACGCTGGTTGTTCCGACCCGAGGTTTCGATCCAGATTCCTCGTACTGCACTGGAGACCCTCTCCGATCGCGCCCGTCATTTGTTAAGGTTCAACCCAATTGTTGAGTCCTTAGAAGAAAAACCTGCTGTTGAGATTTACCAAGCCTATGCTTACTAAGCGTTAATTTCATTGCCCATAACACCAACAGATTTTATAGGCAGCAACTTCTTTTTCTAAGAGTTGCTGTTCTCATATATTTTGAATTAACTTTCCCCCTGAAGAACTTTTAATCCTAACATTTGATTGTTAGCTAAACTCACTCTGGTTTTTCCTGATATAAAATCCAAGGCTTCTCTAGCTGTATCTTGCATGGGGTGCAAAAGAGCGTTCGATACTTTCGCTATCTAACCGATAGAATACTAGAGGTGATGAAAGAAAGGATTAACCAGAATGTTTAAATCTCCCTCAAAATGGTCGCTCTCCTCACGCTATCAGGGATTTGCCAGGGCATTGATTGCTTCTATCTTATGGGGATTTTCAGGTACGGTTGCACAAATACTTTTTCACCAAGAGGGATTTCCCCCTAGTTGGTTAGTGACAGTGCGTCTGCTAATATCGGGAGGATTGTTATTGGGAATAGGATGCTTCCAAAAAAACGCCAATCGCATGATTGCGGTCTGGAATAATCCTCAGGATCGGATTCAGTTAGTCATTTTTGGTCTCCTAGGGATGTTAGGAGTTCAATATACTTATTTCACAGCGATTCAAACAGGTAATGTCGCTACAGCTACCTTCCTGCAATATTTGGCTCCCTTGTTTATTACGCTATATCTTGCCGTCCAAAGTCGGCAAATTCCACGTTTCCAAGAATTTCTAGCACTGGGGTTGGCACTCTTCGGGATCTTCCTCCTGGTAACGAATGGATCTCTTCACGATCTGGCTGTCTCTGGTATAGCAGTAGGATGGGGTTTGGCCTCTGCAATGGCACTAGCATTTTATACCTTATATCCACCCAACTTGTTACAACGTTGGGGGTCTGAGGCGATCGTGGGCTGGAGCATGCTGATAGGAGGAATTGGCTTAAGCTCGATCGCTCCCCCCTGGCAAATTCAAGGTCAGAACTGGTCTGTCATCACGGGTTTATTCGTCAGTTTTGTGATTGTATTTGGCACGTTAATTGCTTTCTATCTCTATATCGATAGTCTGCGATACATTACTCCCACAGAAGCCAGCTTGTTAGCAAGTGCAGAGCCTTTTTCGGCTGCGATCGCGTCAGTTATCTGGCTACACCTGCCATTCAGCCTCTTTCAGGCGATCGGTGGGCTATGTATCATTAGCACAGTGATTGTATTATCGCTACCTTCCCAAAGTAACCAATGACTCATTCTTAAAATTTGCTCTCCCTGTTAAATGCCTGCGCTAGGGTTAATGCTAAGGCAACGCTCGCGATCGCGCCCCACTTCAGCCCAGGATTCTTATCCACCCAATCTAAAAGACTGGGAATTACCATTTTCTTAAAATCGCCATCAACTCTTGTCTCTGCCAGAACAGGTTCATACAAATTGTTTGGATCGTTCTCCGATTTTGGTTTGTTGCTATACTGGAAGGGAAAGCCAATTTTTACTAATAAAGCATCCACAAAAGAAGGCGAAAGCTTCTCTAAGAAATCTAAGATTCTGCCAGAATCGCCGATAAAGAAATCGCGGGTGGGATGGGTCGCTGTGTAGAGAATGGCATCTGCCACCAATCTGGGATCGTAGTAAGGGGGAATGCCCGCTGGTTGCACGCCTAATCGCGTCTTACCATTATCCCAAAACGGTGTATTCATCACTGAAGGTTTGATACTGGTAACGCTAATAGGAATGCCTTCATGTTGCAATTCAACTCGCAGAGATTGTAAAAATCCTTCAATGCCATGTTTGGAAGAACCGTAAGCACTTTGGAGAGGCAGCGATCGAATCCCCTCAACGGACGAGATATGAATTAAGGCGCCCCGTCCTTCTCGCTTAAGATAAGGCAGGGCTACCATTGCCCCATAAACTTGTCCTAACAAATTGACTTCAATAATCCGCTTAAACTCTTCGGGCGTGGTTTGGTTGAAGGGGGCAAAGACTGCTGTAGCTGCTACATGAACCCACGTATCGAGTCGGCCATAGACGGCTACCGCTGTATCTGCGATCGCCTTGACCCGATCGAACTCTGCGACATCGGCAATGACTGGAGTCACTTCACCTTCAAAGCTGCGAATTTCATCCACTAAGGACGCGAGTTTTTCCTCGCTGCGACCCGAAACCACGACCTTGGCATTCTGTTTCGCAAACTGAAGGGCTGTTTCTCGTCCAATGCCACTGGATGCTCCCACAATAGCAACGACCTGATCCTGAAGGGGCTTCAGTTGCATAAATTATGACTCCTACTGGGTTGTCAGGATTCATGATAGCGATCGCGATTCGTTCTAAATTCTGTCTAAGGAAATGAACGCCGTTGGGGCGGTCGCATCAGCAACCATTCCCTTAGTAGGATGCTAGCGACTTGTTAGCAATTTTAGGATGTCAATAGTAGTGATGAGTTATAGGTTGCAGACAGCCTATCTTCAGCGCTCAAACTGAGGCATGGCGATCGAATTCAAAGTCCACCGATAGGAGATTTCCTTGGAACGAGTTGTCAACGATTCAAACGGCATCACCTGGACTTGCATTCAGGCATTTACAGGACTCTCTGACCAGCCAGAAGACCGGGAAGCGGCCCAAGTTAAAGGAGAGGAAGATGCTTACTGGGTTGTGTGTACGCCCAGTGGAGGGGCCCAGTCAGTCCGTCTCAAGCTACCAGGCAATTGGGAGACGGCATACTCAGACGAAGCCTTGCTGCATCAAATCGAAGGACAATCCCAGAAGCAGTAAAGACGCGCCTTAAAACCCAATCTCACCTCACCCTCAACAAACCGCTCAAAACACTACTTGTCGTCAGCACTAAAATGTTGAAAAACAAACGCCTCCATCCGATCTAGCCTCAGGCTCAAAACTCATCGATCAAAACCCAGGCGGTCGCAATCTCCAGCCGTATCGAAAAGATTTAGACAACCGTTTTCAGTTCCTGAGCCACATCATTCAATCGCTGAGTCCCCAATTTAATTTGACTAATACCAGAGGCATTTTCTCTAGCAGCCATATTCAGCGAGTTCATTGCCTGTACCACTTGCTGTACGGCAGCAGCTTGTTGCTTGGCATTGAGCGAGATTTGCTGAATATTGAACGCCATGCTATTGATAGCATCGGTGACGTTAGTAAACACTTCAACCGTTTGTTCAGTCAGTACGGCCCCCTGTCCAGCAGTTTTTGTACTCTCATCTGTCATCACAACGGCTGAGTTGATCGCCGATTGAATCTCATTAACCAGCCCGTTGATTTTATCAGCCGATGTCTTACTTTTGTCTGCCAGCTTGCGAATTTCAGCAGCAACAACAGCAAAGCCCTTCCCTTGTTCTCCGGCCCGGACTGCCTCTACCGCCGCGTTGAGTGCCAACATATTTGTCTGATTAGCCAGGTCGCTTACTAATCCAGAAATACTGCCAATTTGACTCGTTTGTTCGCTCAGACGTAATATCCGATCGGCCACTGCACTCACTCGATCGCTCAAACCTGCCATTCCTTCCAGGGTAAGGCTGACAGCTTGATTACCTTGCTCCGCCAAATCCAAGACCTGTTTAGCACTCACGGAAGCCGTTTCTGCTTGCTGGGCAGACTGCTGGGCAGAGGCATTGAGTTCATCCATTGTAGTGGTCGTCTCGTTGACAGAGGTTGCCTGCTGAGTGGCTGTACGTTCTTGTTGTTCGACTGTTGCTGCAATTTCATTGGATGAGGCTGCGATTTCTCTCGCCACTTGAGCGATCGGTTGCACGATTTTGCGGGCGATAAAGAACAGGACTAGCGAACCAAAGAAGATCGCCAGGATAGTTCCTCCTAAGGAAACCATATCGGCTATCAGTGCCGTTTGCTGAGCCGATTTTTGTCGATCGAGTAGCAGTTGTTCCTCAGTCTGATTCATTTGTGCCAGTTGACCCCGGAGCTCGTCCATTATTTGCTTCCCTTTGTTAGAGAGAATGAGAGCCCTTACTTCCTGGCGCTTTCCCTGCTGCGCGAGTGCAATGGTTTCAGCAAGTTCTGCCATTTTGCCTCGTGCCAGTTGCTTAACCTGGTTCAACCGTTTCACTTGTTCTGGGTTGTCCTGAATCAGCTTGTTGACCTCCTCAAAGGTCGCCTCAAAATTAGCAACAGATGTGTTATAAGGCTCTAAATAGTCTGACCTTTGCGTGAGGATAAAGCCACGCTGTCCGGTTTCGGCATCCACTAACAGCTTGGTAATATTCTCCAGAGTGCCCTTAACTTTATAGGTGTGGCTGACCCAAGCATTTGACTCCACTAATTTGTTAGTTGTGAATTTGGAAACAATGCCGATCGCAACCATCACCACAAATACCGAACCAAATCCCAGTGTGACGACGCGACCAAGCTTAAAGTTGTGCTGCATATTGCTCTGAAAGGAGGGGTTTGAGAATGAGGGATCGCCCTTTCTTCCACCATAGCTAAAGTGTCTCGGTTCTACTGTCGTTTGTATTGTTAAGAGTACAGAAGTTGCAGGTATCCAAAATTCATCGCTTCTGCCTGCTGAGTGCAGGCTGGAGATACTCAAGTGGGTAAGTTAGCGTTTTCAACCTGAGGCTTGGATAAGGCCTGTAATTCTTCCCAAGAATAGTGAGTGGGTAATTCAATTTCTTTGCGATCGGCACCCAAACCTAAGCTGAGGGAAGGCACCGTCTCCTGAATCAGTTCCTCTGTCAACTCTGCGACCGCGTTTCCTGCGACTCCTCCCGCGAGTGCACCGGCCACACCACCAACGGCTGCACCCATTTTACCTGCGATCGCATGACCAATGGCAGCCCCAGCGACAGCGCCTCCTGTGGTCCCTAAACCGGTGGCGATCGGATGATAGGTCGTTGATTCCGGTTGGGATGGTGTAGATTCTGTGGATGGATCGGGTTCAGACATGGCGATGACCTCCTAATAAATGGTTTGACTTTCTGATTGATTGCGTGATTAAATTCTCTCGATTGAGCGAAGTTTTGATACCTGCAACCGTTCCCTCAAATGATCTCCCACTCGTAACGCATTTGCCATAATGGTCAGCGTGGGATTTACCCCTGAATTAGAGGGAAAGAAACTGCCATCAACGACGTAGAGATTATCGATCTCGTGGGTGCGACAATTCAAGTCCAACACTGAAGTGTTGGGATCGGAACCAAATCGACAGGTTCCACATTGATGGGCCACAGCTTGGACGGGCACATGATTGCGGGGATAAAGACTGAAAGGAATCACGTGCATCGCTTTGCGTTCCATGGCTTTGAGCACTGAAGTCCAGCGATGGATCAAGCGATCGCCTGCTTCTGTATTGTTGGGTGTATAATTCAGGTGAACAGTTCCATTAATGACTTGAACGCGGTTATTGGGACCGGGCAAATCTTCCGTTTGCAGCCACCAACCTGTTGTGCGTTCCGCAATCAAATGTCGTTCAAATTTAGGAATAAGTTTGACAAAAGGAGCCATGAGTGGCGGGGCTTCTGCTGGCAGCATATCGGCCAGAACATTTCCCGTATTTTGCACCATCCCCATTGGATAGGGAAAATCAGGTTCACCCCAGTAAAAATCATTAACAGCGATCGTTTTTTGGAAGCTGGCCTGGTTGACTTCTGTGTGTAAAGCAACTAACGCCGTTGCCAAATGTTTCATGAAATTACGCCCAAGCTGATCGGAACGATTGGCTAATCCCTTCGGGTGTCGGTCGTTGGCTGAACGTAACAATAATACGGCAGAATTAATCGCGCCACAGGCAACAACAACAATGTCACCTTTAAAGATAAAATGTTCTCCATTCACCTCTGTTTCAACTCCGGTAATTTCTCGTCCCGATTCACTGGTCAGTAATCGTAAAACCTTCGCATGAGTCAGTAATGTTAAGTTGTTGTAAGTCTCACGGGCCGGGCGAATTGCATTGACTTCTGCATCTGCTTTCGCACCAACCAAACAGGGATAACCATCAAAGGTATCGCAACGAATGCAGGGACTTTGGGTGCGATCGCGTTCATTCAATTTCAAACCCAGGGGTAAATGAAAGGGGTAATAGCCAAGATTCCGAATGCTGTTGGCGATTTCTTCCATATCAGGTTCATGGCTAACGGGAGGATAGGGGTATTCCTCACTCGCAGGGGGTTCTGTCGGATCGCTGCCCCGTTTACCATGCACATCATAGAGTTTTTCTGCTTGGGTATAGTAGGGTTCAAAATCTTGGTAGCTGAGTTCCCAGGCGGGCGAGATTCCTGCTTTATGGATGACTTTTGTAAAGTCTCGTTCCCGCAATCGAAGTAAGGCTGCACCGTAGACTTTAGTATTACCACCCACCCAGTATCCTGTTTGTGGGCGGAATGCTTTACCATCCTGACCAATCCAGTGTTCATCGGTGTGATAACGTTCTTTTTGATAAACTTCCAATGCACTCCAATTCGCCTTTTCTCTGGGTAAAAAATCGCCTCGTTCTAACACCAAAATCTTTTTACCGGTGGGGGCGAGTCGATGGGCAAGAGTGCCACCGCCGGCCCCAGTGCCAATAATAATTAAGTCGTAGCGATCGGTTACTGTTGTCATAGGATTATTGCGCTTTGGCATACACAGTCAATTCACCATCCAGATGCGTAACTTGCCACTGGGTTTGTTCACCCTCTCGCCAGAAGCGAAGGGTTACGGTGGCATCCCCAATGCTCAAATTAAGTAATTCCAAATCGGCCAACCAATCTGGTAAAACAGGGTGGACAATCAGCGATCGCTCTAGCGCATTCGCTTCTAGTCCTAACAGGGCGCGAATCAACAGAAAAATCGATCCGGCTGCCCAAGCTTGAGGAACATTCGCATCAGGATAAGGAACTGGAAATCGTCCAGACTGGCGTTCAATGCCTCCAAACAGTTCAGGCATTCGCCCTGATTCAAAGTAGCTGGCGGCCGCAAAAATGCCTTCAGCAATTTGGTTGGCTTCTTGGTGATAACCATATTGCTTTAGTCCCATTGCAATCAGTGAATTATCATGAGGCCACACACTCCCTAACTGATAACTAATGGGGTTGTAAGCCGGGTTTTGGCTCGACAAGGTCCGAATGCCCCAACCACACCAAAGATCGGGTTGAAATAACCGTTTAACGAGGCGTTTGGCACGTTCTTGTGGCACAATCCCTGACCCTAGCAAATGTCCGGGATTAGAAGCAATGGAGCGAATTTGCTGCTTTTTACTATCTAAACCAAGACAGTAAAATCCTTCGTCTTCCATCCAAAAGCGATCGTTAAATCGCTGATATAAATCATTGGCTTGCTGCCGGAGCGTTTTGGCTCGCGCTGGTTCTCCTAAAATGTCATAAATCATTGCCGCATCTCTCCAGGCATTGTAGACATAGCCCTGCACTTCGCAGAGCGCGATCGGTGGCTCTACCTGTGTGCCATCGGGATAGACAATTGCATCACCTGAATCTTTCCAACCCTGATTTCGTAATCCTAGTGAAGAGCGAGTTTGATACTCGACAAAGCCATCTTGGTCAAAATCACCATACTTTTCAATCCAAGTCAAAGCTTTCTCTAAGGGGGTGCGACATTCATGCAGCAAAGTCTCGTTATGATTCCATTGATACGCCTCTGCCAGCGTGACAATCCAGAGAATCGTGGTGTCGATTGTCCCATAATAAGGGGTATAAGGAAGTTGTTTAAGTTGTGTGAGTTCGTCTTGCCGCAATTCATGCAGCATCTTTCCTGGTTGGGCATCGCGCCAGTCATCAACCTCCGTTGCTTGCAGTTGCGCTAATCGCAGCAAAGTACCATAAGCAAACGGGTGATACACGGCCATTGTCTGCATACTAACTATGACAGAATCGCGTCCAAATACGGCAACAAACCAGGGAATTCCAGCCGCCGGCATCCAGAAATCATGGCCGTTATTTTCTACTTTGATTCGCAGGGCCGCCATATCAATTAATGCTTGCTGATAATAAGCAGCAATTTCTGCATTGGACGATCGCAGCTTTGTTGCCTGACTCAGAAAATCCTGACTGATTTTTTTGGCTTCTGTGTGATGTTCTACGGCACAGGTGTTTTGAGGGTAATACACCTCATCACCCGCGATCGCTACAAAGTTAATGCAGGTGTGCCAGCTTTGTCCGGGATCGATCGCCACATCAAAAAACAGCCGACCATTGGCATAACGAGGTTGAGCACTAAAGCATTCTGGCTGAGTAATTAACCCCCGATGAAAGGACCCATTACGATACTTTGTTGTCAATTTCCCCTCTTTCCAGGTGGTTTCAGTTTCACCACGGCTCAGAATTTGCTGCGATTTTACTTCAAAAATATCGGCAAAATCAGAGCGAATTGCCAGCATCAGTTGAAATTCAACTCGTTCTGAATGATGATTGGTAATATCGATGTCTTCGTGCATTCCCCCAACCACATCGCGACGAATACCAATCATCAACCGACCGTTAGGAACAATTCCATTAACAGTCCGAAATTGCGGATTGGTGAACTGGTAAAGGGCACTGTGATGATTGATGGGACTAGAGGCTAGTAGCAGCAGGCGATCGCGATTAATGGAGACTTCGTAGTAGGAAAGCAAGCGCGTATCTGCAACAAAAAATCCTTGTGCTACCCTGTCATCAATCCACCCATAGGAATCAGTGACTAGAAACGTAGACCCATCATTAATTACAATTTGACCTGAATTTACCGAAACTTTGGTTGACATAATTTATCCACCTTTTGCAAAGCCTGGATAAAGCGTCATTCCGCCATCAACAAATAAAGTTGTACCATTAACATAATCTGAATCATCCGATGCCAGCCAAACAACTGCTTTACCGATGTCTTCGGGAATGCCAACTCGGCCTGAGGGAATCAGTTGCAGCAATTTTGCTTGGGCTTCTGGGGTACTCCAGGCAGAGGTATTGATGTGAGTTTCGATCGCACCGGGTGCAATACTATTAATGCGAATTTTCTGAGGTGCAAGTTCTTGGGCCATGCTTTTCATCATCAGATCGATGCCACCTTTACTGGTTGCATAGTTGATATGTCCCGCCCAGGGAATTACTTCATGGACGGAACTCATGCAAATAATTTTGCCAGCGGCGCAAGAAATATCCGGTTTGACACCGCGACGCAGAAACTCTTTGACTGCTTCTCGGGCACAGAGAAATTGCCCCGTCAAATTCACATTCAGGACAAGATTCCAGTCCTCTAGGGTCAGATCGACGAAGGCAGAATCTTTTTGAATGCCAGCATTGTTCACCAGAATATCGATCGTGCCAAACTCCTGTAGCATTTGAGCAAACATGGCTTTAACGTCGTCTTCTTTGGCAACGTTGGCAGCAATTGCGACCGCTTCTCCACCCTCAGCAGTAATATCATCAACAATCTTCTCTGCTGCTTCTTTCTCTGAATGGTAATTAATTGCAACCGCTGCACCTGCCTTTGCTAAGCAACGTGCCGACGCTTCACCAATGCCGGAGCTCGCTCCAGTAACTAGAGCTTTTTGACCTTTGAGTAAGTAAGGAGAATAGCTCATGGTTCATTGCTAAAGTTCTACCCTAGTCTAGAGTGCAAAATTTGAACGAACCTCTATCACAGGAGGTAGGATGTATTTATTTTGATCGACCTATACTAAGGTCACATCACATTCATTTTTATCGTTCTCTCATTGGCTCAACTGTTTCTTCGTCCATTCCGTCAAGCTGATTGAATGATGATGACCAATCTCGATGATGAATTATGATTTACAAATTTGCGATCGGTCTTGCCGTTGCTTTACTGCTGAGCAGTAGTGAGGCACTTCTTCATATTCCAGGGTTAAATCTGTTGGATCGTCTTTACATCGGCTTTCCCTCCGGAATTGAGGGAATAACATTGCTGTTACTGCGAGTAGGAACGGGTGTGTTATTTATGCTGCATGGCTATCCCAAAATCACACATTTACAGCAGTGGGCAAATTCTCTAAAAATGCCAGTCTTCCTCTGCTTTTTATCGGCACTGTCTATGTTAGCAGGTGGTGTTTGTTTAATTCTAGGATTACTAACTCCCCTAGCCAGTGCTGCCATTTTTATCTCGATGGCATTTGCTGCCTATTTAGAAATTACTCAAGGCTTACCCTTTGTTGCCAGCGACCCCTATTTAATCCCTAAAGAACAGTATGAAGGTCCGAAGGGTAAAGGCGAACCCCCCAGTTGGGAGAAAGCTTTTATGTACTGCTTGATGTTGATGGCGATCGCAGTGGTTGGCCCCGGTGCATTTTCACTGGATGCGTTGCTGTTTAGATCCTAAAGAATCTATGAATTCATCGCTTCAACTTCCGCTTCAAGTCCAACGAATTCAAGCAGTTGGCTTCACGGTGACCAATGTCGATCGCTCCCTAGATTTTTACACCCAAGCACTCGGCTTTGAGACTATCTCTAGCATCATCCTTGAAGCCGCCAATGACAGTCAGTTAGAAGAATTACAGAAGGGTAGGATTCACATTGTTACCTTAAAATTGGGTGACGAACAGATTCGGTTAATACAATATCTCGATCGAGAAGGACGACCCATTCCTCCCGATTCCCAGAGCAATGATTTATGGTTTCAACATCTAGCAATCGTCGTGAGTGACATGGATCGTGCCTATGCTCATCTCCAGTCATTTTCCATCGAACCAATTTCTACCGCTCCGCAAACGATGCCACCGGATAATCAAGAAGCAGCTTATATTCAAGCCTTCAAATTTCGAGACCCCGATCGCCATCCCTTAGAGCTGATTTGGTTTCCACCGGATAAAGGACAGGAAAAATGGCATCAAAAAAATCATCGGCTATTTTTAGGAATTGACCATACAGCCATCGCGATCGCTAACACTGAGCAAAGCCTTCTATTCTACCGTGACTTGTTAGGAATGCAGGTCAAAGGTGGGAGTTACAATTGGCAGGAAACTCAAGCTCGCCTGGATGGGTTACCGAATGCCCAAGTTAAAATCACAGCGCTACGACCGACTCAAGGAGGATTCGGAATTGAATTGTTAGACTACATTCAACCAGGCAAGGGTCGCCCAATTCCCTTCGCTCTGAAAAGTAATGACATTGCTCATGTACAAGTTGAGCTGATTGTCCGCGATATCAACCAAGCAGTGAGTCAACTCCAGCAAAATAAGATTTTAGTTTCTGCACCTCAAATGGTGCAACTGAGCAATCACCACTTTCAACAAGCTTGTCTGATTAAAGATCCAACCGGACATTCGATCTTGTTAGTTACGGAGCCAAAAAATTAAATAGCTCAGGAGGTTTTTATGACGGACGCGATCGAAACGCGACCTAACACGATTGAAATTTATGATGAGCGGATGCGGGCGCTGATTCGTCCAGATGCTTCACTCGAAAAGCTGACAGAGGGGGCCGTTCATAGCGAAGGGCCTGTTTACTTTGCCGAAGATGATAGCGTGATTTGGAGTGATGCCCATGCTAATCGGTTACTGCGCTGGAGTCTGCGGGATGGGATGAGTATTTTACGCGATCCATCGGATTATCAAAATGGTAATTATCGGGATTTAGAAGGACGGTTAGTTTCTTGCTCATCGGGTTTGCGCGCTATTGTTCGCAGGGAACACAATGGGCAATGGCAGGTGTTGTGCGACCGCTATCAAGGCAAACGTTTGAATAGTCCAAATGATTTAGTTGTCAAGGGCGATGGCACTATCTGGTTTACTGACCCACCTTATGGAATTACAGAACCCAATCAGGGATATGGAGGTGAACAAGAACAAACCGGAAGTTATGTGTATCGCTTCGATCCAGCAACGGGTGAAATCGATGCCGTGGTGACAGATATGCTGCGTCCTAATGGATTAACTTTTAGTCCAGATGAGCAACTTTTGTATGTGTCAGACTCTTCTGCTTTCAATATTCCCGATGGCTATCATCACATTCGAGTTTATGAGGTTTTAGAGGGTCGAACTGTCACGAAGGGTCGTGTGTTTGCGACCATCAATCCTGGTCAACCGGATGGTTTACGAGTGGATCGACAAGGCAATGTTTTTACCAGTTCTGAGGATAGCGTACAGGTCTATGCACCGGATGGAACCTGTCTGGGTAAAATTCTCGTGCCAGAAACCGTTGCTAACCTGACCTTTGGGGGGCAAGGTCGCGATCGCCTCTTCATCGCTGCGGGCAAATCATTATATGCCATCTATCTCAAGACTCAGGGTACAGCATGAAAGTGTGTATCATGGGCATGAATCTCAACTGAAGTATTCTAAGCTGTTTTAAACAAGCAGAATATTTCAGGTGCAAGGGTTGCATCATGGCACACCATCATCACCATCACGAACATTGTGTTGGCAACTACAACCGGGCATTTGCGATCGGCATTGCACTCAATCTCGGTTTTGTGATGGTGGAGGCAGCCTATGGCTTCCTGTCGTTTGATGGGATGACTGAGCTGGTTATCCCTGATAATCAAGAGCGTCAATATACATTTATTGAGGAAGTGACAGGTCGTATTCAAGTCAATCTTTTCTTAAAAGATGAATCTTTGGAAGCGAAGGGATTTGTTTCTGCTGAATATGTTCATTAAACTGACGTTCTCGCGTGACTCAGTCAAGTTTTATCAGGGTCTCGCTCAATCATCTTGTCTGGAAGCTAAACTAAGGTTTTCTAAGAGTCCCAAATTCTGGTGATGGAGAATCATACAAATACCCATTGCAACATGATTGATTAATCGAGCTGAGGGATTGAATGGAGGCGATCGCGCAATAGGTTCTCGATCGCAGCAATTAGGTGTCTGAAATCGCCCTCCAGCCACTAAAACCATGAGTTCCGCTGGCTCACGGTTTTAGTGGCTAGCAAGCAGTAATCAGCGATCGCTCAACCAGCACCCTTGGTTATCCATCGGTTCCTCCCCAAAAAAGAAACAAGCTCAAGAGCTGTCTGTTGCTAAAACAGCCTATTTTTCCGTTAAAGTTTCGATCCCGTCCCAAGAGTCTGGCAAGGTAGCAAAAAGCCATTTCTGGCAGCGGAGTTGGTGTAATTGAGCTGCTTTATCTTCAGGAGAGAGGGCAAGAACAGCCTCAAACGTTGCCAAAGCTTGGGAAAACTGGCGGTTGAGATAGTATTTGCGCCCTTTCTCATAAAGCTCGATACTGAGCTGTTTGATTTCAGGGATGCGATCGGAACGTAACCCCACTAATTCATACAGGGAAACGGGTTGGTTTTTACCCTTCACTCGCACGATATCCAATTCTCGTACCCAGAGGCGATCGCAACAAGGTTGGCAAGCGTTACCACTAAGAATTATGTCGCAACCGTACATCTTGGTCGTCCCTTCTAAACGAGATGCTAAGTTGACATCATCGCCAATAACTGTAAACTCCATCCGCCGAGAGTGACCGACATTCCCACTAATGGCTTCCCCCGAATGGATGCCAATGCCAATGCGGATCGGTTGCTTGTTTTCTGCTTGCCTTTTCGCATTAAATTCCCTAAGGGATACTCGCATTTCTAAAGAAGTTTGAATTGCATTCCAAGCATGATCTTCTAGGGGAACTGGCGAACCAAATACTGCCATGATCGCATCACCAATGTACTTATCTACCATCCCTTGATATTTGAAAATGGCATCCCCCATCGGGGCAAAATACTCATTGAGCATAGTCACCACTTCCTCGGCTTCCATACTTTCTACTAAGTTGGTATAACCGCGAATATCTGAGAATAAGATTGATACTTCTTTACGATCGCCTCCCAATTTTGCCGTCCCGCTTTGTAGCAGCTTCTCTGCTAATTCCTGAGTCATATAGCGGTACATGGTATTTTTAAGGCGTTTCTCATCACTGATATCGTCCATGACTACTAAAGCGCCACCCACTAAAGAAGGGTCACTAGCATCAGCGATCGAGTTAATTGAAAGGTGGATGCTACGCAGTTCTCCTCCGTCAGTGATTAAGGTTTGATCGGGGTAATATTGCTGGCGAGACTGACGATCTTTCCCGGTCAAAGCCGCGCAAAACCACTTAAAAAAATCTCCTTCTTTGAGCTGCATTAACTCAAAAATAGAACTGCCTTCTAAGGATTTGTTTTCACTCAATCCTAGTAAGCGCTTCGCACTAGGGTTCGCTGCAACAATTTCTCCGGCTGCATTCGTGGAAATGACTCCATTGGTTAAACTGCAAAGGATATCACGCTGAACTTGCTCTTGCTGTTTTATCTTCGCATATTGTTGCTGGATGGTATCATATTGATGCTTGACTGTTTCAAACAGTTTAGCATTTTGCAGTGCAATGCCAGCTTGGATATTAAAGACCTCCATAAACTCCTGATCGCTGCGGTTGAAACTTGCTTTCCAGCAATCAGGTGCTTGGGGCCAATCCTCAGGACAATATTCAGAAAAATCGCCTGGTTTCTGTTTGTTTACCAATTGTGTAACGCCGATTAATTTACCATCGCAGTTAAAAATTGGCATACACAAAAGGCTACAAGTACGATAGCCATTTGACTGATCCATCAGTTGAGAAACAGTAGAATCAGGATCTTTATAGAGGTCAAAGGGAATATTGAGCGGTTTGCCAGAAGCAGCCACTTTCCCCACATAACCTTTGCCAACTAACACTCGGATTTCCTTTAAAGAACCATCGGGTTGAGCAATATTTGCCCAAAGTTCATGCCCGTCTAACAACCAGAGGGTGCTGCGATGGGCATTCATTAATTTTTTCGCTTCATTCATAACTCGATGGAGGGTTTCTTCTAAGTTCAAGCTGCTAGAAGCGAGAGAGCGAGTTGCGGCTAGAAGTGCCTCCGCAGCCCGTTGTTTTTGGGTAGCAGCATAAAAAGATTTGGAAGTTTCTAGAATCAGCATGATTAGGGGTGATAACTCCTCAAATAGCCTCTCGTCTTCTGGGGTAAAACCATTGATATCAATCCTATCTTCTAATGAAAAACTGAGACTGCAATTGTCTTTTAGTTTATTGAGAAATTGGACAACAGCCACTAAATCGTTCTGCTCGTTTAACAGTGGCAAAGTTAATATTGTATAGGTGCGGTAGCCATTTTGTTTGTCTAACTCTTGAGCAGCAGCCGAGCGAGGGTCTTGATAGAAATCAAAGGGAATATTGACAAGACGTTTAAAGGTCGCAACTTCGCCCACTATGCCTCGATCTGCTGGAATGCGAATTTCTATGGAACCACCGCCACCCTCTTTAGTAACCAGAGACCAGAGTTCTTTTTGCCCTTCATCTAAGATAAAAATGCTGCTCCGATCGGCGCCCATCAATTCCCTAAACTTCCAAGTGATAGCCGTGAGCATTTCGCTCATAAAAGCTTCAAAATCCTGGTTAGTTAAACTTAAAGTCAATAAAGTTTTATAGGTAGTTTTAAGCTGCTTTTCAATTTCACAAAAGCTGCTCCGAAAATTGTTTTTGGTCAGAGGAGCGAGTAGCCCAGCAATATCAATTCTTTGAGTCGCTAATGCCCCTGTTTGTGAATTGTTCATGACTAACCCCTGTGATTGAACGCTCTACTTAGTTGTTCTGACTTATTTCAAGTTTAGGAAACTGAGGGAGTGGTTTAGGTAGAAAAATTAAGGAGTTTATTAAGCAGTTATCATAAGAAAATAAAAAAAAATTCAGAAAATTCAGAAAATTCATGTTACCTTAGTGCCAGATTGATACAGGGGTGTGCTATGTTTGAGGGAAAGCTCATCAAACTGGTAGAACTTGCAGATACCTGGACTGCTCAAAAGACAGGAAAGCCACTGGCTGACGTACAGAAGAACATTCTGCGGCAAGCTCTGGAAGGGCAGCGACTCAAGGACATACAAGTTTCTGGCTATAGCCCGAACACCATCAAGTCTGAAATTGCTCCGAAGCTGTGGAAGCAACTGTCGGATCTGACTGGGAAAAAAGTCACTATTAAGACGGTGCGCTTGGTGTTGGAGGAATTGAGAGAAAGCCAAGCTGAGCGGTTGCCTGCTAGCGGTAGGGAGAAACCCTACGATTCCATGTCCAGTGTCCAACCTCTCATATCTAAGAATAGGCAATCCCAGATAGCGACTCTGCGATCGCCTGCTTTGGAACTCCCTGGTGGCCAAATCCCTTTAAATTCAAACTTTTACATTCAGCGACTACCGGCAGAAGCCCTTGCTTATGAGGAAATTTGTAAACCGGGCAGCTTAATTCGCATCAAAGCACCCAAACAAATGGGCAAGACTTCCCTGATGGTTAGGCTCCTTCACCAAGCAGAACGCCAGGGATGCCAACCAGTTACGTTGAATTTTGAGCTAGCAGATAGTGAAGTTTTTACCGCCCTTGATAAATTCTTGCGTGGGTTTTTCTGTGCTTCTGTTGCGAAAGCTTTAAAGTTACCTTCTCAACTAGATAACTACTGGGATTCAGATTTGTCAAATAAAGTAAATTGCACCGATTACTTTGAACTGTATCTACTACCTGCCATTGATAAACCTTTAGTTCTAGCGCTGGATAAAGTTGACTTAATATTTCCTCACCAAAAAGTTGCTGATGACTTTTTCGGTTTGCTGCGGGCATGGCACGAAAAAACGAAAGAAGATAGCATCTGGAGGAACTTTCGACTCATCATTGTACATGGCACAGAAGTGTACATTCCTCTCAGTAATGACCAGTCGCCGTTTAATGTCGGACTGGGAGTTGATTTGCCAGAATTTGACGCGGCTCAAGTAGAGGAATTAGCACAACTACACAGCCTTAATCTAACAAGCAGTGAGTTGAATCAACTCATGGCAATGGTAGGCGGGCACCCTCATTTAGTGCGAGTTGCTCTCTATAAAATTGCTCGCCGAGAAATAGAGTTAGAACAGTTACTCAAAGAGGCGCCAACTGATACTGGAATTTATGCCGATCACTTGCGACTACACCTGTGGAAGCTGAAACAGCACCCTGAATTAGCAAGGGCTTTAGCGTCCGTGCTGGTAGCGGACGCTCCTGTAGAGTTAGAGTCAGCAGTAAAGTTCAAATTAAATAGTATGGGGTTGGTACGCCTCCAAGGAAATTTTGTGACAATCCGCAATGATTTGTATGGTCAATATTTCCGCGAACGTTTGACCTCTTCCCCGGATAGTGGTGAGTCATTGCCAAACAGCAAAAAGCAGGAAAAAGGAGATAACCAGAAGCCATCAAATCCCCTATTTATTGGTGAGAATGTCCTAGCTACTATTGTTTTCACAGATGTCAAAGACTCAACTTATAAGCAGCATCACAATCAAGAGTTGACCCTAGGAGCTATCTTTCGGGACTTAAACTTAATGACAGAATTGTGCCAGCAGTTTGATGGACAAGTTCTTAAGTCAATGGGAGACGGGTTGTTAATGTACTTCGCCTCAGCCGTTAAAGCAGTCAAGTGTACCCAAGAGATTCAAAAAGCGCTCAGGGTGGCGGCGAGTCAGTTACCAGAAACAGAAGTGCTCGAACACCGAATTGGCATTCATTTAGCGGAGGTCTTTTTCAAAGACAATGATATTTATGGGGACGGAGTGAATATCGCCTCTCGCATCCAGTCAGAAGCCAACCCGGGAGAAATTTGCATTTCTTGGACTGTTTACGAGGCTATTAAAAATCACTTGCAACTGCAAATTACCAGCAAAGAGTCTCACACTTTGAAAGGGATTAGTGAACCCATACTGCTTTATCAGATAAAGCCATGAACTCACTCTACTCAGCAGTTTACGAATATAAAGTTGGCGGTAGTCTCCCTCCAAATGCTCCTACCTATGTCAGTAGACAAGCCGACGAAGATCTATTCAATCACTTGCAGGCGGGAACGTTTTGTTATGTCCTCAATTCTCGGCAGATGGGCAAGTCGAGTTTGCGGGTCAAAACCATGAATCGCCTTCAAGAAGCTGGCATAGTTTGCGCGACTGTTGACTTGACAGAAATTATAGAACTGGAAATGACGAGGAACCAGTTCTATAAAAGTATCACTCGCTATCTAGCGAAGAGTTTTAACCTGTTGGGGAAGATCAGTAATTTTAACGCTTGGTGGCAGGAGTACGAAGGCACTCCTATGCAGGGGTTGGCTAATTTTATTAAAGAGGTGCTGCTCACTCACGAAGCGCTGTCGGGAAAAAATTTGATTATTTTTGTAGATGAAGTTGATAGCGTTCTGCGTTTGCCATTCCCAGTAAATGATTTTTTTGCACTGATTCGAGCTTGCCACAACAACCGCGCTGAAATGGTGGAGTATAACCGCCTGACTTTTGCGATTCTCGGTGTAGCATCGCCCTACGATTTAATTAAAGATAGCAATCACAGCCCTCCTTTTAACTTCGGACAAGCGATTGAATTGAAAGGGTTTGAATTGCAGGAAGCTGAACCCATTGCTGTGGGGTTAAAAAGCAAATTCAAAAATTATAAACAAGTGCTAAAAGCGCTCTTGAGCTGGACGGGAGGTCAACCTTTTCTAACTCAAAAGCTGTGCAAGCAGATTGTTGAGGAAGCAGGTTCGCCACCGAAAGGTCGTGAGGAAGAATGGGTGGAAAAGTTGGTGCGATCGCGCATCATTGAAAACTGGGAATCTCAGGATGAACCAGAACACCTGCGAACGATTCGCGATCGTCTGCTCCGCAATGGTCAGCAGAGCCAGAAGCTATTGCAATTGTACCAGCAAATTTTGCAAGGTGGCGAGCTAGAGGGAGTGATAGCGGACGAAACTCCCGAAAAGATGCAACTGCGACTATCCGGATTAGTGGTCAAACAGTACGGAAAGTTAAAAGTTAGTAATCGAATTTATGAGTGCGTGTTTGACAAAGTTTGGACTGAAAAAGCCTTGGGTTCCTTGCCAAAAATTTCCCTGCTCCCACCAGAAGATAGGGATTTTTTAAAGACGCTTTCTGAGTTAGAAAGGAGCCTTTTAGTTGCTCAATTAGCACAAGTACATGAGGGGAAATGCTCTGCACAAATCCTCTATGAAGTCTTGCGAGACATTACCTTACAAATCGGAAATTTACTCAATGCTGACCGCACAACTATTTATTTGCTAAATGAAGAAAAAAGTGAACTTTGGTCAGTTGTCGCTGAAAATGAAAGCGACGAATTTTTAGATATCCAAGTGCGACTAGGAGAAGGAATTGCTGGACAAGTCGCTCTGACCAAGCAGTCGATTAATATTCCTGACAATGTTTACCAAGATCCACGTTCTAATTTTGTTAAAGAATTCGATCTTAAATATAACTACCACACGGCTAATATTTTAGCCATTCCACTTTTGAATGAGGCTGGAGAACTAATTGCGGTCGTCCAGCTCCTCAATAAGTTAAAGCTACCTGTTCAGTCAGGAGATGATTTTTTAGAAAATATTGATAGTAATGGGTTTACAGCTTTTGATGAACAACAGTTAGTTACTTTCATTCCTTCGATCTCTCGCATTTTAGAAAGCTGTCAATCTTGTTACAAAGCAACGCGGAAATTGCGAGCGACAGCAGCGCTAGCAGAAGCAACTCGCTCCCTGGACAAAGTTAATTTAGATACCAAGGAAATCCTCCAGCGTGTGATGAATGCTGCTAAGAAATTGCTAAATGCTGACCGCAGTACCCTCTGGTTAGTAGACCGCGAGCAGGGCGACTTGTGGACAGAAATTCCTGGTAAAGGAGAGTTGCGTTGCGAACTGGGAGTCGGGTTTGCAGGTAAAGTTGCTCAAACCCGCCAACCGATGATTATTCCTTTTGACCTGTACGCTCATCCTGATGCGGGTAATGCTAAAGAAACCGACAAGAAAACGGGGTATCGGACTTGTAGTTTGTTATGTATGCCTGTGTTGAATCCTGATGGCGAACTGCTAGGGATTACTCAATTGCTAAATAAAAGAAAAATCGGTGATTTCCCTGAATATAACCCCACAAATTGGCCCCAAGTTCCTGAACAGTTCAAAGCAAGTTTTGACGAAAACGACCGCCAATCTATGCAGGTTTTCAATGAAAGAGTTGGGGTCATTCTCCAATACGCGCAAACTCATGAAGCGCTGATTAAAATCGCTGAAGTTCAACCTAAAGAAGTTGTCCACAATACTTTAGCAATGCTATGTAATGTATTGGATAATGGAAGTGAGGAAGTTCTCTATGAAGCTCTCTACAATATGCTGAGTTTCCTCGGCAAATCTCTGGGGAAATTGCTGAATGCTGAACGGGCAACTATTTTTATATTTAATTCGGAACAGAACGAATACTGGTCTTTAACAGCGGTTGGTAAAGGAAGAAAGCTTACACAACAAAGTATTCCTGCCGACGAGCGAGGGGTATTGAGTGAAATTCTCCTCTCTCACTTAAATTCTATAGCTTTGAAGGGAGTAAAAGCTCTCCCCGATCGTCGGATTTTTTTAGGCAATGATGGCAACAATTCTTTCCATAACTTGTTAGTTCTCCCGATTGTTAATCAGCAGGGTAATATAGTGGCTATTGTAGAGTTAGCGAATAAAATAGCTTTGGGTGCCGATCCGATCGCCACTGCTCCCAAATCTCTTGATACGCTAGGATTTACTCAAGCTGATGAAGATCTACTCAAACGACGTGCAGAGTCAATGTTGCCGATTCTGGAAGGTTGTCAATCGTTTTACCGAGAAATTAAGGCTCTTCAAGGAAAGCGAGAAATTGACGAACTATGGTCAGCAATTAGTTCAGTAACTGAGAGTAGTTGCCACCCTCAAGAGATGCTGAAAAAAGTGTTAGAAGCTGCGAAGAAATTGACGAATAGCGATCGCAGCACCTTATGGTTAGTAGACCGTGAATCTGGTGATTTGCGAGCAGAAATTCCGGGTGAAGGGGAACTGCGGTGTGAGATTGGGGTTGGGTTTGCTGGCAAAGTTGCTCAAACTCGTCAATCAATGATGATTCCCTTTGATTTGTACAAGCATCCCGATGCTAGCAATGCCAAAAAAACTGATAAAAAAACTGGCTATCGTACCTTTAGCTTGTTGTGTACTCCTGTTCTCAGTTCAGATGGTAAGCTATTGGGCGTTACTCAGTTAGTTAACAAGCGAAAACCCGGCAGTTTTCCTCCCTACAAACCCGGTGATAAACGGCGAATTCCCGACTATTTTAAAGCAAGTTTTAATGAGCGCGATCGCCGTTATATGGAAATTTTTAACAACCAAGTTGGGATTATCCTTCAGAGTACCCAGCAGAAAGATATCATCCGCCATGAAATTCAAACTCGACTCGCTAGCACTGAGCGCCACCCATTTTACTGATGTCAGTAACGGGTTTAAAAGCGGATTTCAGTATTTCCTAAACCAGTATTATTCTCCTAAGCCATAGCTTCATTATCTTCAACTACTTGCCCCAAAGCTTCTGGATAAGAAGCTTTGAGGATAACAATTACTGGTTGTGATTTATGATTGCTGAATTTCATAGTAGGGTAAAGGATTTTGCCCTGCACCTTGAAGCCATCGAGCATCGGGTTTCCAAGCACCATTAGCTTCTTCCCGGCGACGGGTATAAACAGTGAGTTTATTGCCTTCCCACTTCAGCAGATTATACTGCCAGGGATAACCAGGCATCAACTCCCTAGTAGATGCGCCAAAAGTCCCCGCAGAAATTCTGTCTAGTTTTCGACCATCGGCGCTCAGATCGTAACGATAAAGGCTGGTTTCAGCTTTATGAATATGACCGTGCAGGAAGAAGCGGAAACCAGCGACAGTTAGCTGTTCTATGAAACCTTGAGCCTTAATCCGGTCTTCAAAAGCGCTATTGAGGGGATGGTGCCAAACGGCGATTTTGAGGCAGTTCTTGTATTTCTGGGATGGATTGCTGAACCGCAGTGTTTTCACTAGCTATGTGCTGGAAATTGCTTGTTTGTTAGTGCTGGCTGTGCTTTCACCTTACATATTGAAGTAGGAGAAAAGGGAGAATTGAGGAAAATGATGCTTGTCAAAATCATGGGTTTTAGCACGACAGATACTAGCTAAATTAAAGAATTTTTTTTTGATCGGATTGACTCAGATTGGTAAGTTAGCTCGATACTGAATCGGAATCTCGATCGCAAATTTGGTGCCACTACCGAGAGTAGAATCAAAGGTTAATTGTCCTCCATGTTTTTTGATAATAACATAGCTGACAGATAAACCTAAACCTGTACCACTTCCTACTGGTTTTGTTGTAAAAAAAGGCTCGAATATGCGTTTTTGAATATGGCTGGGAATCCCCATTCCATTGTCAGTAATGACAATTCGGACCTGTTCTTTTTCTATGACTTCAGTCTGAATCTTGATGCTCGGAGTTTGGTGAGTTTTCCTAACGTCCTTGAGAGCATCAAGCGCATTACTGATAATACTTAAAAATACTTGATTCATTTCACTAGCATAACAGGTGACAAGAGGAAGGTTGCCATACTCTTTAATAATTTGTATCTGAGGTTGATTTTTACTTTCTTGGAAGCGGTTTTGTAAAATTAGTAAAGTGCTTTCTATTCCTTTATGCAAATCTACAGATTTTATCTCCCCTTCGTCTAAGCGAGAAAAGTTCCGCAAACTCTGAATAATTTGCGTAATTCGTTCGCTTCCTGCTTTCATAGATTGCAAGATTTTACTTAAATCATTGCTGATAAATTCCAACTCAATTTCTTGAATTTTTGCTTGAATAACCGGATTTTGTTCTGGATATTCTTGCTGATAAAGCTCTAACAAACTCAGCAATTCTTTGACATAATTTTCGGTAGGCTGAAGATTACTATGAATAAAAGTGACTGGATTATTAATTTCATGTGCTATCCCCGCTACCAATTGACCAAGGGCTGACATTTTTTCACTCTGAATTAATTGAGCTTGGGTTTGTTGTAAATTTTTCAATACTTGCTCTAAATCAGAAGCTTTTTGACTTAATTCTTTTGTTTTTCGCTCTACTTCTGCTTCCAAAGTCTGAGAATATTTCTCCACCTGTTGATACAAACGGGCATTTTCAATGGAGATCGCAGCTTGAGAAGTGAGAATTTGGAGAGTTTCGACGCGATCGCTTGTAAAGGCTCCCACTGTTAGATTATTTTCCAAATACAAAATTGCAATTAATTTTCCTTGTTTGCTAATTGGAATACATAAAACTGATTTAGGCTGGTAGGCAATGATGTAGCGATCGCTGGCAAAGTGTTCAGATAAACTGAGATTATTAAAAACTGCCATTCTTTGAGTTCTCACTACAGAATGAATCAAACTTTGGGGTAATTCTTGACATTCAGCTAGAGGAATTTGCCAATTTTCAGTATGATTTTGATTGGCTTTCGCTACGACCAACCATTTTTCTTCTTGATGAATCACTAGAATTCCGGTTTGCGCTCCCGCATAGACAAGGGCAATTTGCATCAAAGTGGCTAACAGTTTCTCTAATTCCATTTCTTCTGAAATAGCTTGGGTGGCTTTCATCACCGCCGGAAAGTCTAACCATAAATTATGACCGTTACTGGTGGTAGTTATGCCTTTCATCAGAGTGGCTAATATCGTTCCCTCAGATGTAATCCTTCCCTGATGCGATTGCAAAATAGCTGTCAATAATTGCGGATATTGTTGTTCTAAATGAGCAACTTTAGCTTTCGCCCCCCAACGAGCATAACCATAGTATGCTTCCTGCATATAACTGGGGGCAAATTTTTCTTTTCCCCAAGCAAGGTAAAATTTAGCAGCAAGTTCATTTGCTAAAGCTTCTTCTTGGATATATCCGTGTTCTCTGGCTCCCGCGATCGCTCGATCGTACATTTCTATCGCTTCTAACTTATTTCCTAAAACTCGATACTTTTCGGCTTCTACCAACTGCCATTTATGCAAATAATTCATCGGAGCCTCAGTAGCCCACAGGTATAACTTAGCTTGATTTTCTTCGACTTGTTTCAGGTAGAGTTCTAGGTGAGCAGGAGACTCAAAAATCGTTCCTAAAGTAATTAAAGAATCATAGAAATACAACCCAGCTTCGCAGGTTGTTGCTACCCCTCCTTCTAGATATTGTCTTGCCTTTATCGCATCATTTTTTGCTAAAGTGAGGTATCCAAAAAGGAACCTTAAGATAGCTCTGTGAAGATAAATATAAAAAAATCGAGTTACATCATGGGAGTTTAATAACTCAGAAAATCCTATATCTTTATTGTCAATTTGCTCATCTGATATCTGCATTTTATTAGGGCTATCCAATAAAAACAAGATTGTTTCTAAAAAGATCAGGCAATATTTTTCTGATGTAATCAAGTTAAATTTAAGCATTATTTGATAATAAGCTCGAATTTGAGGTTCTAATTCTGTCAAAGTTTGACCGCACCAGAAAGAACTAATACAAAGTCCCTGAATATTATGACCGACATACTCTAACTTACCTACTTCTAAGGCAGCCTGATAACCATTTTGAAAAAGCGGAATAGTATCCCGCAGATGAAATTGGTGATGATACAAATACAATCCCACGGGAACAAATGTTACAGCACGAATACTTTTATCTGGCTCTAGAGATGCTAAACGATAGGCTAATTGACCAAATTGATTACTGGTTGCAATATCTTTTTTAAAGAAGATGAGAAATATTCCATAATCCGCATAACCTGTTGATGAAACGGGACTATTCCCGTACTGAAGCGATAACTTTACCTGTAAACTCGCTAACAAAGGAAATAGGGGGGAAGCAGCGAAATAACAGGCTGGAATCATTCTAGAAGCGATTTTCATAAGTGCCTGTTTTTCAGGATCTACCATGATCGGTAGGTATAATAATTTCTCAATGGGGCGATCGGCGAGCAAGGCTTTAACCTCTTCCGTCTCCTGTTGTAGCTCAACTGGGGTAATACAATGAGGAAAAGTAATGCCTAATTTTTCGAGAATTAACTGGCCGCAGAAGATGGCTTCTAAAAATTTATTTTGAGTTGTTAAAGCTTGAATTTTAATGAGGTAAACTTCCACTTGCTCTAAGAAGGTTTTGCTATGCTCAATCACCGCATCAATCGATTGATACATAGCATCAAAATCAGAAGTAAGGGCAGCAGAGTCTGCTACGATTTTATGTAATTGCAAGGTAATGGTATACTGTCGTTCCCAAGCTTCACTACCCAATAAGTTAAGTCCAATGGTGGCATATTCTTGAGCAGCTTGATAGGCAGTTCCCGCCCTAGCTTTTCGACAAGCAATGAGATTAAGTTGAGCGAGTTCATCGCGTTCAACTTGATCGGTCATTAAAGCAATTCCATAGTTTAATTGATTGACGAGTTCAAAAATGCGGTCTTCTCTAGCTGCTGGAGATATTTCGTGCAGTAACAGTTGACCAATATAATAGTGAGTGGTTTGTTTCTGATCCTCGGGAATCAGAGAATAGGCAGCTTGTTGAATGCGATCGTGCACAAATCGATAAGTAGGATTAGCTGGAGCATCGAAAACTTGCTCGCTATCAGCTTGGGTCAAAAAACTATAGAATTTTGTCGTAGAAATTACCAAACCTTCCTGCAAAAGTTCCCATAAAATTGTCGCGGTAGTTATCGGCGATCTCTTACTGACAATTGCTAAGGTGCTCAAATCAAACTCTGCTCCCAGACAGGCTGCTAGCTTGATAATTTCCTGAGTTTCTAGGGGAAAGTTTTGTAATTGTAATGCCATAAATTTAACGACATCTTCAGTAATAACTAAGGCATTAATTTGAGCAAGGTCGTACTGCCAATATTGATTTTCCCAATCAAGTTTAATAAGTTTTTCATCATGCAAGGCTTTGAGAAACTGGATAGCAAAGAAAGGATTTCCCTTGGTTTTTTGATAAACTAATTTTGTTAAAGACAGGGCAAGGAATGATTCACACTTCAGCGTCTCTACTACTAATTGATTCAGCTCTAGTTCGCTTAACGGTGTCAAAGTAATTATATTAACCGTCGCTCCTGTTTTGACTATTTTATCCACTGTTAACATGAAGGGATGGACAGGTGACACTTCACGATCTCGATAAGCACCTAATATCAAGAGATATCCTGTATCTTGTTGCATCAATAATTTCAGCAAATTCAGTGATGCGGAATCAGCCCATTGCCAGTCATCTAAAAATATCACTAAGGGATGTTCTTTACAGGTAAAGACTTGCAAAAACTTATTTAATAAAAAATTAAAGCAATTTTGGGCAGCAGTTCCTGATAATTCTATGGCTGGTGGCTGTTGACCGATGATCCTTTCTAACTCAGGAATTACATCAATCAAGACTTGTCCGTTATCTCCTACTGCTGCGAGAATTTTGGTTTTCCATATTTGTAATTGCTCATCTGATTCTGATAATAGTTGTCCCATTAGATCGCGAAGAGCTTGCACAAAGGCTGAAAATGGAATATTCCGTTGAAATTGGTCATATTTGCCTTTAATAAAATAGCCACGCTGTCTCACAATGGGTTTGTGTACTTCATTGACTACTGCGGTTTTCCCAATCCCAGAAAAACCTGCTACTAGCATCATTTCTGTGGTGCCATTGGCGACGCGGTCGAAGGCATTTAATAGTTGATTTACTTCGGCTTCTCTTCCATAGAGTTTTTCGGGAATAAGAAAGCGCTCACTGATATCTTTCTTGGCAATTTCAAAAGGTTCTATTGTGTCTTTAGTTTGTAGTTGAGTTAGACAATTTTCTAAATCGTGCTTAATTCCTAAGGCACTTTGGTAACGGTCTTCGGCATTTTTTGCCATCAGCTTACTGACAATTTTTGATAAAATCAGGGGGATTTCAGAATTAATCTGATGGAGAGGCATCGGCTTTTTTGCCAGGTGACAATGTACCAATTCCATTGCATCTTCTGAGGAAAATGGTAAGGCTCCTGTTAATAGTTCGTATAAAGTTATTCCCAGAGAATAAAAATCAGTGCGATAGTCTATTCCTCGATTCATTCGACCTGTTTGTTCGGGAGAAAGATAGGCTAATGTGCCTTCTAAATCATTGGTATTCTGAATTTCTTGGGTTTCCCTGGGGAGAAGAGAGGCAAGACTAAAATCAAGTAATTTAACTTGTTTGGTATCGGGATTAATCAGAATATTAGCAGGTTGGATATCTTTTTGAATAATTCTATTTTGATAGAGATAGTGGAGAATATTTGTAAGTTGGATAGCAATTTCCAGAAATTCTACTAAAGGCAAGCATTTAAAATTTTGATTTTTATCCTTGATTATTTTGAGATAATTAGAGAGAAAAATTCCGCTAAAATCTTCCATGATTATGGCATAGCTATTGCCATGGATTTCTAGTGTTAAGGGTTTGATAATACTAGGAAAATCTAGATTTTTGGCAATGGTATATTGGTTGCGGAATTGGAGAAGCTCGTTAAAGTCTGGGTACTCGTTTCGCGGGATTTTGATCGCAACTGGGTATTGGTCGCTGGTACGGATGCCTCGATAGACGAGGGTGCGAGTACCTACGTACAGTTGCTCTGTAATTTGATAACCGGGTAAATTGACGATTCCATTCATCACTTGTTTCTCCTGACCTAGATAATATTAGCTCTGTTATGCTTTGGTAGATAAAGAGAGCGTAAACTCACTCCCGACACCAATCTCTGAGTGAACGGTGATACTACCTCGATGTTTTTCTTCGATAATTTGACGCGCGATCGCTAATCCTAGCCCTGTGCCTTTCCCCACAGGTTTAGTCGTAAATAAATGATCAAAAATCTGCGATTGTACCTCGGTACTCATGCCAATTCCATTATCTTTAATCCGAATTATTGCCTGGGTTTTATCCTCTGATAATTCAGTTTTTACCGTGATTTTATTGCAAATTTCTGCATACTTCTGCCCTTGATTCGACTCTTCTATAGCATCAATTGCATTGCTCAACAAATTCATAAATACTTGATTTAACTGTCCCGCATAACATTCGATTTGGGGTAAATCGCCATAGTCTTTAATCACTTTAATTTCGGGACGATTTTCGTTAGCTTTGAGGCGATGTCTTAGAATCATAATGGTACTATCAATCCCATCGTGAATATTGCAAGCCACCGGATGGTTAGTATCCGCACGAGAGAAGGTTCGCAAACTCGTGCTAATATCGGCAATTCGTTTGACTCCTTCCCGCATAGAGCCAACTAATTTGGGTAAGTCTTCCCGGATATACTCAAGATCTATAGCTTCTATTTCTTCTTGAACTTCTGGATGCAATTGAGGATATTTTGCTTGCACTAGGTCGATTAATCCAAATAAGTCATTAATGTAATCTAAAGCCGGTTGAATATTGCCACTTAGGAAACCCACAGGGTTATTAATTTCGTGAGCCACACCAGCTACTAAGTTACCCAAGGCGGACATTTTCTCTCCTTGGATGATTTGTAATTGGGCTTGTTGCAAAGCTAGTTCTGCTTGCTTGCGATCGCTAATATCTAGTAACAATCCATCCCACATTAAAGTTCCATCGGACAGCTTTTCTATTCGCGCTTCGCCGCGAATCCACTTAATAATTCCCGATGGTGTAATAATTCGTCCTTCCCACCGCCAGGGGGTTAGGGTTTGAACTGAATACACAACCGACTGATGATAAGATTCAACATCTTGTGGATGCGTCATATCCAAGATGGTCTGTACATTGGCGATCGCTTCAGAAGCAGTGATTTCATAGAGGTCATAACAATCATTGCTAATGTATGGCATTGACACTGAACCATCGGGAGCCATTAGGAATTGATACACCACCCCAGGAACGTTATCTACTAAATTATGGAAGCGGGATTGAGCAGTTTTTAACTCATGAAGCGATCGCTCTAATTTTTGGCTGTATTCCTGAGAACGTTGATAAAGTCGGGCATTTTCTAGGGAAATTGCGGCTTGAGCGCAGATTAGGTTCAGTAGTTCAACGCGATCGCGCGTAAACGCACCCGTTGCTAAATTATTCTCCAGATATAAAATTCCCATCAACTTCCCTTGGTGTAAAATCGGGCTGCACAAGATACTCTGAGGTTGCTGACGCATGATATATGGGTCGTTGACTAAAGTCGGATCGGCGCTTGCATCAACTATTACAGCAGTCTGCCGATCGTGCTTGACTTTGTAAATCAGTCTGTGGGGAATGTCCTGGCTATTTTCAATGGGAATACACTGCAAGACAATTGGCTTTGAACCTGCGGTAATCGATCCTTTGATTAACAGGCGCGAGTCTCGCAACAGCATGAATACGCATTTATCAGCCCCAGCATTTTCAATGAGGATCTCAAGCAACAATGAAAGCAGTTTTTCAAATTCGATTTCGCCTGAGATAGTATGAGAAGCTTTGAAAATGGCAGCTAAATCTAAAGCAACAGATACATTACTACTGTGGGAAGTACTGGAAGACCCGGATGTAACATTTGCCAATGGAAAGATTGTGTCCCTAGTAGAGAAGGGAGTATGGGATTGCTGGAGGATAGGACCTAGCAGTTGTGGATAGCGTCTTTCCAGATCGGCAATTTTGGCTTTTGCACCCCATTTTTCGTAACAATAGTAGGCTTCTTGTATATAGCCTGCGGCGAATTTTTGTTTGCCCCATTCGAGGCAGAATTTGCCTGCAATTTCGTTTGCTAAGGCTTTTTCTTGGAGGTAGCCATTGACTTCAGCTCCAGAAATAGCGCTATCGAACCGTTCAATTGCTTCTGTTTTCTGTCCTGATAAAACGCTTAAAATTGCATTCACGAGATCGTATTTATGAGCAAAATTTTCAGGACAACTAGCTGCCCACAGACTCAGTTGTTCTTGGTTTGATTTAATTTTTTGAATGTAACTATTGTCTAAACCTAGAGAATGACTGCGGCAGTATTCAGCTATAGCAATAGATTGATAAAAATTGATAGCTGCAACCTGATATTTTCCAGTAATTGTACCAATGAGTTCTTCAGCCCCCTGAGCCGATTCCAATGCCTCCTCATAGCGCCCGTAAAAACATAGAATTTTAGTTTTTAAGAGCAAATAGTGGCAAATTGCATAATCACTGTTGTTTATCCTACATGTTTCAAGATGCTGCTGCTCAGTCGGGATATTCTCAGCAGGACTAGCTGTAAGTTCAGCAAGCGCAATGTTTAATCCAGAGAGCACATCTACAGGAAGCTGATAGTTAAGTTTCTTGGCACAAAATTCTAAATACTCAGGAAGATTTTGCTGAATTTCTAATAGGCTTTCTCCTGCATAAAATGGATTGAGCAGCTTGTACATCAAAAGATTACCTGAGAAAACCATCTCCCCAGACTGTAGCCCAGCCACTAATCCTCGATCGAAAATAGGCCCCGAGCAACGCAAGGGACGCACCCAAGAAAGCAGATTATTTCCCAGCATATAGCAAGCTTTACATAGATTATCTGCTTGCTTAAATCGTTTGGCTAAACTTTCTGCAAGTACTCCAAATTTATAGCCAGATTGATAGTTGCTCTGATAATATCCGAGATACATTCCATAGGCTGAAAATCCGTTTCCTGATTCAGCTATTACGCCAAAATTGAGAGATACTGACACCATCGATAACGCGACGACAAAGTATAGCTCTCCCTTTTGTAGAACATAAACAGGTACTATTAAATTATTCAAGATTTTGATAATCAGGCGTTTTTCTGGATCGGTGGACTCTGGTTCATCAACGAGCTGCTCTACTGTGCGATTCCCTAATTTCAATTGAATCTCGCTTTGGTAAGATTCAAGTTTCTCTGGCAAGTCTATTTCTGATAAATCAAAATTTAAGCAAGACAATGCCTTTTGTCCATACTGAAGTGCTTGGAGGTACTGACCTTGCAATGTGAACATCAGAATTGCTAGATTAAACGCTTTAGCTCTTTCAATTTGTTGTCTTGCAAAGTTAGAGATCGCTTCAACAATGACTAGAGAAGATTGAAAATCTCCAGACAAATACTTAACTTCTGCGAGATTGAAATAAACATCTAAGGTTTTCTCATAACATTGCTGCCAACTATCTGGAGGTAACAAGCGTTCAGCTACCGTAAAGTAGTTAACCGCAACCCCATAGGCAGTAGACTCTTTAGCCCTTCTCCCTGCAATACAGTTTAACTGTAAAAGTTCTGAACGTTCTTCCTGGCTTTGATGAAGTACAAAACCCTCGTTTAAGTGATTAACGATGGCAAAGATTTTGCTGCCTTTTTCTTCTGGCGAAACATTAGCAAGCAGAAGTTTGCCAATTTGGAAGTGGGTTGCTTGCCTCAAAGTCTCAGGAATGAGAGAGTAAGCGGCTTGCTGCACTCGATCGTGGAGAAACAGATAACTAACAGTAATGTTATCAACCGCTTCTATATGATGTCCCTTTCCCTGGAAAAACTTGTAGGTTGAGTTTTCTGGAATAACTAACCCGTCTTGAAGCGATCGCCATAAGTCTGCTGCTACACTATCTTGAGTAGCTTCGCAGACCACTGCTAATGTTTCTAAATCAAATCGATTACCAATGCACGCCGCTAGCTTTAATACTTGCTGTGTTACTTCTGGTAGCCTCTGCAATCGTCGGATCGTAAATTCCACAACATCATCCGTCAGAGCCAACTGCGTCACGTGGGTTAAGTCACACTGCCAATAGCCAGAGGAACGATTGAAAATAATACATTCTTCCTCGTGCAGTCCGTACAAAAACTGAATGGTGAAAAATGGATTTCCCTGAGTTTTTTGGTAGACTAAGTGCGAAAGCGGTGCAGCGATATTATTTGAACACTGCAATGTATCAGCAACTAAACAGGTAATATCTAATTCATTCAAAGCAGCCAACATAAGAGTATTGAGATTGACACCTCTTTGTCTAATCTCATTCAGGGTTAGCATCAACGGGTGGGCTGGAAAAACTTCATTATCCCGATAAGCTCCGAGTACGAGTAGATAGCCTGTTTCTGACTCGCTCATCAACAATTTCAAAAGATTTAAAGAAGCGGAATCAGCCCACTGTAAATCATCAAGGAAAATTACTAAGGGATGTTCTTTTTTCGTAAATACCTGAATAAATTTACCAAAAAGCAGATTAAACCGATTCTGAGCTGCACTACCAACCAGCTCAATTATCGGGGGTTGGGAACCAATGATGCATTCTAGTTCGGGAATGACTTCAATCAGAACTTGTCCGTTTTCACCAACAGTAGCAAGGATTTGCTCCTTCCAGCGAGCTAGTTCTATATCGGATGCGCTCAGGATTTGTCCCATCAAACTGCGAAAAGCTTGGACAAAGGCTGAAAACGGAATGTTGCGATTAAACTGGTCGAATTTGCCTTTAATAAAATAACCGCGTTGTCTAACAATGGGTTTATGCACTTCATTGACAACCGCAGTTTTGCCAATACCAGAGAAACCAGCAACCAGCATCAGTTCTGAACTGCCGCTAGCAACACGATCGAAGGCTTTCAGTAAAGACTGAACTTCCGCATCTCTGCCATAAAGTTTATCGGGGATAATGAAGCGATCGCACAGATCCCGTTGGACAATGGCAAAAGCTTCAATGCGACCTTTTGTTTGTAACTGTTCCCAGCATTTTTCGAGATCCCGTTTTAATCCTAATGCACTTTGATAGCGGTCTTCAGCATTTTTTGCCATCAATTTAGAGACGATTTCTGATAAAACGTCAGGGATTTCGGGATTGATTTCATTCACTAATTTTGGCGATTTAGCAATGTGACAATGTACTAACTCCATTGGGTCGCTTGATTGAAACGGTAACTCTCCCGTCAGCAACTCATAGAAAGTCACGCCTAATGAATAAAAATCAGTCCGGTAATCAATGCCCCGATTCATTCTGCCAGTTTGTTCGGGAGAAATATATGCTAATGTGCCTTCTAGTACATTGGGGTTGACTA
>JBLNEP010000166.1:0-51054 GCA_050262755.1 Actinomycetota bacterium | reverse complement strand
GTATGAATGGATTGAAGTTGAAGCTTATCAAGACTGGAAAAGCCTAGTAAAATATGTCAAAACTGTACTAGATAATCTCGGATCTGCATATGCAATTAATTTTGCTTAGGTACTTATGAAGAGGATTTCCCAATGCCTAAAAATAGCCATTCATTCCCTCTAGGCAGAAACCTCTACAGTAACAGCACTACACCCAGCATTAACTCGATCGCTTCTGTCTCGGCGACATTCACGGAGTTGGGTCCTAGCCAAACTGCGCTGTAGAACTGTGAATGCCATTAGTTGCTCAGGAAGCAATGACTACAGGAACTGGGAAAGCGAGACGGTGGCTGTGAGGAGGTCGATCCACGCGATCGCGAGTTTTCCCAGATGAGAGATGAAAATATCTTGGTTCTAAGGAATGGATGTGTGAACTCCTTGTGTTCCTCTTTAACTCTGCACTAATAGCTCAGTTCCAATACCATTAGAGATATAGACTTCAGCTAAACTGCATTGGTGTCACTCATGCTGGCATTTGCCGCTCGGCTCATGAAGGAAAGGTACAAGTTGACTACGGCACTTTAGATTTCCTTGAATCTACACCGTTATCAGTTCCAGTCGCCTCCACTGACCCCTCTTCTGCCGAGAGTGACAGAAGATAGCAATCCTATGCCTCACTCTTCGCAACGCCATCGCCGCGCAGCCTTTGCACCAACTTTTTCCTTTCAGGGTGTTAGCTGCTTTCAAGTTTCCTTTACTGTTGTGGGAGGTATCAATGAACAATTTCTACCAAGCACTCTATGAAGCTGTTTTAGTTGCCTTTGGTAAAGTGCTAGCTAAATATAATGTATTTGCCCAAAGTGCCATTCTCAAAGACGTCGGCAAAGAGATTCTTGAGTATTTGCAGAAAGATGGTTTTTGCTTTGAAGAACAGGGGAATCTAGATGATTTAACCCGTCTTATGATGCTATTTATTGAAAATGGATTTGCCGAATCGCTAGAGATTGAACCTGCGGACCAGGGGAATAATTATATTTGGAAAAATCTCTATGGCATGGCGGCTTACAAAACTCTCTTTGATGTTGCTGAAAATCCCTTTTTGTCCTGTCCCTTGAATCTCTGCCTATACTACCTCGCAGACAAGCACCATAAAACCTTCTTGCTGCATAAGAAATCCTTTGACCTCGAACACCACATCACCGAATCCCATTACGAGCTAGTGGACAAAGCTAAGTCTAGCGAAGTAGGGTTTGATCCACTGGTACTTGAAAATGCCAAGTTGTATGAGTTGGCCTGTCAGCGCGAAGAACAATATCGCCGTCAAGCGATTACAGATGCCTTAACAGGAATTAGCAATCGTCGTTACATTCTAGAAGAAGGGAAAAAAGCTTTTTTGCGAGCCCAGCACTATGGCCATCCCCTGTCAGTTTTGATGTTCGATATTGACCACTTTAAACACATTAACGACACCTACGGTCACCAGACAGGTGATATCACGCTTTGCCTGCTGGCGGGACTTTGCCAGCAGTTGATCCGTAAAACTGACTTGCTTGGTCGCATGGGTGGTGAAGAGTTTCTCATGATTTTACCTAATACACCACTGGCAGATGCAATTTGTCTGGCTGAGCGCTTACGCCAAGTAGTCGAAAACACCGTAATTGCAAGTGATGACTGCTCCCCTAACCGCTCTTCGTTTAGCATCACTATCAGCATCGGCATTGCCACCTATAGCCAGGATTTGCCTAGTATGGAGGCGCTTTTAGCTGATGCCGATTTGGCTCTCTACCAAGCAAAAACATCCGGACGGAATCGGGTGGTGGTTCAATCAAGAAATGTCGCTTAGGATGACTCTGATTGTATAATTTAGACACAAAGAAATCAGAATTTTGCTTCTTTCATAACCTGAGATCGGGAATTGGGTAAAAGTTAATTCCAGCTATTTATCGATCCAAACAAATCAATAATAGCTGGAAGGGTGAGATAGGAGCTTCACTGTCTGATTAGTTCTCGGAATCTGAAACAGCGCTGCCTCTCGGTCGAAAAATTAATGGTGAGTGCTCAATTCTCGCTCACCTGCCATGAGAGAAAAGGCTTTTTCACCTAAGATTTGATGAGCAACCGTCGTTGGGTGAATACCATCCCAAAACAAAAAGCGCTCGGGATTGCCGCAGAGATTAGCACCGGCTAAACAAGCGCTTGTTACAGTTGTCAACCCAAATTTAGCGGGGTTAGTAATCGCTTCTTGGTAGAGGGAATAAACATCAAGTTCAACGAGCTGAAAATCTGGTCCGAATTTCTGCCGGAGAGCCTCAACAGATTTAGCAAGGCTGAGATTGTGTTCCCTTGCTAAAGCACTGAGAAAGCTAGAAAAAGAGCTAGGGCGTGTTGCTGGCAGTTGCCCTAAATCTGGCAAATTCGCCACTAAAATTTTCTTAGCACCAGCAGTCGCCAGTAGTTGCATTGCCTTCGATAAATTCTCGACTGGGACTATAGGATTTGCAGCACCTTGTAGGTAGTCATTCGCACCAGCCCAGAGGATATAAAGCCCTTGCGGATTGACGGATTTGTGGGCGTTGGTAAACGCCACTACTTGCGCGAGTAAGCCAGGGATGCCATTAACTTGACTATTTCCGGTTGTTGCACCGCCATAGGCAAAGTTTGTGTTTTTTTCAGGAGTTAAGGTTAGCTTCGTGGCTAAATATTCGACCCAAATTCGACCATTAGAATAACGCCCTTGAAAATAAGGAGGACTAGCGGGAGACAAGCCACCGGTGGCGCGAAATACGTTGCCTACATCTGAGAGGCTATCGCCAAAAATGTAGAGCGAGTTGATGGGATGAGAATTTGGCACAGAGCCAACAAGTGTCACCATAAAAGAGAAGAGGGCGAGACCTAGAGCTAGAATTTGTTTTTTCACTACAATCGTTTTGTCTTTGACAATCAGCTTCCAAAGTTTTCAGTTAACAGTGAGAGATAAAACAGAATTATGGTAGTTTTTCTGTTCTCTCTGATGTCACGATTGAGTCAGAATTTAAGAGTAACAAATGTCAACTGGTCTTCGCGTGAACAAAACCGAACGTTTGGTGACGGTTTTCTCCCTAGGCTCTGCGAGAGTTCAGTTGAGAAAGCTCAACGATTAAACTTCCTCGCTTTGGTGTTCGTCGAAGAGAGTTCCTTCTAAATTGGCTCTATCTAAATTGGCTCCGTTTAAATTTGCTTGCTCTAAATCAGCTTCTTTGAGAGAAGCATCTGTCAAGTCTGCAACTGCTAAGGATGCTCCGCTCAAATTAGCAGATTCTAGATTAGCCGCACAGAGGTTTGCTTCGTTTAGATTTGCATCACTTAAAGAAGCTTGGCTGAGATTGGCAATGGTCAATTCTGACTGACTTAAATCAGCGCCGTCGAGTATGGCTCCATCGAGAATTGCTCCATCTAAAATCGCGCCGGTTAAATTGGCTCCACTTAAATCAGCGTTTTTTAAGGAGGCGCCATTGAGATCGGCATGAATCAAGCTAGCGTTGCTCAGACAAGCTCCATCTAAATTCGCTCCATCTAAGGTCGCTCTATCTAAAATTGCTCCCTCTAAGTTGGCTCCTTCTAAATCAGCTTCGCTCAGATTCGCTTCAGTAAAATTTCTCTCGCCCTTGGCATAGTTTTGAGTAAGCTTTTCTACTTCCATTGCGTTGGTTCCTCCCTTTTTATTCCTTAAATAAATCAATCCTATTTAAGGTAATTTCCTAAATTAATCGGTATTTTAGGGAACTTACAGGCTATTTTTTATCCTTCTACACTATCACTTTTTTTGATAAACATCTGTATGCCTTTAGGTATAATCGAAGAGAAAAAATGATATGTAATTGGGTATAATTATGAGGAAAAACCGACGATTATAGAAATGAAAGCTGCTTGGAAAATACTCTGAAAAAAGTCTGCCAGGAACTTTAGCCCCTGGCAGGTCATGATTACAGTTTCAAGCCCCTACAATCAGCAGAATTAAATTGTCAATTAAGCGCTCGCGCTCCATGGGAATAATCTCTTTGCCATGTAGCACTTCCTGAGTCAGGAGAAAATAAACGACTGCTCCAATGAAAATGCGTGCTGTTGCTTCTGGATCGGATATCTTTAACTGCGGACAAGAAGCAAAGTAGCAACTCAGGCGCTCAATGCCGATTTTGGCGAAGTTGCGGATAAAGGTTTGTGCCAATATGGGAAAGCGCCCTGACTCACCGATGACTAACCGCACAAAGTTTAAAAACTGGCGATCGCTCAGGATTTGATCGAACACAGCCTCAACCAGTTTCCGTAAAGCTACCTTGGGTTCCTCCGCAACCATTTGAATATCGATAATTTTCTCTTGCGCTAAACGCTGAACTAAGGCGCTAAACAACCCTTCCTTATCTTTAAAGTGGCTGTACACCGTTGCTTTTGACACCCCCGCCGCCGTCGCCACCCGATCCATGCTGGTTGCTGTGTACCCGTGGGTTAAAAACTCCTGCATTGCTCCTAGCAGGATCTTGTTTCCCTTATCCAAGGTGGTTGCGGGATCTAGTTCGTTGAGTTTTCTCGGTTTCATGGCTGATTCTGTAAAGGTTTGTGAAGGGGGTTGACGCAAATATACTAAACCGTATAGTCTAATTATAGAACAAAACTAAACCGTATAGTTCTAAATTTTCCTAGAGGTGCCTTATGGTACACCGTGTAACCGCCGAAAGTCTCTCTACCACTGCCACCCTTACCCGCCAGTTATTAATCCTCGCCACCGCCAGCACCTTAGCTGTTGGTGCAGGGACAGCTTACCTGCTGCGATCGCGCCCTTCCCCGGAAGTCGCACCCGCCACCGCCGCCACCCCGCAACAAGCAACCGTCACCGCCCTGGGGCGACTGGAACCCCAAGGCGAAGCGATCGCCCTCTCCGCCTCCGGTAGTACCGAAGGCAACCGCATCGCGCAACTCTTCGTACAAGAAGGAGACTGGGTCAAAGCCAATCAACCGATCGCCGTCCTCGATAGCCGCGACCGCCTCCAAGCCGCCCTTGACCAAGCACAAGAACAAGTGCGAGTTGCCCAAGCTAAACTCGCCACCGTCAAAGCAGGTGCCAAAACCGGAGAAATCCAAGCCCAACAAGCCACCATCGCCCGCCTCCAAGCCGAACGTCGCACCGACATCGAAGCCCAACAAGCGATCGTTAACCGCTTAGAAGCCGAACGTCGCACCGACATCGAAGCCCAACAAGCCACCATTGCTCGCCTCCAAGCCGAAAAACAAGGCGAAATCCAAGCTCAAGAAGCCACCATCGCCCGCATCGATGCCGAACGCCGCAATGCCCACACCGAAGCCCAGCGCTACGAACAACTCAATCAAGCAGGAGCCATCTCCACCCAACAACGAGACAGCAAACGCCTCGCCCTCGAAACCGCCCAACAACAACTCAACGAAGCCCAAGCCAACCTCACCCGCATCCGTTCCTCCCGACAACAACAACTCAACGAAGCCCAAGCCAAACTCAACCAAATTTACCAATCCCGCCAGCAACAACTCAACGAAGCCCAAGCCAAACTCAACCAAGCCCAAACCGCGCGCCAAGCCCAAATTGTAGAAGCCCAAGCCACCCTCGATCGCATCGCTGAAGTCCGGCCTGTAGACATAAAAACCGCAGAAGCCGAAGTCAGTTCTGCCCTCGCCGCCGTCAAACAAGCTCAAGCCAACCTCGACCTCGCTTATATCCGCGCCCCCAAAGACGCCCAAGTCCTCAAAATCTACGCCCATCCCGGTGAACGAGTCGGTAACGAAGGCATCGCCGAACTCGGACAAACCCACACCATGTACGCGGTTGCCGAAGTCTACGAAAGCGATGTTGGCAAAGTCCACATCGGGCAAACAGCCAAAATTACCAGCTCTTCCTTCCCCGGAGAATTATCAGGCACCGTCGAACGCATCGGCCTACAAGTGCTCAGGCAAAACGTGATCAACACCGATCCCTCCGCCAACATCGACGCCCGCATTGTCGAAGTCAGAGTCCGCTTAGATCCAACCTCCAGCCAGAAAGTCGCTGGATTCACCAATCTACAAGTCAAAGTGGTTATTGGACAATGATTGCATTCATCAAACCTTTACAACAACTCAGACGCAGAGCCCCCCTCGGATGGCTGCAACTCAGCCACGACAAAGGACGAATGTTAGTCGCCACTGCCGGCATTGCCTTCGCCGATCTCCTCATGTTTATGCAATTCGGCTTTCAAAATGCTCTTTATAGTAGTAACACTCGCCTGCACCAAGCCCTAGATGCCGACATCATTTTGATCAGCCCCCAAGCTCAAAACATGATCGCCCTCTCAGACTTTCCCCGGCGACGGCTGTATCAAGCAATGAATGTACCCGGAGTTGAATCAGCCGAGCCACTTTACGCCAAAACTACCCAGTGGAAAAATCCCCAAACTCTGCGTAAAACTTCAATTTTAGTCGTTGGTTTCAATCCCGATCGCCCCGCCTTTCTCCTACCGGAAATTCAGCAAAATGTGAACCAGATCAAACTTCCCGATATGGTTTTATTTGACCAAGGGGCCAGAGGAGAATACAAACAAGCGATCGCCGAAGTTCAACAAGGAAAACTCGTTCAAAGTGAAATCGACCGTCGCACCATTACGATTAGTGGCTTATTTAAAATTGGAGCTTCCTTTGCCGCCGATGGTACTCTGATTACGAGCGACCAGAATTTCCTGCGATTATTTCCTAAACAACAAGCCGCCAGCATCAACCTTGGTTTAATTCACCTGAAACCCGATGCTAACCTCGTGGAAGTGCAAAAAAACCTCAAAGCCTCCCTTCCCAATGATGTTAAAGTCTTGACCAAACCAGAATTTATTGAATTTGAAAAAACCTATTGGTTTAAAAATACAGCCATTGGTTTTGTCTTTAACTTAGGCGTCGCAATGGGGTTTATCGTTGGCACTATCATTATGTATCAAGTTCTGTCTACGGATGTCAGCGACCACCTGGCAGAATACGCCACCTTTAAAGCAATGGGCTACCGCAATCTCTACTTACTGAGTATCGTCTTTGAAGAAGCTTTAATTCTTTCCTTCCTCGGCTTTTTACCCGGAGTTGGAGTTTCAATCGGGCTTTATGCCTTAACGAGAAAAGCCACTAATTTACCCATGTATATGACCTTGATTCGTGCCGTTTTTGTACTCATTTTAACTTTAATTATGTGTAGCATTTCCGGTGCGATCGCTACCCGCAAACTCCAAGCTGCCGACCCCGCTGATATCTTTTAAGGACTGGAGGAAGGGGCAACAAAATACTCTCTGTCAAACCCTCCTCTGCTGTTCTATCGTTACACCCTTACCATTGACTCCATTACTTCAAGATCATGAAATGTATCCTTTTAGCCTCAATCTCTGATACCCCACAGCCCACAGCTTGCCCAGAGCAGCCGGCGATTGCGATTCACAAACTCGATCATTACTTCGGTCACGGTCAACTCAAAAAACAGGTTTTAATAGATATTAACCTCGAAATTAATCCAGGTGAAATTGTGATTATGACTGGACCTTCTGGCTCTGGGAAAACAACGTTATTAACCTTGATTGGGGGGTTGCGTTCCGCACAGCTAGGCAGTCTAAAAATTCTTGGGGAAGAACTCTGTGGTGCGAGTGCCGATCGATTAGTAAAGACGCGGCGAAAAATTGGCTATATTTTCCAAGCACACAACCTCCACCGGAGTTTAACAGCGATACAAAATGTGCAAATGGGATTAGAATTACATTTAGAAGTGTCTCGCAAAGAAATGCACGAGCGCTCAGCAGAGATGCTAAAATTAGTAGGATTAGAAGAGCGCCTTAACTACTATCCCGATGACTTATCAGGCGGGCAAAAACAACGGGTAGCGATCGCGCGAGCTTTGGTTAGCCATCCCAAAATTGTTTTAGCAGATGAACCCACTGCTGCCCTCGATAGTAAATCAGGTCGAGAAGTTGTTGATTTAATGCAAAAACTTGCTAAAGAACAAGGCTGTACGATTCTGCTCGTCACCCACGATAATCGCATTTTAGATATTGCAGACCGCATCGTTCACCTCGAAGACGGGAAACTTACTGATACTAATCTCTAAATTCAGATATTACTGAATTAATTAATCCAAAAAACTTCGGCTTTTCCAGATTTGAAAAAATCCTCAGCTCTCCTTGTTAAAGGGTAAGTTTTTGTGAGCCAGAAAAGTTCCCTTTCAGCAATCCTCTATCAGTTAAAAGCGGTTCTGAGGGAGAGTAGACAATTACTCATTCAAGTTTACCTCATCCTTCCAAATTCTTCTCAGTCTTTACCCCTGTTCAGTTCAGCGCTCCAAGGAGAGTCCTCTCACTTTTTTTTTAAATCCAGGGATAAAACTGCAAAACCTGATATAATTATTCTGGAACCCTACCGTTATTCAGTGCTTCCACATCAGCTAAATCTTCAATTTTAGAAAAAGGAGCGCTCCCATGTCTGCAAATCAGGAAGAACCCCAAAACACTCAAGAAACAACACAAAATGAAGTCACTGCGTGGGCAGATCGCTTCAAGACATCCATCGGAAACATCCTCAGCAGTTGGCAATTAAAAGTAGGATTAGTCATTGCTTTTCTGGCAGCCATATTCCTGGCTTTCTTTTTCTGGCAGCACGTCATTGCGGTTACGGGAATGAAGAGTTGGGCCAGCCGTTCTGGGGCCAAACCGATTGAGTGTATGATTAAAGACACCAATGATGACCACTATGTAAGCTGTAGCGCCATCCTCAACGACCAAGTTGTTCCCCTCGAATGTGGTGCTAATTTATTGAATATTGGTTGTCGAGTCAATTATGGAGCAGCTCAACCAAATTTGAGACTTTTGAACCCCAGTATTCCTAAAACGTAATCGGTTTCTGCCTCCTACTCATCACTCCGTCAGAGGTGAAGCTCTAGCCGATCTAGATATCACTCGGTTAGATTCTGACAAACATTCAGGGGTTGATAGCCGAGCCAGCATCCTCAAAGCTTTTTGCCACAAGGCAAGAGTTAAAACAGTTTTAACTCTTGCCTTGTGAATTTTTATTTCTAAATGACCCAGATTTGTCAACTGATTAACCTTTCTGTTTCAGCGAGATTCTGGTTATTTCCGGTTAAATTAGCTTCTCCTTAGCAAACTTAATTCTTTAAAAATCTTCAAAATTCGGATTTTGAAACCTTTTGCCAACGGTTCCCGTCTAATCTTCTGTGGACTTTACGTCTGTGTGTTTCATTTATTATCTAACTTTTCCAAATGTTGTCAAATTGTGGTAAAATACTATGAATAATATTTTTCCTAAAATCTGGAAGTTTCTCAACCAACCGCTGTTTATTAAACAGTCATCCTACCTAACGACTCAGGAGCAAGTTGAGCATCTAGAGCGCTGCTGGTCGTACATTAATCACCTAGAACGTTGCTGGGCGAAAAAATACTCACCTCCCCGTTAATTTTATTGCCCATAGACCCAGTAGAGTAGGTTTCCTTCAGGTCAAGCCAACCTACCGACTTAGCTTTACCAGTAGTTCGCGATCGCTGTTCGCTCAACTCACGATCAAAGTTGGATCGCGCACCCCGATGGCGGCTCCAGGGGGTGCGACTTCGTTGATGCGATCGAGATCTGCTGCTGGCAACTCCACTGAGACAGCACCCACATTTGGCTTTAAACAAACCCGTCGCTTCGTCCCCGGAATGGCAACCATATCTTCGCCTGGAGCCAGTTTACCCAAGGCAACCCTAACTGCGAGGAGTGGCATCCTGTTGGCGCTGTAATTTCCTCAATCTACCGAATTCTCTTGACTCAACACCAACTACCAACTATTTTGGTAGCGCAGTTAGCAGTTTATTTCTGAAGGCTCTGGCAAAGTGATAAATGACAAATTCAGTGTTTCTCTAAGGTTGGTGTTAATGGAGTTATGACGGTTGATAGTACGAGGGGTGGTAATTTTAATGAATCCATTGCCTGAGTTGATTGGAGATTGAGTGCGAGGCGGCGATCTAACCCTTTCCTACTTCCAGGTTAGGTTACTGATTTTAACCGAAACAATCGGTCAACGCTGATGGCTGGATTCTTAAAAATTGCCATAGGAAAACTGTCAACCGTTTTTTATTACTCATTATTATCACTCCTTCAATTGTGGTGGGATTGTTCCCAGCCATTCATTAATTTTGTATGGAAAAGCTAATGATTTGTGAGAAGGTGGTACTAGAAATGCTCCATTAATGAAGCGCCCCTGCGCTTGGTCATCCCTGGAGATGAGCGACAGGCGCGTTGGGTCCGGGAAATTATTCAAATGAGAATATTGTGGGTGAGTTCTAGTTAAAGACCGATCGCGAGCAAAGCTCCAATTCATTCCCTTTTTCTGAGGGAATCAGGCGATCGCTATCAGATTGCCTAATTCCTTCAAAAAAGTGAAAAGGGTGTAAAAAGTACGATTCTCTCGCAAATTTTTACCCCTTACTTACCTTTAAAATTCCCACATAACCGGATTTTCATCCAAATAATCCGTCACACTTCGCCCAATCCGGTCAATTTCTTTTAACTCCTCCTCACTCAATTTTACCTCCGCAGCTTTGGCATTCTCCACTGATTGCTGAGCATTTCTCGCTCCCACAATGGCACAGGTTTGGGGTTGAGCAATTAACCACGCTAGCGCCAAATTTCCTAAACTTACTTGATGCCGCTCTGCTATGGGTCGCAATTGATTTAAAGCAGCTTGTACCCGCTGATAATGCTCTGGTTTAAACAGCTTACTTTTCGCCCGATGATCGCCTTCCTCAAACTGATGCTCCGGTCCAAATTTCCCCGTTAATAAGCCCTGAGCCAGAGAAGAATAGGACAAAATGGTGATATTATTTTCCACACAGTAGGGCATGGCTTCCTTTTCCACCCATCGCCAAAATAAAGAATAGGGCGGTTGTAAACTATCAATGCGGCCATATTGAGCTGCTTCGGCAATTTGATCGCGGGAAAAATTAGACACCCCAATGGCCCGAATTTTCCCTTGTTCTTTCAATTGATTGAGGGCGCTCATGGTTTCTGCAATCGGAACCGCTTCACTATTCCAAGTTCCAGAAGGCCAGTGAATTTGGTACAAATCGAGGTAATCAGTTTTGAGATTTTGGAGGGAACGTTCACAAGCTTCGATTACTAAATCATACTTAAGATGGTTGGCAAAAACTTTACTCGCATAAACAACTTTGTCTCGCACATCAGACAGAGCTTGCGCTATAATTTTTTCAGAGTGACCTTCTCCATAAACTTCAGCAGTATCAATTGTGGTGATTCCTGCATCAAAGGCTGCTCGGATTGCTTTGATGCTTTCAGAATCGTCAATCCCTGTCCACATCCGCTTTCCTGCTTGCCAAGTCCCCATTAAAATGGGGGTAATCTCAATATCAGAGGTTCCTAATTTTCGGGTCTTCATCTTTGTCTCCTGAGTTAAATTGCATTTGAAACATTATAAGGAGAAGCTCCTATGAATGCTACTGCTCACGCGCTTAAAGAATGGAATGTAGCGGTTCATGCTTTGGAACAAGGTCAAACCATTCTGCTCTTGCGAAAAGGAGGAATTCGAGAACAGAGTGGGAACTTCACCGTCAGGCATCAGCGAGTTTTGCTTTATCCAACTTTTGAGCATCAACAGCCAGACTTGCTAAAAGTTGAGTATGCGAGTCAGGTCAAATTAGTACCATCGGGTTGGCACCCGGAAACGATAAAAATTAGCAGTTGGGCAGAGATTACTGATACTTTTTTAGTGGCTCACGAAGCAGCGATTGCCGCTTTATTTCCTTATCATATTTGGAATGAGAAGTTTGTCAGCGAGCGCTGGCAATGGAAAGCGAAGCAACCCCTGTTTATTTTACTGTTACGGACTTATCAACTCCCTCAAATTCATGAGATTCCTTACCGCTCAGAATACGGCGGATGTCGCTCTTGGATTGATTTAGCTGAAGCCATAGAAATTCAGGATTCAGTACCCGTTTTGAGCGAGGTCGAGTATCATCAACAAGCAGCAGCAATTCGCAATGCGATCGCTCACCCCCAGACTGCTTCCTCCTTCTCCAACTAATTCCTTTTAGAACTAGCTTTTGACGGCTGTTTTTGTCAGAATACGCTCTAAAAAACTGAGGGCTAAGTCAGCGAATAAAGCCATCAAAGCTGCGGGAATTGCCCCAGCAAAAAGTAGCTGATTATTCACAGTTGCAACCCCCCTAAAAATAAAGACTCCTAAACCGCCAGCTCCAATAGCGGCGGCAATGGTTGCTAAACCAATTGCAATCACAGTAGCGACTCGGACCCCAGCTAAAATTACACCCAAGGCTAAGGGAATTTCGACCTGAAATAACAGTTGCCAATCAGTCATTCCCATGCCTTTTCCAGCTTCACGAATCGCGGGATCGACATTGGCAATCCCAGTATAAGTATTGCGGATAATGGGTAGTAGGGAATAGAGAGTCAGGGCGACGATCGCTGTGCGATCGCCAATGCCTCCCAACAAGGGTACGGGAATTAGTAAGCCAAATAATGCTAAACTTGGAATCGTTTGCATGACATTGGCTCCCCCTAAAATTAGCTGACTCAATTCAGGTTTGCGAGTGACTAAAATACCGAGGGGAATTCCAAGCAGAAGGGAGATCAGAATGGCAATTCCCACTAAATATAAGTGTTCAAGAGTGTGCTGAACGATCTCAGCCCCGTAACGACTCAAAAAATCTGTCATGGGTGAATGGGTTATTTATGCGAATTGCAAACACTCCAAAAAAGCACGAGCTTCAGGGTGTTGAGATTGGATAAATTGATCGGGTGTCCCCAACTCTACCAAGCGACTATCTTGCATCAAACCGATCCGAGACGCGAGAAAAAATGCTTCTTGAATATCGTGAGTAACAAAGATCACCGTCTTAGCAAGTTGCTGTTGCAACTGACGGAATTCTCGTTGCAATTCTAAGCGGGTAATGGGGTCTAAAGCACCAAAGGGTTCATCCATTAAAAGGACCGGTGGATCGGCGGCAAGGGCCCTAGCAACGCCAACCCGCTGTCGTTGTCCGCCGGATAGTTGGTAGGGGTAGCGTTTGGCGAAGTGTTGGGGTTCAAGACCCACTAATTCTAACAGTTGAGTGACACGAGATTGAATGCGATCGCGTTCCCACCCTTCCAATTTTGGCACTAAACCGACATTTTGCTCAACTGTGAAGTGGGGAAATAAACCGATTTCTTGAATGACATAGCCAATGTGGCGACGCAGTTGGATCGGGTTCCACCGAGTAGTCGGTTTTCCTAATACGACCGCTTCGCCACTGGTGGGTGTCAGCAGATGATTAATCAGTTTCAGAGTAGTGGTTTTACCGCTACCACTGCGTCCCAGTAAGACTAGGACTTCACCTTGAGCAACTTTCAAATTAAGATTGTCTACTAAGGTGCGGCGGTTGAGGCGATAGGTGAGATTAAGGCATTCCACCGCTATGGAGTCATTGGCAAGCATAAGTCATGGCAGGCGCAAGAATTGGCAGGAATAAATTTACTATATTTGAGATTCAGCCAATTCGCCACCAACTATTTGCTTAAGTCTTTTTCAATCAGCAGTAGACTGACTTTGCCATTCTAACAAGATGGCTCGACATTGAAGACAAGTTAAATCTTTGAGTAAGGTCTGAATACTGGCGGAGGTGTTGGCATAGGTAGCACCGATAAATTCAGGGTTAACAGTGGCTGTGGAGTACAGTTCTGCGACAAAACCATAGAGTTTTTGATTAGAAAATGAGCTATTGATGGGCCATCCTGTTGTGTTAAGGGGGGTGAGGTGTGCGATCGCATCTTCACTCACCCCTAATTCCCTCTGTAGGATTGTTAGGATGGCAGCCTCTGGCGTTTCCCCAGGAGGAATGCGACCACCGGGGAAATCAAGGGTTCTTTCTCCGATTCCCGGCCGATACATTGGATGAGGAAATAGAAATTGATTGTTTTGAAGGGTGATAATGACTGCCGAATCTGGTCTTTCCACTCGCCAATATTCGAGGGATTTCCCTTGATCATCTAGGAGGCGTTCGCCGATTAATGTGACCCAAGGGGAATGAATATTAATAAATTTCTCTAGAGTTTTCCAGTTATTTTTGTTCATGGGGTGCAGGATAGAGAGTGAATCGTTTACCCAAAATTTTAGTGAGAATTTCCAGACTGTCAACTTCCCTATTGCTTCCCCAAAAAAGGGATTCGATTAGGATTGTCTCTTCTTTTTAGGAGAGAATCGGGAGCCGAAGTGCTTTTCATCTCACTAGCAAGTTTAACTCGGTCTATTATTACAGATAAAAAGAATAATAATCAGGAGATATAAAAAGATATTGACTCCCAAGGCTGCTTTGATAAAAAAGCTTTGCTATTTATACTGATGTGTTTGATTATGAGCTACTGATCGGCTTAGAATCTTTGCGATTATTTATATCATGAATTCTCCTCACTTATTTTTGTAACTAGGTAGGGAAGCCCCCTTTTTTTGCTCAAAAACTGACGAAAAAATTACAGGAAGTTGCTCCTATAAAAATTCTCTGATTTCTTGAGCTTCCCTCTGTAAAATCAATAATTATCAATATTGAAGAGTTCCTTGAGCTAAAAAGTTCTTTGCTTAAGCAATCCTGCATCGGTTGCTACCTGAAAATTCAAGAGATTCACAACAAATTCAGCGTTGTTTTATTCATTAACTCCCCTGATATTTTATAATAACAAAGGGATTCATCATTCCAAAAATAAATGCCTCGCACTCCGACTCTCACATTCGATCGCGGTACTCTCCTCCTCCATCCGCCACCCAGAGGAAAAGCCTGGATGGACTACGCCATCTGGGACGATCGCGTCGAAAAATTCCGCATCCGGGCCATCGACTATCGTCCCCTCCTCGAAGCTTTGCAAGCAGAAGGTCTCACCTTCACGGACGATGCCAAGAATTATCAACAACTTGAACTCGTCCCCAGCGTCGAAATGCCGCCCTATGAACATCAAGAACAAGCTTTAGCTGCTTGGCAACAAGTCGGTCGCAAAGGAGTGGTTATCCTTCCCACTGCTTCTGGCAAAACTTACCTCGCCCAATTAGCGCTACAAACCACGGGTCGCAGCAGCTTAATTGTTGTGCCAACCCTTGATTTAATGCACCAATGGTACGCCCATTTAAAGGCAGCTTTTCCTGATATTGAAATTGGCTTACTCGGTGGCGGATCGCGGGATAAAACACCGATTTTAGTCGCAACCTATGACAGCGCCACCATTCACGCCGAAACCTTGGGCAATCGATATGGCTTACTCATTTTTGACGAATGTCATCACTTACCCACAGACTTTTATCGAGTGATTGCTGAATATGCGATCGCACCCTTCCGCCTTGGACTCACCGCCACTCCCGACCGATCGGATGGCCGCCACAGCGACCTCAACACCCTCATTGGTCCTACCGTTTTCAGCAAAACACCTGAAGAACTTGCCGGCGCTGCTTTAGCGGACCATAAAATTGTTAAAATTATGGTCAAACTGTCGCCCCAGGAACGCGATCGCTACGACGAACTAATCCAAACCCGTAATGACTTCTTAAAACAATCCAACATCAACCTAGGCAGCCTCGACGGTTGGAGACAATTTGTAATGATGAGTGCGCGATCGGCGATCGGACGCCGTGCCATGTTAGCCCACCGCGAAGCCAAAGAGATCGCCCTTTGTACCGATGGGAAATTGCGAGTCCTAACTGATTTACTCGCCCAACATTACCCCCAGCGTACCCTAATTTTTACCGCCGACAACGCCACTGTTTACCACATTTCCCAAGAATTTCTAATTCCTAGTATTACACACCAAACCGCCATCAAAGAACGCCATGAAATTTTAACCCGCTTTCGCACTGGGGAATACAAAACCCTCGTTGCCTCCCACGTTCTCAACGAAGGCGTTGACGTTCCCGATGCCAGAATTGCTATTATTTTATCCGGCACTGGTTCCGAACGAGAATATATCCAACGCTTAGGGCGAGTGCTTCGCAAAAGTAACGACCCCAATAAACTCGCAATTCTCTATGAAGTCATCACCGAAAATACCAGCGAAGAAAGAACCTCTCAGCGACGAGGAGGGGGAAGCAAACTTAAAAAGCAGAACGCCTATGTTGTCCAAGTTGACACAGAAAAACAACCTCAGCCCAAACAATTAGAAATTTTCAAGCCAACCCCGATTTACGGTGTTAATCATCCCACTACCAAACGCGCTGCTGAATCTTCGACTCAATGGGGAGATGAACCACCCAAAGCAGATTTGTGATAGTTTTTTTCAACAGAATTCGTTTCAAAAAATTAGTCAAGCACTTTAACGAATGCTACCCACCGAATTACTAAGCCACCGCCAAAATGGAGAATCCATTCTCCCTCTTCGCCTGAAAATTGATGCTAAACATTTGGAAATTGCAACGCAAACGATTAGCTGCTTTCAAGAAGCAGTGGGTCTGACTCAAGGCGAACTCGATCGTCGCCTGCAAGAACTAGAAGGTGATAGTCCAGATTATCGCTTAAAAAGGGGGCTAGCCCACCTCCTGAAAAGTAGTTTCTGCACCTTAGAAGTCGTGAGTCCCTTAGAACCCACTCAATTAAGAGAGCAAGTTTTTGCCTTAGCTTCTCAGTCAATACCCAGTCTCTCTTCCACTCAATTAACCCTTGAAAAATTAGCACTTCAACTGAGCCAAAACTTAAATCGGGAAGTTTTACCCCATCAAATTAAAACAGGATTATATGCAGATTTAGCCGAGAATAAAATCCTCACTCAATTTGACCCCCCTACCCCTGAAAGCTTGCTGCACCGCTACAATGTTTCGCAAGTACAAGGTATTTTTTACCGAGCTAGTCAAATACAATTAAATGCTCACCGCAACGATCCAGGTGAGTACAAACTTTTATTTCGCTATCTGAAACTCTTTCAATTAATGACTTATATTGAAGGCGATGCTGACCACGGCTTTACCCTCACCATTGATGGACCAACCAGTTTATTTAAACCCAGCACTCGCTACGGACTCGCCCTAGCAAAAATGATTCCCGCCTTGCTTCATGTGACTAAATGGAGTCTGCACGCAATTTTACAAAGCCGTGACCCTTATACAGGAGTCTGGAAAACAGGAAAATTTACTTTAAATTCCGATTGTGGTTTAGTTAGCCACTATCCTCCTGGCAAGCCTTATGATAGTATGTTAGAAGCATCTTTTGCTGAGAGATGGGATGCGACTAAGACGGAATGGCGACTAGAGCGAGAAGTAGACTTAATTCCGATTCCGGGTAGCGTGATGATTCCTGATTTTCGATTAGTTCACCCAGACGGACGCTCCTACTTATTGGAGATAGTCGGTTATTGGCGACCGGAGTATTTGCAAAAGAAATTTGCCCAGGTGCGACGCTCTGATTGCAACAACTTAATTTTAGCAATTTCTGAGCGACTCAACCTAGATAAAGCGGGGGTGGAAGTGAAGGATGTACCCGCCAAACTGATCTGGTTTAAAGATAAGTTGCTACCCAAAGCGGTGTTGGAAGTGTTGAAAGAGATGTAAACGATTATTCAGCACCCAGACAGCGATCGCTCATCATTCAACCGAGATCGATCGGGATTGAGCGTTGACATTAAAGCAATTCTCTACCGCTATCCCTTGACAGCAGTTTTTAACTGTATCATAGATAAAAGTTAAACCTGATTCCCTTTCCCCCTCTTCCCCTCTTCCCCCTTTCCTCCCTAATAAAAAGCCCCTCGGCTACCAGGCGAAGGGGCTGAGCGCCTTAAATAAGACTTATCAGTTAAGACTTATTGAATCACAGCATAAACTCTTCTGTAAAAATTCTCTGTGTACGGCGTCACAGAGAAGTTGTTGTTTTCAGCAACAAAAAAGTCCCATCGGCGAAGGATGGGACTCAAAGCATTCGATACTCAAGCGTTTTATCAATTTAAAGACTGGTTTGGGACAGTCTGGGTTCAAATCAGCAGCAAAAAAGCCCCCCTAGGGGGCAAAGCTGAACACTGAAAATTTGGGTAAACTCGTTACTGATAGATTAGGCTCTATCACTCAGATTTCTCTGTCTACGGCGACACATAGGCATTCAGGACTCCATAGAAAAGCCCCACTGTGATAGTGGGGCGCTATTTGTGTCCCTGTGGAGGGGGTGACACGGGTTTTTATCTTACTGGTACTTCGGTACACCTTGCCATGAAATTAAGACCGAGTAGTAACAGAACTGGTTCAGTGTCGGGCATAAAAAGCCCCACCGTTGCCGGAGGGGTGGAGGGTGTGACATATTAAGAAGCTCATAACCATAGACTCTCTGGTCTGGGAGTTGGTTCAATTCAGCAGGAGTTCACTTGCAGGTAGAGGAACCTGAGACAGTTCTCAGCGATGCCTCCATTTCCCTGACAGCGACGCTATCAGCCAAAAGGCAAAAAATATTGAGCACGATCGCGGATGTGATGGGACTGATGAAATTGTCAAGATGCAATTACATTAAGATGCCCAAGTTTACCCCCTGTAGCCAAGTACCAGGGGGACTTTTTTTCCCAAGTTACCTCTGTGCCAGTCAAGGATGCTGCCGATCTAAGTTGGAACTTAGCACCGTTCTAGCAGCGATCGCACCCCTCCCCTGCCATAAGGCTATCCCTGAGGACGAGCGCCTCACTGTTTTAAGTTATTTACAATAGGACTATTCAGTCTTTGTCCAGAAATTGTCGCTATGTACGCCTCGCGCTTATTCCCACTGCTGCTGCTACTGGCGATCGCTAGCTGCGATCGAGGTACGGAGGCGATCGCTCCTGCTTCCCCGGACAATTATCACCCAAGCGCCCGTCCTCTGTCACAAATCTCCTCACCAGTCTCCCAAGCACAGACTCGGATACCTAGCCAAATCATTCGCACTGAGCCCCTTTCAGCTACCCCCATCCGTATCACTCCTGCCGATCTGCCGTCACCCTTTCATAGCAACAGCGCCTCAAAACCCCCTCAAGTGGTTAACATTCCAGCATCACCCGTATTGCGGGTTCCTGCTGGTTTTACCGTCAATGTTTTTGCTGACAACCTCGATCGCCCCCGCTGGTTAGCACTCACCCCTAGCGGGGATGTTTTAGTGACTGAAACCCAGCAAAACCGAATTCGCTTGCTGCGTGACACCAACGGTGACGGTGTTGCCGATGTCCGTAAAACGTTTGCTACTGCGGAAAATCAGGTCAATATCCCCTTTGGCATGACCTTTACTAATGGCTATTTCTTCCTCGGTAATAGCAGCGAAGTTCGTCGATTTCCCTACACAACAGGACAGCAACAACTAACAGGAACAGGTCAGAAAATTGCTGATTTACCGGGTGGGGGTTACAATCAGCATTGGACGCGCAATGTCGTAGCTTCACCGGACCAGAAAAAACTTTATGTTTCGGTTGGTTCAGCCTCCAATGTAGATGTTGAACCTTTACCGAGAGCCTCCGTGCAGGTGATGAACTTAGATGGCAGCAATCAACAAACCTTTGCTTCAGGATTGCGAAATCCAGTCGGATTAGATTTTTATCCAAAAACCGGTGAACTCTACGCCACCGTTAATGAACGCGATGGCATTGGTGATGATTTAGTTCCAGATTATTTAACAAGAGTTCGTCAAGGCGAGTTTTACGGTTGGCCTTATACTTATTTCACTCCCAATCGGGTCGATCCACGCCACGCCCAAAATGGAAGAAGTGCCAGACCCGATTTAGCTGCTAAAACGTTAACCCCTGATGTGTTATTCCAAGCTCATTCAGCAGCCTTAGGGCTACAATTTTATGACGGCAATACCTTTCCTCAAAGATATCGCAATGGCGCGTTTGTTGCCTTTCGGGGTAGTTGGAACCGCAACGCGGGGACTGGTTATAAAATTGTGTTTGTTCCGTTTACGGCGACGGGACGACCCCAAGGTAACTATGAGGATTTTCTCACAGGTTTTTTACTCGATCCTTCCGTGCCAACCACTTGGGGGCGTCCCGTTGGTTTGCTCGTATTACCGGATGGGAGTTTGCTATTTACTGAAGAAGCAAATAACCGAATTTATCGAGTGCAATATCGCGGTTAATCCTTGACTGTTAGCTGGGGGAGCCAGATAAATTCTGTCGCTTTGAGTTGTTTAAAGGGGGAAAAGGGGAAAAGGGGGAAAGGAGAAAAGTTGATTTTATTATTGTGGGCATCAGCAAAGCTCTGATCCTCCCTTTTTTTTAATCGTCGATGCTACTGAATTTGAGAGCAACGATCAGCTTATGCTTAACAAAGGTAGGGTCACTGTAAATACCGTCCCCATTCCCGCTTCGCTCCTCACTGTAATTTCACCTCTATGCAAGTCTACGCACTTTTTCACGATCGCTAATCCCATCCCTGTACCGCTGATATTGCCGATATTGCTCCCTCGGAAAAAAGGCTCAAAAAGTTTCTCCTGCTCTGCTGAGGGAATGCCAATGCCACCATCGCGCACAGAAAATACTCCTTGGCGAGGCTTTTGGGAAACCATGAGCGACACCCGACTGCTAGGAGGTGAGTATTTCACGGCATTCGAGAGCAACTGCGTTAAAATTTGCCGTAACAGTTGCGGGTCTAACTTCACGTTGCTACTGGTTCCCTCATAGATAAAATCAATGGTGCAGTGATGACTCGCTGTTAATTCCTGCTCCTGCACCAGACTACGACAGAGACTTTCGAGATGAATCGCTTCTGGATTAAACTTAAACTGATTGCTTTCAGCCTTGCTAAAGGTTACGACATCATCCACTAGCCGAGTCATCTGCTGAATCGCTGCTTGAATCTTCTCTAAGTGTTGGTCTTTCTTTTTCTCCAGCATTTCACCTTTGTAGCGTTGCAGTAACCCAGCAGAAGTTGAAACCACCATCAGCGGCGTGCGGTATTCATGGGAGATCGTGGTAATTAAACGAGATTTGAGTTCGCTGAGTTCTCGCTCTGCTGCCAAAATTTGCTGCACTTCCTTCTCGGTTGGCTGAGGTTTGGTTGATGCTGGCTCAGAAGGTGCTGGTAGTTGTTTACCCTGGGCATCCCACATCACCAAAACAGCCTCGGTGCTATCCTCTGAACTTTGTACTGGAGTCTGGGCAGGCTTTTCTCTGGCAATTAACGCTACATACTCATCTAGATAAAGCACTTTCCCCTGCTCAAGCACCTGTTTCACTGGGTGCTCTGGCTGCTGGGCGATCGCTTCTGGCAGGAACTGGAACAAATCAACTGGAGATAACCCACGACTCTCGGCGAGTGTTCGTCCCGTCAAGGTTTCGGCTGCGGGATTCATATAAGCGATCGCACCGCTTTTATCCGTGGCTAGGACTGGCTGCTTGTTAGAGTTTAGAATTGATTCGAGTAATTCCTCCCGTTCCGCTAACTGCCTGTGCATCTCGTGGTTGTGAAGGGCCATCTCGATCGCCACCCGCAAATCCTTCTCCGTAAACGGTTTCACAATGTAGCCAAAGGGCCCTGTGATCTTGGCTCGCTCTAAGGTGGCGCGATCGGAGTTTCCCGTTAAGTACACAACCGGTAGTTGAAATTGCTCTCGGATGCAAGCTGCCGTCTCAATGCCATCCAGATCTCCTTTTCTTAAATTAATATCCATTAAGACTAGGTCTGGTCTCTTTTTGGCAATACTTGCGATCGCGGCACTACCCGCCGCCACCGTATCAGTCACGCAATACCCTAATTGCTCTAGTTGTTCAGCGATCACCTCGGCAGTGATCGCTTCATCTTCTACGATTAGTATTTTAGCTCCCGTCATCTTCGTTCCCCTGGTGTGCCCAAAATAAAGCTAATTAATTACCTAGATTTTTATAAGCTAAAGGTTATTTTAATTTTTGTGCCTTTGTCTCTGATCGCCTCAATCGCACCGTCTAGCTGTTTAGTTGCTAGGGAATAAACCAAGCGCATTCCCAGCGACTTTTGAGTTGACCAATCAAAGTCTTCCTTTAACCCAATACCATTGTCGCTCACTGCTAGCTCCAAAGTATCATTTCCAAGTGAATGAAAGTCAACCGTAATTTCACCAGACTGTCCCTGTGGAAAACCGTGCTTTAAGGCATTCGAGACTAATTCATTCACGATTAAGCCACAGGGAATTGCTCGATCTATGTCCAGCAAAATTCGTTCACTATGTATTTTCAAGGTAATGGTATCCGTATTTATACGGTAAGACAAAAAAGCATTCTGAGCCAGGGTTTGCATATAATCCTCAAAATCGAGGCGGTCCAGGTTCTCAGAGCCGTATAGTTTCTCATGGAGGACTGCCATCGCTTGAATGCGGTTTTGGCTTTCTGTGAGCACTTGCAAAGTCTGTTCATCTTCTACGTAACGGGATTGCAAGTAAAGAAACCCAGACACAATCTGCAAATTGTTTTTCACCCGGTGATGAATTTCTTTGAGTAAAACTTCCTTTTCTGCCAGGGAAGCTCGCATTTGATTCTCTATCTGCTTGCGGTCAGTAATATCCCAGCTATAGCCCACAGTCCCGGTAACTATCCCCTCCAGATTTTTGAGGAGAGATAAAGACATAAAAATATCAATTTCTTCTCCAGACTTTTTCCAAGCCTTCGCTTCTATTTGATATTCTCCTTTTTCTAACAGCAGTTTCTGGGCTGATTGCGGAAAACAACACTGTTTATCTGGTGGATAAAGCAACGAAATTGGTTGACCGAGCACCTCAGCCGCTGTATAACCATAAATTTGTTCAGCTCCTCGGTTCCAGAAAATGATGTTCTGCTGAATATCTGTTAAAATTAAGGCAGCGCGAATTTGCTGAATAATTTGTGCTTGTTGCTGAAGCACTTCCTCCGCTTGTTTGCGATCGGTGATATCTTCAGAAATTCCTGCAATTCGGTAAATTTCTCCTCGCTCATCGCGGATCGGAAAAGCACGAGTGTGAATCCAGCAAATTTCTCCATCCGGCTTAATAATTCGATATTGTTGGTTATACTTACCTTGGCTAATGTTAGGAAGTGCAGCAATTACATGATTGATGTCTTCTAAATGAATTAAATCAAAAAAAGCCTGGGGTCTTGTGTAAAGTGAGTCACAACTCCGACCCCAAATTTTTTCAGAGGCGGGACTCACATAAATCGTCTCGCTCATCTTGGCGTCGCTCATCCAGAAAACACTCTCGATATTGTCTACTAATTGACGGAATCTCTCTTCACTGTGGCGCAAAGAAGTTTCTGCTTGTTTGCGCTCTGTGATATCCCGCACCACGCCTAGTCCTCCGATAATCTGACCCGATTCATTTTTAATCGGGGAATAGCAAGCTTCAAAAAATCCTTGCTTCTTAATCCCTGGAATCTTGTAATACTTATCCTTCGTAATAATAGTTTGTCCCGCCAAAACGACCTGAAAAATTTGCTGGTCGCCAAAGTCATTTAAACAGGGGAAGTGAGCGAACGCTTTTTTACCAATGAGTTGCGAGCGACTGATACCAGTGAGCCTTTCCATCCCTAGATTCCAGACGGTATAGCAACCATTTGTATCGAAAGCAATAATGCCATCAAAGCTACTTTCAATCAGCCTCTGGGAGAAAGCTTTTTCACGTTCTACTGCTTGCAAGGCTCGCTTATAAGCAGTGATTTCTCGACCTTCGGGAATTAAGAGTACCACTCTCCCCATTTCGTCTTTCACGGGTTTAATCGAGAAATCAATATAAATCCGTTGACCCTTTGCATCCAGACTACTAATTTCATAGCGGACAAAGTTACCTTGAGCTGCCTCAGCAATCGAGGCTTTTAAAGTTTCTTGAACTTCTGAGGATTTAACCCAAATAGGCGTTTCCCAGAAGAAGTAACCCACTACCTCTTCGCGCTGCACCCTACTAAACTTTAAGGATGCTTGGTTGGTTTCCAACACCCTGCCATCGGGTGATAGCAACCCGATTAATTCAAACGTCTGATCAAAAATTGCGCGGAATTTTTGCTCTTGCTCTCGTAACTCTGCCTCTATTTGGTAACGCCTGGAAATTTCTGCGAGCAGCAGTTCGTTGGCTTGTTTTAATTCGGCTGTTCGTTGCTGCACGCGGGTTTCGAGTTGTTCATTATTTTTTTGGAGGTCAATTTCGATGAGCTTATGCTTAGTAATATTAATCGCAGCTCCCATAATTCCGGTGATGTCTCCTGCGAGGTTACGCATTGGTTCTAGGGTCAAATCGATATATTGAACTTCTCCATTCAGGGTTATGCTCATTTCTTGTCGAATTCCGACTCCCGTTGCCATCACTTGGTGCTTCAGAGCTGGCTGTTCCGTCTGGGATTCCACCAAGAATTCGCTGCCATTATACCCAGGTTGCGGGTTATAGAGCCAAGTATAGTGGAGGTCAAGGTCTTGATTGAAGACTGTGATCGGTAAATGTTGCAAGGCAACACGGAAGCGGTGATTATTGAGTTGTAATTCTTCTTCTACCTGCTTACGATCGCTGATATCGGTGGAAATTCCACAAGCTGCATAGATGTTTCCTTTCGCATCGAACAAGGGAAATTTGATCGAAAGATAGGTGTATTTTTTGTTTTTTAGCCAGAGGCATTCTTCAGCTTTGATCGGAACTTTTTTAGTGAATATTTCCTGGTTGTTAATGGCAAAACCATCGGCAATTTCAGTCGCCCAGATTTCGTAAATACTCTTACCAACTATTTGCTCTTTGCTCATCGACATTAGCTTTTCATAACTCTGGTTAACGAGCAAAATTTTATTATCTTTATCTACTGCGTAAATAATGGAAGGTGAGTGATCGAGGATAGCCTTAATCTGTGCTTGGTTTTCTAATAAAGCAACTTCTGCTTGTTGGCGTGCTGCTAGTTCCTTAGCTAAGGCTTGCTTCTTTTGTCTTAAAGTAAAGATCATGCTACTGAGGGAGGCGGAGAGAATGGCAACTTCATCTGCTCCTTGAATGGTGGGAATTTTTGCTTGAATATTGCCTTGACGGATCTCTTCAGCAGCCGCAGATATAGCCACGATCGGTTTCACTAATCTGCCTGCGAGCCACCAAGATAAGCCGGCTGATAGACCGCCGAAAATTAATCCCAAAATTATAATTTTTTTTTGTAAGTTTTGAGCGGGAGCTAAAGCTGTATCAGTTTTTTCTCGCACGATAACAGTCCATCTTAAACCTGGATAATCTTGGTAGGGCTTACTGGTTGCAATTCCATTGACATAACAATTTGTATTATTTAATTTAAAAAAAATAAATTTAAAATCTAAACTTTTTGAAGATAAGCATGGGTTAGAAAATTTTTGAGCAGTATTAAATACGATTTCACCCTGTTTAGACCGAATTAAAATTTCAATTCCTGGGTGATGATTGATTATTTCTAATAATGACCCTCGTAGTTCTCTGAGCAAGTTCCAATCGAGGTGTGCTGCCAGCACTCCCTGGAACAGACCGGAGTCGTCAAAAATCGGTGCTACTACATCTATAAATTGCAGAGGCTTGTCTAGGGGATGAGGTAAGAATTTCTTGAGCAGTTGGGGTTCATGTAAGTCTAAGATGCTAGGTGCTTTCTGCCCCTCAATAAACCAAGGACGTTGAGCCGCATTGACACCTTCTACTCGTTTTTCTGTACTGATTAGGATGGTACCAGAGGGATCTGTTAAGCCAATCCAAGCATAATCTGAGTAGCTTTTTTTGAGTTGTTCGAGTACCATACGTTTAGCACTCAGGGGAGTTTCCGGAGAGCGCAGTTGACTGAATGTGGCAAGAATTTGAATATCGCGGTAACGTTCAAATATTACATCATCGAGTGCAAGAGCAATCTGCTCGGCTAGTTGTGTCATAAGCTGCTTAGATTCACCCTCAAGTTGAGCTTTGCTGGTGGCTCCAGTTACAAAACTTAGCAAGAGGGAACACAGAAGGATGACTGCACCAATCGTCAATCCTAAGCGAGTTCTAAAGCTACGGTGGGGGTTGATTTTAGCGAGCAATCGGTTTAGATTAGTCATAGATGATTGCTAAAAACTCTTAATCAATAGCTTAGGAGGAAAATTCAGGAGGCGTGACTCGTAAATTTCCTGATTTTTCGGAGTGGCTGCTCTCCGTGATTTTTCGCTCGAGTCTTACCGTGGAGCAGGGTGCAAGCTGTCAGGTAAGTCCTAAATCTAAACACTAAAAAATTGAAATCAAGTATGGCTACTGTGCTGAAGGCACGTCCTAAGGGATTTGTCAATACCCCGGCTGTGGAAGGAATTACGGTGAGGGCACTCCGCTACCTGCGAGCGGGGTTCGGCGTCCATCTACGGGGGCCAGCAGGGACGGGAAAAACAAGTCTCGCGCTGCATTTAGCTGATTTGCTAGCGCGTCCAGTGGTGTTAATTTTTGGTGACGATCAGCTTAAAAGCTCAGATATGATGGGCAATCAATCGGGTTACACACGCAAAAAAGTAGTGGATAATTTCATTCATAGCGTGGTTAAGCTCGAAGATGAGTTGCGACAAAATTGGGTAGATTCGAGATTGACGCTAGCTTGTCGTGAAGGATTCACTTTAGTATATGATGAGTTCAACCGTTCGCGACCTGAAGTTAATAATGTTTTACTTTCGGCCCTAGAAGAAAAGTTGTTGGTGTTGCCACCCAATGGTCACCACGCAGAATATATCAAAGTTAATCCTAACTTTCGGGCAATTTTTACCTCGAATTCAGAGGAATATTGCGGGGTTCACAGTACACAGGATGCTTTGATGGATCGCTTGGTGACGATCAATATGCCGGAACCGGACCCAGAGACTCAGCGGGAAATTTTAGTCCAGAAGGTGGGAATTGAGCGAGAGTGGGCTGAGCGGATTGTACAGTTTGTGAAAGGGTTTCGCGCTCGCACCAAAGTTGATAAAGCCTCAGGGTTGCGAGCGAGTTTAATGATTGCGAAGGTGTGTCAGGAGAATGCGATCGCAGTGGCAGCGAGCAGCCAAGATTTCCGCAATGTTTGTGAAGATGTGTTGCTATCTCGCAGCGGCAAACCGATCGAGGAAGCTTTGAGCCTGTTGGATGAATTATATCAGGAATTGTCAGCAAGCTGGCCTGTTTTTGAGAAGGTTGTCCTGATGAGCCAGACTGAGGTCTCAGGAAATGAGACAACCACAGAACCCAACCCAACTGCGATCGCACCGACTGACCCTGAAGACGAAAACCAACCAGAAACCACCTTGGCGACAGACCGAGAGGAAAGCAGTAAAATAGAGAAGATAGAGGTCATCAGCCCCAAGGAGGAAATCAGTCAGCCGGTTCCAGTCACTTTCGAGCCGGAAGTTTATACCTACCTGCGACAGTCTCAGGGAGCGCGAGTGTCTGAAATTGAGGCAGCATTAGGAATTAATCGGGTGCAGGCGATAGATGCACTGCGATCGCTCATTAAGAAAGGTGTTTTGAAACAGCGACAAGACCGTTTATTCGTGGCTCAGGGAGAAGATTCATTGTGACTGTAACACAACCGCTTCGCACGACCAGCACTGCGAAAAGTATGCCCACTGCAACCCAAGGTTCGACGCTGGCCGATGTGCTAGAACGGGTTTTGGATAAGGGAATTGTCATCGCTGGAGACATTTCTGTTTCCGTCGGTTCTACGGAATTGTTAAGTATTCGCATCCGCTTGTTAGTAGCTTCGGTGGACAAAGCGAAGGAAATTGGCATTAACTGGTGGGAAAGCGATCCTTATTTGAGTTCCCAAGCACGGAGTACAGCCGAAGCCAATCAACTGCTAACCGATCAAGTGCAGCAGTTGGAAGCAGAAGTGCGATCGCTTAAAGCTTTAATGGCTCAAAAGCAACCCATCGCTGAAATCTCGGAGAGCTGATTAAAATCCAATGAGTAATAGTTCATTGATGCCACTTTCTGAAAAGAAAGGTAAAGATTCCGGTTTAGCACCGCTGCTATTAACGTTGATTGAATTGGTTCGCCAGTTGATGGAAGCACAGGTCATTCGTCGCATGGAAGCTGGCATTTTGAACGAGGAAGAATTAAACCGAGCAGCAGAGAGTTTGCAGCAGTTGGAAGTGCAAGTGTTACAACTGTGCGAGGTGTTTGAAATTGATCCGGCTGACTTAAATATGGACCTAGCTGAAATTGGTTCCTTGCTGCCCAAGTCAGGGGGGTATTATCCGGGGGAAACTTCTAGCAATCCCTCTGTTCTGGAGTTGCTAGACCGACTGTTGAATAAGGGGGTGGTAGTAGAAGGAAGTGTTGATTTAGGATTGGCTCAATTAAATTTAATTCATGCCAAATTACGGTTAGTTCTGAGTTCTCAACCCTTGCGAGACTTGCAGGGTTAGTAGTTCGATTCCTCTGGAACCTCCTGATATTGACTTGACAAAAATCATCTTGAGAGTCCTCAAAGACTCATGTTAACAGCACTTTTTAGGTCAGTGAAGCACCTAGAAACCAATCATTGTCGTGGCGGTGTCCCTCTAGGCATCTTGATTCTGGGGTTCTGAGGTGTAGTGACTCAACCTGCAATCTGCTGTAGGTGTCTTGGGGCAACTCTCCCCCTCAAGAGCATCAAACAGCTATAGGGTGAGAGAGTAGACTGGTAACTAGCAACTTCAATTATTCGGCTAGAGTCGTGAGGTAAGCTAGACGATGCCTAGAGAAAAATTAGCCAGTTTTAATATTGATCCGCAGAAGTGGGAGCAATTCAAGCTTGTTTGTGAAGAAAGGCAGAGTTCGGCGTCTGTAGAAATTCTCAAATTTATCGATTGGATCTTAGAGGGTAACGCACTCCCGGAATTGGAACCAAACTCTAACGAGTTGAATGCTCGTTTGAAAGCGATCGAAGCTCGATTAACTGCCTTAGAGACAGCATCAGAATTCTCTCAAAAGGCGAAGCGGAAAAATAATCATCGCCCCAGCAGTACCCTCTCGCTTCCTTCATTCCCAGTCAGTCATGAGTCGGTTCAGCCAGATGTCCCATCCTCAACCTCAAATTACTACTAATAGCTAGAAAAAGTATAGTCATTGATTGCAAACGACATGGGAGGCATTAAGTCCCTCCCCCTTCACTTTTACTTTGAGCGGATTGACCCGCCTTGGCTGAACTACGCAGCTCTCTATCCCATTGCTAAACGCATTTGGGATTGCTTTTCTGAGGATATTAAAGGAAGCATTAACATCGGCATTTATTAACCGACCATCCGATGTTCTGTACAATCCTCTCTTAATTCGCCGACCCGTGAATGCAACACTCGGGCCGGTTTTTCCGTAAACAGGGATGGGGTCTAATCCCAGGAAATTGGCTTGTGAACTGTAAGACTCTTCTTGGAGAATTACTTGAATTCCTGCTAGTCGAGCCTTGTATTCCAACATCTCAATCAGTCGAGCGTGAGGAATACTCACGAAATTTTGATTGGTTTGCTTCCCGAGATTAATCTCTGTTTTCCACTGTACATTCTTGCCGATAACCAGCGTTCCAATTTCTTGAGCAACTAAAACATCAATAATCAAACGGCTGGTGTGATGCAAGTAATTATCAACCTTCTGGTTTCGACAGCGAGTTAATCGTTGAATCCGAGATGATGTCTGCCGACCTCCCTTTAATTGAGACTGTAACTGTGCCTTCCGCTTATTGTAGAACTGGTTAATTGATTTCAAGGGCCGCCCGTTAACCAATAGAGGGATGAAACCCTGCTGGTTTGAAGTTAGCGCCAATAAATTATCCAATCCTAAATCAATGCTGGCTACAGATTTACTGTTACTAGGGGCGGGTTCCGGTTGGTCATAAATTACCTCAATTACATAGGCGTCACATTTGGGAACCAGCCTAACTTGGCAGATTTGTTTGGGATTTACTTGGGTTTTCACCAAGATTTCTGTCCCCGAAAGTTTAATAATTCCCTTCTTTAATTGCTTGCTACTAATTGCTTGAATGGTGTAGACCAAGAAATTTCGTCCCTTTGCCTTGTCTTTATACTTCGGCATCTTGGGACGCCCCGTAAATTTGGAGGGGTCACTTTGATAAGCCTTAAGCGCCTCGAAAAATGATTTCCAGTTCCGGTCTAGTACCATTAAGATTTGCTGGCTAACTTTAGCTGGCAAAGCTTTGTATGCCTGATGAGACTTCATCAAGCGATCCATCTCAGGATAATTGATATAACCCCATCCATAGATGAAGCTCTGGCGAATGAGATAGTTGCCAGCGTTATAAAGATTCTTAGATTTGAACGCCAATTCATCAATCTCAGCGAAACGGTGTTCCCTGGCTTTAATGATATGTCGTTCGATTAGCTGCACTCTGATTCTCCTTTCTTCAACTCGGCAATAATCTTTTCTGTTTTTCGGTTGGCACTACGTTGCCCATAGAGTCTAGCAGCAAAGCTTGTGATGATTTCCACCAAATCTTGCATGAGTTCGTCCTTCCCATTTTCTGCTAGATTGACTATTTCCAGCCTAATTCCCAATCTGATCAGTAACACCTTAAGATAATTAATCCCAAATCGAGCTAAGCGCTCTTTATGTTCGACCAACAGAATATCGTAATCGTCTTGCTGAAGGAGTGCTTCCAATTGCTTCCTGTGGTCGTTGAGTCCACTCCCAATCTCTTTGACATTCCTAACAATTTGATAGCCATTGGCAATTGCATATTCAGCCAGTCTCTCCGATTGACGATTGAGATTATCTTTATTTTCGGAAGATGACACTCGAGTGTAAATAGCAACTCGATTTTTCTTGGCTCGATCGGGCGATGCTGATGGGGAGTAGTCAACGATAATCAGACCACTTTCTGTTTGTCGTGCTGGGTGTGGCAGCTTACCAGCCTTCCACCACCGCCACGCGGTGGTGTAACTGATGCCGATTGCCTTGGCGTAGTCAGGTAGTTTCATTGTTGCCTCCTGACTACAGATTACTATCCTTGACTATCTATGCCTATAAAGTTAATGAAGTTTTAAGATACATTCCACGCCTAAAGCAGTGGGAGTTCTCCAGGTGGATACTTCCCACTGCTTAAACAATCCTTAAAAACCTATCTTTAGATAGATAGATATTTATAAATGCACTAGGTGTTAAAATGACTAGGGTTATATGTTAAGGGGAAGTATCGGTGGGTTCCCCAGTGCCATTTACCCATTCTATTAATCCTTTGAGTGGGTTTTGGTGAAAGAGAGTCTGGTCGGAAGCTGCGATCGTAAAACCCAAAAAAACGGCACTGCTGAGAATTGCGATCGCCGATAAGTGTTTAGCAATGCCAAAATCCCGCCGGATCCGTGCCAAAGGTCGGCTCTGGCGTCGTAGCATCCTCCCCACAGTCAGGTGTTTGAGGGTGAAGGGGTCGCGAACATAATGGCCGCTCCAGCTTATAACCAAATGGGAATGGCAGTGGGGGCAGGTAAATAGCCCACTAAACATCCCAACAGTAGGGACAGCACTAGAACGATTACAAATCGGGCAGGTGACAGAATGACTATTAAAAGTGGGAGCGTTCATAACTGTTTTAGTTGAGTTAACGAAACCGACGACCAACTGCGACCCTACGTTAACGCTTGCGGTCTACGCCATCCGACGTACTTTATCCTTAATTCTTAGTCTACCGCTCCTATCAGCCCGATCGCTTCTCAGCGGTTGCCAAAACCCTCAAACTTCCAATTTGACAATTGATTTAACCCACTGCTGTAAGTGAGGTTGTATTGGAGAGGGGTGACAGTAATGTAGTTTTTGCGAATTGCTTCTACATCTGTAGGGATATCATGGGAGAGGGAGACAATAAAAGGATCTTCAACTTCTTCTAACAATTCACCAGCCAGCCAATAATAAGTTTTGCCACGAGGATCGGTGCGCTTTTGAAAGATATCGATATAGCGACGAATACCTTGGCGAGCGATCGCGACCCCTGCAATTTCTTCCTGCTTGACAGCGGGGATATTCACATTAATTAGCATGGCTTCTGATAAAGGCTCGACCGCCAACTCTGCCACCAAGGCACAGGCAAAGTTAACGGCGGGTTGGAAGTCCCGCGAGGCGTAGCTAGCGAGACTGAAAGCGATGCTAGGAAGGCCTTCGATCAGCCCTTCCATTGCTGCGGAAACAGTACCAGAATAGAGGATATCGGTTCCCAGGTTCGGTCCGTGGTTAATACCCGATAACACAACATCAGGCTTTTTGTCAAGTAAAGCCCAGAGGGCAAGTTTCACACAATCAGCCGGGGTGCCGGAACAAGCCCAAGCTTTCACGGCTGGGTCGAATACGGACTCAACCAATTCGGCACGAATGGGTTGGTGAAGGGTCAGACCATGACCCGTAGCGGAGCGTTCTCGGTCAGGACACACGACGCTCACTTCATGGCCAGCGGCGGCGAGGGCGTTGGCGAGGTGGCGGATGCCTAAGGCGAAGATGCCGTCGTCGTTGCTAATCAGGATTTGCATTGAGTGTTTTGTAGCTCTAATAACAATATTAGACTAGATTCCGGTGCGGAACTTGAAGATTTAGTGTGGTTTTGCTTTTTATTTTTTCGATTCAATAACATCCCTTGTCCTTCTTCAGGTGAGCGGTTGAGTATTGCCAGTCGTTTTGGCTCGAATTTTTCCTGAATTTTGAGTGTTATATTAACAGTCAAGGAATTTAATCCTATTTAAGAGCCTATGAGTTACTAACCCTCTCAAAAAATTGCTGAAATTAGCCTCAATAGTAACTCGCTCAATCAAGTATTAGCGGTTCTCAATTGAGAGAATACAGCCTTAAACTTCTAGCCCCCGTCAGCTTAGAAGTGCTATCTTCCCAGCATTGGGTCACAAATCTGCTGAATGACACCCCAAAATTGTTTAAACTCTGCTGCCTTCATTTGATTGAGTTTGCAATCAGAGTTTTGAGCTGTTTTTATATCATTTCTAAGCTGTTTACTGACCTTCAGGATAATTCGCTCCCAAAAACTGATAAATTTTAATCAATTTCTGGTCCTAAGATTTCATGATACCCCGCCCAATCAAGAGTTAATCCTTGGTGCACCGCCCATTTCTGAATAACTTTGCTCGAGCAATCATAGCTTTGAAACAATTGATTGAGTAGGGAGCCAGTAACGATGCCTTTTTCCCGAGCGCTCTGGAGTTTTTCCCAACAAAGTTCTTCTTGTTTTTTGACAATAATTGCCCCAGTTAGTCAACCGTCCAAAAAAGCTAGGATGGCCCTTTATAAACACTGTGAAATTAGGAGAAATATGTTCTTGTAAAATCGTACTATAAATTGAGGGCGAGTATTGCTGCCCGTGGGAAATAGGAGGAAATGGGATTGTCCAAAGATTACTTTGCAACATTAAATCGGGAGGTTTTGCAACCAAAGGAACCGTTGGGATAATCTGATGGTTTCTAGCTGCATAGAAGGAAAGAAACTGTTGCCGAATTTGGTTGCTATTCATAGGCGAGAGCGATCGTTACCTAGAACCAAGTCCCCTGAATCCTTAGTACGATAACAGATGCAGCGTTGGAGTGTTACCGAGAGAGAAAAAAAGAGCTGTGATTGCTCTCAATCCCGGTCTCGATGACACAATTGCTGCGGGGCTTTTTTCAAAAAAAGGTAAATAAGCATTTCTGTACTATCCTACTAGATGTGGCATCTGAATCAATCTATCTCTCGTTGAGCGCTGAGAGCCGATCAAAAAGCGTTCGCCTTGGGAGATCTGGATTTTATCCCTATCATTCATGCTTTCCCTGACGAACGCCTGACAAACCAATCATGCTCAAAAATTATCGACCAAGGGCGACAAAAGCTCTAGAGACTAGATAGCATGAGGCGAAAGTTTCCCTGGGATTTTCTAGCCAGAATCTTAGAAAGAGGATGCCTAATCTAACTCCCGCCGCCCTTCCAAAGCTCTAGCCAGCGTTACTTCATCTGCATATTCCAAATCTCCCCCCATCGGCAAACCAAAAGCAATTCGTGTCACCCGCGTAAACGGTTTGAGTAATTGACCGATATAAAGCGTGGTTGTCTCACCTTCCACACTCGGACTAATGGCAATAATCACTTCCTGAATATTTTGTTGACTCACCCGCCTTACCAAAGGTTGAATATTTAACTGTTCCGGGCCAATCCCATCCATCGGTGAAATGACCCCACCTAAAACGTGATACTTCCCACGATACTCCCGCGTCTTTTCCAAAGCAATTACATCGCGGGAGTCAGAGACAACACAAATAGTTTGACCATCGCGGTTGGGGTGGCGACATATTTCGCAAACAGGTTCAGCCGATAAGTGAAAGCATACTTGACACAAACCTACCTGCTGTTTAGCATCCATTAAAGCTTGAGCTAATGCTTGCACTTCCTCATGCGATCGCTTCAAAATATGTAAGGCGAGGCGTTGAGCCGTTTTCGGACCCACCCCAGGCAAGCGCTGCAATTGTTCGATGAGACGAGCTAAAGGTCGAGTGTACAATTTCGTAATAGTTAATAGGTAGTCTTGGTACAGATTTTAGAGATTTCTGATAGAAGTTACCTGGTTTTAACTCGGAAGTTAACCTCTAAAATCTCGAATTAAACCTAGCGATTAGCCACCACTTATTTTAGCTTTGTACCCAAGCTTCGTGAGAATTTCAACCAACTTCTGCTTGTGGTCGCCTTGAATTTCAATTTCATTTTCCTTGACAGTGCCACCAGCACCGCATTGAGTTTTAAGCTGCTTCAGCAACGTTGCTAACGTTTCTGGTTTTTCCTGAAACCCAGTAATGACAGTCACAGTTTTGCCACCGCGACCTTTGCGGGATGCTTGCACTCTCAGGTTTTGTTGAGAAGGGGGGAGTTCGGGTACAGCTCGTTCTACTGCGGCTGAGTTCTCATAATTGCCAAACTCAGAGTAAACGACGCGGTTGCCATCAGTCGTCTTGCTATCAGGGGACTTACGCTTATAACTGCTCATAAGGTTGGAAACTAGGAAAATTAGGTGAGTTACCCTCACGATCAATTTTACTGGCTGACGGGGGATGGTTAACGGCTAACGATATCGGGTTGATTTGATTCCTACAATCCTTTCCTATAATGAAATTTGTCCAGTCATCTGCTCAAGTCCGTGACCACAACTCCCCTACGCTCCACTCCAGAAACCTCAACCCAACGTCCTGACAGTCTTGGCAGGTTTGGCAAATTCGGCGGTAAATATGTCCCTGAGACGCTCATGCCAGCCTTGAGCGAACTAGAGGCCGCTTTCCACCAATACTGCCACGATCCTGCTTTCCAAGCAGAACTGCAACAATTGATGCAGGACTATGTGGGTCGCCCTAGCCCCCTTTACTTCGCGGAACGCCTCACGGCCCATTATGCCAAACCTGATGGCACCGGCCCGCAAATCTATCTCAAGCGGGAAGACTTAAACCATACCGGCGCTCACAAAATTAATAACGCGATTGCTCAAGCATTGCTCGCAAAGCGCATGGGCAAAAAGCGGATCATTGCAGAAACAGGGGCAGGTCAGCATGGGGTTGCGACAGCCACGGTTTGTGCTCGCTTTGGTCTGGAGTGCGTGGTTTATATGGGCGTCCATGACATGGATCGGCAAGCCTTGAATGTCTTTAGAATGCGCTTGATGGGAGCGAAGGTGCAGCCGGTGGCGGCAGGGACAGGTACGCTTAAGGATGCGACTTCGGAAGCCATTCGGGACTGGGTGACGAATGTGGAAACGACTCACTACATCTTGGGTTCGGTAGCTGGACCTCATCCTTATCCGATGATCGTGCGGGATTTTCAAGCAATTATCGGTCAAGAAACTCGCGAACAGTGTCAGCAAAAGTGGGGCGGTTTACCAGATATCCTGTTAGCCTGTGTGGGGGGTGGCTCGAATGCAATGGGGCTGTTCCATGAGTTTGTTGAGGAATCCTCGGTGCGGATGATTGGTGTGGAAGCAGCGGGAGAAGGTGTGAATACAGAAAAGCACGCGGCAACGTTGACGAAGGGTCAAGTTGGGGTGTTGCACGGGGCGATGAGTTACCTACTGCAAGATGAGGACGGTCAAGTGATTGAAGCTCACTCGATCAGTGCAGGGTTGGATTATCCTGGCGTTGGTCCTGAACACAGTTATTTGAAGGATGCTGGTCGGGCGGAATATTACAGTATTACTGATGCGGAAGCGTTAGTCGCGTTTCAAAAGCTTTCGCAGTTAGAGGGAATTATTCCGGCTTTGGAGACGGCCCATGCGATCGCCTACCTTGAAAAGCTGTGTCCACAGTTAGAAGGTAACCCCCGGATTGTGATTAATTGTTCCGGCCGTGGCGATAAAGATGTGCAGGCCGTTGCTAAACACATCAACCTATCGGCGGATTAGGGCAGGGGGTGAGGAGCGTAACAATGAATGAGTCATCGCAATTGTTACCCCTCACTCACCCTAATATGCAAAAATTATTTGCTGGGATGGCATTAGCAATGCTGGTGCTGGTGGGTGGCTGTGAGGCTTGGGAAGGATTGGATCAACTTTTACCAGTCCCGAAAGCACCGTCTCCCTCACCGACTGTGAAAATCCCTTCTCCGACGGCAATGGAACTGTCCATTCAACAGCAGGTGAATCAATATCGAACTTCCCGTCAGTTATCGCCGTTAACCCTCGATCCCCGCATTACCGAGCAAGCCAGAATTCACAGCCAAAACATGGCAAATGGTAAAGTTCCGTTTAGCCATCAAGGGTTTGAACAGCGAATTCAAGCGATCGGTCGCAGTCTTGCTTACAATGCCGCCGCTGAAAATGTAGCTTTTAATCTTGGCTTCAGCGATCCAGCTCGTCAAGCAGTGCAGGGTTGGATCAAGAGTCCTGGTCATCGCGAGAATATGGAAGGAAATTATAACCTAACGGGTATAGGCATTGCCAAAAATGCCAAAGGCGAATATTATTTCACTCAGCTTTTTATTCGCAGTCGATAAAGGTTAATGGTTAACGGTGAATTGTTCAGTGTTACCCATTCCCACTCCCCAGTTCCCAGTCAATCAATACTATGGAAGTTTCTGATTTTAATGTGTGCGACCGCGACCTCCCTGATAGCTTGTTGCCGGAGTTTTTGGCAGCAGAAGCAGTCGCAGTAGACACGGAAACAATGGGGCTATTACCCTGGCGAGATCGCTTGTGTTTGGTGCAGTTGTGCAACCCTCAAGGTCGAGTAGCAGTGGTGCGAATTGCCAAAGGTCAAAGAGAAGCTCCTAATTTAAAAAAGCTGTTGGAAGCCAGGGACGTGACGAAGGTCTTTCACTTTGCCCGTTTTGACCTGGCAACGCTCCGCTATCATTTAAAGATTGAGGTCACCCCTGTTTTCTGCACAAAAATTGCGAGCAAGTTAGCAAGAACCTACACAGGAAAACATGGTTTAAAGGATTTAGTACAGGAATTACAACAGATAGAATTAGATAAAACCGCTCAAAGTTCTGACTGGGGAAATGCTGCTAATCTTTCTGAGCAGCAACTACGATATGCAGCCAATGATGTACGCTATTTATTGAGGGCTAGACAACAGCTAATTTCTATGCTGGAACGGGAAGAACGTTGGGAATTAGCACAGCAATGTTTTGACTGTTTGCCTGTGTTGGTGAGCTTAGATTTATTGCAGTATAAAGATATTTTTGAACATGGGTGAATCGGTTCATATCAACATTAACTAGAAAAGCTTACCGTCTCGCTAACCTCGTCATTACCAGTTCTTTACCTTGATCGGATAGATTGAGAGCCAGATCTGTTAAACCAGAGCTTTTTAGCTGGGAATGTAGAGGCATGGTTCCAAGTTCGATCGCAATTTTACAAAAAAACCAGCATCAAGCAGGTAGCGAGCGTCACTTACACTTTTACGAAAAGGGCGATGAAATTCCGTTGATGCCTCCTAGTCTTTGGCAAGTTTGTCAAGGACTTGTGCAGTTAAGTACACTTTACCCAACTGGTGAAGAAGGACTGTTGGGTTGGGCCGGGCCTGGAATGTGTTTTGGTTTGGGATTAACCTGTTTGCAAACTTATCGAGCGACGGCTGCCTCAGAGGTCTATTTGATGGCATATTCAATGGTAGAGATCGAGTCTTCCCCGCAATTAGCTCAAGAGTTGTTGCCACAAATGGGAAGGCGGTTGCGACAGATGGAGGCGATGTTGGCGATCGCAGGTCAGCGACGAGTGGATGACCGCTTATACCAATTATTGCTACTGCTGAAACAAGAGTTTGGTCAACCGGTTACGGAGGGAACTCGCTTAAATATCCGCCTCACCCATCAAGATATTGCTAATGCCATTTGTACGACGCGGGTGACCGTGACGCGAATGTTGGGTCGCTTGCAACAGCAAGGGATGATTAGCCGCGATAGCGATCGCCACTTAATTTTAAGAGGAGAGACCTTTACCATCACTTCTGATTTATTTGGTTTAAAGCCACAAGTCATTTAAGCGAACGCTCCCCATTGCCAAAGACCAATTTTTCTCAGATAATTGCCCTGAAGATGAGCTAATATTATAAAATCTGCATCTACTATTATTAGCTCTGAGGTAATCTCATGTCTAATTCCTCTCAAGATCCGGCCCAACAAGCGGAAAAAGAAATTAAGAATACCACCCCAAAAGCTCAAGATGAAAAGGGCGATGAACCCCCTAATCAAGGTGATGGACGGCGGAACTAAGCGGGTCATTCACTTGAGCGGGCAAAGGTGCGAGATTCAATCTGATAGCATCAGGATTGTTAAAGCAAGGGAAGATCTTTGTTTCCCTGTTTTCCCTTTTCCCCTCATTCAAATTTAGGGTGACGGCTTCAGACCTCGCAACCGTCGCTTACTTCCTCCCTGCGATCGACGCCCCTCCAGCGATACCACCTCCGCCTCAGAACTTTCTCTCGCTACCCGAATCAGCAAAGCTGCCAACAGCAAACTCGCAATCATGGAACTGCCCCCATAACTAAAGAGTGGCAGCGGTAAACCCGTGGTCGGCAACACTCCCGTCGCCACACCAATATTCAACAACGATTGCCCCACCATCATCACCATCACCCCGATCGCGATCAACTGGTGTTCAGCTTTCTTTGCCTTCATCGCCACTCGCAGCGCCAGTGTCCCGTAAACCGCCAGCAGCAGTAACAGCAGCAACCCACCGACTAACCCAAACTCCTCAGCATACACAGAAAAAATAAAGTCGCTATACTGAATCGGCAAATAAAATAACTTTTGTTGCGATAACCCTAAGCCGGTTCCCCATGTTCCGCCTGAACCCACCGCCAGCAAACTTTGAATCAACTGATAGCCATCCTGCATCGGATCGGCCCAGGGGTTTAAAAACGACATGATCCGGCGACGCTGATATTCCTTAATGCTGACACTCAAAATCGCTAACCCTAATCCTCCCAAGGCTGTTCCGCCTAACAAATGGAAGGGTAACCCCGCCGCCAAAGCTACCAGCCACAACGTCATCCCACACAGGGCCGTTGTACTCAAATTCGGCTGTAACAAAATGCCCAACAAGACCGCAGCAAAAATTCCTAGCCAAGTCCAGCGAGTTTTATGGTTCAGCCAATACCACTGACTAAAGAAGCGAGCACTCTGAACGACCAAAAAAGGTTTAATTAATTCCGAAGGCTGAATTGGCACCGCGCCGACCGAAATCCAGCGAGTTGCGCCATTAATCGTCGTCCCTAGTCCCGGCAACAACGTTAAAAACAGTAATCCGAGCAGCACCAGGACGACCGATTGAGCCACCCCCAGAATGTAGCGGAGGGGAGAAGAAACTAATATATTAAATCCAACTAAACCAGCTAAACCCCAGATCAGTTGTCGCTTAAAGTAATACAACCCATCTCCATACTCAACATTAGCAATGGGATAGGAAGCAGAAAATAGGACTACTAAGCCCACAAATAGCCAAAGGAAGGTCAGCCAGTGTAAGAGACGAGCTTCCGTAGACCATGCTTTTACAGAGGGGTCAAAAAAAGGAATGAGACGCCGTAAATCCATTGGGGACTGGGTTGAGTCCGTAATTTTTGTTAGTATAGCCGAATTTTTATAACTACTTAGATCGGTAAGACAGGCAATTGACCGCTCCTCTGCTAAAATTTAGGACTGCCTCACTCACTCCAGTCTTAGCGATCGCCAGTCCAACCTCCATCACGCGCTTCGTGACTTTCTGGCTTTAACTTTCGACCTGCAAAGGCTTTCTTCTATAGATAGAAAACCCTTAACTGAGGTGCGTGTGCCAGCCCTAAAATTGTTTTTTCAGAGTCCTACACAGGCTACTCTAATACCAAAATACAGGTCATGCTGCTACAAGCCTGTACTTTTAAGCTTTAGAAGCTGGATTTACAGCAACCCGGTATTGGTTCCCTGCTTGCCAGTGGCAAGCTGAACTTTGAGGATTTTGCCGCCCATTTTCATAATGCGCTGCTGTTCCCGGAACCAGTTGTCATACGGAACCAGCTTGGTAAAGTAGGTATTTTGTAATTCCCGCTGAGTGCGGATGCGGGTTTGGCTAGGGACGCAGGCAGTCACCTTAAACATTCTCATGGGTTTGTTTCTCCTCAGTAGGTTGGGAAATTTTTAGAGCCATTTTAAAAACGTTGAAGGCAGGGAGTTAGGAATCAACACTAGCTCGTTAAAACTCATCAATTTACAGAGACAAGCCTTTGACGGTCTAGCAATCACTCCTAACTTCCCTGACCTCATTCAACGGTAAAAAGTCAAAAGTCAAAAGGTAAAAGAGAGTTAATTTTCCCTATTCCTTCTTCCTTCTTCCTTCTTGCCTCGTTCTAGCTCAAGCCAGAGCTGATGTAGTCGAAGTAGACGCCCATTTCCTTGCCAGCGTCAGCGCCAACTAGGCCAGCGGTGACTTCTTTCATGGCTTGGATGGCTTGCACGGTTGCGCCGATGGGAACGCCCAGGGAGTTGTAGGTTTCCTTCAAACCGTTGAGCACGCGCTCGTCAAGGATGGAAGGATCGCCAGCCAGCATCGCATAGGTGGCATAGCGGAGGTAGTAATCCAAATCGCGGATGCAAGCAGCATAGCGACGGGTGGTGTACATATTACCGCCGGGGCGGGTGATGTCAGAGTAAAGCAGAGACTTGGCAACTGCTTCTTTGACGATGGTGGCAGCATTGGCGCTGATGGCAGTCGCGGCGCGGACGCGCAGTTCGCCAGAAGCGAAGTAACCCTTGAGTTTTTCCAGGGCGCTGCTGTCCAGGTACTTACCTTGAACGTCCGAAGAATTGATAACAGCGGTAATTGCGTCTTGCATGATTGTCCTGTGTCCTTAAATTGGCTGAATAAGCGTCCGATTGGAAATTTTAGATTTGAGACTTTAGAGCTTCAGACTGCTGTTGGGATGGCGCTAACTCTGGCTGTTTGGCCAGCGTTCCCCAATCCAAACCCTAAAATCGGTCATCTAAAAGTTATGACATCGCGCCGATCACGTAGTCGAAGTAAGACGAAGCTTCAGAAGCGTCTTCCCCAGACAGCAGTGAGGCAGCAGCGCTCTTCAAGCCGCGAACGCCTTCGGCAACGGCTTCGATAGGGGTGCCGAGGGACTTGTACATTTCGCGGACGCCGACAATCCCGATCTCTTCGATGGGAGTAACGTCGCCAGCCACGATGCCGTAAGTGATCAAGCGCAGGTAGTAATCGAGATCGCGCAGGCAAGTGGCGGTCATTTCTTCACCGTAGGCATTGCCACCAGGAGAAACGACATCAGGACGCTTTTGGAACAGTTGATCGCCGGCTTGCTTAACGATCCGCTCGCGAGATTCGGTCAGAATTTGAGCGATGCGGACGCGGCGTTCGCCAGACGTGACAAAGCTCTTAATCCGATCCAATTCGCCAGGGCTCAGATAGCGTGCCTCGGCATCAGCATTCACGATTGATTTGGTGACGATACTCATCCTTGTGTGGACCCGCTGGATCAGCCCATCCTTTGTTGGGGACGGGAAGGAAGCGTGGCGGGGATTTATCGCTTCCTAGTGGTTATGAATGGCTTTACTCTGGGACGGTCGATTTCAGGCTTTTGGAGACTGAATCTGATTTTCGCCAGAGGAGTTTTGGCGCTGCGTTTTGGGCTTTTAGTTCAACAACGGTTGAGGCTGTTGGTTTGGCTTCCCTCTACGCTTAGCGACACCTGCGATGGGTGTCGGTGCGTTTTTCGTAACCTCGCACAAGGCTGTAGTTTACGATACCACAGATGAGCGTTGCTAACCCCAATCTGCTAATTAGGCAGGGGAAGGCGCTATGAGTGGTTCGGTAAAACCGTCGTCTTGCTCAGAGGATTTCGATCCTCTCAGCTAAGTACCTACGCCAAGTATTTTCAGGCATGAAGTTCACATTCTGAGTCTGACTGTAATAGTTTGTAACATTCCTTTTAATATTGGGGGTCGTGAAAGGGGGGGATGGGCCCTGGGGAAGATGACTTTCTGCCTTCTACCTTCTCTCCTCTGTCTCAGTCTGGAGGCTGCTTCAGAGTCCTTTCGCCTAGGATGGAGTAAACCACTGTCGCTTCTTTCTTGCCACGCAGGTGGATGACGCTGACTTCCTTGCCTAGGTAGCGATCGCTCACCCACTCAAACGTGGTACCAGTCACCAACAGGTTATAGGGGCTATCAGAATTCACTTCCTTGTTCATCGCTTCTAACCTCGCCGCCACATTGACGGTATCCCCAATGACTGAATAGTTTAAACGCCGTGAACCTCCCACACTTCCAGCGACCACTTGCCCCGTGTGCAAGCCAATGCCAAACTTAATCACCGGTTTGTGGACAGCTCGAAGCTGTTGATTCAGTTGATTGAGTCGTTCGTGCATGGCAATGCAAGCTGCGATCGCATTCAAAGCATCCTGCTTAATATCTTCCGCTTGAGTTCGCGAAAATGGCACCCCAAAAACAGCCATGATCGCATCTCCAATATATTTATCCACAACCCCCCCATGATCCATAATGCAGTTGGTCATGGCTTCTAAATAACTATTCAGCCAATTCAATAAATCGCGGGGGGGCATTTTTTCTGAAATCGAAGTAAAACTCCGAATATCCATAAACAACACGGTAGCGGTCACTTCCTGGGGTTCCAATTCTCCATGTTGAAAAATTTCCGCTTTTCGTTCCCAAATCAATTTAGCCGTTTCCGGATCGACGTGCTTTTCAAATAACCGCATTAATTGTTGCTTTTCGTACTGTTCTCGTACTTGCACGGCCGTCCCTGCTAAAATCATCGTCCCAATTGGTGCTGCAATTGGAATCAACCAATTATAAAAACCAAATAGCAAAACACCCAAAGTTAACCATCCAGTTGGCAAACCAACCACAAGGGCAATTCGCCCCTTCACATCCCGGTGGAATAGTAGCCAACTGGTAACAGGACCAATGGTAACTAATAACAGTACCACTACTGACGAGGGTAACCGTCGCAACAGTCGATCGTTCAGTAAATTATCAATCAAAGCTGCATGGATATAGACACCAGCCGTCGTGCGATCGAGGGGTGTAATTGCAATATCTAATCCTTCAGCGACATAGCCTACTAAAATCAATTTATTCGTTAAATATTCAGCAGGAATTTTCCCTTCTACAGCATCAATAAATCGATAAGTCGGTAAATATTGGGTTTTGCCTGGCCAATTAATCCAAACTTTTTGCGTTTGCACGCCTGCGATCGGTTGTGGGATAAGAATCGGATGAGCAGGATGTTGGAGATTATAAACTTGAATCATTGCTCCAGCCAAGCTGGGAGTTCCATTAAACCACAGGTTAGCTTGGCGACTCATCCCATCTGCATCAGCTTTGTGTAAGATATCACCCTCAAAAGCAGCGGCAGCTTTTAAGATGGGGACTACTTTTTCCTCATCTCCTGTCCTCGCTAAGACTACTTTCCCATTCGCTTTGATCGCGGCTGCTAATTCAGCATCTTTAGAGCTGGGATCGATGAATAAAATATCAAACCCAATGGCAGTAGGAGCAGATTTTTTTAAAGCTGCTAGCAATTGTACGTAGCGGTCGCGCGACCAAGGAAATTGACCATACTCTTGCAAACTATCTTCATCAATTCCAATCACAACTATTCTTGAATCCCAACCGGGATTCGGTACAAGATTGAGAGCTCGAAGTTGGAACAGCACTTTATATCCCTGATATTCTAGGGGTCGCCAACCGTTTAAATACCACATTCCTGCGGATAACAAAGCGACAATAGCACCGATGAACAAAGCCGGATTACTCGCGAAAAATTTTTTGATCATAAAACCTTGGTTTTTATCCTGTTTAAGACCAGTTTTTTACATGATTATTACCAATAGTTTTATGCACCCAATAATTCCCTAAATGAAGAACGATCCTCGCCTACTAATCACTCATTCAGTCTCCGCTTAAGGAACGACTAATTGATAGACTCTTTCCCGGACTGACGGACCCCGTAATACAATTTTGAGACGGCGACTTAAGGGTAAACTCCCTTCAATTTTAAATTGCCCCTCTAAATCAGTTTGAATGGGTCGATCGTTGATATAAATTAAATCCGTTGGAGCGACTTGAGCTACTAAGCGAAAGGTATTATAGCTAAGCCTGAATAAACTTTTTATCTGGAGTTCCGATAAAGGTGGATTCACTTTTACAGAAGTTGGTTCTCGATCGTCAAGGATGACCCAATAACCAGCATTGACAAGCACCTCCTGCTGAGCTCCGGCAACTGCAACTGTACCTTCAATCGTATCGACGGCTGTTTTACCATTGGGACTAACACTAACCCCGAAAGAAGTCCCCCGCACTCCTGCAACTCCCCTGGGTGTGCGGACTCTGACGGGTGCATTCTTAGCAGAATTACTGTTTTGAGCAAGCACAGAAATTGGATTAATTTCTGTGAGATTAGCAACAGTAGCAATACGGGTTTCATCGAGCTTTTTAAGAGCCTGAGAAACCGGGGGTTTTCCGGCTGAGTGGCGAATCGATAATCGGACTCGCCCTTTAGGAACTGAAACGGCGGTCACGGGAGTACCATCAGCAGCAGTTGAGAGGATTTCTAGTTGGATAATCGTATTTTCTAAGACTTCAATAGTGCCGAGATTGTTGTCAATTCCTAAACGAACTTGAGACTGATTTCCGGTGATAATTTCGTCTCCAGTGGCGGACAAACGATCGCCGATTTTGACAGGTCGTCCTTGAAAGGTAGCGGTCCCTCGGATTGCTCGGACTTCTAGAGACCGCTGTGCTGTCGTTCCCTGAGCTTTGATGGTAGTGCTTGGTTGAGGTTGGGAAGATTTGAGTTGAATTCGAGCAACCTTTGCGGGTGGTTGAGGAGAAGTAAAATGGGAACTAGCACTTGCTTTAGGAGGTAGCAGTAAACTGCAAAGGACGGCTAACAAGACTCCCAGACAAGGAATTTTCGACGATTTTAAGAAACTCAGCAACATATTGGATCGAGAGATTTTAGACTACGAAGCCCAAACATCCCTAAGTTTCAAGCTTAGAGCTGCTAAATCGGGAATTCATGTAATTTAGCGGTTGATTGTCAGGGAGTGGGATAATCTTACTATAAGAGAGATAAAATTATTTTGTAAGCTTGAACAAAGTGACACCCAATCAACGAAATTTTTCAGATTTTTAGGTAAACATAACGGTAGACCTGAAGCCAATTTCAGGGCAAAAGCCTTGAAAAAGGATAAAATCATGAGATTGAGGTCGCTAATTTCGGTACAATGCGATCGCACCTTTTTGATGAGACTGATTCCGCAACCAATCATAATCAGGTAGAGACAAGAGAACCTCTCCTCTCTGCAACCAGGAACAAACCCATGATGATTTTTCCCAGACTCTCACATCGAAACGCGATCGCTCCAGGCCGCAGCGTGTGGCGGCGAATAGCATCTACTACCCTTTTAACCTTAACTATCCTCTTGAGCAGCTTGCTGCTCTGGCAAACTCCTCCCGCCTTTGCGAGTCTCACCGACGACAAATTCGATGGCAATATTTTTGCACTCTACGGTGGCAATGGCTCCCTCGTTCCTCCCAAAGTCACTCTCACCGACTCTTTCAATCGCCACAAACCTGCCCTACTCGTTTTTTACCTCGACGATAGCAGCGATTGTAAACAATACGCGACCGTAGTCTCCCAACTTCAACAATACTATGGCCGCGCTGCTGATTTTATCCCCTTGAGTGTTGATTCTTTTCCTCCCCAACCGTCAACTTCCCTGACCGATCCTAGCCACTACTACGAAGGGGTTGTCCCCCAAGTTGTCATTCTTGACCAGTCTGGTAAAGTTGCCTTCAATGCCAAAGGACAAGTTGCCTTTGAAAGCGTAGACGACGCCTTTCGTAAGGTCTTTGGCTTGCTTCCCCGTTCCGAGTCCGTTGCACTTAAACGGCGGGCCGTTAATGAAATCAACGTCGAGTTAGCAAAGTAAATTGAGCGATCGGGTGCGTTCGCGAACGTACCCCCGCCTCACTACACAAAACGTTACAATTTTGCTACCATCGTGGCGAGTTCTCCCAGCAAACGATAAAAAAATGACCAACCCTCCTTTAATTTCACCTTCTTCCGAAGCCACCGTCCCAACCCCGACAGAACCTCAACCCAGTTATGTCAAACTTGCGATGCGAAACATGGTACGCAAGCGAGCGACTTCCCTCAAACACTTCGTCCTCACGACCATCAGCTTGTTAGGCATACTCGTCGGTCTTGCCTATTTAACCCGTTAGAAAAAAAGGAACCTTTCCGTGCAGGTGGAAGTCAACATTCAGAATCATTTCTGGCTACCCGATCGCTCCGAGGCGATCGCTCCTTCCCCGATCTCCTCTGAAACCTGGGAAACTTGGTTCCGCCACTGGCTAGAAACCCTTTCCCCAGACATCCCCCCTGCTGACAGTTACGAACTCAGCCTCCGTCTGACCAACGACCCAGAAATTCAAACACTCAACGCTCAATACCGCCACCAAAACAAACCAACCGACGTTTTAGCATTTGCAGCGTTAGAAGTAGACTGCCCTCAGCCAGACGAGATGCTCTTCTCCCTACCCCTATACCTAGGTGATATAGTAATTTCTGTCGATACGGCTGATCGACAAGCCGAACAACAGAAGCATCCCTTAACAACAGAACTGGCTTGGCTAGCAGCCCACGGTTTCCTGCATCTCTTAGGCTGGGATCACCCAGATGAGGACAGCTTGATCCGAATGCTCAACCAACAGCAAAATTTGCTTAAGAGTATTGGTCTGACTGTCGAGGCTCTTTAATCTCTCTGTCTCAGCAAGGTTTGCATTCAACCCCATAGCCCTAGCTTCGCTAGCGACAAGCGACTGGGAAGCGACTGGGACAGGTCAGCACAACTGCTATCACCCGTACCAGACCCGCATCCTCTGTTAACAGCAGGACTACTCGTACCACTTACACGGAGGGCGGCTGTCCTCCCTGTCCAACTGTTTCCTCCTCCTAGGGGTAGAAAGCGACGAGGGATCGAGCCGCAAATACTGGATGAAAGTTAATAAGCCATCAATCTCCTCAAATCAGCTCAGATTCGTTCCCATGACCCAAGACACATCAACTCAGAGCGTGAACGGCTCTAAAAAAGCAGTCAAACACAACCGCGAGTTGTCTTGGCAAGTGGCCTCAAATTTAGTTATTAGTTTTACCTATGCCTGGGCCGGTCTCAATTATGCGTTTGCAACCCAACGAAATTTTCGCATTCATACGGTCCTAGGTGCCTTTGCCCTGAGTTTAAGTTTTTTATTGCAGCTCAAGCTGGTAGAAATCGCGATTATTGGAATCACCGTTGGACTTGTACTAGCTCTAGAATTGCTCAATACTGCCATTGAATCAGTTGTAGACTTAACTGTTGGTCAGTCTTACCACGACTTAGCGAGAATTGCTAAGGACTGCGCCGCCGGGGCTGTCCTCATCTCTGCGCTCGCCTCTGCGATCGTAGCTGCGACCCTGTTATTTCCCCCCCTCTGGGCAGCAGTTTCCCAACTAATCCTGAGCAATTAAATAACCGTTTGATCTTAGGAGTAAGATCCATGATTATAGTGATTGATAATTACGACAGCTTTACCTACAATTTAGTGCAGTATCTGGGAGAACTCGGCAAAGAATTACCCGTTGCTGCCGAGGTGCAAGTTTACCGAAACGACCAAATTTCCCTCGAAAAAATTCGTCAACTGCAACCAGCGGCTGTTGTCATTTCTCCCGGACCAGGACGACCCGAAGATGCAGGGATTTCTCTAGAATTAATCCGTCAATTAGGACCCACTTTGCCAATTCTCGGCGTTTGCCTGGGCCACCAAAGCATCGGTCAAGTTTTTGGTGGCAACATCATTTCTGCACCAGTCTTAATGCACGGCAAAACATCGCCAGTTTACCACAACGGTACAGGAGTTTTTCGAGGCTTAGAAACTCCCCTGACAGCAACCCGGTATCATAGTTTGGTGATTGAACGCCAAACTTGTCCTGAGGTTCTAGAAATTACAGGTTGGGTGGAAGATGGCACGATCATGGGTGTGCGACATCGACAATACCCACACATAGAGGGCGTCCAATTTCACCCAGAAAGTATTTTGACCACTTCCGGCAAGCAAATGCTGCGAAATTTCCTTGAACAATTATAAATTTTCCAATGAAACGGCGACAGTTAATGCGTTATGGGCGGGCGAGTTTGCTAGCCACTCTAGGAACGGGTCTAGCCTCTGGATGGCAAACCTACCAAGCTCAGACAGGTGATGCTTTATCCGTGCAATGGTTGGGTCACACTTGCTTTTTATTTACGGGCGGTGGCTTGCGAGTCTTGGTCAATCCCTTCCGCCAAATTGGGTGTACGGCTGGTTACCGTTCTCCAAAAGTGCCGACGGATTTAATTTTAATCAGCAGCCGACTATTAGATGAAGGCTCCATTGATGGATTTGCCGATAATCCTGGCTTGCTGTATGAACCAGGCATTTACAAATTTAATGGTGTACAAATTCAAGGCATCCGTACCAATAAAGACCGCCAAGGTGGACGACGATTTGGGGTGAATGTCGCTTGGATGTGGAAGCAGGCGGGTGTCAAAATCCTACACTTGGGAGGAGTAGCTGGACCGATCGGCATTGAGGAGCAAATCCTGATCGGGCGACCGGATTTGATGCTGATTCCGGTGGGAGGTGGGCCGAAGGCTTACAATCCCCAAGAGGCGAAGCAAGCTGTAGAACTCCTCAAACCCAAATTGGTGATCCCCACTCACTACAGAACACAAGCGGCAGATGCAACTGCTTGTGATTTGGAGCCGGTGGATGACTTTTTAGCTTTGATGCAGGGGACACCGGTGCGTCGCGTCGATCGCGATACGATCGCGCTTAAACCGACAGATTTGCCTGAAAATGGCTCTGTCATCGAAGTTTTAAGTTATCGATTTACTTAGGGCGATTCGATTCTGGCCAGGACAAGTGGTTGCGAGTACCAAGCTAGAAATTGCACTCGCACCCTTTGCCCCTGGTGATAGCTTCGCGCCCATTGCTCCTCAGAGTCCAAACTTTGGACGCTCACCCTGCTGCAATCATGACACTGCTGGATTTAATCACCGCGAAGACTTGTTTGCCTTTCTTTAACCCCAGTTTGTCAGCCGATGTACGAGTGACAATCGAGACTAAATCGACTCCCGGTGCAATTTCCAGGGTGACTTCCGCATTCACCGATCCTTTGACAATGCGTTTCACATTGGCTCTTAAGATGTTGCGGGCACTGATTTGGACAGCCTGTAACGTTTCTGTATCCCTCGCTCCGTGAGCCAAGCTTGCTTCTTCTCCTTCCTCCTCCAAATCCTCGGAAAATTCGATGGAGTTGACATTGAGCGGGTCAGAGGAGAACGATCGCCCCATCTGTCGAATCATTTCTCGCAAAATTTCGGTTTTAGTGCGCTGGGTCTGCTGGCTAACCTGTTCCAGGATTCGTCGCTCTTCATCTGAGGACTGGAAGGTGATCCAGCCTTGCTCTTTTCTTGGCATTTTCGATACCAAATAAGTTGGTAAAAAGTTGGTATGATAGCACGGTGAATACCATTCTAGCGGTAAATCGATGGTTAGATCCCAAAAATCTAACCAGACCCACCTTATTTGTTCCATTTAGGTCTTATGAAACGAAGACGCATTCTCAGCTTTGTGAGCGGATTGCTGGCAACTCTCTTACTATCATTCGGCGTAAAAATGGTCCTGCCGATGCCAGCCAACGCGCAGTCTGCCACAATTCTAATTGCAGCCGCAGCTAGTTTGCAAAATGCCCTTGAAGAACTCGATCCGATCTTTGAATCTGCCCATCGTGGCGTCACCGTCAACTACAATTTTGCAGCCTCTGGACCCCTTCAACAGCAAATTGAGCAGGGCGCACCGGTTGACCTCTTTATTTCTGCGGCAGCTCGACAAATGGATGCCTTGCAGCAGAAAAATCTGATTCTGACCGATACTCGTCGCAACTTACTCACCAACAGCTTGGTTCTGGTAGTACCCCGCAACTCCAGATTACAGCTAACAAACTTCCAGCAATTAACCAACCCCACCATCAAAAAAATTTCGGTGGGAGAGCCGCGTAGCGTTCCGGCTGGGCAATATGCAGAAGAAGTGTTCAAAAAACTGGGCATTTCAGAGCAAGTGCGACCCAAGCTGGTGTACGGCAACTCAGTACGGAATGTTTTAGGAACGGTCGAAAGTGGTAACGCAGATGTCGGAATTGTCTATGCCACTGATGCCAAAGTTTCCAATCAGGTCAAACAAGTAGCAACGGCTGCCAGTAACCTGCACTCTGCGATCGTTTATCCCATGGCCGTGATTACAGCCAGTCGGCATCAGCAAGTTGCTCGTACCTATGCTCAATTCTTGAGGAGTGGACAGGCTCAAGCGGTATTTAAGCGATACGGCTTCGGTATTGCTCAATAACCAACCTGCCTAACACCGATTGAATCAAAGTTGGCTCAAAGGAATTGCACGATTTGACCTCAACCTAACGACGTGACAGTCGATAAAGAAATAATTCATTAAACCGCCCAAGTCTACCTATCTCAATTACACTCAGATAAGTAGAGTTAAGCGGTTAACCATGAGCTATGTCACACCCAAGAAAGCCGCCGAAATACTCGGAGTCCATGTCTCCAGTCTCAGAAGATGGGAGTCAGAAGGGAAACTGCAAGCCATCAGGACC
>JBLNEP010000165.1:0-13459 GCA_050262755.1 Actinomycetota bacterium | reverse complement strand
GAAAAAGACCGCTTACCCCCATCATTTTTGACATTTGAAGCTTTTCTAAAAGCAGATTGGAAATTCACGCAGGAACTATAGCTAGTTTCCTTCTATCCAAGAAAATCCAGTGGCATCTGTGCCAAAGGTTTGATAACCGCAAAATTTAAAAAATGTTAGGAATAAAAAATGGCAAAACAACTTTTAGATCTTACCTTAACGGTAGTTATCAATAAAATTGAAAATATTTTATCAACCTATCCGAATTCTCCATACCAAAAAGCTTTTTTTTTCGATGAGTTGCGCCAAGATTTATTAGCTTATGTCCTGAGTCGCGTTCCTAATAACTATGCTGTGATAGAACAAACACAGCCTTTGTTAAAACAACTATTATTTCCTCTCGAGCCTAGAAAGGAGCGATTAGATATAGAGCATTACATTCAGCTTGTGATTCACGATATTCTACAGGTCTATAGCAGAACCAACTCCGCTATACCTCAATCGCCAAACTTCAACTTTAGCGCCTCTTCTTCAGCTAGTTGATGGCTGGATATTATATTTTGCAAGTCTAAAATTAAAAGCCTAGTGTTGTAAGATTTTATCTAACATTATTTAGAAGGAAATCATCATGGATTCAATTCTCAATTTAGCTCAGGAGGCTCTAGAAACAGGTTTTCTGAGTATTACCGCAGAAAATCAATTACGACTGTTGCTCAACAGTAAATATTCCTTAGAAGATTTGGAAGCTTTTAGGGAGTTGCAACTGGCTACCATGAATGGAAGAGTTAAGTAAGAATCTCGTGAGTTAATTTTGTCTCAACACCCATTTAAAACACGAGGATAAAAAATGTTAAATTGTACTTGCCCTTGCTGTTCTACTACTTCAATCCGCCACATTCGTTCCCAAAGAATCTACTGGTTTTGCCGCTGCCACTGTTATCAATAGATGCTCAATCTTAATAGTCTTTTGCCTAGCTTAGATCCTGGCTGTAAACTGAAGATTGACAGGGGCTATAAACTGAGTAATAACAGTGGCTCAAATAAAGCCAATGCTGCTCTAGTACATTGAATTCATCGAAGCATCCTCTTGAATTAGCAAAGGAGATTTCTGATGTTCTCAATAAATCCTACACTTCCAAAACAAGAAGAAAATGAATTTGGCTGGTGGGTAAAAATTATTACTTTATTGCCGGAGTGTACTTACTATTTTGGATCTTTTGCTAGCATTCAGGAAGCAGCCTCTGCTCTAACCGATTACAGGGAGGATTCAAAACAGGAAGGAGCAAAAGGAATGATGGTTTGGATTGAGCAGTGTAAGCCTGAAAAGTTAACAAGCTTTAAAGATTGAGGATAAAATAGGGGTTGACAGCTTTTTTTGCAGTTACGATGCGGGACTGCTAAGAATCGGTTCCCATGAAAATTCTGCTAGTAGAAGACGATCGCACGACAGCTAATGTCCTAACACAAGAACTCGCTACCCATCACTATACTGTCGAGACAGCGACAGATGGTCAAATGGGTTTGGACCTGGCTCAAGCCTTTCACTACGATCTGCTTGTGGTGGATATTGTTCTCCCTAAACTGGATGGGATTAGTCTTTGTCGCCAACTGAGAGCTCGTGGCTTACAGATGCCGATTCTGCTATTGAGCGCCAAAGACAGCACTACTGACCGAGTAATCGGTTTAGAAGCAGGAGCCGATGATTATCTAGTCAAGCCCTACGAAATATCAGAATTAATCGCTCGGATTCAGGCTTTACTGCGAAGGCTCAATTCTAGCTTACCTACTATGTTGACTTGGGAAAAGCTTCAGCTTGACCCTGATGCTAGTTTAGTTACTTATGCAGGAAAAATTTTACACCTGACTCCAAAAGAATACAGCATACTAGAGCTTTTCCTCCGCAATCCCCAACGTATTTTCAGCCGGAGTGCCATCCTAGACCGCATCTGGCCTAATGGTGAATTTCCCCAAGAGGAAGCCGTTTCCACTCAAATCAAAGGTCTGCGCCAGAAGCTAAAAGCAGCCGGAATGACTAAAGATTTGATTGAGACGGTATACGGATTGGGTTATCGGCGCAAAGAACTACCGGAAGATTCGCTCTCGCCAAGGATTTCTTCAGAAGAGACGCCCAAAGCTGCGATGGCGACTGCAGACAAGCACGAAGCTCAAGCCAAAGTCCAGGCAGTTATGCAAGAGGCATGGGGTAAATTCAAACAGACTTTACGATCGCAAGTAGTGGTGTTCGAGCTAGCGAGCGCCCAAATCTCTACCGGAACGCTGGGTTGTGAACTGCAAGCCTCTGCTCAGGTGGAGGCCCATCGCTTGATTGGCTCGCTGGGTTCATTTGGCCTCCCAAAAGGTTCAGAGGTGGCGCGACAGATCGAACAGTTGCTAAGCTTACAGTCTTTGGGTGAAAATGAGGCGCGACAACTGCAAGAATTGGTGGTGCGTCTCCAGCAAGTGGTGGAAGACAAGCCATCTACAACGGCGACGACTTCCGATTTAAAAATTGGGTCGGGTCAGTTGCTAGTAGTCGATGATGATGTAGGGTTGACCGAAGCGATCGAAAGGGAAGCAATCGTTTGGGGGTTTCAGGTAGAAGTAGCAACAGACCCAATTGCTGCAAGAAAATCGATTTCCCGCTGTTCGCCTGATGTTATTGTCCTAGAGCTTACCTTTCCCCACACTACAGAGAACGGACTGACTCTACTAGCCGAACTGGCGCAACGAATTCCCAGGATTCCGGTGTTAGTATTGACAGCATGCAATCAGTTAAGCGCTCGGGTGGAAGTAGCGCGTTTGGGCGGAAATGTCTTTTTAGAGAAACCAATTAGCCCTGAAAAAATTGTGAAAGCAGTTACTCAGGAACTCAACCGCACCCAGAAACCGGAAGCCAGAATCCTCATTGTAGATGACGATCTCTCGGTTCTAGCAACTTTGTCCAATTTGCTGGCACCTTGGGGCTTTCAGGTGAGAACTTTAGCAGACCCCAAGCGATTCTGGCAGGCACTAGAGGCTAGTCTGCCAGAATTGGTGATTTTAGATATAGAAATGCCTGATTTTAGCGGGATAGAACTCTGCCAAGTGGTTCGCAGCGACCCACGCTGGAGTGACTTGCCCGTGCTGTTTCTATCAGGCCATAATGATGCTGCGGTCGTACATCAGGTGTTTGCTGTAGGTGCAGATGACTACGTGCAGAAACCAATTGTCGGGCCTGAACTGATTGCCCGTATGCTGAATCGGCTGGAGCGAACCCGAATTCAACACAGATTTGCAGAAATTGATGAACTAACTGGCACTGCTACTCGACATAAATCCATTCAGGAACTAGAGCTATTATTACATCTGGCAGAACATCAAAATCAGCCATTGTGTTTTATGATTCTGGATTTAGACCGCTTCAAGCAAATCAACGATCGATACGGCCATGAGGTAGGAGATAGAGTTCTTTCTCTGTTGGGAAAACACTTAAAGCAGTTCTTTCGGCCTGAAGATATAGTAGCTCGTTGGGGCGGCGAGGAATTTGTTGTAGGTATATATGGGATAACGCGAGATTTGGGTGCAAAGCGCCTAACTGACTTCCTAAAAATCTGGTGCGAGCAGAAGTTTACTGCTGCTAATAATCAGACATTTCAGGTGACGTTCAGTGCAGGAGTGGTTGAATATTCTCAGGATGGTGCTAACTTGCAAGAACTTTATCGAGCCGCTGATGCCACCCTATACCAAGCAAAGGCAATGGGACGAAATCAAGTATTGGTGTCGAGTCCCCCTACCGAGCGTGCAACGAAACGATTACAAGAGTGACTCAAGAGCGTTAACAGCTTACCACCCTAAGCTGGAAGCAACTCGATCTGCTAATGTCAAAGGGTCAAACGGTTTAGCAATTACCCCTGCAACGCCAAGCTTTGCAAACTGAGCTAAGTCGCTAGACTGTACCTTAGCGGTAAACAGAATGACTGGAATCGCTTGAGTAGCTGTATTATTTTGTAACTCTCCCAACAGCGTGATTCCGTCCAGATCTGGCATCATCACGTCTAGTAAGATGGCATCGAAGCGTTGGGTCTGGGCGATCGCAAGTCCTTCTTTACCTAAAAAAGCTACCCGCGTCTCCCAACCTCCTAAGTTTTCCAGACAAGCCTGAATAACAGTAGAGAGGTTTATTTCGTCATCAATAACTAGAATTCGCTTGTCTGACATAAAAAATAGTTGTTATCAGGGCAGATTTATTCAATTCGCAACATTATAAGACTAATCGAGAGGTTTTGGCAAAGTAAAATAAAAATTACTACCTTCTCCTACTACACTTTCGACCCAAATTTTACCTTGATGCTGCTGTACGATACTTTTAGAGATGGCTAAACCCAAACCCGTTCCTCCTTTTTGGCGCGAGTCAGAAGCATCCACCTGTTGAAATCGTCCAAAAATAGTTTCTAACTGATCAGCAGGAATGCCTCGCCCTTGGTCTTTGACTTGAAATAAAACTTGTTCTGCTTGGTCTTGGACGCTGAGGGTAACCGTAGTTCCTGGCGGGGAAAATTTAATCGCGTTGCCGATCAGATTAACGAGAGTTTGAAGAATCCGATCGCTATCCGCCCAAACTTGAATAAAACTCGATTCAACAGACAAGACGATGTTACTTTGTACTGCCAGAGATTGCACTGTTTCCACAGACTGTTGCAAGAGTGCTGCCGCATCGCACCATTGCTTATTTAAATTGACTTTGTGTGATTCCAGTCGCTCTAAGTCAAGAATGTCATTAACTAGACGCACTAACCGTTCGGTATCGTGAGTCGCAATGTCTAACATTTCTTGGGCAGTTTCTGGCTTATTTTTCAAGACTCCAGTGGCGAGTAACCCTAGAGAACCACGAATTGAAGCTAGAGGTGTTCGCAGTTCGTGACTGACAATTGAGATAAACTCACTTTTCATCTTTTCAATGGCTCGACTTTCAGTAACGTCCTCTACTGTACCCACATAACCAATTAATTCATTGGAAACAGAGAGGATAGAAGCTGAGCGTACTTGACAAAACCGAATCGTTCGATCTTGATGGATACAACGAATTTCACCGGAGAATTCTTGCTTTTGGGACACGGCTTTTAACCACCTGGCTGTAACCTCCTTTCGGTCTTCTGGATGAATAAACTGTACCCACCCTTCTCCTAAAGCTCGATCGAACGTGCAGCCAAAAATTACCTGATAGCGAGGATTGGTATAAATAAACTGCCCGTGAATATCGGTCATAAAAATGCCTATAGGCGAAGACTCGCTGAGATAACGGAATTTAGCTTCGCTGTGCGCCAGCGCTTCTTCTGTTTGTTTGCGAACCTCTTCAAGGTGCTTCGCTTCGGTGATATCTTGGTGAACTGCAACCAGAACATCGCCATAGTCTGGATGCTTAAATACAGAAGTCGTCGCCCTACACCAAAATGGAGTGCCATCTTTCTTGAGATTATGGACTTCATAAGTTGCTTCACCGCTTTGGAAAACAACAGCCCTAATCGCTTGATTGACATCTTCAGCCGTTACTTCTTCCGTGGCGTAGTTCACTATTGAAACGTGCTGGCCGTTGAGTTCGCCGGAGTCATAGCCAAACATCTGCTCAAATTTAGGATTGGCATACACAATGACCGCATTATCGGCTTTGATTAAGCATACGCCTTCTGCCATATTGCGGGTAATTATAGCCTGAAGCTGGAGCATTTGTTCGGCGTGTTTGCGATCGCTGATATCTTTAATCAACCAACAAATACCCCTAATTTCACCCTGCCAATTACGGATGGGAGAGGCAGCTATCTCTGTCGGGAAGGAATTACCCTGCCGAGGTACGATGGTTAGCTCAGATATTAGTCGCCCGGACGACTGTTGCATCTGCGTGATAAAAGTGCGAAAGGATCGCTTTTTTGGGTTACAGATGTAGAGAGATAGGGGCTTACCAATTAAATTAGATGAAGGAATAGACAAAAGGTTGCTTGCTGCTTGATTGGCTTCTTGAATTATACCTAATGAATCTGTAAGTAGATAACCATCTGGAGCGAAGTTAAATAAGTCTTCATACCGCTGTTGCTGAAACTCAATCTTTAAGACAGCAGCCTCTAATTCTTCATTGTTTCGTATTAGTTCTTCCTCAGTAATTTGCAGTTCTTTTACAGCATTTTGCAATTCCTGATTAACTCTTTCTAGTTGGGCTTTGTGCTGTAATAATTCCGCATGAGTTTGCTGGAATTCTTGTTCTGCGCGTTTGCGACCGCTAATATCCAACAATACACCCAGCACTCGCATAGGTTGCCCTAATTCATCGTAGACGGCTTTGGTACGAGACATTAACCAATGAACAGAACCATCAGGATGAATCACTCGATATTCAGCAGCGAAATCGGTGTGGTTTTCAATCGATTCTGAGAACTTTTGTTCGACCCAATCAAGATCGTCAGGATGAACGCAACTGTACCAAAGCTCACAAGTTGGCTGAATGCTAAAGGGATCTAAACCCAGTAGCGTGAAGTGAATATCGTTCCAGACGAGATATTTACTAGGTAGGTGCAAATCCCAAAAGCCGATGTGGGTTAAATCTAAAGCCAGTCGGTGGCGTTCTTCACTTTCTTGGAGGGAGGTTAATGTTTCTTGGAGGCGATCGTTTAGCTGAGAAAGTTCTGCCGTTCGCTCTAATACCCGTTTTTCTAGTTCGCTATTTAGTTGTTTTAAAGCCATTTCTGCTTGTTTGCGACCGCTAAGATCAACAGAGAAAATTACTATGCCGCCAATTTCATCTTTAGCCGTATACCAGGGGTGGACTTCCCACCATACCCATTGCTCTTTCCCACTTGCTCGGATAAACAAATCTTCTTCACCTTTTTCGCTCGCCCCAGCTAAACAGCGTTGATGGATCTGTCGCCAACGTTGGGGAATTTCGGGAAAGATTTCGTAGTGCGATCGACCAATCAGAGATTCGATCGAATCCAGGTTATATTCATCTACCCATCGTTGACTTGCCATCAAATAGCGCATCTCCCGGTCAAACATGGCAATGCCAGCTGGGACATACTGGATAAATAACCGCATCAGAGCTTCCTTTTCTCGTAATGCAGCTTCGGCTTGCTGGCGTTCTCTCAATTCAGCCTTTACCTGTTCAAATAGTTCGGATTGTTGAATGGCAATGCTAAGTTGGTTGGCTAACTGTCGCATCAGATCGACTTCTGATGATTGCCATTGGCGAGGTGCAGCACAGTTATGAGCAATTAGCAACCCCCACAATTCACCTCCTTTGACAATGGGAACTACCAAATTTGCTCTGACTTGGAAATTTGCTAGTAATTGCAGGTGACAGGGGTCAATTCCGGCTTTATAGATGTCGGATTTGACGGTAACTAAGCCTTGTTTGTAGGGTTCGACGTACTGTTCGCCAAAGCAAGGATCGTAGATTTCAGTTGATAAAATAGCTGTCCAGTTAGTACCCACTGATTCAGCAACCACAGTTGCCTGCCATTTTGGGTCAAACTGAAAGATAATTACGCGATCGGTTTGAAGCAATTGTCGGATTTCCTTGACAGTAGTTTGGAAAATCTCCTTTAAATTGAGCGATTGGCGAATTCGTTGGGTTGTTTCCACGATCGGGCGTTGTTGCTCAAATTTTTCTTGCAACAAACCTTGTGCTTGTTTGCGTTGATCGATCGCTGTCGCCGTTCCAGTCATTTGGATCGGTTCTCCCGCTTGGTTATAAAAAGCGTGTCCCCTAGATTCAATCCAATGAATGCTCCCATCAGACCAAACTACACGGTACTCTACTTGATAAAGGCTGTTGTTTTGGATTGCCTGTTGTACTGCTTGATTAACTGCTTCCCTGTCTTCAGGATGTATATAGGATAAAAAGGTTTCATATTTGCCATCAAACGTCCCTGGATTTAAACCAAATAATTGCTCTCGATCGGTTGACCACTGAATTTTTCCAGTTGCGATATCCCAATTCCACATCCCCATCTGGGTCGCAGATGGAGCTATCCGCAGTAATGCGACATTTTCCTGCGCCACTAGGTTACTTTCTCGCCAATTGCTAGTTATTAAGTTGATTGTCAAGGCAACTAGCAGAAAAATAGAAAATTCAAATATATCCTTTGGTTGCTCGAAGGTAAATTGATATCGGGGCGGAATAAAGAAATAATTAATTGCGAGTGCGGAAAAGACAACTGCAACAAAACCCGATCGCCAGCCACCACACCAGGCAGTTACAACGATCGCGAGGTAAAAAAAAGCGCCAAGGGTGTGCAGCAGTAAGAGTTCTAACCAGAGTGTCAGCAGTAAGGCGATCGCAGTTGAGCCAATTGCAACAAGGTATGGTAAAAATCGCTGATAAAATTTCATGGCAATGTCTTCCATCAAATTAATAGTTGTTAATTTTCTCACCTTATTAAATCAGCTAATAGCAGTTTAACTCAGCGATGACTCGACGATCTTTTGCAAAGTAAAATAAAAATTACTGCCTTCTCCTACTACACTTTCGACCCAAATTTTGCCTTGATGCTGCTGTACGATACTTTTAGAGATGGCTAAACCCAAACCCGTTCCTCCTTTTTGGCGTGAGTCAGAAGCATCCACCTGTTGAAATCGTCCAAAAATACCAGCCTTTCTCATCCGTAACGGGAACAATACTGAGTTCAACCCAATATTGAGAGCCGTCTTTGCGACGGTTAATTAGGTCAACTCGCACGGGTTGCCAGTTTTGTAAGGCTGTGCGAATTCGATCTAAAGCCGTTCGGTCTGTGTCATCCCCTTGTAAGATACGCGGTGTTTTGCCTAAAACCTCCTCTAAGGTATAGCCTGTTATGCGTGTAAAGGCAGGATTGACGTAAACAATCCGGGGGCCAGGTTCGTCGATGGGTTCTGCCTCGGTAATTACTACAGCATCGTTAGTTGAGAGGATGACGGATTCTAACAAGCGCAGTTGTACTTCTCTCTTCTTGCGATCGCTAATTTCCACCACTGTCCCCAGCATCCGCACCGCATTACCATCGTTGTCATAGAAAAATTTCCCCTTCGCCTCAATCCAGTGGATGCTACCATCAGGCCAATCTACTCGGAATTGATGTTCGTAATCCTGCCTTCGCAGGCGCGATCGCTCTACTGCTAATGCGATCGCTTCTCGGTCTTCTGGATAAACACAAGCTATAAATGCTTCATAAGTTCCTGCAAAACTTCCCGGTTTCAACCCAAATAACTGCTCGTGGCCCCTGGACCAAGTAACGTGATTCGTCAACAAATCCCAATCCCAAATTCCCATTTTGGCGGCTGACAAAGCTAACGTTAATTGCTGATTGATTTTGGATATTTCATCAGCTTTATGCAACACAATTCCCACGAGCGCACTTCTCAGTTCTAAAGCTATTTAAATTTCACACTGCTGCCAAGGTAAAGATTTACATCGAACTGTCTCTTGCCAGAAGTGTTGAAAGATAGATTAAGCAACGGAAAAAAGGGGACACAATACGGTATGCCGTCCCCAAGTTGAAAAAAATGATGTCTGATGGTAACCTCATTTCCGCAGCTTGTCAAATCAATCTTGAAGCTGCTTTGCCCGCATGACTACCCAGTCTTGAACTCAGGGTTATTCTTTGAAATCTGGCTAACTTTCGTGTTGGATCGGGGTTTGATTAGTATGAGGGACTTATTTTATCGGTTAAATCATGCCGGGATTTCGGTTAGCATATCTACCTTTTCTCAAGCCTGCAAGATGAGAAAAGACCAATACTTTCGTCGAATTTATGCTCGGTTAATTGAGCAAGTGAAGCGACGAAAACCTGCCGCAGCACAGATGCTGTTTCCAATTGATTCAACGGTGGTGACGCTAACCGGTCAGCTATTTTGGCTGCAAGGCTATCACCCAGTTAAGTTGCTCAACGGGGTAAATTTATCGCAGGAGAATCCGAGTGAATGTCTGATTAATTTTGGGCAAGGACACGATGCAAAGTTTGCCGAATTCGTAACAGGGATGATTCCCAAAGATGCAGTTGGCATCATGGATAGAGGCTTCGTAAGTTGGGAATTGCTTGAAAAAATGAGCCTCACAAAAACCCAATTTGTAGTGCGAATTAAGAACAACATGAAGACCGAGCTTAACCCCGAGCGATCCCGCATCGTTATTCCGGCTTTTTATGAAAATAAATGACTCGATAAGTTTCGGTCTTTGCAACGGGAACTGAGTCGTCGCTGTTCGATAGTCCATTGGAGCTACGATAGACCCTTGTATGATGCTTGGACTCTTAAATGTAAATTTTTATTTCTGCATTCAACACTTCTGCTCTAACTTCTACATCAAATCTCGTAAAAATTCCACTCTTTTTCTCTAATTTCTACATCAAATTCCATAAAAATTCCACTCTTTTTTTTCAACTTCTACATCAAATCTCGTAAAAATTCCACTCTTTTTCTCTAATTTCTACATCAAATCTTGTACAAGTTCCACTCTTTTTCTCTAATTTCTACATCAAATCTCGTAAAAATTCCACTCTTTTTTTTCAATTTATACGTCAAATCCCGTAAAAATTCCACTCTTTTTTTTCAACTTCTACATCAAATCTTGTAAAAATTCCACTCTTTTTCTCTAATTTCTAAATCAAATCTTGTAAAAATCCCACTCTTTTTCTTCAACTTCTACGTCAAATCCCGTAAAAGTTCCACTCTTTTTTTTAAACTTCTAAATCAAATCTTGTAAAAATTCCACTCTTTTTTTTCAACTTCTACGTCAAATCCCGTAAAAATTCCACTCTTTTTCTCCAACTTCTACATCAACCCCTCTATCATTTCTATCGTTTTCTTGTCCTGCTTGTAACTTTTACACTTGAGGTAAAGGAATTCATCGCTTTAAGTTCCTAAAAATCCCATTCTTCAAACAGTTCTGAAACGGCCATCGAAAACCCCGGTACAACCTCTTCGCCCTCTAGCATAGCTCCAGAGCGCAAAAAGCGATCGGGTTCGGGAGAATGATAAACTAAAACATATTTTTCATCAGGATGGATCGCCCAAACTAAGCGCGTGTCATTCTCGAAATATTCCACAATCTTGTCGTGGATTTCTTCCACTGTATTGCTCGGAGAGAGAATTTCCACAGCTAAATCAGGAGAACTTTAGAAAAAATCTCTTGGTGGACGCTTTAAACCTTTAAGCTTTTCCTTAGAAACAAAGGAAACATCAGGCGTTCTCTTATTGCTATTTTTCAAAGTAAACGCTGTACTCGAATCGCAGACAATACCCAGTTTGTGCTGTTTTACATAGATTGCTAAAAAACCGCCCAGCAATGAACTAATCCCGCCATGCTCCATCCCTGAATTGCCCATATCTACCACTTCCCCATTCACCAATTCATAGCGATGTCCATCCTGGAATAGTGCCATAGACTCGGCATCAGTCCAGACTGTTTTGTCAGTAGAAATGGTCATAATCCCAACCTCCTAAGATTGTCTCGAATCGCTGTCGCCTTTGCCTTCCTTCTCGGCAAATTGCTCCAGGAAATATTCATAGACTCGCCCTAGAATGTCCTTGGAACGACTGGCGGCATCTCCTAAACCAATTTTGCTAATTAGGTCGATTAGTTCTCCCAACCGTTGCTTATCGAGCTCCGGTCGGGCATACTGAATCGGCAATACTCCTTTGAGTCGCGGGTTCTCGTTATCGCTCGCCTTTAGACTCAATACAGCTTCTTCAACGCCAGCACAAGTGGCGATTTTGATGGCAGAAGCTGAAGCAGGTAACATTAAGCAACAATCGTGATTGAGGCTTTGTGCTTTATGCAGCAACCCAAACGGCCAATCTTGATAGTCGGCATCTTTGCGGTCGCGATCGCCTTCACGTTCATCGTCGGTTGGCTATCTACAAGATTTCGGTCTGAGGCAAACCAGCAGACAAAACCCTTATCTACCTCGCAGTTCTTGACCCAAGTGGCTGATATTCCTTTGCCTGGAGGAAGTTCTCGCTTCGACTATCAAAGCCTAGATGAACGAACAGGACGACTCTACATTGCCCATTTGGGAGCGGGAAAGGTTGCAGTTTTCGATACCAAAACTCACAAAGTTATTTCAGAGATTGAGGGATTGCCAGGAGTACACGGGGTGCTAGCAATCTCTGGACTGAATCGAGTCTATGCGTCAGCGACGGATGTCAACAAACTGGCTGCAATCGATGCCAAAACACTAAACATAATCACTTTTACCCCAACCGGTCATTATCCCGATGGCATCGCCTACGATCCAGACGACAAGAAGGTGTTTGTCTCGAATCAGTTTGGTCATAGCAATACGGTTGTGGATATGCCAACGAATCAATCTATGGCAACCATTGATTTAGGGGGTGAAGTTGGCAACACGCAATATGACTCTGTTTTTCACCGAATATTGGCGGCTGTTCAAACCCGTAATCAAGTGGTTTCAGTCAACCCAAAAACCAATCAAGTGGTCGATCGTTATGATGTTCCCGGATGCGAGCATCCGCATGGTTTATTAATTGATGCTGCCAATCGTTTTGCGTTTACAGCCTGTGAGGACAACGCTAAACTCGTTACCTTTTCCCTCAAAACTATGCAGGTTCTTTCTACTCACTCAGTCGGTGATAGTCCTGATGTGTTAGCGCTCGATCGGAGTCTACATCGTCTCTACGTGGCTTCCGAAAGTGGAGTGGTTTCAATTTTTCAGGAACAAGGCAAAACTCTGGTCAAACTGGAAGATGTTTTGGTTGACCCTAGAGCGCATTCTGTTGCAGTGGATTCGCAAACGCACAAGGTTTACTTTCCGCTTGAGCGTGTTGGCAATCAACCTGTTTTGCGAATTTTGACTGCTAAATTGAAATAGATTCGACCCCGATTTAAATTTTGACTACTCTTATTTTCTCTCTCACTCCCTACATCTTTCTGTACTCAGTATTGTCGCGTCTCCTTTTGTGCTGTAAATGGTATCTTCTCAGGGATTGAATTCAGAGTTAGAGTGGCATTCATCGTTTTATCTTGAATGGTCCCAGCGATCGCTACCCTTCCCTGACACCCTTCTAGGTGGATAAGTGGACCTGTCAAAGAAAATTGCTGGTTATTCCACTCACCTGACAGGGGTGGACGTTGTTCGACTGCTTTGATCGCCCTTTCGTCTGCATTCGCTTCTAGGAGAGCGGCTGAAAGATAGACACCTGATTGCTTCACATCTAACAACAGGGATTTCGCGTCAAGACACCCCGACAGATTTTGGTTAGAGATAGAATAGCGACCCGTAATATCCAGGGGGGCTTTAACGTGGGCTTCTCCATAACGGGTGGTGATACTAAATAGGATAACGACCAACCCAATCGCTGCTCCATAAAAAGCTAGGGACTTTAAGTTAAAATGGCTCATCGAAACTAATGGGTCTGAAACCCCGTCCTTAAGGACGGCTTTACACTTCACATCCTAGCCATTAGAATGTGAACATGGAAAAATCGTTTAGCTATCGATTCTATCCCACATCCGAGC
>JBLNEP010000164.1:0-44716 GCA_050262755.1 Actinomycetota bacterium | reverse complement strand
AATTAGGGAGTGATGAAGGTGAGAACTCGATCGACTAGCAAGCATAAAAGCCCCAATTAACAGTTAATTCTTTCTATGAACGATCGAGTTTTATCATCCAGTTTGATTTTAGTGACTGGCTTGCTGCTCACCATGATTCTGTCCCTATCTTGGGGAGCAGTTCCGCTGACGACGACTCAATTATGGCAAGCCTTACTGCACCAAGGCGATACCATTAGTCAAACGATTGTTTGGGAATTACGTTTACCGAGAATTGTGGCTGCGATCGCAGTGGGAGCCGCCTTAGGAATGTCCGGTGCACTGCTGCAAGGATTACTCCGAAATAGCCTCGCCGATCCCTTTGTGTTGGGAATTTCCGCTGGTGCGGGATTAGTCGCGATCGCGCTCTTTACCCTGGGAATTTTTCCTGGTTGGATTCCTCTGTTATCCTGGGTTGGTGCTATTTTAACCTCTGCTCTGGTTTACTTCCTAGGTCGCACCGCAACGGGAATTTCTGTGGAACGCTTGCTGCTAGGCGGGGTGGCAATTAGCTCTTTATTTGGTGCGATTCAAACCACTTTGTTACTATTAGCAGAAGATAGCCGGATTCAAGCTGCACTGAACTGGTTGATCGGTAGCTTAAATGGGAGAGGTTGGCCGGAAATCCGCGTTGCTGGACCTTATATTGCGGCGGCTTTGGTGGGGGGATGCCTGTTAGCTCGATCGGCTAATTTGTTAGCCTTAGGAGACGATTTAGCCGTAGGGTTGGGGGTTTCCTTAACGCGATCGCGCTTATTCATTGGTGGCGTTGCGACTTTGCTAGCAGCCAGTGCCGTCAGCATTGGTGGTTTAATTGGCTTTGTGGGGTTAGTGGTCCCCCACGGCGTGCGGTTATTGGTGGGTACCGATCAGCGGTGGGTGTTACCGTTAAGTGCGATCGCAGGTGCTTGGGTGCTGTCCCTAGCGGATTTGCTCGCTCGATTAGGTGCGGTAGAATTGCCAGTGGGAACCATCACTGCGTTGTTTGGTTCTCCCCTGTTTGTCTGGTTGCTTTATCGCCGTTCTACCTTCAAAAATAGCTAAATACGATGTCAGTAGAAATTCTAAATCTCACCGGCGGTTATGGAGAGAAGGCGATCGCTTGTGACATTAACTTGACAGTGGAAGCAGGCGAATGGTTAACCCTGATTGGTGCGAATGGTTCCGGCAAATCGACCTTATTAAAATTAGTGAGTCGCATCCTGACGCCACAACAGGGAGTAGTGCTGTTGGATGGAAAAGCCATTCACGAACAACCCGGAACAGTGATTGCTCAAAAATTAGCTTTTTTACCCCAGCAACAAACTGTTCCCGAAGGGTTAACCGTGAGACAATTAGTGAGTTTAGGTCGCGCTCCGCATCAACCTTGGTGGCAGTGGGAATTGAGTCAAGAAGATGCGGATAAAGTGCAAGCAGCGTTAATTCAAACGGGGGTTGAAAAATTTAGCGACCGTCCCGTTGAGCAATTATCGGGAGGTGAACGCCAGCGAGCTTTTTTAGCCTTAGCTATCGCTCAGAATCCGCGAGTTTTGCTCTTAGATGAACCCACAACTTATCTGGATATTTGCTATCAGCTACAATTATTAGAATTGCTAAAACGCTTGAACCAGGAACACAATTTAACCTTAGTAACCGTCCTGCATGAAATTAATTTAGCGGCTCGATACAGCGATCGCCTCGCCTTACTGAAGCAAGGGAAGTTATCTTGTGTCGGCACTCCCAGTCAAGTATTGACAGCAGAGAATTTAGCGGAAACTTTTGGCGTAAAAGTTACTCTTTTAGAAACTCCCGTTGGCTTACAAATTTGTCCCTTAGCACCGTCTTGAGCGGTAATCATCAGCAATTTATGCTATAATATTCTCGATTTTATTCTGCTACCTTTTCTCTCAATTTAATTTTTTGCTATGCCATACCAGAAATTTTTCCTCGTTGTCCTGCTGGTGTTAAGCCAATTTTTTACCGCTTGCTCCGGTACAATTGCACCTTCCAATCAGTTTGCTTCACCCCCAGCAACTCAAGCCGTTAATCTTCCGCGCAAATCAGTTCAAAAAGTCGTTGCCTTAACTCCCCTGACTGCTGATATCCTTTATCAACTTGCACCAAATAAACTGGTTGGAGTTCCCGGCAGTAAATTAGTCAGTCATGACCCTCGCTTTAAAGAACTTCCCGCTGTGACTAGCGATCAAACTCCACCCAATCTTGAAAAAATCATAGCGCTAAAACCAGATTTAGTCATAGGAGCGAGGGGATTTCATGACCGCGCTTTACAAAAATTTCAAGAACTTGGAATCCAAACCTTAGCAACAAAAGTTGATAGCTGGCAAGCCTTAGCAGACCTCACAAAAAATTTAGGGGAACTGGTGGAAGCAGACCCAGCTCCATTATTAAAGCATTACCAAACTTTTTTAACCAATATTCCTAATTATAACCCCTCGGCACTGGTGTTAGTGAGTCGTCAACCGATTTTAGCTCCCAATAAAAATAGTTGGGCAGGAGATTTTTTAAAGCAATTCAAGATTAAAAATGTTGCAGCTCAATTACAGGGAAATAGCCTGCAAGGGGGATATGTGACGCTTTCGCCTGAAAAGATTTTAGAAGTGAATCCTGAAGTGATTATTTTAGTAGAGACAGGTGGCGGCATCGCGGAACAGTTTAAAGCCGATCCGTTTTGGAATCAACTGCAAGCCTCGAAGCGTCAGCGAGTTTATGTTTTTGATTATTATGGTTTGGTGAATCCAGGTAGTATTGGCAGTATTGAGAAAGCTGCGTCTCAACTCAAGGAAGTGTTATTAAGCCAAGCGAATGCGAACAGTGGGGAGCGGAGGTTAAAACTGCGGAAGTGGAATGAGAGTGAGTTTGCCAAAATCCCTCTGAAGACGCCTGAAATTGGGATGGGATTTGTCGATAAATTTCTGCGTTTCTGAGTAGTTTTTACCGAGATTGTAGCAACCAATGAGTCTGTTCACTCAAGTTGCTAGTGCTTCCCTTGTCAGAATTTGCCTTGCTAGCAACTTGGGTAACTTAACTCTGGGGCAAGAGGCGTTATGGCAATTTTCCGCCAGGTCGTTTTGCAAGTGCTAGCGTTGTGGTGTAGTGCTGTTCGGCAAAAAATTACTTTATTATGAAAAACTTTTTACCCTTCACCCGACTAAACCAGCCAAAAAAAGCGACTCTGTTAGCGGCTTCTCTATTGACGACGATCGCGATCGCAACGGGTGATTTTCCAGCCGTGGGCCATCTGCGTCCAGCGGCGGCTCAACCCGCTTCGATTCCCACCCTCGAAACCTCCTCTAATCCCCCGGAAACGTTAACCCCTGTGCAGCTTTCCTCTCTCCCCGCACCCACAACAGCGGTTCAGTATCAAGCAATGGAAGTGATGGGGTGGGGGTGGTTGTTGGTCCCAGTCTTGTTCCTGGGGACTATCGGTGTCTTTGCCTTCTCGTCTGGTTTGGTGATAGTTGGGGAACGGGAAGTTGGGATCGTAATCAAAAAATTCTCTCAAGCAAGTTTACCACCCGGTCGCCTGATTGCCCTCAAGGGTGAAGCGGGGTATCAGGCGGATACCTTAGCTCCCGGATGGCACTGGGGGTACTGGCCGTGGCAGTATGAAGTTCGGAAAGAAGCGGTCATCGTCGTTCCCCAAGGTGAAATTGCTTTAGTGGTGGCGGCCGATGGTGCCTCAATTCCCCCGGAACGCCTCCTTGCTAAAGTTGTAGATTGTGATAACTTTCAAGATGCTCGCAAATTCCTAACTAATAAAGGGGAAAAAGGTCGGCAAATCGGCTTTCTCACTGCTGGTACTTATCGAATTAACACGGCTTTATTCACAATCATTACGGTTGCCAATGCGAGTAAACATAGCATCTCGCCGGAACGTTTACAAGTTTATACAGTGAGTCCGGATAAAGTTGGGATTGTGACAACTTTAGATGGCACTCCCATTGAAGCGGGAGAAATTGCGGGCCCTGTTGTGGGGGGTCATGAAAACTTCCAAAACGGTCAAAAGTTTATTGAACGAGGCGGACGACGGGGGTTGCAAGAGCAAGTGCTGCTTTCTGGTTCTTGGAATCTTAATCCTTGGTTTGTCCAGGTTGAGCAAGTGGCGATGACGGAAATTCCGATCGGTTATGTGGGGGTGGTGATTTCCTATATTGGGAAACCCCATGAAGATGTCAGCGGTGCTGCGTTTACCCACGGAGATTTAGTGAAACCGGGCCATAAAGGCGTGTGGACGGAACCTCTTTATCCGGGTAAACACCCGATTAATACCAGGGTGATGAAGGTGGAATTGGTGCCAACAACTAATATTGTGCTGAATTGGTCGGGACGCACGGAGCGGCATAAATATGATTCTCAACTGATGTCTTTGATCGTGCGATCGAAAGATGGATTTGCCTTTGATTTACAGGTGGCTCAAATTATCCATGTGGGTGCGTTGGATGCGCCTAAGGTGATTTCGCGGGTGGGTTCGATGCAGAATTTAGTGGATCATGTGCTGGAACCAACCATTGGTAATTATTTCCGCAATTCTGCTCAAGATTATACGGTGCTAGATTTTCTGAGTGCTCGGAGCGATCGCCAAGCGGAGGCGGCTGAGTATATTCGGGCGGCCTTGCGGAGTTATGACGTGCAGGCGATCGATACGCTTTTGGGTGAAATTCAACCACCGACGGAGTTGATGCAAACGCAGACTGAGCGCAAAATTGCTGAGGAACAGCGCAAAACTTATGAAGTGCAGCAGTTGGCGCAAAACCAGCGGCAGCAGTTAGTCCGAGAAACAGCGCTCGCAGAGATTCAGCAAGAGATGGTGAAATCTGAGCAAAGCGTGACCATTGCTCAATTGAAAGCTTCTGCTCGCATTCAAGAGGCGACGGGTGAATCAGAATCGATTAAACTGCGGGCCGTGGGTGAAGCGGAAGGAATTCGAGCAACGGGTCAGGCGAAAGCAGAAAGCTACCGTGCTGGTGTGGAAGCGCTGGGTACTCAAGGTTATACGGCGATGCAGTTAATGCAGATTGTTGGCGATCGCCAGGTGCGTTTAATTCCTGATGTATTGGTGAGCGGTAGTAATGGTAGTGCGAACAGTTTGGTGGATGGGTTGCTGGCGATGATTTTGTGGAATCAAGCGGGTAAACAAATGGGTTCTAATCAGTCAGAAACCTCGCTGATTGCTGCGCCTGATGGTGCTCAATCTCCCTCGCCTTTGTCGATGTCGGCTGAGATTGCACCGCCGGATCGTGAAACTTAGGGAGGTAGTAGCTGTGAACAGGAGGAGAAAGGTTTGCTGTTCCTTTCTTCCTCTGATTGGGGGGTTGAAACTCAATCAATTTGAGTTCATTTAGGATGAATTTTGTCAACCACAGATGGGGGGATAAAATGGATGGGTTGTTGTTCAATAAAGCCAGAAAACTGGAGGCTCTGGGGTGATGAATCAGGAGTTAGGAGTTGAGTTTTCCTAAAGCTCACGGAACTTTTGAGCAAAAGGATGATTAAAATTTACTCATTAGTTAGAAGTTGGGTTTCTCTGCGATCGACCTTAGCGAGCGGTCGTTAATCGAGCTTGCTTCCACATCCAGCCATCCAGTAAACTAGCAAATAGTAATTTTTGATACCAAACCCAGCCGATGACGCGAACTTTATACTACGCTCAGCGATCGCCTTATGCTCGGAAAGTGCGAATCCTGCTGGCAGAGAAAAAGCTCCCCTGCGAACTCACGGAAACCGATATCATTAATAAATCGCCGGAATTCCTGAAAATCTCGCCGATCGGCAAAGTGCCTGTACTGGTGGATGAGGGGACTACGATTTGGGACTCGACTCAAATCATCGAATACCTAGATGAGACTTATCCAGAACCCAGCTTTTATCCCAGCGATCGCGCCGATCGCTTGAAATGTCGCCAGTGGGAAGAACTCGGTGATACCCTCGCCGATAGTGCGGTGGGGTTATGGCAGCAGCAACGCAAAGGCGACAACGCCGATCCGAGCGATCGCGCGAGGTTCCAAGGTGCGATCGACCGCCTCTTACCCCTCCTTGAACAACAACTATCTCAGACACCCTATCTATTAGGCATCAACTGGACTGCTGCGGATGTCGCTGCTGTTTGTGCCCTCGGTTACTATACCCTCCGCTTTGGGGAAGAGTGGCAGCAGCAACATTCCCACTTGCAACAGTGGTTCAAAAACCTGCACCAACGTGCCTCGGTTAGCTCAACAGTTCCCCAGGGCTAGAGTTAGAAATTCAGATGGCATTTATCTCCTTAAAAGTCCTTGCTAAGCGGATTCAAACTTCATTAGTAAGGGAGTTAGAACCAACTTTTACCCTTCGCTGGGCAACTGAATTTTTAAGGAGATGGGTTGCCATCATCGAGACAATAATCGGAGATACTGGTTGAGTCAGATTGAGTGCAGCGACCACTTCATCATAAGTTTGATTCTGAATCATGAGCGTGACCTGTTCTTGTAATTCAGCCCAAGTTCGATCGCTTTCAACAAAAGCTTGACTAATGTCGATCAGCAAATCTTGATATTCATTCCCCTCGATTTTAGTCATCATCGTATGGGGAACCTTTAGTTTTTTATCGAAGCAGTGATACCAGCATTTGGGTTGGCGTTTCAGTAAGGCTTCAAAGAAAGATTGCTGGTCATCTTGATTGGTGGCATGGTCGCTTTCACTAGCAATCATGAACATCGGTGGCACGAGGGGATACTGGTCTATGCGCTGCACCATGTCCTGAGCCATGTCTAAGAAAATCCGCAAAGCCGGCATCCGAAAGCCATCATAACCAAAATGACCCGATGAGTTTTTGTTTAACCACTCGTAATAAACGGGTAAAAATTGTACCACTAAATCAACAAAAGAATTAGTGCCGCTGAGGTAGGGAGCAAATAGGAGAGCGCGATCGATTTGTTCTGGATATTCCAGAGCCAACCAAGCTGCTAAATTCGCATTAGCAGACAATCCACCCACAATGACTTTTTCTCCGAAAGCTTGAGCTTTTTGTAGCCAATCTCGGGCAAAATCTTGATAAATTTGTATGGTTTCTGGTAAGGGCGGGGGATGATCGCCATTCCAATCTCCCGCCTGTCCGTGACCAGGAAGTAGGGGAATTAAGACGTTATAACCAGCTTGATAAAAAGCTTCCCCCATCGGGACAAACTGATAGGGGGCAGCTGTAAATCCGTGAAAAAATAGAAAGACTTTTGGGGTGGGATGGGGTTGGAAAAAAAATCTGGAGCGACAAGCTTCGTTTAATAGAGGGAGGGTATCTTCTCGGAACTTAGCTTGTTGAAGGATGTTTGAGGTGAGACTATCGTAATTTGGCATTTCGGTTCGGAAGCTGCACTGACCAGATTTTACAAGCTGTACGGTAATTTTAAATAACCCGAAAGACTGATTTTTTTGAGTGGGCAGCGAGACTGGTTGAGAATTGACGCTCAATCTTTGATGGATGGCTGATGAAAAAATTGATAAGGCTTCTCTCTGTAACAGGAGAATGTTTACCCTCATACATAAATTTCACAAGCGAATTAACCCGATTGATAGAGGCTGTAATTTTAATGAATTTGTTACTTTGAAGTCAGTCTTTTTTTTGTCTGAATTTTTATGCTCAGTTCGTCTTCCGCGTTAAATCGTGTCTTTCACTGCCCAGAAGAATCTAATTTCTACTCGCACTGTTTAGAAAGTTTAGTTCTCAACGATCTTGAAGCTCCAAGTACAGTAGTTGAGTTTGGGGCGGGAGACGGAAGTCCGGTGATTAAGTCTTTGCTAAAAACCAATTTTGAGGGCATGATTCATGGATTTGAACTGAATAAATTAGCAACAAAAATTGCTCAAGCTCAAATTCAGGAACTTGACCTGAGCGACCACTATCAAATTCATAGTTCTTGCTTTTTTAACTCGGTTCGACCGGCTGCGGATTGTTTGGTTTCCAATCCCCCTTATTTACCAGCATCGGATCGTCAAATTTATCAGCCTCTCTTACATGGAGGGGATGATGGCGCTCAAATTGCGAAGCGACTTTTATCGCTGGGTTATGAAAAGGTGTTACTCATGGTTTCCAGCTATTCTCATCCAGTGGGTTTAATCGATTTTGCCCTGGATCGGGGTTACAAGGTTGCTAATTTTTTGGTGTCACCGCTGACCTTTGGATATTATAGTTCTGAACTGAAAGTAAAACGCGCGATCGCAGCCTTGCGAGAACAGGGGAGGGCGTTTCATTCCCACAATATTTACCTGTTGGCAGGAGTGCTGTTTAAACAGCAGCATCATGTTGTTGATTTATCACAAGAGTTAATTCAGGTGATGACTGCGCTTTAAGTTGGGTGTGAATTGTTTGGCGATCGGGTGGACTATTTAACCCACCCGATCGCGCCAATTGACCTCATCAGCCATTACTGTTGCTCTGCGGTTTGGATCGCTCGTACAACGGCCGCTTGCGCGCGATCGCCTATGAGTTTTTCTTGGTCATACCCCAGCACCAATTCCCAAGCATCCAGGGGATACTGGTCTGCTAGGGGCAGAGCAACGTCATCCAGCATCCAGCGCCCATGTCGCTCGTCTTCTCGAATGTGCAGTTCCCAATAACCCAGAGCAGCGTCTGACAAGCGGAGGCGTTGAGCGGCTGCGAGATAATTTCGATAGGCGACGGGTCCAGCTACCTCAAAATAGGTGAGGCCGCCATTGTAGCGGAGAAAATGGCGCTTGCATTCTGTGAGCAGAAAGTTGTGGTTAATGGCAGCGAGGACCTGCCAGGGTACTAAATCAAAATACGCCTCTGGTTCGGTATTCATGCCGAATTCGGCGAGCATTTTGGCAAAATAAGTCGAGTGTTTGCGGGCGAGGCGACCCCCACCATACTCTTCTAGCAGCACCCTTGTCAGGGTTGCTTGTACTTCATTGGCAGCACCGCCGAGGATGCGGGAGAGGCGGCTGGCTTCTACTAAGCCGTCAAAGGAGGCGATCGCCAGTAAGTAGCGGTATCCTGCTTCCGTCATTTGTTCGCGGAAGTAGCGATCGCTCGCAGACAGGGGTGGGTTGAGGTCGGCGGTGGCGCGTTCTATTAAGGCTTGTTTAACATCTGGCAGTTGTTGCAGAGCTGGGATATCAAGCTGTGCCAGTTCCCACTGCTGCCAAGGTGCTTCGATGCGCGATCGCAGGGAGCATAAGTAATTTGACCGTTCGTTTGTATAGTTTCGTAAGTCGTCGTACCAAAAGAATTTGAGGCGGTTGATGCGGTAGAGTATACGCATCAAAAAGCAGTGAGCGGTTTCTGAACCATCCGGTTGTTGATAGGCTGCTGCTACCGCTTGGGCAACCGCGCTTTCCAAGTCGCTCACCGATGAGGGTTGTGTTGCGACAGTTTTGTCTAGCTCTTCCCGGCTGAGTAAGCTGATAAATTGCTGCTCAGCTTCTGAGTAGTTTTCTGGTGTTAATGAGTTGGGGACTAACTGATGGGAATAAGGTTGAGGAGGTGGATTGAGCGTGTACATGGAAAGCTATTTTTTAAGTTGAATTCAGAGCAACCAAGAGGCAATTTCCTGAACAGGATTGGCTGCTGGTATTGAAGATAACGATTGAATGAGATTCAGTACACCTTTCAATTGATAGAGATTGTTTCGATTTATTTTGAGTCATCCTTAGGAAGGAGAAGGAATCATTTTAGTTAAAATTGCTTCTAGCGATGGAGGTTGGGTTAACTGAAGTTGCTAGCGATCGCTCCCAGGTTGGTGGAAACAAAGCGGAACCTAAACTTAATACCACCGACGCGACATCAAAACAAAAAGCGAGACTACCGCGCCGGGCGGTAGTCTCAATTAGAGGACCGGGCTTGCGATCGCGATTCGCGTTACCAGAGACCTCTCACAGGCCGTGCAGGTTGAGTGGGGATGGGAGCGGCCGGTTGGGCGCGGGGAACCGGTGCTGTAGTCCGAGGAACGGGAGCTGGACGAGGCGTTGGAACGGGACGAGGCGCCGGAGTGGGACGAGTCATCGGAGTGGTAGCCGGTGCAGTCGTGGTTGTGGTTGTGCGAGTTGTAGCTGTCGTAGTCGCCACTTGCACATCAGGAATCACCACCAAGCTTTGTACCACGCTGCTACCGCGTGCCACTGTCGCTCTTACCTTCATGCCTGGTACTAAACCCGTGATACCCAATATCCGCCTTTCAATCCTCAGAGTCCTATAGGGAGCTTTTTCTTCGCGGATCGTAACGACTTCGCCCACAATACTTTTGACATAGCCGATGATGGTTTCGGTTGCTGCTGTGGTCATGGTTTGCGTTTGAGCTATTTCCCTCACTGGGTTAGCGTTGACGAGAGGTATTGACCCGGCTGACACCAGCAGCGCCAGGGTGGTACCTGTCAATAATTGGATTTTTTGAAGACGCATTGTTACCTCACTGTAGGAATATTCAGAGTCAGGCTCGGCTACCGTTTTCAGAAAGCCCCTGACCTGCACCTCATCCAGTTTAATCCCTCGAATGACTGATTTGAGAGAAGCTCGATTGAAGGATGATTGAATATACTTTTCACAGACTCTATCGGGTGTCCGGAGTTCCATCTTGTCCGCTTCTGGGCTGCGGAAGCTGGAAATTCCTAACTCTTAGTCGGAAAGCTGGTCTGAGGTTGTTATCAAGAACAGATGGCAACGGTAGCCTCACCTTTCGGTTCTTACCACAGAGCTCTGATGGGTGGCTCGTTGTCGCTAAACTCTTGACTGCTTGTGCTAGCAGGAATGGCTTCTGCACTCAGGGGTTGAGTTTGGCTGGTCAAGGGGCTAGCAGCAGGTTCAATCCCAGGAATTGCTGTAGAATTCGGGTTTTGCTGCACGATCACCACGCTTTGGACAAACATACTACTGTTATCCATTGTCACCACAATCTCCATGCCCGGTCGGAGATTCAGCCGTTCGATGTCCGAGCTTGTGACGCTGAGCGTTTGGGTTTCACCGTTTGGCAGTTGCAGGGTGACATTATTGCCTGCAACGATGGCGATCGTGCCACGAATCATCCGGCGCATATTATTGCTCTGGCTGATGAGCTGCTCTGGCTGTTGCGGGCGATCGCTGAGCGGTTGTGGCCCTCCCACGGCAAAAGCGGGATACACTGTAGAGAGTAGCAGTGTGATGGTTGTACCGGTTAATCCTTTCAGGTTGGGTAAACGCATTTGTCCCTCATAATTAAAAATTTTTGGGTCTAACTCTACCATTAATGCTAGTTCAAGCAGGCAAGGAGTTGATGAGTGTATAACTTTTTTTATAATTGTAATCGTGACTGCTTTCGGGAACACTCCATCGGGAGGGGGATCTTGATTGAATGAAGCATCAAAGAAATAATATGAATCAGGACAGCTCTTAAGAGTTAAAAATCTGGCGAGCTGTCAGATTGCCATCTGAACCAACTGCTGCTTTCGGAATTACTGAGATTAAATTTGTCAGAACTGTTCGTGAGGAATTCAAAACATCAAACCATGCTGAGAAGGGAATCTTTATCTAGCCGATTAACAGTGCTGGGATTGAGTACCACCCTGTTGCTGATGGGAATGCAACGACAGGTAACGGCCTCACCTGCAAGTGATTCAACTCCTAAAGTTGCTGCCGGTACTCAGGTCACTCCTCCAACAAAATTACCTTTGTTTGGGAAACTAGAATTACCTCCTCTCGGAGATCCATCTCAGTTTATTCCCGTTGACAAACCCGTTAATCCTTTTGAGGATGTGCATTTGGTTCTGAGGTTGAGAGAACGCCGCGTTTATGTCTACCGAAAAGATCAGGTGCAAAGTAGTTATCCGGTGGCAGTGGGGAAAGCTGGGTGGGAAACACCAACGGGTAATTTTAAAATTTTACAAATGATAAAAGAACCGAGTTGGGAACACCCTTGGACGGGGGAAGTGGTGCCGCCAGGGCCCGATAATCCGTTAGGAAGTCGCTGGATTGGTTTCTGGACAGATGGCAAAAATGTGATTGGTTTTCACGGAACTCCGAATCCGGAATCAGTAGGAAGACCGGCTTCTCATGGTTGCGTCCGAATGTTTGATAAAGATGTGCAATCTTTATTTGAAAAGGTCAATGTCGGAACGCCTGTCATAGTAGAACCCTAGGAATTGGTTCGCAGTTAGGAGTGAGTGAAACATCACCCATTCCTAACCCCTCACGCTAATCGATCGAGTCCCAATATTTTTTCAGCAATTCTGGGAGGTAATCATAGCCATCTACTCCAATTAGAGGAATGATTTGGCTGCGGTTTTTGGCTAACAACTCTTGAAAGGCTTCTCCTCCCAGTTGTCCTTGCAAAATTGTTAAAATTCCTGCCGGTTGTCGCCACTCAGTTGAGGAAATTTGCTCTAAAAGATACATTCCTAAACAACCAACTAACACGGCTTTTTCTAGGTCAGAAATGCTATAGTAAGCTTCAGCGAGGTAAGCAAAGTTAATGCCTTGTAAGTAGAGGTCGCCAGAAAATTGAGCTGCTTGCCAACCTTTGCTTAGATATTCAATGGCAACATCGGGTTTTTGTAAAATGATATAAGCCATCCCCAGGCTGCTATAACAAAGAGCTTGACTTTGGCGATCGCCTAAGGTTTCAGACAACTGTAACCCTCGCTGCAAGTGGTTAACAGCGCTTTCATAAACTTCTGTTTCGACTTGTTCTAATTGTCGTGCTTGGAAGACTTCGCTATAGCCTAAATTTGCCAGTGCATTAGCTTCACCTTGGCGATCGCCACTTTGACGAGCAAAAATTAAGGCTCGTTGGCTATAATTAATCGCTTCTTCATAATTTTTGTTACTAACATAGGCGCGACTGAGGTGGTTGAGGTTAGCAATTTCACAGAGTTTATCGCCTTCTTTGCGGGCGATATCGAGTGCTTGCTGGTGTAAGGAAATTGAGCGGTCATATTGACCAAAGGCTCGCAGAGAATAGCCTAATAAAGTGAGGATGCGAGCTTTGGCTTGAGTTCCTTCTACCTGGCGCAGAGGTTCATCTAAATAGGAGAAGGTGTTCTGTAAATATTCGCCGGAAAAAGAAGCAAAAATTCCGCCATAAAGGGGGAAATAATCGCGCTGGGAGAAGGTTCGCAAAATTTGCAAAGTCATTTGAAAACAACCATTGGCTAGACGTTCACCGCTCGCGGTAGAATTCTTAAAGCCGTTGGCTAATTGACTCCAAAGAGTCGCAAAGGTTAAAAAGGTAGAAATTGAAAGTTTCGCGCCGACTTTGGCATCGTAAACAAGTCGATCGAACCAGGCGATCAAGCCAAGCTGCAAACCTTGTAAAATAATGGCTAATTCAATAAAATCTCCGAGTTCTAAAGGAGATTGCTTCGCTGCAAATTCTGTGATAGACTTTTGGTAAGTGAGGGTTTGAAAAAAAGCGTGCGGAAAAGGACTATTTACTTTTTTTGCCCACAATGCCCAAGGACTATTTTGTTCAGTAACACCAGCAAATCCTAGTTGGGGTTTTTGATAAATCCAACTAACTAAATCACCCTCTACTTGTTGCCAAGATTGTATACCTTTGCTGATGCCGGTGAGAATTTGCTGCAAGTCTTGCTCGGTGTCGGGATTCGCGGTTTGCAGCATTTTTTGGTGCAGTGCTTTGGCGAGTTGTTGCAGTCGATCGAGGGTAAAGGGAGGTTCTTGATTGGGGTCGATGATTCGCAGTAAGGTGGTGAGGCGATCGCGCGTTCCAGCGGCTGTGATTTGCTCGACGGCAGTCGCGATCGCGTGGGAGGTACGATTCTCCTTTTGCCAGCGTTCCCACTCGCTTTGCACCGTTTTCAGGGCCCTCTGAATGCGGGTTGCTTTCGCTTGCTTCATCTCATCTCGATCTTTGAGTTGTGCTTCGGTGCTGCTGAGGCGTTCCGCAAGGCAGCGTTCAAAGATTTCGCCGGTACCACTGGCGATCGTTTGCACCAGCATTTGATAAACTTGCTCTTTCGAGCGGATTTGACCTTTGAGGGTGGTTTCAACGATTTGGTCAATGACAGCGAAGTAGCGATCGCGCAGTGAGGTAGAGTCTGGCATAGGGGGAATTACAGTTAAGAGTTCAGCTTCCCTTTAATTTTACTTGCCAGTCTTCCCCATTGGTTTGGCTTGAGGTTAGGAATCAGCCTTTTTGGGAAGTTGCAGATAGTTGTCTGGTGCTTCAGGTTGTTGGGAAATCGCAAAAAAATAATGCTCGATTTCTTGAAAAACAGCGTGATTAACTAGGGTTTGCTGAAGAAGGGGTAAAAGGGGTTAAAAGGGGGAAAGGAGAGGAGAGACAAAAAGTGCAAAGGTTTTGAAGTCTCGCAATAGATTTGGGAGCGCTTGACAGGACTTTTTATGCCTAATAGACCCTTGATAAATGCAGGTTTTCGCTTTGTTCTGCAAGCCCTAACTAGCAGCTTTTCAACCAATTTTTTAAGTGCTTATAATTGACTTCATCTCGCGCAGAAGCCAGTCAAAGGAGGAGGCGAAACTGTGACTCATTACCGCGTAATCTTCGATCGGAGGGATGGCAGCAAAAGTGATAAAACCCTTTGCATCTTGATGAAATCTACCCCTCTTCAACCCTCCCCAGAGTCAGGGAAGGAAACCCAAAGGAGGGGAGGGGTCAAATAGATTTTACTCGGTTCTCCCCAACTGAGAAGTGTGAGGGCGCGCAGAGATGATTCCTGAGCAAAACGTTCCTCATTCTGTTCGCTCAATTAGAACAAACTACCCCTCAAGGGTTGCCACCACTTCCCCAGTTTGGCTGGTGTCATATCCCCCTAAGGTTTGTAATTGCAGAAGCACCTTTCGATGTCCTAAGGTACTTAGTAACTGTTGAACGGGAGCTTCTTCTAGATAAGGTTTTAAAACAACCAAATCGTAGCGCGAACGATGCAGGGGAATAAATCCTAACCCAAAGATCGCTGCGAGCGCAGCGGTACTAATCCCTGCATCTGCTTCACCGGCATGGATGGCTTTCGCCACTTCTTGGTAATTCAAAGCCACGCGATCGAATCCATCAATGGCTGTCTCTGGGATTTTTGCCTCTTGTAGCTTTTGTTCCAGCAACATCCGGCTGCCAGAACCTGGTTCTCGATTCACGATTTTAATTCCTGGCTGTGCCAAGTCTGCGATCGCATTTAATCGTTTCGGATTCCCAGGTTGAATGAGTAACCCTTCCTCAAAAAAACCCAGGGTCATGACAACAGCCACCTGACCTCGTAGCGCCTTTTGCACAAAGGGAAGATTGTGTTCCTTCGCTTCTGGGTCATACAAGCGCATTCCCGCAATGTGCGCTTGACCCTGAATCAAAGTTTGCAGCGCCTCCAGACTATTCACAAAAAACTGACGCACGCGCAATTCAGGATGCCATCGCTCTGCCGCTCGTGCCCAGAGGGATAGAGCTGGCTCCCAGCCTGCAACGACCACCGTTTGATGTAATTTTGCCAAATCTTCAAACAGCGTCACCTGAATTTTCTCCTGACTAGGGCGACGGCCTTTTGAGGGAGTATGCTCTGCTTCACCATCGACAGGAATCATTTCAGTCTGAAACACGCGATCGCCCACCAACGGGTAAGCCACCCATCGCTCCCCAATGCGGGCTAAACTCACATGGGTTCGTTGTCCGGGCGGAAACTTCTGTACCGGCACAGCTTCCACCGTTGCTAAATCCTGTTCCAGCCAGAATAAATCCTCCACCTGACAGCCCAATGCCTTTGCTAGCCGCAAGGTAATCGCCACAGAAGGAGCATATTGTCCCGACTCCACCCCGCTGATGGTTTGTCGCGTCACCCCTGCCAGATTTGCCAAGGCTTGCTGACTCATACCCAGCCTCAGCCTAACTTGTTTCAAATTATTACAAAGTTCCCGGTCTTGTTTCACGATTAATGCCCGAATTAAACTATTTTTGCCGAAATATGCCGAAATTTACCCAAATTCTGGATTTCCAATGTAGAAAGGTCCTCTGAAAAAAGCAAGTATAATCAACATAGCGCCAAAAAACTGGCGGACAGACACAGCCGTTACGGGTGATTAGTATTCAGGGATGAATGTTCATTTCTGCCCCGCTCATAACTCAATCATCAGGTTTGCGTCTATTGCAGGAAGTTGTCATCAAGGAAAAACTCATGAAAGTTAGTGCCAGAAATGTCCTCAAAGGAACGGTGAAGTCTGTCGTCACGGGAGCTATCAACGATGAAGTGATCGTCGAAGTCGCGCCCGGTGTGGAAGTGACAGCCATTATTACCAAAACCTCAGCGGAGAACTTAGGACTGGCAAGCGGCAAGGAAGTTTACGCCGTGATCAAATCATCGGATGTGATGATCGCCGTCGATTAATCCCTCTGAATCTTTACCAACCTCTTGAACAACCCCCGGTCAAGAAAAATGGATTCTGGCCGGGGGGTGAGCTTTGAGCAGCGAGAATGGAAGTAAGAGTGACCCATCTCCAGCCAGTGCGGTCAATCCTGCGAACAGTAACGGTAGAGGCTTGCTCTCTGGTTGTGGCTCGTTCATGGTTGTAGATAACCCCCAGAACTGGAAAGAGGAAACCCAGATTACCAAAATAGTTGGTTACAAAGCTGGCAGATTTTTGAGGGAACTTTCTATATTCTAAATCTTAGGGGAATCCTCATCAGTTGTCTGTTATTTCGTTGACTGTTCTTGAACTGCTTTCGTAGCAACCCTGTAACAGCCATAGATGAGTACGAAGGAAACTTTTTTTCTCTATTACCGATGGCGAACCGGAAAGCGGGAGCCACTTTTTAGGAGGGCTTCAAACTCGTCTTTAGACAAGGCTTTGCTAAATAAATGGCCTTGAAATTCATCACAATGATGCTCGCTTAAAAATACTAATTCTTCCTCGGTTTCTACTCCCTCAGCTACAACTTCCATATTCAAATTATGGGCCATTTGAATAATTGCCAACGCAATGGCTGAATTTTTGGGATCGTTTTTAATATTTCGGACAAAGCTTTGGTCAATTTTGATAATATCAAAGGGAAACCGCTTGGGATAACTTAAAGAAGAATGACCGGTGCCAAAATCATCAATTGCGATCTTAATCCCCATCTGCTGCCACTTACTGAGCGCTGCAATGGCAAAGGTTTCGTTTTTAATAACTAAGCTTTCAGTTATTTCTAATTCTAAATAGTGAGGCTCCAGCTTGGTTGATTTTAAGATCTGAATAAACTTTTCTATGAGATGATTATAAGTAAATTGTCGTCCTGACAAATTGACTGCAATTCGTAACCCAAAAAATCCCGCTTCTTGCCAGATTTTAGTTTGGCGACAAGCCGTTTCTAAAATCCATTCCCCCAGGGGAATAATTAAACCCATTTCTTCAGCGAGCGGAATAAATTCTGAGGGATACACTAAGCCTCGTTCTGGATGATCCCATCGTAATAAAGCTTCGGCTCCTGCGATTTTTCCGGTTTTAATTTCTACTTTGGGTTGATAATAAACTTCAAATTCGCCACGTTTTAAAGCATTACGGAGGCTGGTTTCTTGAATCAGTTGTTCGATGGAAGCTACGCCAACATCAGAGGTATGAAATTGATAAGTATTGCCCCCCTGCTGCTTGGCTTTGTACATAGCGACATAGGCATTTCTTAGTAATTCATCGGCCTGGATGCCATCGCAGGGATAACAGGTAATTCCAATGCTAGCAGTTACATAAATTTCATAGCCTTCTACGGTAATGGGTTCGGAGATCGTATCTAAAATTGTTTGGGCAATACTAGCAGCGGCTTGTTTTTGAGTGACGGGTGGTAGAATCAAGGCAAATTCAGCCGCTTCTAAACGAGCAACCATATCCAATTCGCGGTCGCAGTCTGTGAGTCGCTGGGCAATGTGACGGAGTACCAAGTCACCGATGGGATGGCCTAAACTGCCATTGATTCGGTTCATCCGATCCAAGCTGAGAGAGATAATGGGAAGGAGGGCTGGTAATTCCTTCTGCGTTTCTAAGACTTGATTGAGTCGTTCTCGAAACAGGGAACGGTTGGGCAAGTTGGTCAAACAGTCGTGGAGGTGTCGATGCAAGGCAATTTGAATGGCGGAATGCAAATTTTTCTCCTCAAAAGGTTTGACCACATAACCAAAAGGTTTAGTCGCATTGACACGGTGAAGGGTATTATCATCAGCATAGGCTGTTAAGTAAACGACAGGAATTTGTAAGCGAGACCGGATTTTTTCTGCGGCCATTATCCCGTCCATTTCCCCTTGCAGCTTAACATCCATCAGCACTAAATCTGGCCGCAGTTCGGTTGCGGTTTGAATGGCTTCTTCTCCTGAATGGACAATCGCAGCGATACTATATCCGAGAGCTGTTAAACTGTCTGCAATATCCTCGGCAATGATACTTTCATCTTCCACTACTAGGATTTTAGCCCTTGACATTTTGTTCGTTCTCCTGCGGGATATTATGGGGTAAAAAAGTAATAAAAAAAACGGTTCCTTCGCTGTTATCTAAATGGATCGTCCCCCGAAGCTGGTTGACTAAAGAGCAGACTAACCTCAGACCCAATGAACCAGAGTTTCTGAAGTCTAAATCTTGGGGAAACCCAATGCCATTATCGCTGAGTTTTAACAAAAAATGTGGCTCTTCTCGCGAAATTTCTATTTTAATGATACCTTTGCACTTTTCAGGAAAGGCATATTTCAGGGAGTTGGAGACTAATTCATTGATAATCAAGCCACAGTGAACAGCCGTGTCAATATTTAGGAAAACTGGAGCCACTTCAATTTCCAAGCTGACGCCATTTTTATTCACTTCATAAGCTTGAAACAAATTAGCAGCTAAGTCTTGAATGTAGTCAGAAAAATTGATTTTTGATAAATCCTTAGAGTGATATAGCTGTTCGTGAACCAGAGCCATCGATCGCACGCGATTTTGGCTTTCTTTTAACATTTCGACAATCCTTTGATCCTGGATGTATCGCGACTGAAGCCGGAGCAAACTCGAAATCACTTGGAGATTGTTTTTAACGCGGTGGTGAATTTCTTTCAGCAGCACCTCTTTTTCGGCGAGAGCCGCTTTCGTTTCCTCTTCATCCCGCTTGCGTTCTGTAATGTCGCGGACTACGCCTTGCAGCACTTTTTGACTGTTAATTTCCATTGCGGTTAATAACACTTCAGCGGGAAATTCTGAGCCGTCGAGCCGTCGATGTAGCCAATCAAATCGGCAGTTCCCTGTTTGTAAAGCTGTAGAAATTCGCTCGTTTGATAAACTCAGTGAATCCTCGCCCTGAGGTTGAAAGAGCGGGGAAAGTTCTTGGGGGTGTTTACCAATTAACTGCTCTTTCTGATCGAATCCAAACATTTCTAAAGCAGCGCGGTTACAGTCAAAAATCCCTTCTTCATCCAGCAGTAAGACCGCATCACTGGTCGCTTCATAAAGGCTGCGGAATTTGCGCTCGGACTCTTGTAGGGAGGCAATGAGCTGGGTTTTTTGAGCTTCTGCTCGTTTGCGGTCGCTAATATCAATTCCTACTGAAACGGTTGCTTGACCTTGGTGATATTTCTGAGCGACAATCAAATAATCCCGCATGCAACCATGAATTTGAATCTCTAATTCTTGGGAAGCTTGCTGGGCGGAGCTGGCAAAAAAACCGCTGATAAATTCTGCAAATCCAGAAGTTCTCTCTAGAAAGCCTATTTTTTGACCCACAAAACTATCAGGCGACCGTTGAAAGGACGCTGCTAACTGCTGGTTCACACCAATGTAGCGTAAATCAGCCCCCACCCAAGAAATAAATCCTGGTACCGCATCTAATACGGCTTGCAGTTGATCTTTGGCCTGTTGCAATGCTGCTTCAGAACGCTTGCGTTCAGTGATATCAGTGGCGGTGCCAGTAATGCCTAAAATGGTAGTACCATTTTCACTTTTATGAACCATACTGCTGACATTAAGATGAACGGGAGTGCCATCCCGTCGCAAATGCACGGTTTCATAAGAAGCATAAGGGCTAGTTGGCTGAGTCGCGCTGACTTCTGCTAATAACTGCTCAAAAATTGCTCGACCTTGGGGGTGCTGTTGAGGGGGTAGGAAATCTGTTAAAGGGCGGCCGATCATGTCGGCAGGTTCGTAACCATAAATGCGCTTAGCGGCTTGATTAACGAAAGTAAACCGCCCTTCAACATCAACGGACCAAATTAAATCTTGGGAGGTTTCAACGAGGTTCCGGTATTTTTTTTCGCTTGCTTTTAAAGCAGCTTCAACTCGCTTGCGCTCTAGCGCATTGACAAACATTTCACCCACAATTCGCAGGAGGGCGATGATATCTTCTGACCAGGTTTTTTCCACTTGCACCGAATCAAAGCCGAGAAATCCGATCAGGGAGCCACGATAAGTCATGGGGACCACAATCAGAGATTTGATGGAGTGCGATCGCAAGATCGTTTTAGTAACTCGCTCGGTTTGTGGCAACTGGGCGACACTGGGAATATAAATGGTTTCCCGATCGCGAATCTGCTCTTGCCACCAGTAAATTGCTTCCACAGCGATCCCTTGTCGCTCGTGAATTTGAGGTTCGATCCCAGGTGCACACCACTCATGAGTGTTATTGAGTTGCTGACCCTGCTCATCGAGCAAGAAGACATAACTGCGGTCAACACTGCTGAAAGTGGCGATCGCGGTTAATGCTCGATTGATGCCGCTGTCGATTTCTTCAGGGGTAAGGTTGATAAAATGAGTGGACAGGGTTGCGATCAGTTGTTCAAATTCAACTCGGTATCGCAGTGCTCTTTCTGCTTGGACGTGCTTCACAATCTCGATCACAAGCTGATCGTTGGACTCCTTCAAAGCTGCGCTGCGTTCCTCAACTCTGAGTTCTAACTCTTCATAGGCTTTTTGTAAAGCTGCTTCCGACTGTTGCCGCTGGCTAATATCCATAGAAACACCGATGATGCCGATGACATTACCCCATTGATCTCGCTGGGGAGTCGCTCGACTTTCACACAGCAAATTCCCCCATTCGGCGATCCAAGTTTGCTCATACCCTGCAAATACGAAGGAGAGATGTTCTAAAACTTCTGGATGGTTGCTGTAGAGGTCAAAAACTGACTGCCCAACGATCTGGGCTGAGTGGAATCTGGAAGTTTCTAAGCTTTTGCTCTCTAACAGGGTAAACAGGCCGTGTTTGTCTAAAGTCCAGAGGATAATCGGAGCGGCCGCAATGACTGCCTGTAAGCGTGCTTGACTTTCTTCTAAGGCTTCATTTACTTTTTTGAGTTCATCCATTTCGCACTGTAGCAGCTCGTAGGCACTCTTTAATTCACCTGTCAGCTGTTCGACTCGTTGCTGCAAGTTGGCGATCGTATCATATATTTCTGCGGGAGCTTGGGACCAGTAGAGGGGTTGCTTTTGATATGACATAGTTAATCCGGGGCACACTCTGGGTACAACCTATCTTTTCAAGATAAGCATTTCTAGTGGTTGTTAAAGTGAGTTGCGACACACATGCCCTCGAAAATTTACATCCCAGAGTTGATCGATCTGATTTTTTAGTTTTCGTGTATTTACGTACATTTACTGTGGTAATTCTCGCCCCTTCAAGCTACAATATAATCCCTGATATAATTTTGCAAGAGCCAGCAAACCCAGTCAGAGTAGAGAAGAGAAGGAGCGGTACCTATCTCAACCAGGGGTCAAACATTAAAACGTCAACCGCCTAAAATCTCTTTCTGTTTCCTGGTTTTTTGAACAAAGACTGCGAGCGCTGCTACTGTATTCCCCAAATTTTCACGGTTTTATCCCAACTACCACTAATTAAAGTCTGTCCGTTGGGAGTGATTGCCACACATTCAACGGGTGACAAATGGCCTTTGAGGGTTGTGAGCAGCTTTCCTGATTTCACATTCCATACTTTAATGGTTTCATCCAAACTCCCACTGATCAAAATCTGTCCGCAAGCACCAAAAACGGCTGATTTTACCCAAAATAAATGTCCGTTTAACGTGTGAATTTCTTTCCCAGTTTTGAAGTTCCACACTTTCAGAGTTTCGTCGCTGCTGCCACTGGCAATCATTTGACCATCCGGGCTGACAGCCACAGCAAAAACAATATTGGAATGGCCCTTGAGCGTGCGAATTTCCTGCCCAGTTTTTAAATTCCAAATTTTGATACTTTTGTCCTTACTGCCACTCACTAAGTATTGACCATCGGGAGTTATCGCCATGCTATAAACTACGTCTAAATGCCCCTCTAAACTCCAGGAACACTCCCCAGTTTTTAAATTCCAAATTTTGATGGTTTTATCACCACTGCTGCTAGCGAGATGTTGACCATCCGGGCTGAAAACTAAAGCAAAAATCGTCTCTGACTTTTCAGTAAAAGCATAAAGTTCTCGCCCAGTTTGCAAATTCCGCACCAGAATCGTCTGGTCCCGGTTTCCCGTAGCCACCATCTGGCAACTCGGAGCGATCGCAGCACACTTAACAGCAGCTCCTGATGGCTTTTTGAGCGTTGCTACCAACTTTCTCGCCTGCAAGTCCCACACTTTAAAAGTCCCGTCATTACTACCACTGACAGCAGTTTTGCCATCTGGGCTAGTGGCCACTGCTAGCACATAGCCTGAATGACTATTGAGAGTTGTTAGGCACTCAAATAAAAGCCAAAAATGGTGGTTTTGTAGTAGTTGTTTAACGACTGATTCTTCTCGGTGGCGGAGTAGGAGGTAGAGGTTTTTTTGAACCTGCTGAGTTTCAGAGTTGAGGCTCTGGAGGAGGAACTCTAATCCAACCCTGCCATAATTAGCAGCATCTTTTAAAGCAGCAGCTTTTTGGTGCTCATTAACAGCATTTGCAAACCGTTGCTTAACGCCCTCTAACCCTCCTAAAATAGCAGCTCCTACCGGGATTTGACTTTCGCCACCAAGGACGGCATCGAATTTTCTGGGTTGCTTGGGAATATCTGCCATTGCCCCTGAGTTAATTATTACTTTTGAAAATCAACTGAGCTTGAGCGCCGTGGCAAAAAAAATAAATCAAAGTTCACTGTTATTATAGCGGGTTATGCTAGAGCTTCGTCAAGGGACAGCGTGATTTATATTTTTAATAATTAGAACTTGTCTCCTCTTTCGCAGAATTCCCTTAAAAAACTTGTGCTATACTAAGCCCATCAGATGTTCGCGCACAAGTTTGAATCGCTATGTCACACTTCTCAACAATTAAGGTTCAAATTAAAAATGGTGAGGTCCTACATCAAGTGTTGCAAGAGTTGGGGTATCAAGTAGAGTGCAATACAGCGGTACGGGGCTATCAAGGCGATACGGTACAAGCCGAATACGTGATTCGTCAGCCCAATCGATATGATTTGGGATTTCGTCGCAATGGCGAAGATTATGAACTGATCGCAGATTTTTGGGGCGCTCGCATTAATCAGCAACAATTTATCAGTTCCATCACCCAAAAATATGCTCATAAAACCCTAATGGCAGCGGTACAGGAACAAGGGTTTACTCTGGAAGAAGAGGAGACTTTGGAGGATGGTACGCTACGAGTGGTAGTAGGACGGTGGGTTTAACGAATGCTCTGACTTCGTTACCAATTTTTGTGTCAGCGTTCAAGGGAATCAAGAGTGGCGAGTCCGGTACAAAACTCTACAACTCTTCGCTTTGATTGGCTTAAATTACAGCTTGACTAGGACCGCATCCTTCGGGTCAACTTTTCCCTTACTGAAGCTTGGCGATCGCTTCCCTTTCGACCAACACTTTACCCGTTACTAAATCTCGCACAGTCGCCAATAAAACCCGCTGTTCATTCACTTCAAAATCTACAGAAACCCGATCGATTCCTAATTGCCCAGGTGGATTTAAGTGAGCAACACAAACCTGCTGGTGATGGCTTTCTAAAGAGCGAAAGTCACTTTGTTTGTGCAAATAGCTACTTGTCATCTGCCCTTTTTCGTTAAAAATTACTTCCGCCTGCGATACATCTGCTAGTTCTCCAATATCTAAGCGAATTTCTCGCTGACCTTCTCTTGCTACTTGTAGCGTTAGCGGTTCCGAATTTTGGCAGGGATACTTACTTCCTTTTTCAAAAATTGGTGTATAGGTATAACTTTTAGTGAGAGGTTCCCAGAGACGAATTGCATAGCTATGACGCAAATAATCTTCAAAACTGGCTAATTGACTTAATGCTAAAGCTCCCTGTGCCACCGCTTCAAAGGGCTTATCCATCTTCACTTTCTGTCGCCCAAAATAAGAAATTACCAAGTTGTACACAGCAGGAATTAAACAAGTACCTCCCACTAGCAAGACTTGTTCAATATCACCTTTACTAATTCCTTTATTCAAAGCCAGACCAATTACTTCATCCAAAGCTTGTCGTAATTGTTCTAATAACTGTCGATGTTCCAGAATTTCCTCAAATTTCGCTCGACTTAATTGTAAGTCATAGGAGATAAAATTCTCATCGTCCAGCCAACTTTCTTTTGCTTCTTCTGTTCTCGATAATTTAATTTTTAATCTTTCGGCAACTGCTAACAAATTCTGCCAGTTAATTTCCCCAACTGTGGCCCGTGAGGAATTAATTTGTCGCAAATAATCCTCAACAATCCAGATATCAATATCTTCACCGCCAATGTAAGCATCAGATTTGGCAATCACCTCTGCGCGCATCTCATTGGTTCCACCTTGACTCAAGGGAAATTGTAGAGAACGAGCCTGAGTCCGAACTAAACTTAAATCCAAAGTGCCACCCCCAAAATCCACCACTAACACCAGAGAACCGGGGCGTTTGACAGCATACCCAAGTGCTGCTGCTGTTGATTCATCAACAAGCTGCACCTCAGGAATTCCTAATTTTTCTGCCAAGTCTCGAAACCAATCTAAATATCGTTCAAAAGCCCCAACTGGTACGGTAAAAATTACTCGTTCTGGTTGGATCTTTTGCTGATATAATTGTTGCCAAATTGCCCAGATAAATTGTTCTGCAATTAATTCTGGTGTATAATTTTCGCCGTCTAATTGTCGGGGTGGGGGCTGATAATCGGTCGCTAAATCCCGCTTAAATGTCTTGAAAAATCGCTCCGGCTGAGATTCTCCCAGTCGCTGCGACCGCACTTTTTCTCCCAAGACTAAATCGCCCAAGCCCTTAACAAAGATTAGCGTTGGCACTACAGGAATTTCTTGGACCTCCCCGTTGGCTCTCTTCATCTTAAAAATGCGCGAGATTTCGCTAAATCTCAACGTTTCTGGCGTTTGCGTGTCGGGGTTCAATAGACAGACAACTGTATTACTAGTGCCGAAGTCAATGGCAAGAGTGGTCATAGCGATTTTAATGTTTTGAGGTGAGATTTGGGATGGAAATAAACAAGGTGTAAATTTTTGCAGGCTGACTGAGTTGAGTCATACTCAATTCCTAGCTCCTTCAATTTTTCAGCCCTCCTGGTAGGGTACGACTGACTTTTGCTGGACAAAGAATTCGCTCTTGTTCCCGATACCCGACAAACCGAATATAGACTAATTCTCCCTCGGCAATGCTATCAGTATCTGCTTGGTGGAGCTGAGGATTATAGGCAACTTGTTCCCAGGCAAAACCAATGGGTTCTATCCCCCAATTTTCTAAAAGATTATCGAGGGGAGTAAACAAAGCCGATAAATTTTTAGCAGGCAAACTTGGTTTAGCTTCAGCCATTTGGCGAGCGCTCGGATAATTAGTGAGGAGTGGTTGCAACTGCTCAAAGGTTGCATCTCGGAAATCAGCTCTCAGTTGGGATTTTTGTTGCTGCAATTCATCTCGAAGTCGTAGGCATTGCTGTCGCAGTTCTTCTTCTTTATGAGCCGATGCTAACACGAATTCTTCTTGAATTTGAGTTGGGGTGAATCTGGGTTCAAGTTTCTCTGTTGTTGCGCTTGAAACCCCAGCAAAATTGTGTAATAATTCTTCTAGGTTCCAATGAAGAGCCGTTGCTAATTGTATTAATTGACTGAGTTTAAGCTCAGCGATCGCACCCTGTCGCGCGAGCCGTAACTGTAGGACCGTTAAACCAGACTTTTCCGCTAAAGCTTTCCAAGAGGGAATCTCTAATTGATTCATCCGCTCTTGTAAGAGGGGATCGCATTTGAGATGCACCGCATCAGCAGCACCAGATGCAGCGTAAGCATAGAGCAAAACAAAAAAAATGCCCCCTAAAGCTAGGATGCTGCTGAAGGAAGGCACAATGACACTGAGAGTATCAATCATCATCCACTTCTCTACATCTGAGTTAAAGATTGCGTTTCTTCTCTGGTCAGGTTTTCTTCCCCTTGGTAGTATTCTGGCAGCAAATTCCGAGATGCGACCTGTCCGAGGGCTGTTTCAATACCACTGGTGGTTTCAGTGCAACTGGGTCCAGAAGCATTTAGGACAGTTTCCACGATCTTGCCGTCTTTGCCAATCCGGTATTCGATTTTGTGGTACTCAGCCATAACAGTTCCTCACAGTTCCTTGCTAACCAGTTTACCGAAAAGGCAAGACGGGAGCCAATGGCACATCGCTTTGCGGGTGGCAGAGGTTGCTCACCCTGTCAGATCGCGTCCTGTATTCCCTTGATAACGCTTCTCACCCGATACCGTGATGCCCCCATTAAGATCGAAGAGTCCACGGCCATCGATGCAGCACCAAACCCATGAACTTTTGTAGCGACAATGTGACCGGCGTTTCGCCTGAAATTATGGCCGCGATCGCAGCCGCCAACGTCGGACCCGCAATGCCTTATGGAAACGACGAATACACCCAGCGCTTGTCAGTCAAATTCTCCGAACTCTTCGAGACTTCAGTCACCGTTTTTCCCGTCGCCACTGGTTCCGCCGCCAATGGACTCGCCCTCTCTGCGACCGCTCCTCCTTACGGAGCCATTTATTGCCACGCCCAGTCTCACATCAATGTTGATGAATGCGGTGCACCAGAATTTTATACCGGCGGCGCAAAAGTAGTCGGTTTAACCGGTGAGGGGGGCAAAATTCGCGCCGCTGACTTAGCCGCCATCCTCGATCGTGCCGGTGCCGGCATTGTCCACCATGTACAACCCGCCGCCGTCAGCATTACTCAACCTACGGAAGCAGGAACCATCTATCGCCCTGAGGAAATTTCTGCCCTTGCCGAAGTCACCCACACCCATCATCTACACTTACATATTGATGGCGCTCGCTTTGCCAATGCTGTTGCAGCGCTTGGTTGTTCTCCTGCTGACCTCACTTGGCGGGTTGGCGTCGATGCCCTTTCCTTCGGAGCCACAAAAAACGGGGCAATGGCAGCAGAAGCGGTCATTTTTTTCAATCAAAAATTGGTGGAAACATTGCCCTATCGTCGCAAACGCAGCGGTCATCTTTTTTCCAAAATGCGCTTTCTCTCTGCCCAGTTAGAAGCTTATCTTACCAATGATTTGTGGCTGAAGAATGCCTGCCATGCGAACAAAATGGCAGCCAAACTGGTGCAGGGAATCGTAGGAATCCCAGGAGTCAAAGTTTGTTATCCCGTAGAAGCCAATGAAATTTTTCTAGAACTTTCTGAAGCTGCGATCGCAGCGCTCCTGGCTGAAGGCTTTCAGTTTTATCGCTGGGAGAGCGAAACCGGCAGTACCATTCGGCTAGTAACGGCGTTTAATACAAAAGAAGAAGAGATTATGGCGTTTGTAGAAACGGTTAAGCGTTTCTCTCCGCAAGCAGAAGAAGTTTTATCGCTGAATGTGTAGAGAGGAATGAGTGGTTTTCGCTCTCTTCTCCCAGAAGCATGAGTTGGGTTTCATCCCTTAACTGGACTGATAGGAAGATAGCGATTGGCAGCAGCATCTGGGTTTTAAACCAAGTCTAACCGCATTTCATTACTATCTGAAAAGCCAAGGCTAGAGTAAACAGGTTTGCCAGTAGGAGAAGCGTGGAGGAGCACTCGCGTACAGTTAATTGCTTTCAGATAGGCGATCGCTGTGTGCGTAAGCTGTTTCCCAATGCCCTGCCGCCGATAAGCTGGCTCCACATAAACACCCCAAATATATCCATATTGTCGATAGGCGGTGGCGATCGCCAATGGGTAGAGACCCGCAAAGAGTTGGCAGCTTACAGAACCCACTACTTCACCCTCAACCTCGGCAACAAAAGCTCGATAACCGAGTTCCTGGCGAGCATGGCTGATAAACTGAAGCGTAATCTTCCGCCAGTCAGGTTCCATGCACTCGGCAGCAATGTCATTATCCTGCCACATCTGATAAAAATGTTGAGCGATTAGTGAGTCTTCCTGGGGGTTTGCTTCTCGGATATTAAGAGGGTGTTCAGTCGGCATGGCACTCTCATGGGGAAGGGGAAAAAGGGGAAAGGGGGAAAAGGGAAAAGGGGGAAAAGGGAAAAGGGAAAAGGGGGGAAAGGGGGAAAGGGGGAAAAAGGGAAACGCTTTGAGGTCTAGCACCCAATTTGGGGGCACTTGACAGGACTTTTAATGCCTTACGGACCCTTGATGAATGTAGGTTTTTGCTTTTTTCAGCAAGCCCTAATGAGACTCTGTATCCGATCGGCTTTTACCATTGCACCCTGTCCTTCCGATCGAGCTCTTACAGCCAAATCAACAACAGACCCCTGGCCAGTTCCACCATCGTTCTATTCTGATGGAGTGGGCATCTTGCCTGTTCGCAACCTGAGGACCAAAGCTGCAAAACTTAAAGCCTTGCATAGTCCCCTGACTTGCCACCCGTCTTGCTCAACAAGCGAATCGATTCAATCTGCATCGACTTTTCCAAAGCCTTCGCCATATCATAAAGCGTCAGCGCCGCCACCGAAACTGCGGTCAACGCTTCCATTTCTACCCCAGTTTCCGCCTTAGTTTTCACAACGGCCCGAATCTGATATCCCGGTAGCAGGGGGTCCGGCGTGATTTGAACCTCCACCTTTTGCAGGGGCAAGGAGTGGCACAGGGGAATTAACAGTGGCGTTTGCTTGGCAGCCATAATTCCAGCTAACCTGGCAGTACCCAAGACATCCCCTTTGGGTGCATTCCCAGATTGGATGGCGGCAAAGGTATCTGGCGACATCCGCACATGACCAGCCGCGACCGCTTCGCGAACCGTGGACGCTTTAGCGGAAACATCTACCATTTGCGCTTGGCCTTGCTCATCCAGATGGGTAAGTTGAGCATCGCTGGGAAAGTTAGAAAATTTTTCCGGAAGGTCTTGCATTTTTTTTTGAGGTAGTGCTACTATTAAATTCTGTGCAAACGGGAGATTCCTGAAAGCCAGAAACAAACAAGGGCTTGTAGCTTAGTGGATTAGAGCGTATGGCTACGGACCATAAGGTCGGGGGTTCGAGTCCCTCCAAGCCCGTATCAAGCAATGAAAAGGATTGAGTTGGGAAGGTAAAACTTTCTTGAACTCAATCCTTTTAATATCATGAGGGATAGCTTACTTGAAAGCGTAGACATCTTGGCCTTGACCGAGGGCAAATTTGAGGGAATGGGGCAGATCCTTACTAGATTGGGTGAGGAAGATCAGCATTCCCAAACCAGCGAGGCCAGTAGCAAGGGCGAACATATTACTGTAGCCGACTTGTTCAGCGACAAAGCCCAAAGTAGGACCCGCGGTCGCAATTCCCAAGTCAAATCCCCCTACGCACAAGGAAAATAATCGCCCACGTTCATGGGGGGCGCAGCGGTCAGCCATCAGCGTTACCATCATCGGTACGACAGTCCCACCACCAGCACCTTCAAACACAGCGGCCAGTAAAAAAGCTTGACTACTCTGTGCTGTCCAGAGCAGGAACATGGCGATCGCGTAGCACAGCAGACCCCCCGTAATAAATAAACCGCGGCCGTATTTGTCGGAAGCCCGTCCCGTGGGCAAGCGAATGGCAAAACTGGCGATCGCCGCCGCCGTATAAAACAGACCCGGATTCAAATTCACCTTGGTTTCCTGAATGTACAACGGCATAAACGTGCTCAAAGTCCCAAAGACCAAACCCATCAGCAGCAGCACCAAAGCGGGAATGCGGACGCGGGGACTCCACAGCATTTGCCAATAGCGCTGACTGTCATCAGCCTGAGCAGCCAACTGTACTTGGGACACCTCAGTATCCGTAGGTTCCCAAACCTGATAGGTACACAGCAAAGCCAACAGTGCCAGCACCGAAGACATCACAAACAAAGGCCCATAACCAACCCCAGCTTGTAAAAATCCCCCGATCGCCGGGCCCAAAGCCACGCCAACCGGATGAACCAAACTCATATAGCCAATTAATTCGCCTCTGCGTCCCTCAGGGGACAAGTCGGTCACCAAGGCGCTGTAACCAGTGCTAAACGCAGCAATGCTAATACCGTGAAAGACTCGGAAAGCCAGCAGTAACGGAATAGAATGCACGAATAGGTAGCCCATCGGTGCGAGTTCCGCCACCAACGTGCCCAAGAGTAACACCAACTTGCGACCCTTGATATCTACCAGCGAACCCAGCCAGGGTCGCGACAGCAGCAGCCCGATCGCAAAAGATCCCATCACTAGGCCAATTTGCTGCTTCGTACCGCCCACATACTGCACGTACAGGGGTAAAGTGGGTAGTAAAGCAGCCAGACTCGACCAGAATAATAAGCCAGCCCCAAATAAAATCAGCAGGCTACGCCGCCGTTGGGGGTCAAGTTCACTAAAAATCCTCAACTGATGAATTCCTCTGAGATTTTCTACTTGTTCTCAAAGTATGGTTGAGTCAGAGCATCTGGCTTCCTCCCTTGGAATCACCTAAGTGGGTGATTAGGGGTAGCAGATGAACTCTTTGACAACCAAACCTCAAACAGCAACAGTTCTATTTTGTTACAACTCTTAAGATTTTGCCGAACGGCTCGGTCGGTGGCAAGGCTTTAACCGAGATTGAGAGTAGAGAAAAGCGATCGTACCCTCAGAAGTGCTTATTTCGCTACCAGTTAGAATCACAAATTGAATGACTCATCACCCCTAAGAGGCTTTTATTCTCCTTCACTTAAAAACCGTATGATAGGATTTTATTTTAATTGTCCTGCTAATGTTTGATTCTAGGCACTGGCTTACTGGCTGACTTGCCTGGATTCCCAGCAACGCCCCCATCTTTAAAGCAAATCAAGCAGGCTGTTAAGTTGCTTAATATCACTTGTCAAAAATTCCCCCTAGGGTACATCAATGAAAATTAAACATTTATTGCTGCCTGGAATCACCTTGATTCTGGCTGCTGCCTTCATCGGAACTGCGATCGCTCGAGACTTGACTAGCGATCAAAAAAGTGTTGTTTGTCGGCTAAGAAATGAAGTTCAACAGCGAAGAGGCAATGGATACAAGCTGGTATTTTGGCCACTGATTGGAAAAGTCCGCAAGCAAGCAGAATCTCCGTTTCGGGCCACCCTTTATCCGGGCACAGAATATATTTTTGTCGGCGCTTGTGACGAAAATTGTCAGGGTTTGAACTTAGCCCTCAAAGATGTGAACGGTCAAGTCGTTGCTGCTAGCGAAAAGACAGAGGCTTTACCAGTGCTGGCATTTACTCCCTCGGTCGAAGGCGAATATCAAGTTGCTGCAAAACCAGGCGAATGTACAACTCCGAATGGCTGTAGCTTTGGCATGGGAATTTTTGCCCCTGTCGCTGCTAATATCCCCAATGCTTCTAGACTTCCTGAGGAATTAGCGCAATTTCAGTTTTGCCAGTAAATGTAGCAAAATTCTCCCCCTAAATCAGGGGGGAGTCAGAAACAGTTGTGATTAGCTAGAGAATCAAAATGTTCCCTCAATCTGAGATTTTACAGCAGCCCCAAGTCAATCCTACAGAACTGCTTACTCTCTACCTAAATCAAGACTACGATCGACTGTCCGAGAAATTTCTCAAAATCCTAGAATACTTTGAAAAAGAAACCTACTATAGTTTAAGCCAGGAATCTCAGTATTTTATCAATGTTTTTGTCAAAAATTTTTTATATTTATTTACTCAACCAGACTATATTCTCAGCGATCGCCATGTTACTCGCTTTATTCAGTTTAACCTCACAATTGCTAACCTTGTGGCAATGTCGAGTTTAGGAACTACCGATGCTTACCTAGAAATATTAAGAGACCAACCCCGGAATTTTGCTAAATTACTCACGTTATACTCAGCGAGAAACACTGTTAAATTTGACCGTCAATCTATTTTTAAAGCCAATCCTCAGTTAGCTTGCTTTTGGTATTCTTGTTACTGTGAAATTTACCGCTCTGGCATTATTAACGAAACAGCTTACCAAAATCTCAAAGAACATATTACCTATCAAGATGAGCAATTGACAGATTTTTATAATATTGACGATTTATATTTTGGAGCTACCTATATTGACGGCGACCGCGACCGCGAAATTAAACAGAGGATCAACCAATCTATCAAAAATAGCTCCTTTGTCACTCATACAAAAATTCAGAATCATCCCCACCCTAAAAAAATTGCTGTGATTACCTCTCTTTGGTTCTCCCAGCATTCAGTCTACCGCACCCTCTCTGAATTTGTCGAATCGCTTAAGGATAACTACGAACTCACCTTAGTGCATTTAGGACCGATCAGAAATAACTTAGATATTGGCTTTTTTAAAGAAATTAGATATGTTTACATCGTTGAAGGTAGCTTAAACATAGATTCTCTAAAAAACAATGACTTTATCGCAGTTTATTATCCCGATATCGGCATGAGTTCTGAAAGTATTTTTTTATCAAATTTAAGAATTGCTCCCATTCAACTTTGTGGCGTTGGTCATTCAGTTAGCACGTTCGGTTCAGAAATTGATTACTATATAAGTGGTGCAGAGGTCGAAATTCCGGAAGGTGCAGAAGCAAATTATTCAGAAAGATTGGTACTTTTACCTGGATTTGGCGTGATTCACAATCGACCCATTTACCAAATTAGAAATCTGGAAAAACAACCCTCAAGATTTATTATTAATTGCTCCTGGTACGCTCAAAAAGTTAATTACCCCCTTCTGTGCTATTTAAAGGAGGTTGTGAAGCATTGCCAGAAAAAGATTCTGTTTAGATTTTTTGCGGGTGGCGCCTTAACTCGGAAAAATGATTTTATCCCTTTCGCTAGGGATTTAGAAGCTGCCTTGGGCAAAGAGTGGAGCGAATTAATCCCTGCTCAACCCTATGAGCAGTATATGGCGCTGATGGAAGAGGGAGATATTTGCATTGAACCTTATCATTTTGGTGGCTGCAACACGGTTGCTGATAGCTTATACTTGAGAATCCCCACTATTACCTTTGAAGGAAATAAATGGTACAACCGCATTGGCTCTCAGATGCTCCATAGTGTTGGTTTATCAGAATTAGTTGCAAAGACTCCTGAAGAATATATTGCCTTGATATTAAAACTTATTCATCACGATGATTATCGCTTGAGTCTTCAGGAAAAACTGAATCAAATCAACTTAAATCAAACCATTTTTAATTCACAAAGTAAAGTTTATTTCAAAAACGCCATAGATTTTTTAATCGAGAACCACGAACAGCTCAAAAGCGAAACTTCTAGACACCCGATCCGGATTCAATAACATCAACAAGATTGAACCCCCACTAACCCTCAGCTTGACAGAGGAGGCAAAAAAACAAGTGATGAAGCAGGTGATGGGAACCCTACAGCCACCCGATGATGGTCGAGAGGGTTCTGGGAGTGGCAACTCAGTTCCTGACCCCTCTAGCATCAGCAGCGTCAGCTTAACTGAGATAGGAATTAGCTCGTATCCGGTAGATTACCTTTAAAATAATCTTATAATCTAGACCTTGCCGTTCTTGGCTGACAGGTATCTTGCGGATGTCTTTCACCTCTACCTCGGAAAACCAACCCCGAAACCCTAGTCAAAGAGGGTTAAAAAGTCTATTCAACCGTTTAGGGATCAGGCAGAAAATTGGCTGCGGGTATGCCCTGGTCATTAGTGTTACTATTCTGGGCACTCTAGCGGGGCGTATCGTTGAAGGGTATTACCAGCAGCAAGTTAGGGAACAAATAAAAATAGATAGAGAAAAAGGCGAACTGTTAACGAGCCTCCATCAAGTTGCCTTGGAGGTAAAAATCAGTCAGCAAGATCTCATTAACCAAATCACTAAACCAGAAATTTTTGTACAAGCAACCTCTCTCTTGTTATCTCGTGCAACCGAGATGATTAAACTTCTAGAACAAGTAAAATCGCTGCCAGAAATTCCTGAGCCACAAGCTGAAACCGATTATCAGCAGATTCAGGAGCTAGCAGATAACTATACACAGACTCTGCAAGCTTACACCCAGGAAATAGACGATATTTTAGCCAAGCTGAAGTCTTCTAATTGGAAGCCCCAGCAAGTACAAGCTGCTCAGCAGAGGTTAAATAACTTTCCGAATAGCAAAATCTTTGTGAAGCTCGAAGAGTTTTCGCAGCAATCAGCTAAGCTGGCGAGCAACTCTCGCCAAGGCACTGAGCGAGCCTTGGAAACTTTTGAGAAGGTAGAGAAGCTAGGAAGAGCAATTCTCATTGCCAGTTTATTAGTCTCTGCTACCCTTGCTGCCCTCTTAGCAATTTATACGAGTGGAGCGATCGCCAGGCCTCTAGAAGCAACCACTAAAATTGCTCAGAAAGTAACAGAAGAATCAAATTTTGAACTTCAAGCTCCGGTTACAACTGCTGATGAAGTTGGTCAGTTAACTATTTCTCTGAATGAACTGATCCAGCGAGTTGCTGAATACACTGAAGAATTGCAAGAAGCAAAAATTGCTGCCGAAGCTGCTAACCGTTCTAAGAGTGTGTTTTTGGCTAACATGAGCCATGAACTGCGTACCCCCCTCAATGCCATTATCAACTACAGCGAAATGCTGCAAGAAGATGCCCAAGATTTAGGCTATGAGGAATTTCAACCCGATTTGGAAAAGATTCAAACGGCTGGTAAACACCTGTTATCTACAATTAGCGATATTCTCGACATTTCTAAAATTGAAGCGGGTCACGTCACGCTTTACTTAGAAAATTTTGAGGTCCTCGCGATGCTAGAAGAAGTCGTAACTACAGCCCAACCTTTAGTTGAAAGAAAAGGTAATACCTTAATGCTGCAAACCAACGGTGAACTTGGGTCTATGTACGCTGACCTGCCAAAAGTACGACAAATTCTCTTAAATTTGCTCAGTAACGCTGCCAAATTCACTGAAAGTGGGCGCATTACAATCACCGCAGAAAGGATTAAAAATGAAAAAGTTCAACCAAAAAGTAAGTATGATTCTACTCCTGCTTTAAGTTCTAATTCTCAAATTTTTCTATTTCGCGTGAGCGATACGGGGATCGGCATGACCTCCGAACAGTTGCAACAGATCTTTAAAGCTTTTACTCAAGCTGATGCTTCTACTACCCGCAAATATGGCGGTACAGGTTTAGGGTTAGCAATTAGCCAGCGTCTGTGCCAAATTCTGGGGGGTGATATCACCGTTGAAAGCGAAATTAATCGTGGTTCTACCTTTACCGTATGGTTGCCAGTACAGGTAAGAATGCAATAAGATTAAGGGCAGAAAAAATGGAGAATTTTAAGAGCTGCTAAACTTTAATCAGTACAGGTCCAGAGGAGTAACAAGTTGAGCAATAAATCTCTCAACTGATGATTTCTGGAAGTGAACCAGAAGCTTGAAAAAGGACGGCTATACCTATCTAGGAATAGGGGATCACCGATCCATCGCGGGGCTTTTGCTTCCTACAATAGCTGTTGTAGGGGGAATAGATCGCCTCTACAGCCATCATCCTTTTTCATTCAGGGGATAACGGAATTATGCAACCAAACAATCCCAATCAATTTACCGAGAAAGCCTGGGAAGCGATCGCTCGTACTCCAGAGATCGTTAAACAAGCTCAGCAACAGCAGCTTGAGAGCGAACATTTGATGAAAGCCTTGCTAGAACAGGAAGGACTGGCAAGCAGCTTATTTAATAAGGCAGGAGTTCCGGCATCGAAAATTCAGGAACGCACGGATGAATTTATCAGTCGCCAGCCGAAAATTTCCGGCAGTGGTAGCAATGTCTATCTTGGTCGTTCCCTCGACTCTCTGCTAGACCGGGCCGAAGTTGAGCGTAAAGAGTATGGTGATGAATACATTTCCATCGAACACTTGGTACTTGCCTATAGCAAAGATGACCGCTTTGGCAAAAATTTGTACCAAGAATTTAAACTAGATGAAGCCAAGTTAAAAGAAATTATTGCCCAAGTCCGGGGGAACCAAAAAGTGACCGATCAAAATCCAGAAGGCAAATACGAAGCACTGGAAAAATATGGCCGCGACCTCACCGAATTTGCACGTCAAGGTAAGCTTGACCCAGTGATTGGACGGGATGATGAGATTCGTCGCACGATTCAAATTTTGAGCCGTCGTACTAAGAATAACCCGGTGTTGATTGGGGAACCGGGAGTGGGTAAAACTGCGATCGCAGAAGGCCTCGCTCAGCGCATCATTGCTGGAGATGTGCCTCAGTCCCTCAAAGACCGGCAGTTAATTGCCTTAGATATGGGTGCATTAATTGCGGGTGCTAAGTTCCGGGGTGAATTTGAAGAGCGGCTGAAAGCAGTGCTCAAAGAAGTGACTGATTCTCGCGGTCAAATCATCTTGTTTATTGATGAAATTCATACCGTTGTGGGTGCAGGCGCCACTCAAGGCGCGATGGACGCAGGCAACCTGTTAAAACCCATGTTAGCGAGGGGCGAATTGCGTTGCATCGGTGCGACCACCTTGGATGAATACCGGAAGTACATCGAAAAAGATGCAGCCCTAGAGCGTCGCTTCCAACAAGTTTTTGTCGATCAACCCAGTGTCGAAGATACAATCTCGATTTTGCGGGGGTTGAAAGAACGTTATGAAGTGCATCATGGCGTTAAAATTTCCGATAGTGCCTTAGTGGCAGCAGCGACTTTGTCCACTCGCTATATTAGCGATCGCTTCCTTCCGGATAAAGCCATTGACTTAGTGGACGAAGCAGCAGCTAAGTTAAAAATGGAAATTACTTCCAAACCAGAAGAACTCGACGAAATCGACCGCAAGATTTTGCAGCTCGAAATGGAGCGCCTTTCCCTGCAAAAAGAAACCGATCTCGCCTCCCAAGAACGGTTGGAGAGGTTGGAAAAAGACTTAGCAAACCTGAAAGAAGAACAGGCGGCACTGAATGCCCAGTGGCAGTCTGAAAAAGATATCATAGCTAGCATTCAGAAACTGAAAGAACAGAGAGATAAGGTTAATATTGAGCTTCAGCAAGCGAAGCAGGAATATGACCTCAACCGCGCTGCTCAGTTGGAATATGGAAAATTGCCTCAGTTGGAACGGCAATTACAAGAAGCAGAAGCTAAACTCTCAGCCACTCAAACCTCCGGTCAAACTCTGCTCCGAGAAGAAGTAACCGAAGCAGACATTGCAGAAATTATTTCCAAGTGGACGGGGATTCCGATTAGCAAGTTGGTTGAATCGGAAATGCAAAAACTCTTAAACTTAGAAGATGAATTGCACAAACGAGTCATCGGACAAGATGAAGCAGTAACAGCAGTTGCCGACGCAATTCAGCGTTCTCGTGCTGGTTTAGCCGATCCAAATCGACCCGTGGCTAGCTTTATTTTCCTAGGACCGACAGGGGTTGGTAAAACAGAACTAGCAAAAGCATTGGCAGCTTATTTATTCGACAGCGAAGACGCGATGGTGCGAATTGATATGTCGGAGTACATGGAAAAACACGCCGTTTCTCGCTTAATTGGGGCGCCTCCTGGCTATGTGGGTTATGATGAAGGCGGGCAATTAACAGAGTCAATTCGTCGTCGGCCTTATGCGGTGATTTTGTTCGATGAAATCGAAAAAGCTCACCCAGATGTCTTTAACATCATGCTGCAAATTCTGGATGACGGTCGCCTCACTGATTCGCAAGGTCGCACAGTAGATTTTAAGAATGCTGTGATTATTATGACTAGCAACGTCGGGTCTCAATACATTTTAGATGTAGCGGGAAATGAAGAAGAAGTGCGAAGCCGAGTGATGGATGCGATGCGGTCTGCCTTCCGCCCAGAATTTCTGAACCGGATTGATGAGATGATTATCTTCCAGTCGTTGCAGAAAAATGAGTTGCGACAGATTGTTAAATTGCAAATTGAGCGCTTAGAAGCACGGTTAGTTGACCGCAAAATGTCGCTGAAGCTGTCCGATCCAGCTCTAGATTTCTTAGCAGAAATTGGCTACGATCCCGTGTATGGAGCGCGACCTTTAAAACGGGCGATTCAGCGGGAGCTAGAAACGCAGATTGCCAAGGCGATTTTGCGAGGAGAATTCCATGAAGGTGACACGATTTTTGTGGATATTGAGAATGAAAGACTGGCATTTAAGCGACTGCCGGCTGAGTTGTTAACTGCTAAATAATCGGACTGGGGGCGAGCATTGCTCGCCTTTTTTTTGAAGGCAGAGCGCTCTTATTTTCAGCACGAGAAAAAATTCAGTTTTATTAAAGCGAGTGCAATCCTAGGTAGGGCTTGCTGAAAAAAGCTAAAACCTGCATTCATGAAGGATTCGGAAGGCATTAAGAACCCTGTCAAGCGCTTCCAAATCTGGTGCTAGACCTCAAAACGTTTGCACTTTTTGTCCCGACTCTCCTTTCCCCCTTTTTTCCCCTTTCCCCCTTCTTCAGCAAGCCCTAGACAGCCCCTTTCAACCCTCCTTCACTTCCGCACCCAAATCGACTCAATCACTGCATTAGGTTGATACTGATTGGTCTCAAAATATCCCCCTTTTCCCGCCCCATAAATTCCAGCAACTTGCTTTCCTTTCACCTTCGGAACAAAGGAAATCTTCTGACTCGGCTGCTTAGCAAAAATGACCCTTTCCCTCGATTCATTCTCTATATGGTAAGACAAAGTAGCCTTACCATAAATTGCTTCTGCTTGTTTCAAGGTCATTCCCGGCTTAACGCCCTGAGCTGTTTTATAATTAGAATTGTCCGTCATTAATAATTCAATTGCTTCTGTATCTTTAAGCTTCGTTCTTGCTGGGTAAATAATTCGATATTGTACCTTGCCCGACTGGCTGACAGCCAGAGCATCAAAGTCTACTTGATAAGGAGACGATACCTGGAACTGTGCCTTGCTTCCTAGGGTTTGTTTGAGTTTCCCCACGGTCATCCCCAGCAAGGCGGACCCTATGCCTCGGTCAGAAATTGTTAAACTTTGAGCAGGAGCTTTCTCAGCAGCAATGGCTCTTTCCCCTAGCCTCCCTAACTGGGGAGACATGAGCCCTAAATTTCTTTTCTCAATGGTTGCTGGCTGATAGGCACTCAGCAGTATTGCAGTTATGATTGAAGTACACACTCCTTTGAGATGGACCATGACTAAATCTCCTCAATTTCAAACGCCTCCATTGTACTTAATTTTCGGCATTCTTCTAGGGCTGACGTTGCTGGTTTGGCTGCTCAGAGGGTTGGGCGTACTGACATTTATTCGGGGTGGTGCAATCTGGGTGCTGCTGTTTATTTCCATTGCTGTGGGTGCGATCGGAACTTTCCAGCGTCGCTGATCGCTCCGCAGATTCTTAAAAATTATCAAAACAGCTACTGTCTTTTAATTTTTGAGTTTTCTCATGGCCGCTCCCACCGTTACATTCACTTGATCTCCTAATAACATTACCAAGGAACTGAGATAAAGCCACAATAACAAAATAATAAATGTGCCAATTGTACCGTAAGTCAAATTATAATTGCCAAAATGAGAAACGTAGAGCCGAAATAAACTAGAGAGAACCGCCCACAAAATAGCGGATAAAACTGCTCCCGGGAAAATCGGTGTGTTTGGTTGGCGGTGGCTGGGTCCGTAACGGTAGACAAAGGCGAAGGTTACAGAAACAATCCCTAAAGTAATGGGCCAACGCCAATGTCGCCAACCTCTTAACAATTGTGATTCTAAGGGGCAATTGGGAACAGCTAGTAACGAACAATTCTCCAGATTATCTAATTGGCAATTCTGCACTGCTTCGAGTAAGCAACTCTGGCGAGCAACGATCTGTACGATTAGGTCACTAACAAAAACGACCCCGCAAGCAAGAATTAACAAGAGAATGGTGCCAATGCTTAACCCGATAGAAACAAGCTTTGCTTTCCAAAAAGGTCGTGCTTGCTCCGAGGGAATTTGATGGATTTGATCGAGGGCCGCCATCGCTGCACTTAAAACACCAGAAAATGCCCAGAGTGACCCGAGAAAGCTCAGGGAAAATAGTTGTTGGTTGCGACTTGCAAGAATTTGTTTGATCAGGGTGCTGATTAAGTTACGAACATCATCGGGGATGATCTTGCCTAACAAGCTCGCCATTTGGTAAAGAGTAGATTGCAGCGATTCAAACAGAGCAATGGCTGCCAGGAAAGCCAACAGGGCAGGGAAGAAGGCAAGCATCGCATTGTACGCCATTTCTGCCGATAGCCCTGGCAAACGCTGCTGACCGGCGCGATCGCACACTTCTTTGAGTGTGGACCAATTTAAGTAGCGAAAGAAATAAAAAAAGTCCCCCAATCTCCTCAGCAGACTTCTCAAAAGCTGCCAAAGCATCCGAAATAAAGCTAAAATAACCTTGCGAGCGAACTGGACAGAAGCAATTAACCAGCTCTGGAAACGACTGCGGTGAAAAAGTTCCCGTCGCATAGCAAAATAAAAGTGGCGCAAAACACGAAAGAAGCTCATAGGGACCGAGGATTAGGAGACAATTACCAATTACCAAAATCGATATGGTTCAGGATGTCAGGCAGTGGTTAGAGGAAATTCAGCGTCTGCAACAGCAGTTAGCCCAAGCCATCCGCGATCGCGATGCAGCTTTGGAAAGTGCCGATCAATGGCGTCAACTCTACAATACCGAAGCTCAACAGCGACGGACAGATGCTCAGCAATACCAGCAAACAATCAACGCTTTGAAAGCAGAAATTCAAAAATTTCAGAATTTCTCTTCAAGTTTGCCTGATGAAGGCCAAGCAGCGATGACCCACCAGCAGCAGATCGAATCACTACAAACCGTTGAGGAATTGAAAGCGAGATTAGTGGAAACCTTGCTAGAACGCGACCGCACCCGCGAAGAACTTAGCCACTTGGTCCAAGCTCTTCAGCAAGAGCAAGCCGATCACGCCGAAACCCGCAAAAGTTTAACTTCCGCCTTGGGAGATGCTGTTGATTTACTCGCCAAGGCACAAAATCCCAGTTCCACCGCCATCAAGTTAGAGTTAGAACCCGCTTCCAATTCTGAACTCCCTCCCTCAACCCCTGCGGAACTCCCTGCCTCTACCAATACCTTGCTGCAACTACCGCCTGTCCGCAATTAAACTGAAGCAGTCCACTAAACGCACCAGCATCAGCGTTATTTTTCCGCGTGTATATAGTCAACGAAATAAAATTTCGGCTCTAGCCAAAGTTTCAGCCAACTATAAATTCCCAGGCTGGATAAAGCAACCGCCATCATCGGCAAACCCAGCTTGAACCGAAGTGCATCAGGCATCACTGCAACTGTCGGGACTGCGACCGCAACATAAGTTAACAGTACCCTCTGAAGACCTTGTACCCTTTTCAAGGTCGTTCGGCAGCTATGGCAGTGCTGAGTGTGTTGCCGATAGCGGTCTAAAAGGAACTGACGCTCCTCACAAATTGCTGCGGTTTCTACCTCCGCCAGTCCCACTTCCTCCCAAGGTAACTTGCCGCCAGCATATCGATCGAACCACCGACGAAACTCTATTACTAAGCGATCGGCACTTGTCGGCAGCTTATAGGCAGTTTCCCAACTTTCTTTTTGTTGCTTTTGCTTGAAAAAATGCTCCTGTTGATGCAGCAAAATCATATCTCCTTCCAACACCAAATTGCGAGTTCTGATATGATCTAACCAACGTGGCATAAATCGGTGAAATGTTTTGGCAAAGTTGAGCGGAAACTGACCGACTAATCGGCATTTACCGGGAGCAACTGGGATACAGTAAAAGACGAATCCGACCTGGCGATCGGAGCCAAAACTGATGATATATTCTAAGTGACAAGGCGGCTTAAAAAAGACGGTTGTTTTGAGAGTATGGGTCGTCGGAGGGTCTCTCTGAACTTTTGCCTCAATTAAATCAGGAGTTGATTGCACAATTTTCAAAGGCATTGGCTGTCCCTGTTTTCGATTTCCCTGGACGCCATGGTGGGCAAAAGGAACATGACTCGGATCGGCTAAATTTTCAATCAGCGTTTGCCAGTCATACTCGAGATCGCGCAGGTAGGAAGACCAAACAAACCCTTTAGCAGCATCAATTTGTGGGGAGAGCGGTAGGGGAACTGTAGCCGCTAAAGCAACAGAGTGGCGATCCGGCCAAACCCAAAGTAAATCATTTTCTTGGCGACAAGGTAATGCTACAGCACAGAGAGTTTTATTTTGGAGGATCAGTTGTGGATTTTCTGCTTGAGGAATACGGGTACAATGTCCTTCCGCATCAAATTGCCAACCATGATAACTACACATTAACTGACCTGTTTGCTCGTCAATGCGACCCTCACTTAAAGGAGCGAGGCGATGGGGGCATTCGTCTAAAAAGACGCGGTAAGTTTCAGAGGTTTTTGGTTTCCAGATTACAACCCGCAATCCTAATAATTTTGCCGTTGTTGGTCGAGTTGGATCGAGGTCTTCAATGGGTGAAAGAGGATACCAATGTTGAAAAAAATTAAACTCTGATGGCATAGCCTTACTCATTGATTAACTGTCAAAAATTACCAGGTTTGTACCGTTTAAACCTAAGGGGGATAGGTCAATATTCCTTACGAGTCATCACTCTTTATTCTTTCAAAACAACCCACTTAGTGAATACCCATCTTTTCTCGGCCGTGGGGTATTAGCAAGGAAGCAACTTCAGGCCCAGTCGGAATAATACCACCTGGGTTGAGCGGAAATAAATTTCCGTAGTAATCTCGCTTAACAGCCTCCAAGTCACAGGTGCTAGCAACTCCAGGAAGCTGGTACAAGTCTCGCAAATATCCCCCTAAGTATTGATAATCTTGAATGCGACGGCGGTTACATTTAAATAAACTGTAATACACCACATCAAAGCGAAATAAGGTGGTAAAAAGTCGCACATCCGCTAGGGTGAGGCGCTCGCCACACAGATACCGACTGAAAGCTAACGTCTGTTCAATTTCATCTAAAGTGGCAAACAATCGATCGCAAGCAGCACTGTAAGCTTCCTGAGTTTGGGCAAAACCGCAGCGATACACGCCATTATTGACTGCATGGTAAATTTTGTCATTCCACGAGTCAATTTTCTCCCGCAACTCCTCTGGATATAAATCCAATTCAGGGTTTTGAGCGAATTGGTTGAACTCTGAATTCAACATGATAATAATTTCAGCGCTCTCATTATTGACGATCGCTTGATTCTTAACATCCCACAACACCGGCACTGTCGATCGCCCTTTATAAGCTGGTTCTGCTAGCTGGTACAGTTCCGGTAAACTCAAGCAACCCTGTTCTGCTGTCTCAAATACCCACATCCCATCGGTGGACGGATACACCACAGATACTGCGACCGCCTCTTCCAACCCCTTCAGTACCCTGACTACCAAAGTCCGATGAGCCCACGGACACCCCATGCCCACGATCAGGCGATAACGTCCTGCTTCCGGTTGGTAGGGGTTCCCTTCCTGCTGACTCACCGAGTTCCTAAAACTGCTGTTGGGGCGGATATAGGCACCCGTGCGATCGCGGGGCGCAAGCTGAGACATCATCAATTGCCACATTGTCGTCCAGACAAACTTCCCCAACCTCACCACCAACTTCGGTGGTAGCGACTTACCTTTCAAGAGACTCCCAACCGTGGTTTGTGACATCACACCCAGCCTTGACTCGCACTTCGCGTTACCCATTGATAATTTAAGTTTATACCTTTCATTAGCAATCCTATGAGAACAACCTCTTTACAAACCTTAACAAAGTGCTTAATAATTAGTTACATCATCTGAACCTTGAAAATTCATCGCAATCATAAACACATGACCACAACCTTACAGCGTCGCGAAAGCGCTAATGTTTGGGAACAGTTCTGCAACTGGGTCACCAGTACCGAAAACCGCCTCTATGTAGGCTGGTTCGGGACTCTGATGATCCCCACCCTGTTGACAGCCACTATCTGCTACGTGGTTGCCTTCATTGCAGCTCCCCCTGTGGATATCGACGGTATCCGCGAACCCGTGGCAGGTTCTCTGTTGTATGGCAACAACATCATTACTGGTGCAGTTGTCCCCTCCTCCAATGCGATCGGCTTGCACTTCTATCCCATCTGGGAAGCAGCTAGCTTGGATGAGTGGCTCTACAACGGTGGCCCCTACCAGCTCGTGATTTTCCACTTCCTGATCGGTATCTTCTGCTACATGGGTCGTGAGTGGGAATTGTCTTACCGCTTGGGAATGCGTCCTTGGATCTGCGTGGCTTACTCTGCACCAGTTGCAGCCGCTACCGCCGTGTTCCTGATCTATCCTCTGGGTCAAGGCAGCTTCTCTGATGGTATGCCTCTCGGTATCTCTGGCACGTTCAACTTCATGATCGTGTTCCAAGCAGAGCACAACATCCTGATGCACCCCTTCCACATGTTGGGTGTGGCTGGTGTGTTCGGTGGCTCGCTCTTCAGCGCGATGCACGGTTCTCTGGTAACTTCTTCCTTGGTGCGTGAAACCACCGAAACCGAATCTCAAAACTACGGTTACAAATTCGGTCAAGAAGAAGAAACCTACAACATTGTGGCAGCTCACGGCTACTTCGGTCGCCTGATCTTCCAATATGCTTCGT
>JBLNEP010000163.1:0-4875 GCA_050262755.1 Actinomycetota bacterium | reverse complement strand
AATGGTGATGGAGGGTTGTACCCTCAGTAATAATCAGGTGCTCAAGAACTCAAAAGGCGATGCTTTAGGGGGGGGATTGCGGATAGGAAATGGTGAATATACCATTAGCAATACCACTTTTGTGAAGAATTCCTCCCAGGATCAAGGTGGCGGCTTATGGGTCGGAGAAAAATCCCCCGGTACGATTATCAATACTACTTTTTCAGGAAACCGAGCCGTAACATCTGATGGCAAAGGCGGTTTAGGAGGAGCGATGACGCTGAGTAGCTCTAATCCTACTACCATGATCAACGCGACCCTTGCTAACAATTACGCCGGATTTGCCGGGGGTGCCTTTTCTGGAAACAATCAAACCACCACAGTCAAAAACTCAATTTTTGCGAATAACACCGCCGGTAACGGAGGTAATACTTGGAACATTAAACAACACACAACCGGCGAACTCATTGATGGTGGGAATAACCTGCAATTTCCTGCTAAAAATTCCAAAGATGCCTCTGACATTAATGTCACCGCCAAAATTACGATCGCAGACCCCAAACTCGGCCCCCTGCAAGACAATGGCGGTAACATTCTGACCTATGCCTTACTGGCCGGAAGTCCAGCGATCGATGCCGGGGCCACCCTCTCTAGCGTCACCACTGACGAACGAGGTGCTTCCCGCAGCGACGGAAAAATAGACATCGGTGCCTTTGAATTTGGCGCAACAGTTACCCCCTCAACGACTCCCCCAACGACTACCCCGACAACTACCCCGACGACTACCCCAACGACTACCCCGACGACTACCCCAACGACTACCCCAACGACTACCCCAACAACCACCCCAACGACTACCCCAACGACTACCCCCACTTCCCTACCAACAACATCAACCGCCGTAGAGACAGAAACCTCAACTTCCCCACCGCTCGATCTAGGGTGCTTGTGTGACCGCTTCCCCACTCCCGATCCTGCGATCGCTCCCTTAAGTCCCAACCCAGTCGAGGAAACCCTCAATGGCAGCGAAGAAAACGACTCACTGGTTAGCGATCCAGTCAGTAGTGAACTCAATGGGTTTGGTGGCAATGACACCCTCATCGGTATGACCGGCAACGATAACTTATTGGGTGGCAATGGCGACGACTGGTTATCTTCCAATGAAGGCAATGACTACCTAGATGGTGGCCCCGGCAACGATCTGATTTTGGCAGGCAAAGACAACGATGCAGTCCAAGGTGGGGAAGGCAACGATACGATCCTGGGTGAATTAGGTCAGGACACGATCCTGGGTGGTGGTGGCAATGACCTGATCTCAGGCAATGAGGACGAAGATTGGATCGAGGGTGGCACAGGCGATGACATCATTTTTGGTGGTAAGGGTAATGATGTGATCTGGGGTGAAGAGGGTAATGATAACCTCATCGGTGATAGTGGCAATGACACCTTAATTGGTGGTAGTGGTAATGACAGTCTAAACGGTTGCGACGGTGATGACTTTTTAGACGGTGGCCCTGGCGATAATATCTTGTTGGGTGGCAGTGGTAATGACATCCTGAAAGGTGGCGCAGGGAATGATTTTCTCTCTGGGGAAACTGGCAATGATACCCTAGCCGGTGGCGATGGTGATGATATACTCTATGGGGGAGAAGGTGCTGATACCCTAGATGGTTGTGCGGGCAATGATACCATCGTCGGTGGCAATGATAGTGATTCCTTGATTGGTGGCAGCGGTGATGATTTCCTGATCGGGGGTCAGGGAAATGATACTTTAATTGGTGGACCAGGTCGGGATGTTTTTGTCTTAGCAGAAGGTCAGGGAAATGATAGTTTGCTTGACTTTGAAATAAATCAAGACCGACTCGGTTTAGCAGGAGGTTTAACCTTTGCTCAGTTAAGTTTTGAGGCGGGGTCCACTATCAGCGATCGCCCAACAACTTTAATTAAAATTGCAAGTACGGGTCAACTGCTAGCAACGGTTCAGGGTTTGAAACCGAGTGCCGTGAAACCAGAAACTTTCATAGATGCTAGAAATGTTGTGAACTCGCTCTTAGCGATTTGAAGGCTTGACAATTCCCTCTAGACTTCAGGGTTTTCTCTCTTAATTGGCTGACTCACTGATGAATTTGAAAAAAGTTAGCCTTTGTGCTATAAATATCCTGTCTCCAACCAAAATCAATGGTAAATATTAGTCATCACTGAGACTCATACTCACTTCGATCGCAATTACTAGCAGCAGTTAAGTTCTAGCTGCGCTTAAGGGGGTGGTGCGATCGGGGAAAATTCATCCTACTGATAGGTGCTAAAGCATTCCTCAAGCAAAAGAGAAAGGCATGGAGTCCAAAATCTCTTACTTTATGCTGATTGCCTCTTCTCTGTCTTAAGGGTTAGTCTGGCTTGAGAGCATTTGGCAAGCCAGGGTGTATCTACCAATCCCTACCATTCATTCAGTAGAAAAATGACTTTTTCTCTCGCTTCAACCAACACCCAAGCTTGTAGTCAAAATCGTCCTCTTCATTCCCTGGTCTTTATTGACTCTAGCGTTACTGACTACCAATTTCTAGCGGCGGGAGTATTGCCAAGGCAACAGGTAATTATTCTCAATCGCGCCCAAAATGGCCTTGAACAAATCACGACAGCAGTCAAAAACTATGCTGATATTCATGGTGCGATTGATGCCATTCACCTGATTACTCACGGCACTTCAGGCTGCCTTTCCGTAGGTAAGGTGCAACTAAGTTTAAACACAGTTAAGCACTATCAATCTTTGTTGCAACAGTGGAAATCAGCACTCAATCAAGCTGCCAATTTTCTCATTTATGGCTGTGAAGTGGCTGCTGGCGAAGGAAGTCTTCTTGTTGAAGAACTCAGCCAATTAATCGGAATTAAAGTTGCGGCTGCGACTGGTAAAATTGGTCAAGGCTACAACTGGAACTTAGACTTTACTACAGGAGAAATCAAAACACCTTTAGCATTGAAGCCAGAAGTAATGGCTTCTTACCAAGGGGTTTTGGCTACTCTCACGGTTACCAGCCTTAGCGATAGTGGAATTGGATCGCTCAGGCAAGCAATCGCCTCGGCTGCGACTGGAGATACAATTGTTTTTGATCCCAAATTAGCCGCCCAAACCATTACCTTAACCAGTGGTCAGCTTGAAGTTCCGGCTGGCAAAAATCTAATCATTGATGGTTCGGCTGCGGCTGGTTTAACCATTAGTGGCAATAACCAATCTCGCGTTTTCTTTGTCAACGCGAATGTAGATTTTCCCACCAGTTTTACCGTTAAAAATTTAATCGTTGCCAATGGCAAAACCAGCGATCGAGGGGGAGCAATTAGCACCACTGATGAAGTAGCACTGACAGTCAATAACGTCCAATTCAAAAATAACGTCGCCGATAAAGGCGGTGGTGCAATCTTTGCCAATGTCAATGGTACTTTAACAGCAACCAATAGTCAATTTGAGGGAAATCAAGCCATTGCTGGGAACGATGAACGGGGTGCTGGTGCGATTGCCTTTTGGGGACCGAAAGCTTGCACAATCGACAACTGTGATTTCAACAAAAATAAAGGAATTGTTGGCGGCGCGATTAACAGCTTAAACGGGAAACTAACTGTTCAAAATTCGCGGTTTGTCGGAAATGATACCACCTCAGCCTTCTATGATACAGGCAAAGAACGCCCTGAATTAAGGGGTTATGGCGGGGCAATTTACACCGATCGCGCCAGTTCTCTTAATGAACCATCGGGCGCAATTACCCTGAGTAATTGTTTGTTTCAAGGCAACTCAGCAAAGGCAGGAGGAGGAGCAACTCATCTCTTCACAGGGGCCCAAGATAAAATCACCATTAACGGCTGTACCTACATCGATAATCAAGTGGTAGCACTCCCCAATGGGGAAGGTGGAAATGGAGGTGGTTTGTATGCTATTAGCAATACACCTAATCAGGGGATTACCATTACAAATACCACTTTTGCCAACAATAAAGCCGCTGGTCAGGGCGCTGGTTTACGACTGGATCAAGGACCTGCAACGATTACCAACAGCACCTTTTATGGCAATAAATTGGTGTATGGCGACCAAACAGTAAACCCGAACTATAGCAGTGTCGGGGGTGCAATGGTTCTCTATGGACCAACCACCATTACTAACACAACCATTGCTAATAATGATGCTGGATGGGTAGGCGGCGGTGTAGTTGCGGCTAGTGGTCAAAAGGTAACATTTGCCAATACGATTTTTGCCAATAATACGGCGCAAAATCCCTTCAAAATTCTGCAACAAGCGACAGGTGACTTTACCGATGGGGGCAATAATATTCAATTTCCTGCAAAACTGACCACGAACGATCCGAATGATAAAAATGTTTTGCCAGGAATTACCATTGCTGACCCTAAACTTGGCCCTTTACAAACCATTAATGGTGCCTTAGTGTTGCCATTACTGCCAGGAAGTCCGGCCATTGATGCGGGGAATAATACCGGAGCTCCTGCCACGGATGAACGCGGACAACCGCGTCCTGTGGATGGAGATGGCAATGGTAGCGCGATCGCAGATATTGGATCGTACGAATTTTCCCAAACACCCACACCCACCCCAACACCAGTACCGACACCTGCGCCAACACCAGTACCGACACCCGCGCCAACGCCAGTACCAACACCCGCGCCAACACCAGTACCGACACCCGCACCAACGCCAGTACCGACACCCGCGCCAACACCAGTACCAACACCCGCACCAACGCCAGTACCGACACCCGCGCCAACACCAGTACCAACACCCGCGCCAACGCCAGTACCGACACCTGCGCCAACACCAGTACCGACACCCGCGCCAACGCCAGTACCAACACCAGTACCAACACCAGTACCAACACCAGTACCGACGCCAGTACC